>NZ_JBEZWE010000001.1:344940-920124 GCF_040637405.1 Streptomyces sp. NPDC029526
TCTGGCCCCCTCAACAGTCCACGAACGCGACGAACTCACGCCAGGCGGAACCGGACACCTCGAACCGCGGCCCGTTCTCCGACTTGGAATCCCGCACGTGCACGGAATCGGCGGCGACGGCCACCTCCACACAGTCGTCCCCTTCGGAGCCGCTGTAGCTGCTCTTGAACCAGACCGGCTCACCGTGACCCATCTGGCCCCCTCAACAGTCCACGAACGCGACGAACTCACGCCAGGCGGAACCGGACACCTCGAACCGCGGCCCGTTCTCCGACTTGGAATCCCGCACATGCACGGTCCCCGGCACGACAGCCACCTCCACACAGCTGTCGCCTTCGGAGCCGCTGTAGCTGCTCTTGAACCAGTCAAGCCCGCCCTGGGTGCTCATAGCGCTCCTCGCATCCGCTGCAACAACTCGGCCGAGTCCGCCGGGGACAGGGCCTGCGAGCGCATCTTGGCATAGCGCATCTGCATGACGCTCACCGCTTCTCGGTCAAGAATGAGCTGCCCCGTCTTCTGGCCTTCCGCGTAACCCACCCACTGATGTTCCGGCGTCTCCAGAAGCTGCATGGGCCCATCCGTCCCCGCGTGGTACGGCTGGCGCAGCGGCATGATCTGCAGCTCCACGTTCCACAGCTCCATGCACGCCAGCAGGTGGCCGACGAGGTCACGGGTGACCTCCTCGCCGCCCGTGTGCCGCAGCAGGACCGACTCCTCGACGATGAAGCTGAACGCGATCGGCGGTCTGCGTCCGAGCAGTTCCTGCCGGGCCCGACGGGCGGCGATCCGCTGCTCCAGTTGCTCCTCGCTCGGCGGGGGCGGGACGTTGAGCATGACCGCGCGGGTGTACGCCTCGGTCTGGAGGAGCCCCGGCACCACCCGGCACTCGTACGTGCACAGGGTGACCGCGGCCTCCTCCAGGCGCGCCCACTCCCGGAACCAGACCGCGAGCCCCCGTTGCCGCCCGAGGTGGCGGACCATGGCCCGCAGCACGCCGAACGCCTCCAGTTCCTCCTCCGCGCGTTCGACGAAGGCCGCGCTCGGCATCCGCCGGCCCTGCTCGACGGAGGCCACCGAGGCGTACGAGTAGTTGAGCCGCTGCGCGAGCTGTTCCTGGGTGAGCAGGGCGCGTTCCCGGAAGGTCTTCAGGGCCGCCCCGAACGCCTTGAGACTGTCGGACGAGTCGAGTGTGCTGCTGCTGCCGTTCGCCATGGATCACGACTCCCTTGCCGTGCTGGTGCACACCTTGCACGGCGTACAACGCCCGGTCGTCGAGGTGGGGTTACGCGCAAGGCGCGGCAACGGCCCGTACAGGCGCGCCGGTACGGGTCCGTCGGACCGCCTCAGCCGGACGTGGGCCGGACGGGCGCACTGGCCCGTCCCCGGTGACGGCCGCCGAGTTCGGCGTCGAGGGTCTCCTGGGCCACCCGCATCGCCTCGGCGTACCCGGGCTGCTGAAGCCGCTGCCACATCTCGTCCTCGCTGAGGTCCTCGACGTGGCTGGTCACCCACCAGATGGTGCCGAACGGGTCCCTCACCCGCCCTCCGCGCTGCCCGAAGGCGTCGTCGGCCACCGGTGTGACGACGTGGGCGCCGGCCTCGACGGCCCGTGCGCAGGCGCGGTCCGCGTCGGGGACGAAGACGGTGAGCAGGCTCGGCATCACCGGCCAGTCCGGGCGCCGGTCGAAGGCCGAGACGACGGTGTCCCCGATCCGCACCTCGCCGTGGCCGACCGAGCCGTCCTCGGTCTCGACCCGGCCGAGTTCCTTCCCGTCGAACGCCCGGGTGACGAAGTCCAGGAAGGCGCCCGTGTCGTCGGTGACGACCCAGGGCTCGACGGTGGTGCGGCCGGCCGGTGCCGCGCTGTGCTGCTCGGACATCGCGCTCCCTCTCGCTGGGCCGGCCCTCGGCGGCCGGCTCCGGGGAACGTAACGCGCGAGTAGGTCAGTGGCGGTCCTCGTTCCTCACGGTCACGCCCGCACGCGGCCGGAACGGCTGCGCCCGCCGTCCCCGAGGGCGGGGTGGGGCGGGCGCTGCCGGGCTGGGTGGGGGACGGTCACATGATGGGGTCGGGCTCGCGGGCCAGGTCGGCGGCGCCGACGAGGCCGGCCTTGTTGCCGAGGCGGGCTCCGAGGACGTCGGCGACCGGGCGCCAGTTGCCGCCGACCAGCCACCGCTTGTAGGACTTGCGGATCGGCTCCAGGACCAGCTCGCCCTCCTCGGAGAGCCCGCCGCCGACGATGAAGGCGGACGGGTCGAAGAGGGAGGCGAGGTCGGCGAGGCCCGCGCCGACCCAGCGGGCCAGCTCGCGGTAGGAGTCGACGGCCACCCGGTCGCCCTGGCGGGCGGCCATGGACACGTGCTTGCCCTCGATGCCGTCGGGCGTGCCGTCGCCCAGGGCGAGCAGCGTCTCGGCGTTCTCGGGCGTGGCGTTGGCGCGCTGCCGCGCGTAGCGGACCAGGGCGCGGCCGGAGGCGTACTGCTCCCAGCAGCCCTGGGAGCCGCAGCCGCAGAGGAGGCCGTCGGGCACCATGCGGATGTGGCCGAACTCGGCGGCCACGCCGAAGTGGCCGCGGCGCAGCTTGTTGCCGATGATGACGCCGCCGCCGAGGCCGGTGCCGAGGGTGATGCAGATGACGTTGCGGTGGCCCTTGCCGGCACCGAACTTGTACTCGCCCCAGGCGGCCGCGTTGGCGTCGTTCTCCACGACGACCGGGAGGTCGACGCGGGCCTCGACCTTCGCCTTCAGCGGCTCGTTGCGCCAGTCGATGTTGGGGGCGAAGTAGACCTCGGACCGCTGGCGGTTGACGTAACCGGCCGCACCGATCCCCACGCCGACGATGTCGTGCCCGGCCCGCGCGCCCTCCACCGCGGAGGCGATGGCGTCCACGATGCCCTCGGGTGTGCCCGGGGTCGGCACCTTGTGGGTCGAGAGGATGTTGCCTTCCTCGTCGACCACGCCGGCCGCGATCTTCGTGCCGCCGATGTCGACGCCGATGGTGAGTCCCATGAATCCCTCAGTTTCGGTCGAGCCCCGCTACCGCCCACGGTACCCGAGGCACTGCGGGCGGTTACGCGGCGTCCGCACGGTGGGCCGGTCCGGGCCGGGGTGCGGACGGTGCGGCGGCCGGCCGGGGAGGGCTCCCGGCGGCTGCCGGTCAGTCGAGGTCGATGCGTTCGCCGGGGCCGGGGCCGTCGTCGCCGTCCCGGCCCTCGTCCAGGTCGCGGGTGTCGCGGACGCCGGTGTCGCGGGAGGTCCAGCGGCGCTCCTGGTCCTGGACCGCGGCACGGTAGGCGGCGAGGAGTTCGCCGCCCGCGGCGGCGAGGTGGTCGAAGACGTCCGGGTTGCGTTCGATGACGGGCTCCACGGCGGCCTTCGCCTGCTGGACGACCTGCCGCACCACCTGCTGGGCCGCCGGCCCGGCGACCGCGCCGAGCAGCGGGGACTGCAGACCGGAGAGCCTGTCCGCGACGGCGTCGACCAGCTTCCTCAGTTCCTCGGCGGCCGATCCGGCGGGCGGGCCGTACTGGGCGCGGCGGCGGGCCTTCTCGGCCTCCAGGTCCTCGGCGCAGGCGGTCGCCCAGGCGTCGGCGTCGGCGGGTGCGCCCCGGTCGGCGGCGGGGCGGGCGCCGGCGGAGGCCGGGGCTTCGGCCGGGCCGTCGGCCACCGGGGCCTCGGCGGCCGGGTGGTCGACGACCGGGACGTCGGCCGCCGGGGCGGGCCGGGCGTCGTCGGCGGGCCGCTTCTCGTCCGCGTCCCGCGCCTCGTGCACGGCCTCGCCCCATGCGTCGTCGGACGGGGGGAGCTGTTCGCTCATGACGGACTCCTGACTACGGATAGGCCCTTACGACGGTACCCGAACGGCCTCGGCGCCCGGCCGGGGACGACGACGCGCAGGCCGGATCCGGCAGGTCCCTGCGGGGTGCTGCCGGATGCGGCAGGTCCCTGCGGGGTGCCGCCCGATCCGGCAGATCCCTCGGGGTGCCGCCGGAACCGGCAGGTCCCTGCGGGGTGCCGCCCCGGGAGTCCGCGTCTCCCCCGCGGCACCCGCCACCGGACGGGAACGGCCCGCCTGCCGGCTCCGACCGGCTTCACCGGCCCTGCGGCCACAGTCCCGGGTCGGGCCGGAACCGGATGCGCAGCTCGCCCTCGCGCAGCGCGGCGCCGTCGACGGTGCAGCGGCGCAGCACGGAGGGCAGGGCGACGACGCGGCGGAACGGTCCGGCGGCGAGGACGAGTTCGTCGCCGCGCCGGATCAGGTCCAGGTCCTCGCGCCGGGCGCCGGGCAGCGGGATGCCCCAGACCAGGACCCCGTCGTCGGCGAGGCGGTCGGTGACGGGCCAGTCGACGGCGGCCGGGGCCGCGCCCGCGCCGGGCAGGCCGAGGGCGGCGAGGTCGTCGGTGCCGCGCGGGTCGCGTCCGAGGTGGGCGACGGGGTGGACGGTGAACGTCTCCCGCCAGTCGGCGAGGGTCTTGCGCTGCTGGGCGACGGGGCCGGCGAGCCAGCTGTCGTCGAGGTCCTCGGGCAGGACCCGGCTGGCGACGAGGCCGTCGGCGCGCAGTCCGCGCAGGGCGAGGCCGAGGACGGCGGTGCGCACCGCGTCGGCACCGGCCGGGGAGGGCGCGGCGACCAGGCGCACGGTGGTGGAGCGGTCGGCGAGGACGGCCTCGACGGCGGCCAGCTCCAGGTCCCAGCGGGCGGCGGTCTCGTACAGCCGCTCTGCGGGCAGCGGCACCCCGGCGAGGCGGCCGAGCACGGGACGCAGGGCACGGGCCGCCTGCCGCTCGGGCGGGAGGAGGCGGCGCAGGTAGCGGCGGAGTTCCGCCGGGAGGGCGAACAGCGCGAGGGCACGTTCGCTCGGCGGGAGGTCGACGACGAGGACGTCGTACGCCTCGGACAGAACCGCGTCCCGCAGGGCGCGCAGCAGGGCGAGTTCCTCGGCGCCGGGCAGCGGGGTGAGCTCCTCGGGTTCGAGGCGGGAGGCGCCGAGCAGGTCGAGGGCGGCGCCCGCGCGGTCCTGGAGGGAGAGCAGGTCGTCCCGGAACGTCGCGTCGGGGTCGACCCGGCGGGCGGTGAGCCCCGGGGCGGCCTCGACGGGCCCGGCGCCGACCGGTACCCCCAGCACCGCGCCCAGGGTGTCCGTCCGGTCGGTGCCGAGGACGAGGGTGCGGGCGCCCGCGCGTGCGGCGGCGAGCGCGGTGCCGGCCGCGACGGTGGTACGGCCGCTGCCGCCGGGGCCGGTGATCAGGAGGGTACGCATGAGGGTGAACGGTACCCGGGTGCCGACCGGCGCGAACGGTACGCGTGCGCGCCCCGCCAGCGCTCCGGGCGCCCTACTTCGCCCCGCCTTCGACCCGCTTCTTCAGGCCGGCCAGGGCCCGGTCGATGATGACCTTCTCGGCCTTGCGCTTGATCATGCCGAGCATCGGGATCTTGACGTCCACGGTGAGCCGGTAGGTCACCTCGGTGGTGGCCGCGCCCGCGGGCCGCAGGACGTAGGAACCGTCCAGGGACCGCAGCATCTGGGACTTCACCAGGGTCCAGGAGACCTCGTGCTCACCGGTCCAGGTGTAGGCGAGGGTCTGGTCGTCCTTGATCGCACCGGCGTCCATGACGAGGCGCACCTGCTCGGCCCGGCCCTGACCGTCGGTCTCGAGGACCTCCGCCTCCTTCACCTCGCCGGTCCAGTCCGGATAGCGGGCGAAGTCGGCGATCACCCCCATGACCTCGGCCGGAGCCGCCTCGATCGTGATGCTCGAGCTGGTGTGTTCCGCCATCGCCGTGGCTCCTCCAGGTGCGGGCCGGTCGTCGGATCGCCGTGCACGGGCTCCCCGCGCACGCCCGTGCAGCGGAAGGCTACCGCGCAGCCGACCGGCACAACGCACCCGACCTGGGACATCCTGGCCGGATCCGGATCACCGGCGCGGGCCGGGCGTCCCCCGGCCGGGGCGCACCGGGGCAGGCGCTCACGGCCGAGTGACCGCGGAACGGGCCGGGCTCACGGCCGAGTGGCCCCGGAACGGGCCGGGCTCACAGCCGAGTGGCCCCGGGACGCCCCTTGGACTCGGCCGAAGGCCCGGGAGAGCGGCTCACCACTCGAGGGCCCAGGGCCGGCCGCTGCTCGCGAAGTGCCCGACGTTCACGCACTCGGTGGCGCCGACCCGCATCCGGCGCACCAGCGGCTGGTGGACGTGGCCGAACAGGGCGTAGCGGGGCCGGGTGCGGTGGATGGCGTCCAGCAGGGCGCGGCTGCCGCGTTCGAAGCGGCGGGCGACGGTGTCGTAGACCAGTTCCGGCACCTCGGGCGGGATGTGGGTGCACAGCACGTCGACCTCGCCGACCGCCTCGATCTTCGCCGCGTACTCCTCGTCGCTGATCTCGTAGGGCGTGCGCATCGGGGTGCGCAGTCCCCCGCCGACGAAGCCGAAGACCCGGCCGCCGATCTCGACCCGTTCGCCGTCGAGGACGGTGACGCCGGGCCCGGCGTACTCCTGCCAGAGCGGGGGCATGTCGACGTTGCCGTACGTGGCGTACGTCGGCGTGGGGAAGGCGGCGAACAGCTCGGCGTACTGCTTGCGCACGGCCGTCTCGATCGCGGTGGCCCGGTCCCCCTCGATGCCCGCCCACAGCCGGGCGCCGAACGCGCGGGCCTCCTCGAAGCGGCGCGCGGTGCGCAGCTCGACGATGCGGTCGGCGTTCTCCTGGCCGAACAGGTCGGGGAAGATGCCGCGGGAGTGGTCGGCGTAGTCGAGGAAGAGCACCAGGTCGCCCAGGCAGATCAGGGCGTCGGCACCCTCCCCCGCCCGGGCGAGGTCACGGGCGTTGCCGTGCACGTCGCTGACCACGTGGACCCGGGTCCGCCCGTTCGCGGGCTGTGCGGTTGCCATGCCGATCAAGCGTAAACAGCGTTTCCGGTGGTGAACAGTGGCGGCTCCCGGCGCCGTCGTCGTTGGCCCGTCGCCCGGGGGGTGGACTACGCTCCGCAAAGAAACACCAGCCTGTGTGACGCAGCGAACATCTCACCGGGACCCCCTGTCGTGGAGGCCATACCGGCGGGTAACGTCCGGGCAGTCCAGTCGTGCTCGGGATTTCAACCGTTGACTTCGCGAGCACTCTCCCGAGCCTTGGACCGCACCGTCGCATCGCACAACGTCGTGGCGCCGGCGCCCTAAGAGGAGCAGCAGTCTTGCGCGAGTTCAGCCTTCCGGCTTTGTACGAGGTCCCCGCGGACGGAAACCTGAGTGACATCGTCCGCCGCAACGCCGCGCAGCACCCCGATGTCGCGGTCATCGCCCGCAAGGTCGACGGTGACTGGCAGGACGTGACGGCGACGGCGTTCCTCGCCGAGGTGCGGTCCGCCGCCAAGGGGCTGATCGCCGCCGGAGTGCAGCCCGGCGACCGGGTGGCGCTGATGTCCCGGACCCGGTACGAGTGGACGCTGCTGGACTTCGCGATCTGGAGCGCGGGCGCGATCACCGTGCCGGTGTACGAGACCAGCTCCGCCGAGCAGGTGGCCTGGATCCTCGGCGACTCCGGCGCGACCGCCTGCGTGGTCGAACTCGGCGTGCACGAGGCCGCCGTGGAGTCGGTGCGCGACCGGCTGCCCGAGCTGAAGCACGTGTGGCAGATCGAGGCGGGCGCCGTGGAGGAGCTCGGCCGCCTGGGCCAGGACGTCACCGACGCCACGGTCGACGAGCGCAGCTCCGTCGCCAAGGCCGACGACCCGGCCACCATCGTCTACACCTCCGGCACCACCGGCCGCCCCAAGGGCTGCGTGCTCACCCACCGCAGCTTCTTCGCGGAGTGCGGCAACATCGTGGAGCGGCTGCGCCCGCTGTTCCGCACCGGCGAGTGCTCCGTGCTGCTGTTCCTGCCCCTCGCCCACGTCTTCGGGCGGATGGTGCAGATCGCGCCGATGGTCGCGCCGATCAAGCTCGGCCTCGTGCCCGACATCAAGAACCTCACCGACGAGCTGGCCTCCTTCCGGCCGACCCTGATCCTGGGCGTGCCCCGGGTCTTCGAGAAGGTCTACAACTCGGCGCGCGCCAAGGCGCAGGCCGACGGCAAGGGCAAGATCTTCGACAAGGCGGCCGACACCGCGATCGCCTACAGCCGCGCGCTGGACACGCCGTCCGGGCCGTCGCTCGGCCTGAAGCTGAAGCACAAGGTCTTCGACCGGCTCGTCTACGGCAAGCTGCGCGCGGTCCTCGGCGGGCGCGGCGAGTACGCCATCTCTGGCGGCGCCCCGCTCGGTGAGCGCCTCGGCCACTTCTTCCGTGGCATCGGCTTCAGCGTCCTGGAGGGCTACGGCCTCACCGAGTCCTGCGCGGCCACCGCGTTCAACCCGTGGGACCGGCAGAAGATCGGCACCGTGGGCCAGCCGCTGCCCGGCTCGGTGGTGCGCATCGCCGACGACGGCGAGGTGCTGCTGCACGGCGAGCACCTGTTCAAGGAGTACTGGAACAACCCGGCCGCGACCGCCGAGGCGCTGGCCGACGGCTGGTTCCACACCGGCGACATCGGCACCCTGGACGAGGACGGCTACCTGCGGATCACCGGCCGCAAGAAGGAGATCCTGGTCACCGCGGGCGGCAAGAACGTCGCCCCGGCGGTGATCGAGGACCGGATCCGGGCGCACGCGCTGGTCGCCGAGTGCATGGTCGTCGGCGACGGGCGGCCCTTCGTGGGCGCGCTGGTCACCATCGACGAGGAGTTCCTGGGCCGCTGGTGCGCCGAGCACGGCAAGCCGGCCGGGTCCACGGCGGCGGAACTGCGGGACGACCCGGAGCTGCTGGCCGCGATCCAGACGGCGATCGACGACGGGAACGCGGCGGTGTCCAAGGCGGAGTCGGTACGGAAGTTCCGGGTGCTGCCGGCGCAGTTCACGGAGGAGTCGGGGCACCTGACTCCGTCGCTGAAGCTGAAGCGGAACGTGGTGGCCAAGGACTACGCGCACGAGATCGAGGCGATCTACGCGAAGTAGGGGGCTGCGGGTTTGCGCAGTTCCCCGCGGCCCCTGGGGGCGGTTTGCCCCGCCGTCGGGTCAGACCGGGGCCGGGGGTTCGGCGCCGGCCGGGGATCGTGGCGGGTGTGGTCGGGCGACGGCCCGGCTCGTTGGGGCTGGACGCGCAGTTCCCCGCGCCCCTGGAGGGTGATTGCCCCACCGTCGGATCAGACCCGGGCCGGGGGTTCGGCGCCGGCCGTCGGATCAGACCGGGGCCGGGGCTGGGCGCGCGGTTCCCCGCGCCCACGGAGCCATCGGGTGAGACGGCGGCCCGGGGGTTACAGCAGGGTCTTCAGGTGTTCTGCCAGGAGGTCCCAGCGCCACTTCTGTTCGACCCACTCCCGGCCGCGCTCGCCCATCCTGCGGCGCAGGTCCGCGTCGCCGAGGAGGGCGATGAGGCGGTCGGCGGTGGGTCCGGGGGTGGCGCCGGGGACGACCCAGCCGGTCTCGCCGTCCAGGACCGCGTCGGGGGCCCCGCCGGAGTCGCCGGCGACGACGGGGAGGCCGGTCGCGGAGGCCTCCAGGTAGACGATGCCGAGCCCTTCCACGTCCAGGCCCCGCCGCCTGGTGCGGCACGGCATCGCGAAGACGTCCCCGGCACCGTAGTGGGCGGGCAGCTCGGACCAGGGGACGGAGCCGGTGAAGCGGACCGAGGCGGCGACCCCCGTGTCGTGGGCCAGGCGGCGCAGGTCCTTCTCGTAGGGGCCGCCGCCGACGATCAGCAGCACGGTGTCCGGCTCGGCGGCCAGGACCGCGGGCAGGGCGCGGATCAGGGTGTCCTGGCCCTTGCGCGGCACCAGCCGGGACACGCAGACCACCACCGGCCGGTCCGTCAGGCCGAGCCGGGCGCGGACCTCGTCGCCGCCCGAGCCCGGGTGGAAGGTCTTCTCGTCCACGCCGGGCGGCAGCTGCACCATCCGGGCCGCCGCGTCGGGCGTCAGGGCCCCGGCGATGCGCTCACGCGTGTACGCGCCGAGGTAGGTGAGGGTGTCGGTGGAGTCCCCGATGCGGCGCAGCAGCTGCCGGGCCGCGGGGAGCTGCGCCCAGCCCGCCTCGTGGCCGTGGGTGGTGGCCACGATCCGTTCGGCGCCGGCCCGGCGCAGTGCCGGGGCCATCAGGCCGAGGGGGGCCGCCGCCCCGAACCAGACCGAGCGGCACTCGTGCTCGCGCAGCAGGCCGACGGCCCGCCGGGTGACCGCCGGGGTCGGCAGCAGCATCGTCGTGCGGTCGCGCACGACGATGAACGGCTGCTCGGCGTCGAAGGCGGCGGTCGCCTCGACGCCCTCCCGGGACCGCTTCCAGGTGGAGGCGTAGACGACCAGCCGGCCGGGGTCCAGGCGCAGCGCCATGTTGTGCAGGAACGCCTGGATGCCGCCCGGGCGGGGCGGGAAGTCGTTGGTCACGATCAGGGTCTTGTGCATCGCCGCAGACCCTACCGAACCGCGGCCGGGGCCGGTCGCGGCGGCGTCCTCGGGGCACGCCCGGGGCCCGGCCGCTGTGGCACCGGGGGCGGGCTCCGGGACATCATGGCCCCCTCGGCACCCCCCACACCGGGCCTCCCACCGGGACCCCCACACCGACGGACAGGATCGACGTGAAGACGACGGGCGCGGCACGGCCCCTCTTTGGACTGCTGACCGTCTGGGCCTTGACCAGAACGTTTCTTCTGCTGTGCGTGCTGAAGGTCGTCGTCTTCCCCGGTCCCGACGTCACCAGCGACGTGTCGGTGATCTACCACGACTGGTTCGCGGTGCTGCGTACCGGAACGTTTCCGCTGAACGACGTCACCTGGCAGTACCCGCCCGCCGCGGCCCTGGCGATCCTCTCCCCCGCGCTGCTGCCGTTCCTGGAGTACGCGACCGCGTTCTTCGTCCTGGTGTGCGCGGCCGACCTGGTCACCCTGGGCCTGCTGTGCCGGGCCGCCACCCGCCCCGGGCGGTCGTGGGCCGGTGCCTGGGTGTGGGTGGCGGGCGTCCCGCTGCTCGGGCCGACGGTGTACGCGCGGTACGACGTGATGGTGACCGCCGTGGCGGTGGCGGCGCTGCTGGCCGGGGCCGGCCGGCCCCGGCTGATGGGGGCGCTGGTGGCGTTCGGGGCGCTGCTGAAGGGCTGGCCGGCGCTGCTGCTGCTCGGGGTGCGGCGGCGCTCCGCCTGGGTGTCGGCGGTGCTGACCGGCGCGGGCCTGGCGGCGCTGTTCGCGGCGGCGATGCCGGGGGCGTTCGCGTTCCTGACGTTCCAGCGGGACCGGGGCACCGAGGTTGAGTCGCTGGGCGCGCTGGTCCTGCACGCGGCACGGCACTTCGGCTGGGAGGGCCAGGTGCTGCTCAACTACGGCTCGGTGGAGTTCGTCGGCCCGTACGTGGGCTGGGTGAGCACCGGCGCGCTGCTGCTGAGCGCGGCCGGGTTCGGCTGGCTGGTGCTGTGGCGGCTGCGGGCGACCCGGTTCGCGCCGCACACCGTGGCCGACGCGGCGTTCACGGCGGTGCTGGTGTTCACCACCACGAGCCGGGTGATCAGCCCGCAGTACATGGTGTGGCTGGTCGGCCTCGGGGCGGTGTGCCTGTGCTTCCGGGCAGGCGGCCGGATGCGGCTGCCGGTGGGGCTGGTACTGGTCGCGTGCCTGGTGACGGTGCTGGAGTTCCCGGTGTGGTTCGCGCACGTGGTGGCCAGTGACCGGCTCGGCATCGGGCTGCTGGTGGTGCGCAACGGCCTCCTGGTCGCCGCGACGCTGCTGGCGGCCCGGGCCCTGTGGTCGTCGACCGTGTCCCACCGTCCGGCCTCGCCGTCGCAGGCGCAGTCGCCGTCGCAGTCGCCGTCACCCTCGTCGCCGGATCGGACGAGCCGTACGGACGGTACCCAGGTGTCGTCCTGACCGACCGGAGCCCCAGGCGCCCTCCCGGCCGAGACACGACACACCCCCCACCCCCCACCTCGCCCCCCGCTCAGCCCAGGGTGCGCCGCAGGTCCTCGCGCCACTGGGCGGTGAAGTCCGCGAGGGTGGTGCCCAGGACCTCGTGCAGGGCCTGTTCGACCGCGCCCTCGCGCCGGTCGTGGGCACCCACCGCCCGGTAGAAGGCGCGCAGGCGGTCCTCGCCCCACCGGTCGGCCATGAGGCGGCAGGCCATCCAGCCGCTCTCGTAGGCCTGGGCCAGGCTCCCGGAGTCGTCGGAGAAGCCGAAGTCGTCGTCGGTGGGCAGGGCGGCGGGGACGTCGCCGCGGGCCACCGCGCGGGCCAGTTCGGGCGCGGCCCGGGCCGGGGTGCGGTCGCCGCCGCGGTAGCCGACCCAGTCGGCGAAGCCCTCCGACAGCCACAGCGGGGTGGCGGCGCCGGTGTGGGCGCGGGTGGCGACGTGGGTCGCCTCGTGGGTGAGCACCACCTGGCGTCCGGACTCGCCGAGCACCCCGAACGCGTCGGGGTTGACGATGATCCGGTCCGCCGGTGACCGCTCGCGCGCACCGGTCTCGCCGGTGGTGACGGCGGCGATGCCCCGGTAGGACGAGGCGGGCGAGTTCAGCAGCCCGGCCATGCCCTCCAGGGAGGTGGGCACCAGGACGACGAGGCGCCGGGACCACTCCCGGCCCCAGGCGTCGGACACCGCGGGCACCGCCCGGTCGGCCAGCCGGGCGTACTCGCGCAACCGCTCCCGTGACTGTCCGACGCCGAGCACCAGGCTGCCCGCGCCGCGGACGGCCCGGACCCGTCCCTGGTCCCACAGCTGCTCCCCCGACGCCTCGCCCGGCCGTTCGGTGTCGACGCTCCACCGGCCGGCGTCGTCCCGGGTGAGGCGCAGGGTGCGGGCGGTGGTGACGGGCGAGCGGTCGTAGCCCTCGATGCGGTAGCGGAGGTCGGCGTCGGCCGTGGCGGTGTCACCGGTGCGGTGCACGGCGGTCACCCGGTAGGACCAGTCGGCCAGCGGCACGGCGCGCAGGTTGTCGTACCCGGCGCGGGTGCCGGTGCGGGCGTGGGCGGCGGCGTCGGCGTCGAGCAGGGCCCGCGCGCGCCGGTCCAGCAGGGACTGCACCTCGGCCCGGGTGCCGTCGGCGGGCCCGCCGCACGCGACCAGCGACACCAGCAGCAGGCACAGCGCCACCACGGACGCCCCCGGACCCCGCACACGACCTGCCACGTCTCCGAGGGTACGGGCGCGGGGCTCTCCGAGGGTACGGGCGCGGGGCCGGCTCCGGTCAGACCCTGGTGACCGAGGAGACGGGCATCATCCCGACCGGGTCGTAGCGCACGGGGGCGCCGGGGTAGGGGGCGTGGATCACCTGGCCGTTGCCCACGTACATGCCGACATGGCTGGCGTCGGAGCGGTAGACGACCAGGTCGCCGGGGCGGGCCTGGGAGAGCGGGACCTGGCGTCCGGCGTACCGCTGGGCCTGGGAGGTGCGCGGGAGGGCGATGCCGGCCTGCGCGTAGGACCACTGCATCAGGCCCGAACAGTCGAAGCCGTTGGGGCCGTTGGCGCCCCAGACGTACGGCTTGCCGAGGGCGGAGCGGGCGGCGGCGAGGGCGGCACCGGCGCGGCCGGAGGCCGGTTCGGCGTCGCCGGGGACGGGCAGGCCGGTGCGGCCGGAGCGGGTGGCCCGGTCGTGGGCGGCGCGGGCGTCGTCCGGGAGGGAGTTCAGCAGCCGCCGCGCCTCGGCGAGTTTGCGCTCGACGGTCTTCTTGTGGCGCGATACGGCCTTGCGGCTGCGTTCCAGGTCGCCCAGCTTGCGGGCGGTCTCGGCACGGTCCTGGGCCAGGGTGCGCAGGGCCTCCTGGAGGGTGCGCAGTTCACCGGCCCGGCGGGTCCCGATGCGGTCGAGGACGGAGGCCTTGTCGAGGTAGTCCTCGGGATCGTCGGAGAGCAGCAGTTCCAAGGACGGGTCGAGGCCGCCGGAGCGGTACTGGGCGCCGGCCATCGAACCGAGGGCGTCGCGCAGGGTGTTGACGCGTTCCTGCTGCCGGGCGAGGCCGTCCTGGGCGGTGCGGACCTGCCGGCGCAGGGTGTCGGCGCGTTCGTCGGCCGCGTTGTACGCCTCGGTGGCCTTCTCGGCCTCCTCGTAGAGCCGGTCCACCTCGGCCCGGGCGTCGTCGTGCGGTGCGGCGGCGGCCGGTACGGCGCCCAGGACGGCGGCGGCCGCGGAGAGCAGCCCGACGGCGACGGTGGTGCTCCGGTCGGTACCGGAGGACGGTGCAAGGCGGCGGTGGGACCCCACGGGAAGCCGCGCTCCTTCCGCTGGCGGACGGGGAAACGCGGCAGACAGTAACCCCGCGGCGGTGGGCGGGCCAACGACCCCGGCGGGCACACACGGTGACGCCCCGCCGCTGACGCAGGTCACGGGCGGGGCGTGGGCCGTACGGCGACGTGGTGATTCCCCCGAACGGGGGTACCTCGTGCCGGTGTGCGGCCGGGTGCGGCGGCCGGGCGGCGGTGGTGGTGCGGAGGGGTCGGGGTCGGTCCGGTCAGACGCGGACGCCGAACATGAACGGGCCGCCGATGGTGTTCATCGACTCGTAGCGCACGACGGTGCCGGTGCGGGGCGCGTGGATGATCTGGCCGTTGCCCGCGTAGAGGCCCACGTGGTGCAGGTCGTTGAAGAAGAACACCAGGTCGCCGACCTTGAGGTCGCCGACCGAGTAGATCCTGGTGCCGGCCCCGGTCTGCGCCTCGGAGGTGCGCGGGATGCCGACGCCGGCCTGGGCGTAGGCCCAGGAGGTCAGGCCCGAGCAGTCGAAGGAGGACGGGCCGGTGGCGCCGTAGACGTACGGGGTGCCCAGCTTGCTCTGGGCGGCGGCGAAGGCGGCGGCGGCGCGGCCGGAGCCGGCCGGGACCTTGGCGGAGAGCGCCTCGCGCTGGCTGGTGCGGGTGGCGCGGTCCTCCTCCTGGGCGATCTGGGCCTTCTGCTCGGCGGTGAGGCTGTTCAGCAGCTTCTGCGCGGAGGCCAGCTTGCCCTGGACCTCCTTCTTCTTGTTGCCCAGTTCGGTGCGCGTGGAGGCGAGGTCCTTGAGCTTCTCGCCGGCCTCGGACCGCTGCTGGGCGAGTTCGCGCTGCTTCTTCTGGATCTTCTTCAGCGCGTCGACCTGCTGGGTGCTGAGCTGGTCGAGGGTGGACGCCTTGTCGAGGTAGTCGTCCGGGTCGGCGGAGAGGAACAGCTGCACCGAGGGGTCGATGCCGCCGCTGCGGTACTGGGCGCTCGCCATCGAACCGAGGCCGTCGCGCAGCTCGTTGAGCTCCTGCTGGCCGCGGGCGACGTTGTCCTGGATGGTGGAGATCTCCTTCTGGAGCTTCTCCTGCTTCTCCTTGGCGCCGTTGTACTTCTCGGTGGCCTGCTCCGCCTGCTCGTAGAGCTTGTCGACCTTGGCCTTCACCTCGTCCTTGCTCGGCTTCTCGCTGGGCGCGGCGTTGGCGGCCTGCGAGCTGAGGACGACGGCAGCGGCGGCAGCGGTGGTGAGCACGGTCACACGTGCGCGGTTCGGCTGCTTGGGACGACGGTGGGACGCCACGGAGGCGAGCTCCTTCTTCCTCCAGCCGCCTACCGACACGCCGGTGGGCGGGGGCCTCCGCCGTCGCCACCCCATGTGAACGATCACCCGAGCGGAGGTTCGAGGCCCGACCCTAGTGATTCTCTTGTGATCAGTTCAAATCCCTGGACCCGAAATCTCCGTCACAGCGCGTTTCTTTGCCATGAACTCACGTGCAGTGATATGGAGCTGACGCTACGTTGCGTGACGATCCCGCCAATTCGGGCAATCGGCGGGTACGTTGCGGTTGGGCCTTACGGTCCTGATGGGGCGTAGGGGCGGTTAACGCCCCTTGGGCCCACCGGGTCCCGCGGGGTCTCGCGGGCCGCTCCCGGTGCGCACCGGCCGGAGGGCTACGCCTTGGTGAAGCGCTTCAGGAGCACCGCGGAGGCCACCGGGCGGGCGCCGACGCGGGCCACCCCGTCGGCGACCTCGCGGTCGGTGGAGACGACGATGACCGGCCGGCCCGGCGGCTCGGCGCGCACCAGCTGGCGGATCAGCTCGTCGGCGGTGACGCCCGGCTTGGAGAACAGCACCCGCACCCCGCGCGGCGGGGCCAGCAGCACCGGCGCGGCCAGTTCGGCGCCGTCGAAGACACAGGTCACCTCGGCGCCGGTCTGCGCGGCGACCTGGGCGAGCTGGCCCAGCAGCCGCAACCGCTGCTTCTCCAGCGGCATCTGGGGATAGCCGGTCTTGGTGACGTTGTAGCCGTCGACCACGAGATGGGCCTGCGGCAGCGCCAGCAACTGGTCGAGGATCGCCGGGTCGTCCTCGGACAGCGCGCGGGCGGCGATGTCCTTGGGGGTCATCCGGCCGGGCTCCACCGCGTCCACGGTCTCGGCGGGCCGCACGGACACCGGGGGCAGGGCCAGTTCGCGCCGGAGCCCCTGGGCGGCGTCCAGGACGGTGTCCAGCAGCAGGCGCACCCGCATGTCCTCGACGCTGCGTCCTTCGCGGGCCGCGCGGCGGGCGGCCTCCAGGGCGGCCTCCGTCTCACCGAGGCGCCCTTTGATCCGCCGGGTCTCGCTCTCCGCGGCCGACACCTGCGCATGGCTGTCGGAACGGACCGTCTCCAGCTCCGCCTGCACTTTGCGCAGGGCCGCCTGACCCCGTTTGACGTCGCTGAGCGCGGACCGCAGCTTGCGGTGCAGCGACTCGGCCTCTTTGCGCGCCGCGTCCAGTTCCGAGCGCAGCCGCTCGGTCTCGGTACGGGTGTGCTCGCGAGCGCGCGCGAGCTCGGCGCGCAGCCGCTCCAGCTCGGCCCGGTTCTCCTCGTCGGCGCGTTCGGCGTCGGCGCGCTGGGCCTCCTCGCCGGCCGCGGCGACCAGCTTCACCCATCCGGGCGGGCGCAGCACGTAGGCCGCGGCCGCCACGTCCAGGGGGTCGGCGGCCGCGGGCGGGGAGCCGGAGTCCAGGGCGCCGGTCAGTTCCGGCTGCGCCTGCCTGAGCTTCTCGCCGATGCGCTGCCGGAACAGCGGGTCGGTCTCCAGGGCGGAGGCCATCGCGTTCCCGGCGAACTTGACGCGGCGGTTCGGCGTGAACCGCGCGTACTGGCGCAGCTGGGCGGGCAGCTCGGCGACGGTCAGGCCGCCGAAGCCGTCCGAGACGATCTGGACGACCCGGCGGCGCACGCCGTCGGGCAGCGGACGGTCGAGCACCTCAGCGGCGCCGTCCTGCGGCCCCCCGCCCGTGGTCTCCACCATCCGTCACACCCCATCGCCTTGCCGCCCCGCGTACGGGGTCACCGTCAGCGGGGCCGTCCCCCGCCGACGACGTCGCGCGAGCGGGAGGGACCCCCTTCGCTCAGGAACCGGCATCCGGCCTGTCCACGAGTTCCACCTGGTCCACGGCGTTGCACCAGCGGCACCGCACCGACTCGATGGTCTCACTGAGCACCTCGCGCTCCTCGACCTTCGGCTCCCCGGCCAGGTCGAGGTGGACGTACTCGACGACCTTCGAGGAGCGGGTCACGTCGAAGCGCGTGAGGTTGCCGCAGAGGGTGCAGCGCCACCGCGTGGCGGCGGTCGGCAGGGGAACCGTCATCGTGGCTGTTCGCCTTCCTTCCGGTCTCGGGGCGCGCCGGGCGCCCCGGGTGGGTCAGGGTCGTAACCCTACGGCCTGGCGGGTCCGCGCCGCCCGCCCGTCCACGGCGGCGAGGCGGTCCGCGCGGGTGCGTCCCGTTACGTCATGCTCTGTGTCCATGGTCCCCCACTGGAGAGCACCCCTCGCGCGGGCGGTCCGGCGGCCGTCGGCGCCGGTGACCCACACCCTGGTCGTCGTCTGCTGCGTGGTCTTCCTGATCGGCCCGGCCTCGGGCCTGAACCCGGTCCACGGGACGGGCGAGGAGCTGCTCGCCGTGCAACGGGCGTACTTCCGGCAGTGGGGGGTGATCCCCGCAGACCTGTTCGACGGGTCCTTCCGCGCGGTCCTGACACCGGCCACCGCCCTCTTCGTGCACGGCAGCTGGGTGCACCTGCTGGGCAACATGCTGTTCCTCCACGTCTTCGGCACGATGACCGAGGCACGGATGGGCCCCCTGCGCTTCACCCTGTTCTACGTCTGCTGCGGCTACCTCGCCCTGCTCGGCTACGCCGTCGCCCACCCGGACTCGGAACAGTCCCTGGTGGGGGCCTCGGGGGCGATCTCGGCGGTGCTCGGCGCGTTCCTGTTCCTGTTCCCCCGCGCCCGGGTGACCAGTCTCCTGCCGTTCCTGCTCTTCCTGCCGGTCCGCCTCCCCGCCTGGGTGGTGCTGCCGTTCTGGGCGGCCCTGCAGTGGCTGGGGGCGGGGCGGGCCTCCGACGGGCCGGGGGTCGCCTACCTCGCGCACCTGGTGGGCTTCGGGCTGGGCCTCGGCTGCGCGTGGGTCTGCTCGGGCCGGACGACTACAGTGAAGGCGCCCCCTGCTCCGGCCCCCGAGGGAGAGAACCAGCCGTGATCACCGCGATCGTCCTCATCAAGACCAGCGTGGACCGGATCCCCGAGATCGCGGAGCGGATCGCCGCGCTGGACAGCGTCAGCGAGGTCTTCTCGGTCACCGGGACCTACGACCTGATCGCCATGGTCCGGGTCCGGGAGCACGAGGACCTGGCCGAGGTCATCCCCGGCCGGATCAGCAAGATCCCGGGCGTCGAGGGCACCGACACGCACGTGGCGTTCCGTACGTACTCCCAGCACGACCTGGAGGCGGCGTTCGCCATCGGGCTGGACAACTGAGTCACCGCCCGGCGGGACCCCCCGGACCGGCGCTCCTGGACGGGATGCCGCCGGTCCGGGACGCGGTGCCGCCTCAGGCTGCGGGGGCGTCCGGGACGCAGCGGCCGTCCACCGTGCGGTAGGTCCAGCGGGCGCCGTCCCGGACGAGTTCCCGCACGGCGCGGACGAACCGCTGCACGTGCTCGTCCGGGGTGCCCGCGCCGAAGCTGACCCGGACGGCGTGCGCGGACCGCTCCCCGGAGGCCGGGGCCCCGCACCCGCCCGGCTGCGGCGTGTCGCCGAGCAGCCTCGCGAGCAGGGGGTGGGCGCAGAACAGGCCGTCCCGGACACCGATGCCGTACTCGGCGGACAGCGCGGCGGCGAAGTGCGAGCTGTCGAAGCCGTCGACGACGAAGGACAGCACCCCGACCCGGGGGGCGTCGTCCCCGAACAGGGACAGGAACCGCACCTCGGGCACGTCGGCCAGCCCCTCGCGCACCGCGCGGACCAGCCGCCGCTCGCGGGCGACGAGGGTGTCGAACCCGGCCGCGGTGAGCGCCCGGCAGGCCGAGGCGACGGCGTGCGCGCCGATGACGTTGGGCGAACCGGCCTCGTGGCGGGCGGCGTCGGTGTGCCACCGGACGTCCACTCCCCCGTCCCCGCGCCGGACGACCCGGCGGCTCGCACCGCCGCCCGCGAGGTACGGCTCGGCCGTCCGCAGCCAGTCCGCCCGCCCGGCCAGCACCCCGGTGCCGAAGGGGGCGTACAGCTTGTGGCCCGAGAAGGCGACCCAGTCGACGTCCAGGTCCCGCACGCTCACCGGGTGGTGCGGGGCGAGCTGGGCGGCGTCCAGGACGATCCGGGCGCCGTGCGCGTGGGCGGCGGCGGCCAGTTCGCGCACCGGCCACAGCTCGCCGGTGACGTTGGAGGCGCCGGTGACGCAGACCAGCGCCGGCCCGTGCGGCGCGCGGGCGGCGAGGGCGCGCTCCAGGGTCTCGACGGCCTGCCCGGGGCTGCCGGGCGCGTCCAGGACGGTCACCTCGGAGCCCCGCCAGGGCAGCAGGGCGGCGTGGTGCTCGGTCTCGAAGACGAAGACCCGGCAGCCCTCGGGCAGCGCGCCGGCGAGCAGGTTGAGGGAGTCGGTGGTGGACCGGGTGAAGACCACCTCGTCCGCACGGCGGCAGTCGAGGAACGCGGCGACGGTCCGGCGGGCGTCCTCGAACAGCTCCGTGGAGAGCCGGGAGAGGTACCCGGCGCCGCGGTGGACGCTGCCGTAGTACGGCGCGTAGGCGGCTACGTCGTCCCAGACCTGCTGGAGGGCGGGCGCGCTGGCCGCGTGGTCGAGCGCCGCGTAGGTCACCTCGCCGCCGGTGACGAGCGGGACGGTGACGTCCCGCCCGAGGACGGGCAGCGGGGCGCGGTCCTCCGGGGCCGCGGCGGCCGCGGCGGCGGCCGGGGCGGCGGCGGCCGGGGCGGCGGCGGCCGGGGCGGCGGCGGCCGGGGCGGCGGCGGCCGGGGCGGCGGCGGCCGGGGCGGCGGCAGCGCACGCGGTGACGGGGGCGGTGGCGACGGCGGTGACGGACATGCTGAACTCCCGTAGGTGGCACGCCGGTTCCCCAGGGCGAGCAGCGGTGGCTCCAGCCCGTCGGAACGGCGGAAGGAACGGCGGAAAGCCGGAAGAGGGGCGAAGAAGGGGCGAAGAAGGGGAAAGCGAGGGGAACGCGGAGGCGGGGCGCTGCGGCCCTACTGCATTCGACGGCTCACGGGAGACTCCTCGACGACCAGGACCCCTGGCTCGCGAGGGGTCCGCGCTTGCCGTGGACCCTGCTGTCCACGGCCTGGTCCTCACCCGGGGCACCCCGCCACGGACGGAGGGTTGCCGGACAGCCGGCCGGGGCCTGATGGCTGTCACTCATGACCTGCACAGGAACGTACGGGAAGAAAACGGGGTCCCGCAACCCGGTTCCGGATCGCGGGACCCCGCACGTGCGGTGTCTCAGGCGTTGCTGACGGCCACCCACCGGTCCAGGACGCGCCGGGCCGACCCCGAGTCGATCGACTCGGCCGCCTTCTCCATCCCGGCCCGGATCTGCTCCGTGAGCGTGCCCGTGCCGGGCTCCAGCGCCACCAGCGCCGCCGCCGAGTTCAGCAGCACGGCGTCGCGCACCGGGCCGCGTTCGCCGTCCAGCAGCCGCCGGGCGACCTCCGCGTTGTAGGAGGCGTCGGCGCCGCGCAGGGCCGAGATGTCGACCAGGCCGAGGCCCACCTCGCGCGGGTCGAACACCTCCTCGGTGACCGTGCCGTCCCGGACCACCCAGACCCGGGAGGTGCCGGTCGTGGTCAGCTCGTCCAGGCCGTCGTCGCCGCGGAACACCAGCGAGGAGTGGCCGCGCCCGGCGAACACCCCGGCCATGATGGGCGCCATCCGCGCGTCGGCCACCCCGACCGCCTGCGCGGTCACCCGGGCCGGATTGGCGAGCGGGCCCAGGAAGTTGAACACCGTGCGGATGCCCAGCTGGCCGCGTGCCGCCGCCACATGGCGCAGCGCCGGGTGGAACTTCACCGCGAAGCAGAAGGTGATCCCGGCCTCCTCGGCGACCTCGGCGACCCGTCGCGGGGTCAGCTCCAGGTTGACGCCGAGCTTCTCCAGCACGTCGGAGGCGCCGGACGCGGAGGAGGCGGCCCGGTTGCCGTGCTTGACGACCTTCGCGCCGGTGCCGGCGACGACGATGGAGGACATGGTGGAGATGTTCACCGTCTTGGCGCCGTCCCCGCCGGTCCCGACGATGTCGACGGTGGCGCCCGGCACCTCGATCACGTTGGCGTGGTCGTACAGGGCGCGGACGCAGCCGGAGATCTCCTCGACGGTCTCGCCCTTGGCGCGCAGGGACACCGCGAAGCCGGCGATCTGGGCGTCGGTGGCCTCCCCGCGCATGATCAGGTCCATCGCCCAGGCGGTGTCGTCGGCCGACAGGTCACGGCCCTCCAGCAGGCCGTTCAGCAGGGCGGGCCAGGAGCGGCCCGCCGCGGTGTCGCCTCCAGCGGGGGTCACAGCGCTCATCAGCCGCTCCTGTGGTCGTCACACGCATGTCCGCCCCCCACCCTATCCAGCCCCGGACACGGCGAAGGCCCCCGTCCGCGGACCGGACGGGGGCCTTCGACCGTGGTGTGGCGACGCTTCGCTCAGCGGTGGAAGGGATCAGTGGTGGCCGTGGCCGCTGGTGATCTCCTTGTACTCCTCGGCGGTCGGCTTCGGAATCTGCGACTCCTGGCCGTAGTACGCCTTGCTGAGCTTGGCACGCAGCTTCTCGGTGGCCTTCACCTTGCGCTCGACGCCGTTCTCGTCGACCGTCGGGCCGATCTCCGCCGGCTTGTACTGCTCGTGCGCGGTGAGCGTGTGGAGCTGCTCCTGGCTGAGCGGCTCGTGCACCTCGATGAACTCACCGTGCGGCAGGCGCTTGATGATGCCGGCCTCGCGGCCGTGCAGCACCTTGTCCTTGTCCCGGCGCTGGAGGCCGAGGCAGATCCGCTTGGTGACGATGAACGCCACGACCGGGCCGAGGAAGAACCCGATGCGCACGAACCAGGTGACCGCGTTGATCGACAGGTGGAAGTGCGTGGCGACGATGTCGTTGCCACCGCCCACCAGCATGATCAGGTACGCGGTGATCCAGGCGACGCCGAGACCGGTCCGGGTCGGGGCGTTGCGCGGGCGGTCCAGGATGTGGTGCTCGCGCTTGTCCCCGGTGATCCAGGACTCGATGAACGGGTAGAGCGCCAGGACCCCGAGGAACAGGCCGAACAGCACCAGCGGGACGAAGACGCCCAGGACCAGCGTGTGGCCCCAGAAGTTGATCTCCCAGCCCGGCATGGCGCGGACCAGACCCTCGGCGAAGCCCATGTACCAGTCCGGCTGGGCACCCGTCGAGACGAGGTCCGGCCGGTACGGGCCCAGGTTCCAGATCGGGTTGATGGTGACCAGGCCGGCGATCAGCGAGATGAAGCCGAAGACCAGGAAGAAGAAGCCTCCCGCCTTGGCCATGTACACCGGCAGCAGCGGCATGCCGACGACGTTCTTGTTGGTCCGGCCGGGACCCGCGAACTGCGTGTGCTTGTGGTAGAAGACCAGGATCAGGTGGGCGACCACCAGACCCAGCATGATGCCCGGCAGCAGCAGGATGTGGATCGAGTAGAACCGGGCGACGAAGTCCGTCCCCGGGAACTCCCCGCCGAACAGGAACATCGAGATGTACGTGCCGACGATCGGCACGGACAGGATCGCGCCCTGCGTGAAGCGGACACCCGTACCGGACAGCAGGTCGTCCGGGAGCGAGTAGCCGGTGAAGCCGGTGAACATGCCCAGCACGAACAGCAGGAAGCCGAACAGCCAGTTGATCTCGCGCGGCTTGCGGAACGCGCCGGTGAAGAAGACGCGCATCATGTGCACGAACATGCCGGCCAGGAAGATGACCGCGGCCCAGTGGTGGATCTGCCGGATGAGCAGGCCACCGCGCACGTCGAAGCTGATGTCGAGGGTCGAGGCGTAGGCCTGCGACATCAGCTGGCCCTGCATCGGGACGTAGCTGCCGTGGTACTCCACCTCGGCCATCGACGGGTGGAAGAACAGCGTCAGGTACACACCCGTGAGGATGATGATGATGAAGCTGTAGAGGCAGATCTCACCGAGCATGAAGGACCAGTGGTCCGGGAAGATCTTCCGCATGTTGGCCTTGGCCAGGGAGTAGATCCCCAGCCGGCCGTCGGCCCAGTCGGCGACGCGCTCGCCGGCCGGTGCCTTCCCGCGAGAGCGGGAGTCGGTGGTCGTCGTGGTGCTCATCCGCGCTCCCAGAATGAAGGGCCGACGGGCTCGTCGAAGTCGCTGTGCGCTTCGAGGTAACCCTCGTCGTTCACGCCGATGCGCAGCTGCGGCAGCGCGTGACCGGCGGGACCGAAGATCACCTTGGCGCCGTCGGAGAGATCGAAGGTGGACTGGTGGCAGGGGCACAGCGCGTGGTGCGTCTGCTGCTCGTACAGGGAGATCGGGCAACCGACGTGGGTGCAGATCTTCGAGTACGCGAGGATCCCCTCGTGCGACCACTCGAGAGCGCGCTTGTCCTTGATGTTCTCCGGCTGGATCCGGACGAGCATCAGCGCTGCCTTGGCGATCTCGTTCTGGAACCCGTGCTCGTGCGGGTCCAGGCCCTCGGGCTGGGCGAAGGTGAGCGAGCCGACGATGATGTCGGACGGGCGCAGCGGCTCGTTGGTGTTCTGGTTGATGAGCAGCTTGCCCTTCGACCAGGCGGTGTGGCGCAGCTTGTCCTCGGGCAGCGGGCCGAGGTCGCGCAGCAGCACGACACCGGACAGCGGCACCAGGGTCAGCGCGCCGAACATCGTGTTGCGGATGAGCTTGCGGCGGCCGATGGCCGACTCCTTGGCGCCCTGCCGGAAGTCGTCCATGACCTTGGCCTTGACGTCCGGCGCGGCCTGGATCGGGTGCCGTTCGTCGGTGAGCTCCTCGTCCGACATCAGGGTGCGGGCCCAGTGCACGGCGCCGGCGCCGATGGCGAACAGCGCGATGCCGAGCGTCACGCCGAGCGCGAGGTTCAGCGCGCTGATGTGGCCCAGCGTCCAGATGTAGACGATCTTGTCGACCGGGATCGCCACGAAGGCGACGATGAAGCCGATGGTCGCCAGCATCGACACCGTGAACATCAGGGCGACCGTGCGCTCGGACCGCTTGGCGGCCCGCTCGTCGATGTCCTGGATCCGGTGCTCGTGGGGCGGCAGCCCCGGGTCGGCGAACGGGTCCTTCTGGTCCGCGACGCCGACGGTGCCGTGAGCGGTGTCCTGCGCGGTGGGCAGGTTCTCTTCGGGAATGTCTTGGCTACTCATGACTTCTTGGCCTTTGCGGTCCGAGCGGCGACCCACACAGCGACGGCGATCAGCCCGCCGAGGCCGAAGACCCAGCCGAAGAGGCCTTCGGCGACCGGGCCCAGCGAGCCCAGCGCGAGGCCGCCCGGGCTCTCGGAGTCGTCGCTGTTGACCTCCTGGAGGTACGCGATGATGTCCTTCTTGTTCTGCACCGTCAGCACGCTGTCGGGGAACGAGGGCATGTTCTGCGGGCCGGTGAGCATGGCCTGGTACACGTGCTTCGGATCGACGTCCTCGAGGTCCGGAGCGTACTTGCCGTGCGTCAGGGCGCCACCCTTACCGGTGAAGTTGTGGCACTGCGCGCAGTTGGTACGGAACAGTTCACCGCCCTTGGCGATGTCGGCGCCCTGAGGGCCGTACTCCTCCTCCGTCGGGACGGCGGGGCCGGCGCCCAGCGAGGCCACGTAGGCGGCCAGCTGGTCGATCTCGGCCTGGCTGTACACCGCCGGCTTGCGCGGCGCCTGGGCGCTCTGCGAGGTGGCGGCCGGCATGCGGCCGGTGGCCACCTGGAAGTCCACGGCCGCGGCGCCCACGCCCACCAGGCTCGGCCCGTCGGAGGTCCCCTGACCGCCGGTGCCGTGGCAGCTGGCGCAGCCGACCGCGTAGAGCTTCTTTCCCTCCTCGATGGTGAGGGACTGGGCGGTTTCTTCGGCCTGCGCCTTGTCCGCGGGCGCGAACACGGCGTACAGCCCCCCGGTGCATGCCAGCGCGAGGAGGAGAACCACGAGCGCCGCCAACGGGTGGCGTCGTCGTGCGGAGAGCTTTTTCACGGATTACCCCGGTGTCAGGATCTTCTGCGTCGATGCTTCTGGTTGGTGCGCGTCAGGAGCGCGCGCGGTGATGAGCCCGGCTACTTGATCATGTAGATCGTCGCGAACAGACCGATCCAGACGACATCGACGAAGTGCCAGTAGTAGGACACGACGATGGCGGCTGTGGCCTGATCGTGGGTGAACCTCCGAGCGGCATAGGTGCGGCCCAGGACCAGCAGGAAGGCGATGAGACCGCCCGTCACGTGCAGGCCGTGGAAGCCGGTGGTCAGGTAGAACACCGAGCCGTACGGGTCGGAGCTGAGGGACAGGCCCTCGTGCTTGACCAGCTCGGTGTACTCGACGATCTGACCGCCGATGAAGACCGATCCCATGATGAAGGTGACGATGAACCACATCCGGAGCTTCTTCACGTCACCGCGCTCGGCGGCGAACACGCCGAGCTGGCAGGTGAGCGAGGAGAGCACCAGGATCGTGGTGTTCGTCGCCGCGAACGGGAAGTTCAGCGTGTCGGCCTTCTCCGACCAGAAGTCTGGTCCGGTCACCGATCGCAGGGTGAAGTACATCGCGAAGAGGGCCGCGAAGAACATCAGCTCGGAACTCAGCCAGATGATGGTTCCGACGCTGGTGAGGTTCGGTCGGTTGACCGACGGGTGCGCGTGCCCGGTATCTACTGTCGTTGCTGTCGCCACGCCGACATTATGTCGGTCGCTTATCCCGCCCTCACCCCGGGGGGTGCCGTTCGGAGTGTCCGCCCCTCCTGGACTGCCCGGATGGCCCATCGAAGCCCTGTCCGAACCGGTGTTGACGAGCGTGCGGAAGGGGTAGCATCCGCGCCATCGGGGACCCGACGTCCCCGACGAGGCTGCCCTCACTCGGAGTGTGGAGGAACCATGCAGGCGACCGCCACCGTGCTGGTCTACAGCGACAACGCCAACACGCGGGAGCAGGTGCGCCTCGCCACCGGCCGGCGGCCCGCTCCGGACGTGCCCGTCGTGGAGTTCGTCGAGTGCGCGACCCAGGCGGCCGTCATCAAGGAGCTGGAGCGCGGCGGCATCGACGTCTGCGTGTTCGACGGTGAGGCCACGCCCATCGGCGGCATGGGGCTCTCCAAGCAGATCAAGGACGAGATCTTCAACAGCCCGCCGGTGCTGCTGCTCATCGGACGGCCCCAGGACGCCTGGCTGGCCACCTGGAGCCGTGCGGAGGCCGCTGTGACGCTGCCGGTGGAGCCCGTGGAGTTCGCCTCGGCCCTGGCGTCCCTGCTGCGTCAGAAGCGGCTGCAGAGCGCCTGAGCCCTTCCGTCCGGGTCGGGCCGGCCCCCGTGAGCCTCGCGCGACCCGCGCCGGCGGCCCTGGGAACGCCGCGCGTGCCTGGCGGGGGCTCACGTCCGCGGCCGGGGCTCAGACCGACTGGGGGCGCAGCCGGGCCTGTTCCTGCGGGCCGGCGGACTCCGGGTTGCCGGTGACCAGGGCGCTGCCCTGGCGCCACTGGGCCCAGGTGAGGTTCCAGTCCCCGAAGCCGTTGCCGAAGGGCTCCATGGTGTCGCCGTCGGAGTTCACGACCTCGACGAGGTCGCCCTCCCGGACGGTGTCGAAGAACCACTGCGCGTTGCCGGTGCTCATGCCCACGCAGCCGTGGCTGACGTTGGCGTAGCCCTGGGAGCCGACGGACCAGGGGGCGGCGTGCACGTACTCGCCGCTCCATGTGACGCGGGTGGCGAAGCTGACGTTCAGGTCGTAGGACTCGGAGGAGCCCTCGGCGATGCCGACGGTGCTGCTGCGCATCCGCACGAAGCGTTCCTTGGCGAGGACCACCTTGACGCCGTTGCGGGTCTCGAAGCCGGGCTTGCCGGTGGTGACGGGGATCGACTTGACCTCCTCGCCGTTCTTGTAGACCGTCAGCCGGTGCGCGGCGGCGTCGGTCACGGCTATGACACGGTCGCCGGTGTTGAAGGTCAGCGGCTCGGCCTTGCCTCCGCGCAGGCGGTCGTTGACCTTGATGCCCTCCAGGGTGCTGCGGACCCGGACGGTGGCGTCGGCGGGCCAGTAGTCCTTGGGGCGGTAGTGCAGCTTCTTGTCGTCCACCCAGTGCCAGGCGCCGCTCACGGCGGGGGTGGACTCGACCTTGAGGGCGCGTTCGACCACGGCCCGCTGGGCGGGGTCCTGGACGGGCGCGTCGAGTTCCGCGGTGACGGGCTGGCCGACGCCGTAGGTGCCGGGCTTCGGCCCGAAGGCGACCCCGAGGCGCTTGGTCTTGGAGGGCTTGCCGGTGGTGAAGGTGAGCACCCTGCGGCCGGGGGCCCCGTCGCCGTCCTCCGTGCTCACCCGCACCGTGTAGGCGGAGTCGGCGGCCAGCGGCGAGGTGCTGTGCCAGCGGCTGCCGTCGGCGGCGAGTTCGCCCGCCAGGTAGCGGCCGGAGGCGTCGACGGCGGTGACGTCGGTGATGCGCCCGTCGGAGTCCTCGGCGACGATCTCCAGCGGCTTGTCGGGGTCGGCCGGCCGGTCGTCGCCGGTGGGGCCGTTGAAGGAGATCTGGTCCGCCGCGTCGTAGGGCTCGCCGGACAGCGGGTTGCCGTCGGAGGAGCAGCCGGTGACGCCCGCACCGAGTGCGATCACCAGCAGCGTGCAGCCGACGACGGTGCGGATGCGCGGGTCGTTTCTCATGACCTCACGCTAGGGAGCCGCGTCAATCGCGGCGCGCTGGACGCCTCGAACGAGTGATGCGGATTGCGGCAGACGCAGGGGCCCGGACGCTCCTGACGGAGTGTCCGGGCCCCTGGGTGCCTCGGGCGTGGTACGGGACCTACTGGGTGCGGTTCTCGCCGCGGTAGTACTCGAAGGTCCAGCCCCAGATGCCCGCCGCGATCAGCGGGATGGAGAAGTACATCAGCCACCAGCCCACGGCGATCGCCATGAAGCCGAGGGCACAGCCGAGCGCCAGGAACAGCGGCTGCCAGCTGTGCGGGCTGAAGAACCCGACCTCGCCGGCGTCGTCCGCGACGTCCGCTTCCTTGTTGTCCTGAGCGCCGACGTCGACCCGCTTGGCCGTGAAGCCGAGGTAGAAGCCGATCATGACGGCCAGGCCGAAGGCCAGGAAGAGGGCTGTGGTGCCGACCGCTTCCTTGGACCACACACCGTAGACGACCGCCACGATGAGCAGGAAGACGCTCAGCCACATGAACATCTTGCCCTGGATCTTCACTTGCCGGCCTCCTTGCCGCCGGAGAGGGCCTTCTCTCCGTGACCGACGTTCTCGAGCTCGTCGAGGGCGGCGATCTCCGGGTGGTGGAGGTCGAAGGCCGGGGATTCACTGCGGATGCGCGGCAGCGTGAGGAAGTTGTGCCGGGGCGGCGGGCAGGACGTGGCCCACTCCAGGGAGCGGCCGTAGCCCCACGGGTCGTCGACGCCGACCATCTTGCCGTACTTGGCCGTCTTCCAGACGTTGTAGAAGAACGGCAGCAGCGACATGCCGAGCAGGAACGAGGCGATCGTGGAGACCGTGTTCAGGGCGGTGAAGCCGTCGGCCGCCAGGTAGTCCGAGTACCGGCGCGGCATGCCCTCGGCACCCAGCCAGTGCTGGACCAGGAAGGTGCCGTGGAAGCCGATGAACAGCGTCCAGAAGGTGATCTTGCCGAGCCGCTCGTCGAGCATCTTGCCGGTGAACTTCGGCCACCAGAAGTGGAATCCGGCGAACATCGCGAAGACGACGGTGCCGAACACCACGTAGTGGAAGTGCGCCACCACGAAGTAGGAGTCGGTCACGTGGAAGTCCAGCGGCGGCGACGCCAGGATGACGCCGGTCAGACCACCGAAGAGGAAGGTGACCAGGAAGCCCAGCGACCACAGCATCGGCGTCTCGAAGCTCAGCGAGCCCCGCCACATGGTGCCGACCCAGTTGAAGAACTTCACACCGGTCGGAACCGCGATCAGGAAGGTCATGAAGGAGAAGAACGGGAGCAGCACGCCGCCCGTGGCGTACATGTGGTGCGCCCACACCGTCACCGACAGACCGGCGATCGCGATGGTCGCGCCGACCAGGCCCATGTAGCCGAAGATCGGCTTGCGCGCGAAGACCGGGACGATCTCACTGACGATGCCGAAGAACGGCAGCGCGATGATGTACACCTCGGGGTGGCCGAAGAACCAGAACAGGTGCTGCCACAGCAGCGCCCCGCCGTTGGTCGGGTCGAAGATGTGCGCCCCGAACTTGCGGTCCACCTCCAGCGCGAGCAGTGCCGCCGCCAGCACCGGGAAGGCGAGCAGGACCAGGACACCGGTCAGCAGCACGTTCCAGGTGAAGATCGGCAGCCGGAACATGGTGAGTCCCGGTGCGCGCATGCAGATGATCGTGGTGATGAAGTTGACCGAGCCGAGGATGGTGCCGAAGCCCTGGAAGGCCAGGCCCATGATCCACAGGTCGGACCCCATGCCGGGCGAGCGGATCGCGTCCGAGAGCGGGGCGTAACCGGTCCAGCCGAAGCTGGCGGCGCCGTCCGGCGTGAGGAAGCCGGCGAGCGCGATCAGCGAGCCGAACAGGTAGAGCCAGTAGGCGAACATGTTCAGCCGCGGGAACGCCACGTCGGGCGCGCCGATCTGCAGCGGCATGATCCAGTTCGCGAAGCCGACGAACAGCGGGGTGGCGAACATCAGCAGCATGAGCGTGCCATGCATGGTGAACGCCTGGTTGAACTGCTCGTTCGACAGGATCTGCAGGCCCGGACGGGCCAGTTCGGCGCGCATGACCAGCGCCATGATGCCGCCGATGACGAAGAAGATGAACGACGTCGTCAGGTACATCGTGCCGATGGTCTTGTGGTCGGTGGTCGTCAGCCACTTCACCACGACGCTGCCCGGCCGCTTGGCGCGGACCGGCAGCTCGCTCTCGTAGGAGCCCTCGGCCGCCGTGACGCCCTGGGGTTCGTTGATGATGCTCACAGGACGCTCACCTCCCGGTTCTTCTCGGGACCCGACTGCTCGATGCCCGCGGGCACATAACCGGTCTGCCCCTTCTTGACGAGGTCGTTGAGGTGCTGCTCGTAGCGCTCCGGCGAGACGACCTTCACGTTGAACAGCATCCGGGCGTGGTCCACACCGCACAGCTCGGCGCACTTGCCGAGGAAGGTGCCCTCACGGCTGGGGGTCACCTCGAAGGCGTTGGTGTGGCCCGGGATGACGTCCTGCTTCATCAGGAACGGCACCACCCAGAAGGAGTGGATGACATCGCGCGACGTCAGGATGAAGCGCACCCGCTTGCCCTCGGGCAGCCACATGGTGGGGCCCGGGTTGTTGGTCTGCGGGTTCCTCGTCGAGGGGGTACCGCAGTCGTGGACACCGCCGGCGTCGGCCGGGAAGGCGTCCCTGTAGCGGTCCGGGATCGCGTCCAGTTCCTTGGCGGTCTTGGCGTCGCCGGTGGAACCGTCCACGTTCTCGACGTAGTTGAAGCACCAGCTCCACTGGAAGCCGACCACGTTGACCGTGACATCGGGCTTGCTTTCGAGCTTCATCAGCTCGGATTCGTCACGGGCCGTGAAATAGAACAGCACCGAGACGATGAGGAGGGGGACCACCGTGTACAGCGCCTCGAGAGGCATGTTGTACCGGGTCTGCGGAGGGACCTCCACCTTGGTGCGGCTGCGCCTGTGGAAGAAAGCACTCCACAGGATCAGACCCCACACCAGAACGCCCACGGCGAGCGCGGCCGCCCACGAGCCCTGCCACAGGGAGAGGATCCGGGGAGCCTCTTCCGTGGTCGGGGTGGGCATACCAAGGCGGGGGAAGTCCTCCCAGGTGCAACCGGTGGCGGTCGCCAGGACCAGGCCCGCGGTCGATGCCTGCAGCAGCTTCCGCCGCATCGGGCGCCGCGGCTTGGGGGTACCGCCCACGCCCTTCAGGCGGTGGGGGAGGTCGGAGCCGTTGGGACTCACGTAGCGCCTTCCCGAGAGTCTCGCCCGCGCTGTACGGCTGCGGCCTGGCCTTCTCGCTGGTCGGTCGCCGCCCTGCGTCGGGCAGGGGTTTGGATGTTTATGCGGACCAAACCCTAGCCGACGCCCTTCGGGGGGTCGCGGGGAGGGTGGCATACGCGCCGCGGGTCACCCTGAACGGGTGGGACGAACCGCCCGCCAGGGCCCGTTCGGGAGGCCGGCGGAGCCCGGGCGGGTCCCGTCGGAGAAGCCGGACGGAGCCCCCGCCGGGTCGATCCTACGACTCCCCCGCGCTGCCGGGAGGGCCCCGCACGCTCTACCGTTGCCGTGTGGGTTACTTCGACGCCGCTTCCGCCGCTCCCCTCCATCCCGTGGCCCGTCAGGCGCTGTTGGCCTCCCTCGACGAGGGATGGGCCGACCCCGCGCGGCTGTACCGGGAGGGCCGGCGGGCGCGGATGCTGCTCGACGCGGCCCGCGAGGCGGCGGCGGAGGCCGTGGGGTGCCGTCCCGACGAACTGACGTTCACCTCCTCCGGCACCCTGGCGGTGCACTCCGGCATGGCGGGCGCGCTGGCCGGGCGGCGGCGGACCGGCCGTCACCTGATCGTGTCGGCGGTCGAACACTCTTCGGTGCTGCACGCGGCGGACGTTCACCGCGCCGACGGCGGCGAGGTCACCGAGGTGGCGGTGGACCGGACGGGCGCCGTCGACCCCGCCGGCTACGCCGCCGCCCTGCGCCCGGACACCGCGCTGGCCTGTCTGCAGTCCGCCAACCACGAGGTGGGCACCGAGCAGCCGGTGGCCGAGGTGGCCGCGCACTGCCGGGCGGCGGGCGTCCCCCTGCTGGTGGACGCGGCCCAGTCGCTGGGCTGGGGCCCGGTGCCGGAGGGCTGGTCGCTGCTGGCGGCGAGCGCCCACAAGTGGGGCGGACCGCCCGGGGTGGGCCTGCTGGCGGTGCGCAAGGGGGTGCGCTTCGCGCCCCGGGGGCCCGCCGACGAGCGGGAGTCGGGGCGGGCCGCCGGCTTCGAGAACATCCCGGCGATCGTCGCGGCGGCGGCCTCGCTGCGGGCGGTGCGCGCGGAGGCGGCCCAGGAGGCCGCGCGGCTGCGGGAGCTGACGGACCGGATCCGGGAGCGGGTGCCGCGGCTGGTGGCGGACGTCGAGGTGGTGGGCGACCCGGTGCGGCGGCTGCCGGGGACCGTCACCTTCTCCTGCCTCTACGTCGACGGGGAGACGGTGCTGCACGAGCTGGACCGCGCCGGTTTCTCCGTCTCGTCCGGTTCCTCCTGCACCAGCAGCACCCTGACGCCGAGCCACGTGCTGAAGGCGATGGGGGTGCTCAGCGAGGGCAACGTCCGCGTCTCGCTGCCGCCGGGGACGCCGGAGGAGGACGTCGAGCGGTTCCTGGCCGAGCTGCCCCCGGTGGTGGCCCGGGTGCGGGAGCAGCTGGGCGCCCCGGGCGCCGTCGGCTCCGCCCCGGTGGGCGGCGGGGACGACGCGCTGGTCGTGGACGCGCTCGGGCGGCGCTGCCCGATCCCGGTGATCGAGCTCGCCAAGGTGATCGGGGACGTGCCGGTGGGCGGCACGGTCCGGGTGCTCTCCGACGACGAGGCGGCCCGGCTGGACATCCCCGCGTGGTGCGAGATGCGCGGCCAGGAGTACGTCGGCGAGGAGCCGGCGGACCGGGGCTCGGCCCATGTGGTCCGCCGGCTGTCGTAGCACCTTCCGGCAGGGGGGCCGTCAGGAGAGGTGCTTCTGCACCTCGGCCGCGGCCTCGTCGCCGTAGGCCCGCGCGAAGCGGTCCATGAAGTGGGCGCGGCGCAGCTGGTACTCCTGGGTGCCGACGGTCTCGATGACCAGGGTGGCGAGCATGCAGCCGACCTGGGCGGCGCGTTCCAGGGAGACGCCCCAGGCCAGTCCGGACAGGAAGCCCGCGCGGAAGGCGTCGCCGACACCGGTCGGGTCGACCTTGCGCTCCTCCTCGGGGCAGCCGACCTCGACGGGCTGCTCGCCGGCCCGCTCGATGCGGACGCCGCGCGCGCCGAGGGTGGTGACGCGGTGGCCGACCCGGTCGAGGATCTCGGCGTCGCTCCAGCCCGTCTTGCTCTCGATGAGCCCCTTCTCGTACTCGTTGGAGAAGAGGTAGGTCGCCCCGTCCAGCAGTATCCGGATCTCCTCCCCGCTCATCCGGGCGATCTGCTGGGAGAAGTCGGCGGCGAAGGGGATGTTCCGGGCCCGGCACTCCTCGGTGTGCCGGAGCATGCCCTCCGGGTCGTCGGCGCCGATGAGGACCAGGTCGAGTCCGCCCACCCGGTCGGCGACGGTCTTCAGCTCGATGAGGCGGGCCTCGCTCATGGCGCCGGTGTAGAAGGAGCCGATCTGGTTGTGGTCGGCGTCCGTGGTGCACACGAACCGGGCGGTGTGCAGGGTCTCGGAGATGCGGACGGAGTCGGTGTCGACGCCGTGCCGGTCGAGCCAGGCCCGGTACTCGTCGAAGTCGGCACCCGCGGCGCCGACGAGGATCGGCTCGGTGCCGAGCTGGCCCATGCCGAAGGCGATGTTCGCGCCCACACCTCCCCGGCGCACGTCCAGGTTGTCGACCAGGAAGGACAGCGAGACCGTGTGCAACTGGTCCGCGACGAGCTGGTCGGCGAAGCGGCCGGGGAACGTCATGAGGTGGTCGGTGGCGATGGAGCCGGTGACTGCGATGCGCACGGCGTGGACTCTCCAGGGGGAGGGGGCTTGACACTTCACGCTACCGGGTGGGGACCGCCCGTAGAAGCAGCCAAAACTACCCGATAGTAGATCTTTCTTCGTGACCTCCGGCGTGCCTACGGTGCGAACATGACGAACCTCAAGGTCCACACGACCACGCAGGCCGATGTCGAGGGCGACCTGGCGTCGCTGCGCGGTGACTGCGCCCGGATGGCTGGGCACTGGGCGGTGCCCGACCGGGGCGCCCACCACCCGGTGTCCCCCTCCCTGATCCACGGTGTGTCGGTGCCGACCTCGTCGGCCCGCCTGCTGGACGCCATGTCGGACTACGGCGACTGAGGCGGTCCCCGCCGCGACGGCCCCGTACGGCGTCCTTGGCGGTCAGGTCCCGGGGCCCCGTCCGGCGGGCGGCCCGGACCTGCCCGGCAGGCCGGGTGGAACCGTGCGCTCCCCCGCTGCGTCCCATCGCTGTCCCCCGTAAAGGGGATGCGGGATACGACCCCTCAGCAGTCCCGGCACGACCGGGCAGGGTCTTCCGGGACAGCTGTGCAGCCGAAGGAGCGATGCGGTGAACACCGAGCGACCCGACAACGACGACGCCGGCGCCGAGGCACGGGCCGCCGGCAACGCGCGCGACACCGGGGGCGCTCCGGCGGGCGGCGTCGGCGACGACGGGAACGCCGCCGCCCGGGGCCGGGAGCAGAGGGAGCGGGCGGAGCAGCCGGAGCCCGGAGCGCGCGGGGGCGGCGGGGAGTCCGCCGAGCGGCCCGGGGCCGTGGACGGGGGCGGGGCGACGGACGTCGGCTCCGGGGCCGGGCAGTCCGGTGACGCGAGCGGCGGTGCGGGCGGACTCGGCGAGCCCGGGGGCACCGGCGGGTCCGAGGAGGGCCCGGCGCGCTCGGGTGACACCGAGGACCCGGAGGGTTCCGGAAGCTCCGGCGACGGCCCGGAGGACGCCCGGGCCGAGGGCGCGCCGGACGCCGGTGCGCCGGACGACCATGCGCCGGACGACGGGGGCAGGGACAGGGACAGGGACAGGGACAGGGACGGTGAGCCTGGCACCGCCGGGTCCGCGTCCGCCGAGGACACCCCGGCCGCGGACGCGGAGAAGCCGGGCGGAAACGGTTCGGCCGGGGCTTCGCCGTCGCGTCCCGCCGGCTCGCCCGAGCCGTCCGGCTCCGCCGACTCCCCCAGCTCCCCCGGCTCCACCAAGTCTCCCGACTCCCTCGACTCGCCCGAGTCCTCGGAACCGTCTCGCTTCCCCGACTCGCCCGAGTCCTCGGAACCGTCTCGTTCCTCCGACTCCGTCGGCTCCCCCGGCGGCTCTGATGGCTCCGGTGACGCCTCGCGGGCGGACGACCCGGACGGGAAGGGGCACCGGACGGGGGCGGCGCGGCGGACGCCCGTGCTGATCGCCTCCGTGGCCGCCGCCGTACTGCTGGTCGGGGGCGGTGGGGCGTACCTCGCCACGGGGCTGGCCGGCGGGTCCGGTTCCGGCGCCGACACGACCCCGGGGGCCAACGGCGACCCCACTCCCCCGCCGCTCGCCCTGGACGGCTACGCCGAGGGCGGGGTGCCCGGTATCGCGCCGGGCGAGCCCAACCCCTACGGGGCCGTCTACCGCGCCGACGGTCCGCTGCCGAAGGGGCCCGGCTCGGCCCCGGTGTACCGGACGCCGGGACCGGTCACGCAGGAGCAGGTGAGCGGCCTGGCGAAGGCGCTCGGCGTCGAGGGCCGGCCGGTGGCCGAGGGCGGGAGCTGGCGGATCGGCGGCAAGGACGGCTCGGGGCCCGTGCTCCGGGTGGACCAGAAGGCGCCCGGCGCCTGGACGTTCAGCCGGAACGCCCTGAGCACCGACAACTGCAAGGGGGCCACCTGCAAGGTGCCGCCGGCCGACGCGCCGCCGGTGTCCGAGGAGGCCGCCGAGAAGGCCGCCCTGCCGCTGCTGAAGGCGCTGGGCCAGGACACGGCCAAGCTGGACGCGAGCCGGGCCGTGGGCACCGACCGGACGGTGAACGCCGCTCCGGAGGTCGGCGGGCTGCCGACCCACGGCTGGGACACGGTGGTCACGGTCGGCTCCGACGGCGCCGTGGGCGGCGCCCAGGGGCGGCTGCTGAAGCCGGCGAAGTCGGACACCTACCCGGTGGTGGGAGCCGAGCGGGCGCTGAAGCTGATGAACGCGGCGCCGGGAGCCGACCGGCGCGGCGGCATCGGCGGCTGCGCCACTCCCGCGCCGCTGGACGAGGGCGGGGAGAACGGCGGGGTGCCCTGCCAGGAGACCTCCGCGGTACCGCCGAAGGACGAGGGGGGCGGCACGGACGGCAAGGAGACGCTGACCGTCGACCGGGCCGTGTTCGGGCTGGCCTCGCACTCCGTGGACGGGCAGCCGGCCCTGGTGCCGTCCTGGCTGTTCGAGGTGCGCACGCCGGGTGTGCGGGAGACCTCGACGGTGACGTACCCCGCGGTGGACCCGGAGTACCTGGCCTCCGCCACCCGCTCCGGTGAGGGCAGTGCGGCGCCCTCGGGGCCGGGCGACGAGCCGACCTCGGCGCCCGCCGAGCGCCCCGTGGACGTGGAGGGCTACACGGCCGAGGGCGACGAGCTGACCGTGACGTTCACCGGCGGGGTGTGCGCGGACTACACCACGACGGCGCGTGAGAGCGGCGGCAAGGTGACGGTGACCGTCACGGAGAAGACGCGGCCCGGCGAGGTCTGCATCCTGATCGCCAAGCAGTACCAGCAGACGGTGAGGCTCGACGCCCCGCTCGGCGACCGCGAGGTCGTGGACCGGGACGGCGACGCCGTGCCGCTGCACAAGGACGGCGCGCGGCTCCCGGCACCGTCCGGCGAGCGCAGCTGACGCGCGGCCCGGCGGCCGGGAGGACACACGAAGGCGGCGACCCCCGTGGAGGGGGCCGCCGCCTTCGTCGTACGCGTCGTGCGCGCCGTTCCGGGAGGTCCCGGCCCGGCTACCGCCCGGCCGCGGTGCGGGTCAGCTGAAGGAGTCGCCGCAGGCGCAGGAGCCGGTCGCGTTCGGGTTGTCGATGGTGAAGCCCTGCTTCTCGATGGTGTCCACGAAGTCGATGGTGGCGCCGCCGAGGTACGGGGCGCTCATGCGGTCGGTGACGACCTTCACGCCGTCGAAGTCCTTGACCACGTCACCGTCGAGGGAGCGCTCGTCGAAGAAGAGCTGGTACCGCAGGCCGGAGCAGCCGCCGGGCTGGACGGCGACGCGCAGGGCGAGGTCGTCACGGCCTTCCTGGTCGAGCAGGGCCTTGACCTTGCCCGCGGCGGCGTCGGTCAGAACGATGCCGTCGGTGACGGTGGTGGTCTCGTCCGATACGGACATCTACATCTCTCCCGGGTTGTACGGAGACTGCTTGCCGACGGTTGCAACCGGCGGGGCCGCGGATTCATTCCGGGCCGGGAGCTCGTTTTCCCGCTCCGTCTTCATGCTCGCACACGCCCCCGTGTGGGGAGAACGGCCCTTGCTGCCCGTTCCGGGAATACCCGTGCCCCGGGCCGGGATTCACGTCACATGGACGCTATGGCCGTCGTCAAAGTGACGTGAAGCGGTTATGATAGATAGCGTCAATCCGACGAAAAGTCGCAACGGTGTCCCGCATGTCCCGCCGGATCCGGTCCTGACGGGCCCGGCGAGCCGCAGAACAGAAAGGGTGCGTGTCGTGACCACCGCCCAGACCCAGGAGCTCGACGTACAGCCGACGCCCCTCGCCCTGCTGCTCCTCGGCCGTGAGGCCGACCCGAAGAGCGAGCGCGGTGTGGAGTGTCCCGGCGACCTGCCCTCGCCCTCCGACCCGGACCTGGTGGAACGCGCCCGCGCGGCCAAGGAGAAGCTGGGCGACAAGGTCTTCGTCCTCGGCCACCACTACCAGCGCGACGAGGTCATCCAGTTCGCCGACGTCACGGGCGACTCCTTCAAGCTGGCCCGGGACGCCGCCGCCCGCCCGCAGGCCGAGTACATCGTCTTCTGCGGTGTGCACTTCATGGCCGAGTCGGCCGACATCCTGACCGGCGACGACCAGAAGGTGGTCCTCCCGGACCTGGCGGCCGGCTGCTCCATGGCCGACATGGCCACCGCCGAGCAGGTCGCCGAGTGCTGGGACGTGCTGACCGAGGCCGGCATAGCCGAGCAGGTCGTGCCCGTCTCGTACATGAACTCGTCCGCCGACATCAAGGCGTTCACGGGCAAGCACGGCGGCACGATCTGCACCTCCTCCAACGCCCGCCGCGCCCTCGACTGGGCGTTCGAGCAGGGCGAGAAGGTGCTGTTCCTGCCCGACCAGCACCTGGGCCGCAACACCGCGGTGCGGGACATGGGCATGTCGCTGGAGGACTGCGTCGTCTACAACCCGCACAAGCCGAACGGCGGCCTGACCGCCGACGAACTGCGCTCCGCGAAGATGATCCTGTGGCGCGGCCACTGCTCGGTGCACGGCCGGTTCAGCCTGGACTCGGTCAACGACGTGCGCGAGCGCATCCCGGACGTCAACGTGCTGGTCCACCCCGAGTGCCGGCACGAGGTCGTCGCCGCGGCCGACTACGTCGGGTCGACCGAGTACATCATCAGGACGCTGGAGGCGGCCCCGGCCGGCTCCAAGTGGGCCATCGGCACCGAGCTGAACCTGGTCCGCCGGCTGGCGAACCGGTTCGCGCCCGAGGGCAAGGAAGTCGTCTTCCTCGACCGCACGGTGTGCTTCTGCTCCACCATGAACCGCATCGACCTGCCGCACCTGGTGTGGGCCCTGGAGTCCCTCGCCGAGGGCAACCTGGTCAACCGCATCGAGGTCGACAAGGAGACGGAGTCCTTCGCCAAGCTCGCGCTGGAGCGCATGCTGGCGCTGCCGTGACGGCCCGGGCCCCCGTGCCCGGCCGCCCATGACGAAGGCCCACCCGGAACCTCGATGCCGGGTGGGCCTTCTTCCGTGTGCGGCGGGACGGGCACCGTCCGCCGTGCGCGGGGCCGGACGGACACGGCCCCCGGTGCGGCCGGACGGACGGACGCGGCTTCCCGCGGCTTCCCGTGTGCCGCCGGACGGGCACGGCTGCCGCCGGACGGGCACGGCCTCCCCTGGCGACCGGAGCGGCCCCGCACCGGAACGCACCGGTGCGGGGCCGTTCGTGCTCCGGGTCAGACCTGCGCCGGGGCCGCCTCGTCCGAGGCGGCAGCATCCCCGGAGGTGTCCGCGGAGGACTCCGCCTCCTCCGGACCGGCCGTGCCCTTCTTCAGCGCCTTCTTCTTCGCGCGCCGCTCCTTGCGCAGCTCCAGCATCGCGTAGAGCGTCGGCACCAGGAGCAGGGTGAGCAGCGTCGACGTGATCAGACCGCCGATCACCACCACGGCCAGCGGCTGGGCGATGAAGCCGCCCTCGCCGGTGACGCCGAGCGCCATCGGCAGCAGGGCGAAGATCGTCGCCAGCGCCGTCATCAGGATGGGCCGCAGCCGGTGGCGGCCACCCTCCAGGACCGCCTCGATGACGCCGTGGCCCCGTGCGCGGTACTGGTTGATCAGGTCGATCAGCACGATCGCGTTGGTGACCACGATGCCGATCAGCATCAGCATGCCGATCATCGCCGGGACGCCCATCGGGGTGCCGGTGACGAGCAGCAGGCCCAGGGCGCCGGTCGCAGCGAACGGCACGGACACCAGCAGGATCAGCGGCTGGGCCAGCGACCGGAAGGTGCCCACCAGCAGCATGAAGACGATCGCGATCGCCGCGAGCATCGCCAGGCCCAGGTTGAGGAACGCCTCGTCCTGGTCCTCGGTGACGCCGCCGATCTCGGCGGAGGCACCCGCCGGCAGCGTCAGCGACTTGATCTTCGCCTGGAGGGCCGTCCCGACCGCGCCGGTGTTGTCGCCGGTCGGCGTCGCGGTGACGGTGGCCGACCGCTGGCCGTCGATCCGGGTCATGGAGACCGGGCCGTCCACCAGCTCGACGGTGGCGATGTCACCCAGCTCCACCGGGCCCAGCGGCAGCTTCTTCAGCTCGGCCAGGGTGCCGGCCGACTGCGCCGAACGGATGACGACGTCACGCTCGGCGTCGTCCAGGACCACCTTGGCGGCCGGGGTCCCGCGCACCGCCTGGGCGACGACGCCGCCGAGGCTCTGGTCGTCGAAGCCCGCCGCGGCGGCCTTCTCGTTGGCGCGCACCGAGATGCGGGGCACGCTTTGCGCCAGGTCGCTGCTCACGTCGGTGACGTCGTCCAGGGAGGCGACGGCCTCCTGGACCTGGTCGGTGGCCTTGCGCAGCACCTGGGCGTCGGCCGCCTTGACGACGACGCTGAGGTCCTGGCTGGAGAAGCCGTCCCCGGCGGCCACGGTCGTGGTGCCGAGGCCGTCGAGACCGGCGAGGCCCTTCTTCAGGGCGTCCCGGACGTCGTCGGAGGACGCGGAGTCCTCCAGCATCACCTGGTAGGTCGCCTGGTTGGTGTCCGTACCGCCGCCGAAGGCGGCCATGAAGCCGGACGAGCCGACCGTCACCTGGAAGTCCTTGACGCCCTCGGTGTCGCCGAGCAGCTTCTCGACCTTCTTCGCCTGGGCGTCGGTCGCCGCGAGGCTGGTGCCGGGGTCCAGCTCCTGCCGCACGGTGAGGACCTTCTGCTCGCCCTGGTCGAAGAAGTTGGTCTTGAGCAGCGGGGCCATGGCGAGCGTGCCGATCAGCACGACCACGGCGATGGCCAGGCTGGCCAGCCGGCGGCGGGTGGCGAAGCGCAGGACGGCCAGGTAGCCGCGCTGGAGCCTGCTCTTCGCCTCCTTCTCCTCGGCCAGCCGGCGGGCCTCCGCCGCGTCCTCGGGGGTGCCCTTCGGCGGGCGCAGGAACCAGTACGACAGCACCGGCACGACCGTCAGCGACACCAGCAGGGACGCCAGCAGCGCGGCCGTCACGGTGAGGCTGAAGGAGCCGAACAGCTCGCCCACCATGCCGCCGACCAGACCGATCGGCAGGAAAACGGCGACGGTGGTGAGCGTCGCGGACGTCACCGCCCCGGCCACCTCCCGCACGGCCTTCATGATCGCCTCGTGGCGCTCCTCGCCGTAGCCGAGGTGCCGCTTGATGTTCTCCAGGACCACGATGGAGTCGTCCACCACGCGGCCGATGGCGATGGTCAGCGCACCCAGCGTCAGCATGTTCAGCGACAGGTCGCGCGTCCACAGCACGATCAGGGCGAGCACCACGGACAGCGGGATGGACACCGCGGTCACCAGGGTCGACCGGATCGAGGCCAGGAAGACCAGGATGACCAGGACGGCGAAGACCAGGCCGAGGGCGCCCTCGGTGGTGAGGCCCTCGATGGCCTGGGAGACGGCCGGGCCCTGGTCGCTGACGACGGTGAGGGAGGCCCCGGACCCGAGGTCCTCGCGCAGCTCGGGCAGCTTGTCCTGGACGGCCTCCGAGATGGCGACCGCGCTGCCGTCGTGGTCCATGGTGACCATCACGGCGAGGCTGGGCCGGCCGTTGGTGCGGGTCAGGGAGGTGGCGCGGGCCTCCTCCTGCTTCACCTCGGCGACCGAGGCGAGCCGGACCGGCTTGCCCTTGCCCGGCTCGGCGGTGACCCGGAGGTCCTCGATCTGCTTCAGCGAGGTGAAGCCGCCGCCGACCTGGACGGTGCGGTTGGCGCCGTCCTCGTCGAAGGATCCGGCCGGGACGGTCGCCCCGCCGGCCTGGAGCGCCTGGGCCAGCGACTGCGGGGTGAGCCCCGCCTCGGCGAGCTTCTTCGGGTCGGGGGTGACGGTGACCTGGAGGTCGCGCACGCCGTCGACCATGACCTGGCCGACGCCGTCGATGTCCTTCAGGGCGGGCACCACGGTCCGGTCGAGCTGGTCGGCGAGGGCCTGCTGGTCCTTGTCGGAGGTGACGGCGAGGACCACGGCCGGGATGTCGTCCGTGGAACCGGCCACGACCTGCGGATCGACCGAGTCCGGCAGCATGACCCGGGCCCGGTTGACGGCCTGCTGGACGTCGGCGACGAGCTGCTTGGTGTCGTTGCCGTAGTCGAAGGACGCCATGATGACGGCGTTGCCCTCGCCGGCGGTGGAGGTGACGCCGGAGATGCCGTCGACGGCTTCGAGGTTGTCCTCGAGGGGCTCGACGACCTGCTTCTCGACGACCTCCGGGGACGCGCCCTGGTAGGGCGCGAGGACGGACACCATCGGGAGTTCGATGGTGGGCAGCAGCTGCTGCTTGAGTTGGGGTATCGCGATCGCCCCGAAGACGAGCGCGACGATCGACATCAGTCCGATCAGCGCCCGTTGCGCGAGGCTGAATCTGGACAGCCAGGACATGGGTTACGGGTCTCTCTTCTGTGAGCGGCAGAAGTGCGTGGACGGGCGTGGCGGCGCCCGCTGTACACACTGGGCCATCGGCGACGGGCGATCCGTCGCCCCGTGGTCCATTTCCTTCTACAGCCCCTACTCCCCCCGCAGTACACCGGGGTGAGGTCAGTCCGCCTTCGGACGTACCAGGCCGGACTCGTAGGCGATGACGACCAGTTGGGCCCGGTCGCGGGCACCCAGCTTGCTCATGGCCCGGTTGACGTGCGTCTTCACGGTGAGCGGGCTCACCTCGAGGCGCTCGGCGATCTCGTCGTTGGAGTGGCCCCCGGCCACCTGGACCAGCACCTCGCGCTCCCGGACGGTGAGCGAGTCGAGCCGTTCGGCGCGGGCCGGGTCGCGGTGGGTGCCGTCGGCCGGGTCGCGCTGGGCGAGGAAGCGGGCGATCAAGCCCTTGGTGGCGGCCGGGGACAGCAGGGCCTCGCCGTCGGCGGCGATGCGGATGGCGTTGAGCAGTTCCTCGGGTTCGGAGCCCTTGCCGAGGAAGCCGGAGGCGCCGGCGCGCAGCGACTGCACCACGTAGTCGTCGACCTCGAAGGTGGTCAGTATGACCACGCGGACCGCGGCGAGGTCGGGGTCCGCGCTGATCAGACGGGTGGCGGCGAGTCCGTCGGTGCCGGGCATCCGGATGTCCATGAGGACCACGTCGGCGCGCTGCTCGCGGGCCAGCCGGACCGCCTCCGCCCCGTCGGACGCCTCTCCCACCACCTCCATGTCCGGCTCGGAGTCGACGAGGACGCGGAAGGCGCTGCGCAGCAGGGCCTGGTCGTCGGCGAGCAGGACACGGATGGTCATGCGGTCTCCCCCGGGGATGCGCGGGTCACGGGCCGTCGGCGGCCGTCGCGGTGGGCGGTCTCGTGGTGTCGTCGGTGCGGGTGGCCGTGGTGGTGGCCGGGGCGTCGGTGGCGGCCTCAGGGCCGGTGCGGGTGGCCGTGGTGGCGTCGGCGGGCGCGGTGCGGGTCTGGAGGGGCAGGATCGCATGGACGCGGAAGCCGCCGCCGTAGCGGGGGCCGGTGGTGAGGGTGCCGCGCAGGGCGGTGACCCGTTCCCGCATGCCCAGCAGCCCGTGCCCGCCGCCGGGGGCGGGGGCAGGGTCCTCGTCGGTGCCGTCGTCCAGCACGGTGATCTCGACGTTCCGGCCGACGCGGACGATGCTGATCTCCGCCCTGGCCCCGCTGCCGGCGTGCTTCTGCACGTTGGTGAGGGCCTCCTGCACGATCCGGTAGGCGGCCGAGTCGACGGTGGCGGGCAGCGTGGTGTCCCGCAGGTCGCGGGCCACCTCGACCCGGAGCCCGGCACTGCGGAACGTGCCCGCCAGCTCGTCGAGGCGGTCCAGGCCGGGGGCCGGCTCGGTCGGCGCCTCGGGGTCACCCGACTGCCGGAGCAGGCCCACGGTGGCGCGCAGTTCCTCCAGCGCGGAGCGGCTGGCCTCGCGGACGTGGGCGAGCGCCTCCCTGGCCTGGTCGGGCCGCCTGTCCATGACGTGCGAGGCGACCCCGGCCTGGACGTTGACCAGGGCGATGTGGTGGGCGACGACGTCGTGCAGGTCCCGGGCGATGCGCAGGCGCTCCTCGGCGACCCGGCGCCGGGCCTCCTCCTCGCGGGTGCGTTCGGCGCGCTCGGCGCGTTCCCGGATCGCCCGGACGACCGCGCGGCGGCTGCGGACGGCGTCGCCGGCGGAGGCGCCGATGCCGGTCCAGGCGAAGATCGCCAGGTTCTCCTGCGCGTACCAGGGCAGGGGCCCGGCGGCCATCGCGGTGCCGGTCAGGACCGTCATGGTGAGCAGCCCGAGACGCCAGGTGGTGGGCCGGTCGGTGGCGGAGGCGACGGTGTAGAGCGCGATCACCGCGCACATGGCGACGGGGGCGCGGGGGTCGCCGGTGAGGGAGTCGAGCACGGAGGCGGCGCCGGTGACGGCGAGGACGGTCCGCGGGGCACGGCGCCGGAAGGCCAGGGCGACGGCGCCGAGGGCCATCAGCGCCAGCCCGAGCGGGCCGGGGGTGCGCAGGCTCCAGGTGACGCCTTCGGGGCCGTGCGGGTCCACGAAGGAGCCGACCACCATGCAGACCAGGACGGCCGCGGCCAGCGCGGCGTCGAGGGCGAAGGGGTGGGCCCGCAGCCGGCACCGGGCGCGCGTCAAGGTGCTCACGGGCGTCTACGGTAGCCCCGCCGGCACGGCGCCCGGGCGGGCTCGGCCTGCCGGGGCGGGGGCGGACTCCCATGCCAGGGAGGGGCGACGACCGCCGGGGGCGGGCACTGGTGTCGGGACGGTGGCCTCCACGCCGAGCGGGGCGCGGCGCCCGCGTCCGGACCGTCCGGACCGTCCGGCGCACCCGGACCATCCCATCCGAACAGGCCGCGGGCGGCAGGGCCCGGAAAGCGGCTGGGAGAGCCGGCAGGTTCGGGGGCCGCAGGGTCCGGTGCAACGCATGGGGTCGGTGGGACAGCGGGACCTGAGAGGCCACCGAGGCCCGGGGAGGCCCACGAAGCTGAGGTCGACGGAGCCCGCGCAGCCCATCCCACAGACGCCCGTGGAACCCATGAAGCCCACCGAAACTCTCGGTGAGCGCCGAGTACCCGCGCCGGCACGGAGCCGCCCCCGGACTTCGCGGAGGCGACTCGGTGTCGTGCGACGCCGTCGCAGCGGTGTGGGACGCCGTCGGAGCCGTCGGGGACCGGCCGTGGCGGCCGGACCGTCAGGAACCGACTGTCAGGAACCGACCGCCGGGGACCGACCGCCGAGGGCTGCCGGGGAACGTCAGACGCCGGGGATCAGCCCGTCGTCGTTCAGCAGGTCCCTGACCTCCTCGATGGTCGCGTCCGGGGACGGCAGGATGAGGTCGGACGGCTCCAGGGAGTCGTCCGGCAGGGGCTCACCGAGTTCGTGGACCTTGTCGAGCAGCGCCCGGAGCGTGGTCCGGAAGCCCGGACCGTCGCCGTTGTCCATCTCGGCGAGCAGTTCCTCGTCCAGTTTGTCGAGCTCGGAGAGGTGGCTCTCGGCGAGAGCCACCTGCCCCTCCCCCATGATCCGTACGATCACGTCGCCCTCCTCAGGCGTGGATCCCGGCGGCCGGCGGTGCTACTGCTTGTCGAAGCGCGGGGTGTCCTGCGGCTGCTGCTGGGTGCGGGGGTCGGCCTGGCCGGTGCCGCCCTCGATGGCCTGCTGCCCCGCGCTCGGGCCGCCCGCCAGCTCGGCCTTCATCCGCTGCAGTTCCAGTTCCACATCCGTACCACCGGAGAGCCGGTCCAGCTCGGCCTGGAGGTCGTCCTTGTGCGTGCCGGACGGGTCGTCCAGGGCGCCGGAGGCGAGCAGCTCGTCGATGGCGCCGGCCCGCGCCTGGAGCTGCGCCGTCTTGTCCTCCGCCCGCTGGATGGCCAGTCCGACGTCGCCCATCTCCTCGGAGATGCCGGAGAAGGCCTCGCCGATCCGGGTCTGCGCCTGGGCGGCGGTGTAGGTCGCCTTGATGGTCTCCTTCTTGGTGCGGAAGGCGTCCACCTTGGCCTGCAGCCGCTGGGCCGCGAGGGTGAGTTTCTCCTCCTCGCCCTGGAGCGTCGCGTGCTGCGTCTCCAGGTCCGTCACCTGCTGCTGGAGCGCGGCACGGCGGGACAGCGCCTCACGGGCCAGGTCCTCGCGGCCCAGCGCGAGCGCCTTGCGGCCCTGGTCCTCCAGCTTGGAGGACTGCGACTGGAGCTGGTTCAGCTGGAGCTCCAGACGCTTGCGGCTCGTCGCCACGTCGGCGACACCGCGGCGGACCTTCTGGAGCAGCTCCAGCTGCTTCTGGTACGAGTAATCGAGGGTTTCGCGCGGGTCCTCGGCCCGGTCAAGGGCCTTGTTCGCCTTCGCGCGGAAGATCATCCCCATACGCTTCATGACACCGCTCATGGGCTTCGCGCGCCCCCTTCTGACGGACTCCAGCTCACAGGTCTGCGACAAGACCCACAGTACGGGCCCTGCATCCATTACCGCACTGTCCGGGGACGGATGGGCTCCTCCCCAAGGACGACTGACCGCCCTGCCGATCCCGCGCAAGGAGTAGGTGATCCCCGGGTACCGGCCCCGGTGACGCACCCGGAGGCCGGGTACGGCGTGCCCACGACGTTCCCTCTGTCCCCCTACAGACGTCCGGTGTTGCCGGATCGTTCCCCACCGGACTGTGGTCCAACCCCGGGTACCCCGTACCCTTGGGTTTTGTGTTCCGAAGCCGTGCCAAGGAAGAGAAGGCTCCGGCCGCCGACAAGGCGACGGTGACCGACTCCAAGCAGCCCCGTCACCCGGAGGCCCCCAAGGGGCGTCCCACGCCGAAGCGGAGTGTGGCCCAGTCCCAGCGCCGCAGCGTGGCCAACACCACGATGACGCGCAAGGAGGCCGCCAAGCGGCAGCGCGAGGAGCGCCGAGCCGCGCTGGAGCGGCAGCGCCAGGCGCTGGCCACCGGCGACGAGCGTTACCTGCCCGCCCGGGACAAGGGCCCGGTGCGGCGGTTCGCCCGTGACTTCGTCGACTCGCGGTTCAACATCGCCGAGTACTTCCTGCCGATGGCCGTGATCATCCTGGTGCTCAGCGTGATCCGGGTGCCGCAGATCCAGAACGCGGCGCTCCTGCTCTGGCTGGTCGTCATCGTGATGATCGTGCTCGACTCGATCGTCACCGGCTTCCGGCTGAAGAAGCGGCTGGCGGAGCGCTTCCCCGACGAACACCGCCGCGGCGCCGTCCCCTACGCGCTGATGCGGTCGCTGCAGATGCGGCGGCTGCGGCTGCCCAAGCCCCAGGTGAAGCGCGGGGAACGGCCCTGAGCGCGACGCCGTTCGCGGACGGCGCCGCGGACACCCGGCCGGCCCCGGCCGGCGCGTTGCGGGACGTCGTCCGGCAGGAGCTGGTCGCCCGCCAGCTGGAGGAGCAGATCGTCGCGCGTTTCCCGGTCGGCCGCCGGCTGCGCGTGCTGGACGTCGGCATGGGCCGGGGCGCGCAGGCGCTGCGGCTCGCCCGGGCCGGTCACCAGGTGACCGGGCTGGAGCGGGAGCCGGGGCGGATCGCCGCGGCCCGTGAGGCGCTGGCCGGGGAGCCCGAGGGCATCCGGGAGCGGATGCGGATCGTCGAGGGCGACGGCCGGGACACCGGCGTGCACTTCCTGCCCGGTAGTTTCGACGTGGTGCTCTGCCACGGCGTGCTGATGTACGAGGCGGAGCCGGACCCGCTGGTCGCGGGGCTGGCCCGGATGCTCGCGCCCGGCGGCCTGCTGTCGCTGCTGGTGCGCAACGGCGACGCCCTGGCGATGCGTCCCGGTCTGTCGGGCGACTGGTCCGGCGCGCTGGCCGCCTTCCGCGCGACCGCCCGGCTGCCGCACTCGCGCACCGGCTCCGAGGAGGAGGCACCGCCCCGCCCCGGGGCGGAGGGCCGGGCCGACCGGCTGCAGAAGATGACGGCCACCCTCTCGGGCATCGGCGCCCCGCTGCAGACCTGGTACGGCGTCCGGGTCTTCACGGACACCGCCGCGGACGGCGCCGGTCTCCCGGAGGACCTCCAGACCCTGCTCGCGGTGGAGGAGAAGGCGGGCCGCACGGACCCGTACCGCGGGGTGGCGGCGCTGCTGCACCTGTGCGGCGTGCGCGGCTGACCCCACGGAGCGGTGACCCCGCGACGTCCCCGGCGCGGGCGACGCCACGGAGGGCGGCGGGTGCGGGGCGAGGGCCCGTCGGCCCCCGCCCCCGGCTCACGCGTCCTGGGCGTGCAGACTCATCGGTCCGTAGATCTCGGTGGAGTCCTCGAAGAGCCGCACCTGATCGGCGCCACCCTCCAGCAGCTCCTTCCAGTTCTCCCCGATCCAGGACTCGGCGTCCCCCTGGGTCGTGAAGTCCTCCGGCCGCACCGCGGGCTCGACCTGCGTCCCGTCGGCCTTCTCGAACCGCCACGTCCATGCCGCCACGTACGCCTCCCAGAGGTGTGAACACACTGCGCAACGGGAGCCGGATCACGGTCCGGCTCCTGCCCGAAGCCTAGTCGGGCGGGCAGGGCCTGTGGGGAGGGGTGAAAATCGGGGCGTGGAACTCACTCTGCTCGGCACCGGTGCCCCCGCGGGCCTGCCCCGCCCCGACTGCCCCTGTGCGGCCTGCGCCCGCGCCCTCGGGCCGGACGCGCGGGCGGCCACCTCACTGCTCCTGGACGGCGCGCTGCTGCTGGACCTGACGCCCGGCGCGGCCCTCGCGGCGGCCCGGGCGGGCCGCTCCCTCGGCGGCGTGCGCCAGGTGCTGCTGTCGCACCCGCACGACGGTCCGGCCGTGGAGGTGCCCGCGGGGCTGCCACAGCCCGGACGGGTGCCGGACGGGCGCGAACTGGCGCTGATGACAGGGCACCGGGTGCGGGCGGTGGCCCTGGACGCGCCCGGCACCGGGTACGCGGTGACCGGCCCGGACGGCCGGCGGCTGCTGTACCTGCCGCCGGGCGGGGCGCCGGCCGGGCTGGAGGAGCCGGCGGAGCCGTACGGCCTGGTGCTGCTGGACGTGGTGGGGCGCCCCGACGCGCTGGCCCGGCTGCGGGCGGTGGGCGCGGTCGGCGCGGCGACCGACGTGATCGCCGTCCACCTCGGCCACGACGTGCCGCCGGGCGCGGAGACCCGGCGGCGGCTGGCGGCGGCCGGGGCCCGGGCCGTACCCGACGGCACCACGCTGGAGGTGGGCGCCTACGAGGAGGTGCCGGACGTCCCGCAGCGCACGCTGGTGCTGGGCGGGGCCCGGTCGGGCAAGTCGGTGGAGGCGGAGCGGCGGCTGGAGACCTTCCCCGAGGTGCTGTACGTGGCGACCGGCGGGTCGCGCAACGGGGACACCGAGTGGGCGGCGCGGGTGTGCCTGCACCAGGAGCGGCGGCCGGGGTCGTGGCGGACCGTCGAGACGTGCGATCTGGTGCCGCTGCTCAAGGACGACGGGCCGCCGCTGCTGGTGGACTGCCTGTCGCTGTGGCTGACGGACGCGATGGACGCGGTCGGGGCGTGGGACGACGCGGAGTGGGCGGGCGGCGGCGAGAAGGCGCTGCGGGAGCGGGTGCGGGAGCTGACGGACGCGGTCCGGGAGACCCGGCGGACCGTGGTCGCCGTCTCCAACGAGGTCGGGTCGGGCATCGTGCCGGCCACCGCGTCCGGCCGCCGCTACCGGGACGAACTGGGGCGGCTGAACGCGGCGTTCGCCGAGGAGTGCGAGCAGGTGCTGCTGGTGGTGGCGGGCCAGGCGGTCGTGCTGCGGGGGTGACCCCGCCGGCCGGAGCCGCGTCCCCCGGGGGCGTCAGCCGGCCGTCCGGCCCGGTGTGCGGGCGATGATCCGGTGGCCGTTGGCGAACGGGGTGTGCCGCAGCAGAGGGGCCAGGGCGAGGTCGGCAGCCAGGGCACCCGCCACCAGCGGCGTGCCGGCGCGCAGCACGACCGTGCGCAGGTGCCGGTCGAACGCGGCGGGCGGGACGGCGCGCCAGGGGGTGTCCGGGGCGGGCAGGGAGTGGGCGAGGGCCAGCGCGGCGGCGCCCGCGAGGTCGTGCGGCACATGGGCGGCGCGGCGTCCGGCGGAGACGATCACGCACCCGCGTTCCTCCAGGACGGCGCGGAGGTTGCGCGGGGGCAGCAGGTGGAGGCGGCGGGGCTGGTCGTAGGGCAGCCACCAGCGGCCGAACAGGGTGGCGAACAGGCAGCGCGGGTCCAGGGTCTCGACGAGCAGGTGTCCGCCGGGGCGCACCGCGTCGAGGGCCGCGTGGAGCTCCGCGCGGGGGTCGGGGACGTGTTCCAGGTGGTGGAGCACGCTGACCACGTCGTAGCGGCCGGCCAGGCGGGCGCGCAGGCGCGGGTGGGTCAGCGGGCCGACGTGGGCCTCCTCCACCCGGCCGAGGCCGCGGGCGCGTTCGACGCGCGCGGTGAGGTCGGTGCCGTCGAAGGCCGTGTAGGGGAAGAACTCCCGGGCGAGGTCGGGGAACCGGGCGTGGCCGGTGCCGACGTCCAGCCAGCTCTCCGGTTCGCCGAAGGGCAGCATGGCGCGCGCGGCGGCGCGGTGGCGGTGCGGGGCGGTGCTCAGCCTGAGGACCCACTCGGTGGCGGGGTCGCGGGGCGCGCCGCGCACGGCCCGCCGGTAGAAGGCCAGCCCCTCCGCGGTGAGCCGGGGGTTCTGGAAGGTGTGGCCGCAGTCCCGGCACGCGTCGACGGTGAACAGGCCCGGCCGGTGCCGTCGCAGGTCGCCGGTGCGCAGTCGGTTCCGCAGCCGTGCGGAACCGCACCAGGGGCAGTCCTCGCGGCGCGGCTCGTGCACCCGTGTGCTCACCGCGGGCGCGAGGACCGCCGGCGGCACGGCCGGGGCCGGCGGTGCGGGCCGCGCCGGGGGCACGGGCGGCGCAGGGGGCACGGGCGGCGCGGGGGGTGCGGCGGACGCCGGAGGGACGGTGGCCGGAGGGACGGTCGCCGGAGGGACGGTCGGCATCGGGGGGACGGGAGGTACCGGGGGCACCGGGGGCACGGGCGGCAGGACGGACATGGGCGGCTCCCGAGCGGTGGGCGTACGGCAAATCCACCGCAAAGCATTACGTACCGGGCAGCCCTGCGGGGTGCAACGACGCCGGGGCGGCGTGGTGGGCCGGCACCGGAGCGGAGCAGGTCCCCGCAGACGCACCCGGGGAGCGGCCGGGACGGGTGGCGGGGACGGACGGCCGGGACGGGTGGCGGGGACGGGTGACCGGGACGGGTGGCGGGGACGGACGGCCGGGGCTCGGCCCGGCGCGACGCGGGCCGGTACTGTTCGGCGAATGAGCTCGCTTAATCTCGACGACTTCACCGACCTGATCGAGCGCCCGGACGGCGGAGTGCGCCGTGACGCGGAGGCGCGCCGCGAGCGCCTGGCCGTGCCGCCCGGTTCCCTGGGGCGCCTCGACGAACTGGGTGAATGGCTGGCTGCCGCCCAGTCCTCGGTGCCGGTGCGGCCGGTCGAGCGGCCGCGGGTCGTGCTCTTCGCCGGTGACCACGGCATCGCCGAGCTGGGGGTGTCGGCCCGACCGGCGGGCAGCGCCGGGGAGCTGGTGCGGGAGGTGCTGGAGGGCGGCCGTCCGGTGGCCGTGCTGGCCCGGCGCCTCGGCGTGCCGGTGCGGGTGGTCGACATGGCCCTGGACTGCGACCCCGGGTCCCTGCCCGCCGACGTCGTGCGGCACCGGGTGCGGCGCGGCAGCGGTCGCGTGGACCAGGAGGACGCGCTGACCCTCGCGGAGGCCGAGGCGGCGTTCCGGGCCGGGATGACGGTGGCCGACGAGGAGGCCGACTCCGGTACGGACCTGGTGGTGCTGGGCGATGTGAGCGTCGGCGGAACCACCGTGGCGGGCGTGCTCGTGGCGGCCCTGTGCGGGACCGACGCGTCCGTGGTGACCGGGCGGGGCGGCCTGGCCATCGACGACCTGGCGTGGATGCGCAAGTGCGCGGCGATCCGGGACACCCTGCGGCGGGCCCGGCCGGTGCTCGGCGACCAGCTGCGGCTGCTGGCGACGGTCGGCGGTGCGGACTTCGCCGCGATCACGGGGTTCCTGCTCCAGGCGGCCGTGCGGCGGATGCCGGTGCTGCTGGACGGCGTGGTGACGACGGCGTGCGCGCTGGTGGGCCAGCGGGTGGCGTTCCGGGCCCCGGACTGGTGGCTGGCCGCCCACGACAGCGGTGAGCCGGGCCAGGCCAAGGCGCTGGACCGGATGGCCCTGGAGCCGCTGCTCACCCACGGCGTCACCGTCGGCGAGGGCACGGGCGGCCTGCTGGCCCTCCCCCTGGTGCAGGCGGCGGCCGCGCTGGCCGCGGACCTTCCGGTGCGCCCGGAGCCGGCGGTCCCGTCCGGACCGACGGACCCGGCCGAGAGGGAGGCCGGCGCGGAAGCGGAGGCGGACGCGGACGCGGAGGCGAAGGCGTAGACGGGGACGGGCCCGGAGGCGGAGGCGTAGACGGGGGCGTAGACAGACGCGCAGGCCGGGGCCGAAGCGGAAGCGAAGGCCGGGGCCGAAGCGGCCGATGACGGCCGTGACGCGGCCCGGTCACCCCAAGCCGCGAACGCCACCGCCCAGCCGCGGCGGCGCACGGCCCTGCCACCCGCCGCCGCGGGAGCCGGCCGCCGCTCCGGGGAGGCCCCGCCCCGCCGTCCGCCCGGCACTCCCGCCGGGCGCACCGGACCCGGCCGCGCACCGGCGCTGCCCGACCGCACGCGAACCCGCCCCGTGGGCAACGGCACTTCGGCGCGTGGCCCCCGCGGTGCCGGTGGCGGTGTCCGGCCGGCTCAGCGGTGTTCGAGGGACCGCGGCGGGTCGGGGTCGGGTCTGCCGCCGATCCAGTCCTGCACGGCGCGCCGGGGCCCGGACCAGCGGCGGTCGTGGTGGTAGGCGCGCAGCACGGCCTTGGCGCGGGCCCGGTGGCGGCGCCGGTAGAAGCGCTTGGCCCACGGCGAATCGGGCCGGGCCAGCCGGATCGCGCCGATCAGGGCGATGAGGGGGACGACGACCCCGAGGACGGCGATCCTCGCCTTGCCCTTGCTGAGGGCGATCAGGGAGAAGAGGAAGTTCGCCGTGACGGTGGTGATGAGGTTCGCGCGGTTCTGCTGTTCCTCCGCGTCGAGGTCGTCGACGCCGAACGGGGAGAAGCCGCCCAGCAGCAGGCCGACCAGGGCGGCGGTGAGGACGACCACCTCCACGCTCTGCCGTCCCGCCTCGGTCCAGTACACGTCGTCGAGGTGCAGGATCAGCGCGAACTCGTCCAGCACCAGGCCCGCGCCGATGCCGAAGACCACCGCCGCCACGGCCGAGCCGAAGCCGTGCCGCCCGCCGGCCACCGCGGCGAAGCCGCCGACGATGGTGAGGATGACGCCGGGCACGACGTGGTGGATGTGCAGGTCACCGGCCTTGACGTTGCCGAAGGGGCCCTTGCCCGCCCGGATCATGCGGGTGATGACCCGGGTGATCACGAAGGTGAGGACGAAGGCGGTGAGCGCGAGGAGCAGCGGCAGCTTGCCCGGTTCGATGATGTTCCGCTCCCACCACTGTCCCATATGCGAACTTTATCCGGGCCCGCCCCGGCTGCCCTGTTGACCGCCGGGTAATCTGCGCCGGTGCCCGCGCCCTCCTTCGCTCCGTTGACCGACGGCCTCCGCTTCGCCTTCGGCACCCTCACCGTGTTCCCGGTCCGGGTGCCCCGCTGGGACCGCCCCGCCGCGCGGGCCGGGATGCTGTGCGCCCCGCTGGCCGGGCTGGCGGTCGGCGCCGTGGCCGCCGCCACCGGCCTGCTGCTGCTGTTCCTCGGATCGGGGTCCGCGCTCGCCGCCGTCGCCACCGTCGCCGTGCCGGCCGTACTGACCCGCGGGCTGCACCTGGACGGACTGGCAGACACCGCGGACGGGCTGGGCAGCGGGAAACCGGCCGGGGACGCGCTGCGGATCATGAAGCAGTCGGACATCGGGCCGTTCGGGGTCATCACCCTGGTCCTGGTGCTGGCGGCCCAGACGGCCGCCCTGGCCCGCGCCTACGACGACACGTGGGCGCGCGGGGCGCTGGCCGCGGTCGTCGCGGGGGTGGTGGCCCGGCTGGTGCTGACGCTGGCCGCCCGCCCGGCCGTGCCGTCCGCCCGCCCGGAGGGGCTGGGCGCGGCGGTGGCGGGGGTCGTGCCGGTGGCGGGCGCGGCCGGGGCCGCCGTGGCCGTGGCGCTGGCGGCGGCGGCCGGCGGCACGCTGCTCGGGGCGGACGGCGTGGTCCGCGCGGTCCTGGCGGTCGCCCTGTCGGTCGCCGCCGCCGACCTGCTCCTTCGGCACTGTGTGCGCCGGTTCGGCGGTGTGACGGGTGACGTGTTCGGCGGGCTCGCGGAGACGGCGGCGACCACGGCGCTCGTCGTCGCCGCGCTGGGCTGACGTCCCGGCCCCGGCTGAGCCGAGCGGCGACGGGCGGCACCGGGAAGCGGCACCGCCCGTCAGGGGCCGGTCAGTTGCGGGTGGCGAGCGCCACGGCGGCCGTGCCGACACCGCTCGCGGCGGCCACCAGCGCGGCGGCCACGCAGCGGGCCCGCAGCCGCCGGTAGCGCTCCTCGTACTCCAGCCGGAGCCCGGCCACCCGGTCGCGGATCCGCAGCAGGTACGCGCGGGACGCCTCCACGCGCTCGGCGGTGTAGACGCGTTCCACGTCCTCGCGCTGAGCGGTCGTCAGCCAGGGCAGCTGTTCGGCGAAGGCGGCGGCCCGCCGCCGGGCGTCCTCGAGTTCCGCGGCCCACAGGAGGTGGCCTTCGAGCCGGACCAGACCTTGGGCGCTCTCCTGACTGGGATCCACGGGCTTCCTCCACGCTCCGGTCGGTGGGTGTCAGCGCTGCTTGTCCCCGGGGGCCACCGTCTCGGAGGTGTCGGGCCGGTTGTCCGCCCAGTCGATCGCGGCGATCTGCGGGTGGTGCAGGTCGAAGGCGGGGGACTCGCTGCGCACCCGGGGGAGGGTGACGAAGTTGTGCCGGGGCGGCGGGCAGGAGGTGGCCCACTCCAGGGAGCGGCCGTAGCCCCACGGGTCGTCGACGCCGACCGGCTTGCCGTACTTGGCCGTCTTCCAGATGTTGTAGAAGAACGGCAGCAGCGACATGCCGAGCAGGAAGGCGGAGATCGTCGAGGCCGTGTTGAGCGCGGTGAAGCCGTCGGCGGCCAGGTAGTCCGAGTACCGGCGGGGCATGCCCTCGGCGCCCAGCCAGTGCTGGATCAGGAAGGTGCCGTGGAAGCCGATGAACAGCGTCCAGAAGGTGATCTTGCCGAGCCGCTCGTCGAGCATCTTGCCGGTGAACTTCGGCCACCAGAAGTGGAATCCGGCGAACATCGCGAAGACGACGGTGCCGAAGACGACGTAGTGGAAGTGGGCGACCACGAAGTAGGAGTCGGTCACGTGGAAGTCCAGCGGCGGCGACGCCAGGATGACGCCGGTCAGGCCGCCGAAGAGGAACGTGAGCAGGAAGCCCAGCGACCACAGCATCGGTGTCTCGAAACTGAGGGAGCCCTTCCACATGGTGCCGGCCCAGTTGAAGAACTTCACGCCCGTGGGGATCGCGATGAGGAAGGTCATGAACGAGAAGAACGGCAGCAGCACCCCGCCGGTGGCGAACATGTGGTGCGCCCACACCGTGACCGACAGGCCCGCGATGGCGATGGTGGCACCGATCAGCCCGAGGTAGCCGAAGATCGGCTTGCGCGCGAAGACCGGGATGACCTCACTGACGATGCCGAAGAACGGCAGCGCGATGATGTACACCTCGGGGTGGCCGAAGAACCAGAACAGGTGCTGCCACAGCAGCGCGCCGCCGTTCGACGCGTCGAAGACATGGGCACCGAACTTGCGGTCCACCTCCAGGGTCAGCAGCGCGGCGGCCAGCACCGGGAAGGCGAGCAGGACCAGGACACCGGTCAGCAGCACGTTCCAGGTGAAGATCGGCATGCGGAACATCGTCATGCCGGGGGCCCGCATGCAGATGATCGTGGTGATGAAGTTGACCGAGCCGAGGATGGTGCCGAAGCCCTGGAAGGCCAGGCCCATGATCCACAGGTCGGACCCCAGGCCCGGCGAGCGGGTCGCGTCGGACAGCGGGGTGTAGCCGGTCCAGCCGAAGCTGGCGGCGCCGTCCGGCGTGAGGAACCCGGCGATCGCGATCAGCGAGCCGAACAGGAACAGCCAGTACGAGAACATGTTCAGCCGTGGGAACGCCACGTCGGGCGCGCCGATCTGCAGCGGCATGATCCAGTTCGCGAAGCCGACGAACAGCGGGGTGGCGAACATCAGCAGCATCAGCGTGCCGTGCATGGTGAACATCTGGTTGTACTGCTCGTTCGACACGATCTGCAGGCCCGGACGGGCCAGTTCGGCGCGGATGATCAGCGCCATGATGCCGCCGATGACGAAGAACGAGAACGAGGTGCCGAGATACAGCGTGCCGATCGTCTTGTGGTCGGTCGTGGTCAGCCACGAGACCACGACCGCGCCGGGCTTTCTGCTGCGGACCGGCAGCTCGTCCTCGTAGGACTCCGTGGGCTCCTTGTCGAGGGAGCCCACCGTGCTCTCGTTCGCCACTGTTCCGCTCCTCGCTGAGGGCTCGGGATGCTTCCGGAAGGCAGCATGGCGCGACCGCGACCGACTCTGTCAGAACTCCTGGCGGAACGGCGCGTCGTGGCGCGCGTCCAGTTGACCGGCGTACGGCGTTCGAGTGACGAGGGCTGTCGGACGTGACGCACCGTCGTGAGCGGTGGCCGGTTCTCGCCCCTGCCCGGACCCCCTCGGGCCACCGGGCGCATGCCGCGCTCCGGCCCGCCCCGACCCGATGCGGGCATGGCGTCCTCCCCCGGCAGCGACTCGCCCCCTCCCTGGCACGCCCTGCCCGCCCCGGACGTGACCGGACGGCTCGATGTCGACCCGGAGACGGGACCGTCCTCGCAGGTGGCGGTGACGGCCCGGCGGCTCGGGGAGCACGGGCCGAACCGGCTCGACGAGGCCGCACCGTGCTGCGCGCCCGCGCGGCCCGGCCGGCGGCGGCCGGGGGTGACCCGGCGGTTCAGCAGGCGCGGCGCCAGGCCCCCAGGTCGTACTTCTTGAGCAGCGAACTCAGGCCCAGACGACGGGAGTCGGCGCAGAAGCGGGCGGTGGGCAGTTCGTACTCGACGTGGAAGACGGCCTTGCCCGCCTCGACGAAGGGGGTCAGCTCGGCACACTCCCCGTACTGGGCGCACTGCTCGTTGACCGCGAAGTCGAAGTCGCCGACCAGCTCCGGGATCTGGTCCAGGTCGTTCTTCAGGCCCACCGACAGGCCGCGTTCGTGGGCGAGCCGGGCGATCAGGCGGTTGTAGCGGAGCTGGTCGGCGGCGGTGAGGGGGAAGCCGGTGCGGTTGCGGTAGCCGTCCATGTTGTCCGGTTCCACCGCGTCGAAGCCCTTGTCGCGGCACATGTCGAGGCGCTTCGCCATCAGCGGCTCCAGGACGTCGGTGCGGCGGATGTCCAGCCAGCGCTCGCCCTCCCAGCCGTTGCCGCGGCCGATCACGGACTCCGGGAAGGCGTCGGCGTCCGGCCGGAAGTCCTCCCAGGCGCCGGTGGACAGGTAGCAGACGACCTTCCGGCCGTCGCGGTGCAGGGCGGCGACGGTCCGCCGGGAGTGGTCGAAGCCGTCGATGTCGTAGACCGGCACGTCGACGGCAGTGTCCAGCCGTCCGCTGAGCTGCCACTGCCAGCCGGTTCCCGGCCGGGGCTGCCAGCGTCCGTCGTCCTCGGGCGCCGGCCGGCCGGGCGCGGAGCCGCAGCCCGCCAGGAGGAGCAGGACGAACAGGAGGGCGGGCAGGGCGGGTCGTCTCACCGGTGGCCTTTCGCGGACGTGGAAGGAGAGTCGGGACGAGGCGGCACAGGGGGGCGCGGAGCGGTGCGCGGGCGGGCGGGAGGGCACCCCGTGGATGTGGGACCGCAGGAATGAGCGAGCGTACATACGCGCGTAGGCTCGTCCCGGGTGTTCGCCGTACCGGGGGAAGGCCCCGCCGTGACCGCGCCCTCGCGTCGCAATTAGGGTCGGCTGCCGGGCCCGGTCGACCCACACCTTTCGGCCACTGCAACTTCACATCGGAAGCGAGAATTCACCACCGTGACTGCTCTCACTCTCAGCACCGCCGCGGTGCCCGGCCTGCGGGCCGACGCGATCGTGATCGGTGTCGCCAAGGGCACCGCGTCCGGGTCCGGGACGCCGGTCGTCGCACCGGGCGCCGAGGCCGTGGACCACGCGTACGACGGCGGGCTCGCCGGCGTCCTGGAGACGCTCGGCGCGTCCGGTGCCGAGGGCGAGGTGACGAAGCTCCCCGCGCCGTCCGGCTTCAAGGCCCCCCTCGTGGTGGCGGTGGGCCTGGGCGCCCAGCCCGAGAAGGACTCCGGTTACGCCGCGGAGGCCCTGCGCAAGGCGGCCGGTGTCGCGGCCCGGGCGCTGACGGGCACCAAGAAGGCCGCCTTCGCCCTGCCCCTCACGGACGCCGCCGACGCCGGTGCGGTCGCCGAGGGCGCCCTGCTCGGCGCGTACTCCTTCGACGCGTACAAGGACCAGGCCGGTGCCAAGGACGGCAAGGACGGCAAGGCGCCGCTCGCCGAGGCCGTCCTGCTCGGCGGCAAGCCGCGCGACCGCGCGTACAAGGCCGCCCTGGAGCGGGCCACCGCGGTCGCCGAGGAGCTGAACCGGGCCCGCGACCTGATCAACACCCCGCCCAACGACCTGAATCCGGAGGCGTTCGCGGCCGTCGCGCAGGCGGCGGCCAAGGAGCACGGCATCAAGGTGCAGGTGCTCGACGAGAAGGCCCTCACCAAGGGCGGCTACGGCGGCATCCTCGGGGTCGGCGCCGGCTCCGCCTCCGGTCCGCGCCTGGTGAAGCTGTCGTACACCTCCAGCAAGGCGAAGAAGCACCTCGCGTTCGTCGGCAAGGGCATCACCTACGACTCGGGCGGCATCTCGCTGAAGCCGGCCGGTCACAACGAGACGATGAAGTGCGACATGAGCGGCGCCGCCGCCGTGTTCGCCGCGGTCGTCGCCGCCGCCCGCCTGGGCCTGGACGTCAACGTCACCGGCTGGCTGGCGCTGGCCGAGAACATGCCCTCCGGTTCCGCCACCCGCCCCGGTGACGTGCTGCGCATGTTCAGCGGCAAGACGGTGGAGGTGCTCAACACCGACGCCGAGGGCCGGCTGGTCCTCGCCGACGCCCTGTGGGCCGCCTCCCAGGAGAAGCCGGACGCCATCGTGGACGTGGCGACCCTGACCGGCGCCATGATGCTGGCGCTGGGCAACCGCACGTTCGGCATCATGGCGAACGACGACGCCTTCCGCGCCGCGGTCCACGAGGCCGCCGAGGAGGTCGGCGAGCCGGCCTGGCCGATGCCGCTGCCCGAGCACCTGCGCAAGGGCATGGACTCGGCCACCGCGGACATCGCGAACATGGGCGAGCGGATGGGCGGCGGACTGGTCGCCGGCCTGTTCCTGCGCGAGTTCGTCGGCGAGGGCATCACCTGGGCCCACCTCGACATCGCCGGACCGGCCTTCAATGAAGGCGGCCCCTTCGGGTACACGCCCAAGGGCGGCACGGGCACGGCCGTCCGCACGCTGGTCCGGCTCGCGGAGCTGACCGCGTCCGGCGACCTGGCCTGACGTCCGGCCGCCGGGGCCTCGCACGCGGGTAGGGCGAGGCCCCGGTGGCGGACGTGGGGTGTCTCACACCACGGCCCCACGTCTCGAACGGCCTCGACAAGTGCGAGGATAGGGCTCGGCAGGACAGGGCCCCACCGAAGGGCCGAAAACCTAAAAGCGGCCGGACACCAGCCGCCGACCGGTCACTGGAGACCGGCGTGGCGCACATGCATGGAGGACGTGACGTGGCGAACGACGCCAGCACCGTTTTCGACCTAGTGATTCTCGGCGGTGGCAGCGGTGGGTACGCCGCGGCGCTGCGCGGGGCTCAGCTGGGCCTGGACGTCGCCCTGATCGAGAAGGGCAAGGTCGGCGGTACCTGCCTGCACAACGGTTGCATCCCCACGAAGGCCCTGCTGCACGCGGGCGAGATCGCCGACCAGGCGCGCGAGAGCGAGCAGTTCGGTGTGAAGGCCACCTTCGAGGGCATCGACATGGCGGCCGTCAACAAGTACAAGGACGACGTGATCGCCGGCCTGTACAAGGGCCTGCAGGGGCTGATCGCCTCGCGCAAGGTCACCTACATCGAGGGTGAGGGCCGGCTGTCCTCGCCGACCTCCGTCGACGTCAACGGTCAGCGGGTCGAGGGCCGCCACGTCCTGCTGGCGACCGGTTCCGTGCCGAAGTCGCTGCCGGGCCTGGAGATCGACGGCAACCGCATCCTCTCCTCGGACCACGCGCTCGTCATGGACCGCGTGCCGAAGTCCGCGATCGTGCTGGGCGGCGGCGTCATCGGCGTCGAGTTCGCCTCCGCGTGGAAGTCCTTCGGCACCGAGGTCACCATCATCGAGGGCCTGAAGCACCTCGTGCCGGTCGAGGACGAGAACAGCTCGAAGCTGCTGGAGCGCGCCTTCCGCAAGCGGGGCATCAAGTTCAACCTGGGCACCTTCTTCGAGAAGGCCGAGTACACCCAGGACGGCGTCAAGGTCACCCTCGCCGACGGCAAGGAGTTCGAGGCGGAGGTCCTGCTCGTCGCCATCGGCCGCGGCCCGGTCTCCCAGGGCCTGGGCTACGAGGAGGCCGGGGTCGCCATGGACCGCGGCTTCGTCCTGGTCGACGAGTACATGCGCACCAACGTCCCGACCATCTCGGCCGTCGGTGACCTGGTGCCCACGCTCCAGCTCGCGCACGTCGGCTTCGCCGAGGGCATCCTGGTGGCGGAGCGTCTGGCCGGCCTGAAGACCGTTCCGATCGACTACGACGGGGTCCCGCGGGTGACGTACTGCCACCCCGAGGTCGCCTCCGTGGGCATCACCGAGGCGAAGGCCAAGGAGATCTACGGCGCGGACAAGGTCGTCGCCCTGAAGTACAACCTGGCGGGCAACGGCAAGAGCAAGATCCTCAAGACCGCGGGCGAGATCAAGCTGGTCCAGGTCAAGGACGGCGCCGTGGTCGGCGTCCACATGGTCGGCGACCGCATGGGCGAGCAGGTCGGCGAGGCGCAGCTGATCTACAACTGGGAGGCGCTGCCGGCCGAGGTCGCGCAGCTGATCCACGCCCACCCGACGCAGAACGAGGCGCTCGGGGAGGCCCACCTGGCACTGGCCGGCAAGCCCCTCCACTCCCACGACTGACGCCTTCCGTCTTCGGGCGCGACGACACAGACTTCCGCAATTCGTAAGGAGCAACCGAAACCATGGCGGTTTCCGTAACCCTTCCGGCGCTCGGCGAGAGCGTCACCGAGGGCACTGTCACTCGTTGGCTGAAGGCCGAGGGTGAGCGCGTCGAGGCCGACGAGCCGCTGCTCGAGGTCTCCACCGACAAGGTCGACACCGAGATCCCGGCGCCCGCGTCCGGCGTGCTGTCCTCCATCAAGGTCGCGGAGGACGAGACGGTCGAGGTCGGCGCCGAGCTGGCCCTGATCGACGACGGCAGCGGCGGTGGTGGCGCGGCCGAGGCGCCCGCCGCCGAGCAGGCCCCGGCGGCCGAGCAGGCCGCTCCCCCGGCCCCGGCCCCCGAGCCGCAGGCCCAGCCGTCCACCGAGCAGTCCGCCCCCGCGCCGGCCCCTACCGCCGACGCCTCGGCGGGCGGCGGTTCCGCCGAGGGCACGGACGTGGTCCTGCCCGCGCTCGGCGAGTCCGTCACCGAGGGCACCGTCACCCGCTGGCTGAAGTCGGTCGGTGACAGCGTCGAGGCCGACGAGCCGCTGCTGGAGGTGTCGACGGACAAGGTCGACACCGAGATCCCCGCCCCCGCCTCCGGCACGCTGCTGGAGATCGTGGTCGGCGAGGACGAGACCGCCGAGGTCGGCGCCAAGCTGGCCGTCATCGGCGAGGCGGGTGCCGCTCCGGCGGCCGCTCCCGCCCCGGCCGAGCCGCAGGCCCCGGCCCAGCCCGAGCCCGCCCCGGCCCCGCAGCAGCCCGCTCCGGCCCAGCCCGAGCCCGCTCCGGCCCCGCAGCAGCAGGCCGCCCCGGCGCCGGCTCCGGCTCCGGCTCCGCAGCAGGCCGCACCGGCTCCCGCGCCGGCCGCTCCCGCCCCGGCCCCGCAGCAGCCCGCTCCGGCCGCCGCGAAGCCGGCCGACGAGGGTGCCTACGTGACCCCGCTGGTGCGCAAGCTGGCCGCCGAGAAGGGCGTCGACCTGTCCACCGTCAAGGGCAGCGGCGTCGGCGGCCGGATCCGCAAGCAGGACGTGGAGGCCGCCGCCGAGGCCGCGAAGGCCGCCCCGGCCGCCGCTCCGGCCGCAGCCGCTCCGGCCGCCGGCCGCAAGGCCCCGGTGCTGGAGGCGTCCCCGCTGCGCGGCCAGACCGTGAAGATGCCGCGGATCCGCAAGGTCATCGGCGACAACATGGTCAAGGCCCTGCGGGAGCAGGCCCAGCTGTCCTCGGTCGTCGAGGTCGACGTCACCCGGCTGATGAAGCTGCGCGGCCAGGCCAAGGACGCGTTCGCGGCGCGCGAGGGCGTCAAGCTCTCCCCGATGCCGTTCTTCGTCAAGGCCGCCGCGCAGGCGCTGAAGGCCCACCCGGTCATCAACGCCAAGATCAACGAGGCCGAGGGGACCATCACCTACTTCGACACCGAGAACATCGGTATCGCGGTGGACTCCGAGAAGGGCCTGATGACCCCGGTCATCAAGAACGCCGGTGACCTCAACATCGCCGGCATCGCCAAGGCCACGGCCGAGCTGGCGGGCAAGGTCCGCGGCAGCAAGATCACTCCGGACGAGCTGTCCGGCGCGACCTTCACCATCAGCAACACCGGGTCGCGCGGCGCGCTGTTCGACACGATCATCGTGCCGCCGGGCCAGGTCGCCATCCTCGGCATCGGTGCCACGGTCAAGCGTCCGGCCGTCATCGAGACGGAGGAGGGCACGGTCATCGGCGTCCGCGACATGACCTACCTGACGCTCTCCTACGACCACCGTCTGGTGGACGGCGCCGACGCGGCCCGTTACCTGACGGCCGTCAAGGCGATCCTGGAGGCGGGCGAGTTCGAGGTCGAGCTCGGCCTGTAGCCGGCGCCGCACAGCGGAACAGGTGCCCCCGTCCGGAGTCTCCGGGCGGGGGCACCTGCCGTACGGGGGCGGGAGACGCGCGGCACGGGCCGGGCGACGTCACAGTCGTCGTGTAAGTCTCGTCTCACCTGGGCGAAAGCTCCCCCGTGCGCCCCACCGGTCCGGCGCGGCGGCCGTATTGTCTTTAGCGTCGAACGCCCTCAGGGGACCGGTGGGGCCCCCGCGTAAGGAGCTCTCATGACCGCGCCCGTCGTCCACTCGCTGCGCGAACAGATCCGCGAGCACATCCTGGAAGGGATCATCAGCGGGCGCTGGCAGCCGGGTGAGCGGATCGTGGAGCGGCGGATCGCGACGGAGCTGGAGGTCAGCCAGACGCCGGTGCGCGAGGCGCTGCGGGAGCTGGAGTCGCTGCGGCTGATCGAGTCGGCGCCGAACAAAGGGGTGCGGGTCCGCAACCTGACGGCCGCCGACCTGGAGGAGAGCTACCCGGTCCGCGCCGGCCTGGAGGCGATCGCGGCGGAGCTGGCGGCGGACCGGCTGGCCGAGGACTGCTCGGCGCTGGAGCCGCACGTCGCGGCCCTCTACGAGGCCGACCGTCTGGCGGACGGCACCGGTCAGGTGCGGCACACGGTCGCCTTCCACCGGGAGCTGGTCCGCGCGGCCGGCAACTCGGTGCTGCTGCACACCTGGGAGGGCCTGGGCATCGAGGTGTTCACGGCGCTGTCGATCCGCTGGCTGGGCACCGTCCAGCAGTCCTACGCCGAGGAGCACGAGGAACTGGTGGCCGCGTTCCGGCGCCGGGACCCGCGGATCGCCGAGCTGGTCAAGGCCCACGTGCTCGGGTGCGCCCCGCGGGCCTGAACACCCGCCGGGACCGGCCGTCGGGGCTCGGGCCCGGGTCGGAGTCGCAGGCCCGGGTCGCGCTCCCTCGCCGGGGTCGCGGTGGCCCAGGTCGCCAAACGGGCGCGGGGGCGCTCATACGCCGTCCGACCTGCGAAAACAAGGCGTTTCGCGGTCACCGAGTGCCAGCTTCCAAGGCACCGCGTGCCGACTTTCTCGTCATCAAGAGATTTTCGCCCTGGAACCTTTGATCGATCATCGATCAGCGGGTTATTGTCGCCAGCGGGCTCACACCCGAGCCACCAGCCCTGTCCTGCCAAAGACCTAGGGCACCCCCGAACCCCTGCTGTGAGGGAACCCCCTTCGACTGAGGAAGGCGGCGACATGACCGACCCCAAGGCTGTCCGTCCGAGCGAGCTCGACCAGCTTCCGGACCGCGACCCCGAGGAGACCGCCGAGTGGCGGGCCTCCCTGGACGCCGTCACCGAGGCGGCCGGCCCGCACCGTGCCGCGTACCTGATGCGCCGCACCCTGGAGCACGCCGAGGGCGCCGGCCTGCCGCTGCCGAAGCTGCTGGAGACCGACTACGTCAACTCCATCCCCACGTCGGCCGAGCCCGCCGTGGACGGTGACGAGGAGCTGGAGTCCCGGATCACCGCGTGGAACCGCTGGAACGCGGCCGCGATGGTCACCCGCGGCAGCAAGTACGGCGTCGGCGGCCACATCGCCACCTTCGCCTCCGCGGCCTGGCTCTACGAGACCGGCTTCAACCACTTCTTCAAGGGCAAGGAGGCGGACGGCTCCGGCGACCAGCTCTACATCCAGGGCCACGCCTCCCCCGGCATCTACGCCCGCGCGTTCCTCGACGGCCGGATCGGCGAGCGGCAGCTCGACAACTTCCGCCGCGAGGCCGGCGGCGACGGCCTGCCGTCGTACCCGCACCCGCGGCGCCTGCCCTGGCTGTGGGAGTTCCCCACGGTCTCGATGGGCCTCGGCCCGATCTCCGCGGTCTACCAGGCGCGGTTCAACCGCTACCTGACCAGCCGCGGCATCAAGGACCTGTCGAACTCGCACGTCTGGGCGTTCCTCGGCGACGGCGAGATGGACGAGCCGGAGTCGACCAGCGCCCTGACCCTCGCCTCCCGCGAGGGCCTGGACAACCTGACCTTCGTCATCAACTGCAACCTGCAGCGCCTCGACGGTCCGGTCCGCGCCAACTTCAAGATCGTGCAGGAGCTGGAGGCCCAGTTCCGCGGCGCCGGCTGGAACGTGATCAAGACGCTGTGGGGCACCGCCTGGGACGAGCTGTTCCAGCTGGACACCACCGGCGCCCTGGTCCGCCGGCTGCGCGAGGTACCGGACGCGCAGGTGCAGACGTACCAGACGCGCGACGCGGCCTACATCCGCGAGGACTTCTTCGGCAAGGACCCGGCGCTCGCCGAGATGGCGAAGCTGCTGAGCGACGACAGGATCCTCGAGTGCTTCCACGTCTCGCGCGGCGGCCACGAGGCCCGCAAGGTCTACGCCGCCTACCGCGCCGCGGTGTCCCACAAGGGCGCGCCGACGGTGATCCTGGCCCAGACGGTCAAGGGCCACACCCTCGGTGAGGGCTTCGCCTCGAAGAACGCCAACCACCAGATGAAGAAGCTCTCGGTGGACGAGTTCAAGGCGATGCGCGACCGCCTCGGCCTGCCGATCAGCGACTCCGCCTTCGCCGACGGCGAGGTCCCCTACGCCCACCCGGGCGCCGACTCCCCCGAGGTCCGCTACCTCCAGGAGCGCCGTGCCGCCCTCGGCGGTCCGGCCCCGGCCCGCCGCGTCCACCCGGTCGCGCCGCTGCCCCAGCCCGCCGACAAGGCGTTCACCGCCTTCGACAAGGGCTCCGGCTCGCAGAACGTCGCCACCACCATGGCGTTCGTCCGCCTGGTCAAGGACCTGGTGCGCGACAAGGAGACCGGGAAGCGCTGGGTGCCGATCGTGCCCGACGAGGCGCGCACCTTCGGCATGGAGTCGCTGTTCCCGTCGCTGGGCATCTACTCGCCCGCGGGCCAGACGTACGAGCCGGTCGACCGCGACCAGCTGATGTACTACAAGGAGGCCAAGAACGGCCAGATCCTCAACGAGGGGATCACCGAGGCCGGGGCCATGGCCGAGTTCATCGCCGCCTCGACGTCGTACGCGACGCACGGCGAGACGATGATCCCGTTCTACATCTACTACTCGATGTTCGGCTGGCAGCGCACCGGCGACCAGATGTGGCAGCTCGGCGACCAACTCGGCCGCGGCTTCCTGGTCGGCGCCACGGCGGGCCGCACCACGCTGACGGGCGAGGGCCTCCAGCACGCCGACGGCCACTCGCCGGTCATCGCGGCGACCAACCCGGCCGCGCTGACCTACGACCCGGCGTTCGCCTACGAGCTCGCGGTCGTCGTCAAGGAGGGCCTGCGCCGGATGTTCGGCGAGGGCCGGCCGGACGAGGACCAGAACGTCTTCTACTACCTGACGGTCTACAACGAGCCGCTGCCGCAGCCCGCCAAGCCGTCGGTGCCGGGCATCGACGAGGGCATCGTCAAGGGCCTGTACCGCTTCAACACGGCCGAGTCCGCCGGGCTCACCCCGGCGGCGAACGCCCCGCGGATCCAGCTCCTGGGCTCCGGCACGGCCATCCACTGGGCGCTGAAGGCGCAGCGGCTGCTCGCCGAGGAGTGGGGCGTGGCCGCCGACGTCTGGTCCGCCACCTCCTGGACGGAGCTGCGCCGGGACGCCATGGAGGCGGACGAGGCGCTGCTGCGCGGCGAGGATCGGGTGCCGTACGTGCGCCAGGCGCTCCAGGGGGCCCAGGGCCCGGTGCTGGCGGTCTCCGACTACATGCGCCAGGTGCCCGACCAGATCGCGCAGTGGGTCGAGCAGGACTACTCCTCGCTGGGTGCCGACGGCTTCGGCCTGTCGGACACCCGGGAGGCCGCCCGCCGCCACTTCGGCGTCGACGCCGAGTCGATCGTCGTCGCGGCGCTCGCCCAGCTCGCCCGGCGCGGCGAGGTGCGGGCGACCGCCGTGAAGGAGGCGCGCGAGCAGTACGGCCTGTGACGGCCGGCGCCGGAACGGCCGTGTGACCGCATCCGCGTGACCGCGGCCGGGTGACGGTGTGACCGTGCCCCGGTGAGAAGGCCCCCGCTCCGGCGGGGGCCTTCTCACCTTTCTTGCATGATGGGCGCATGCGTGCTGCCCGGCTGATCAAGATGGTGCTGCTGCTCCAGTCCCGCCCGTCCATGACCGCGGCCGAACTGGCGCGGGAGCTGGAGGTGTCCGAGCGCACCGTCACCCGGGACGCCCAGGCCCTGTCGGAGGCCGGGGTGCCGGTGTACGCGGACCGGGGGCGGGCCGGCGGCTACCGGCTGATCGGCGGCTACCGCACTCGGCTGACCGGGCTGGCCCGCGGGGAGGCGGAGGCGTTGTTCCTGTCCGGGGTGCCGGGCGCGCTGCGGGAGATGGGACTTCAGGACGCGGCCTCGGCGGCCCGGCTGAAGGTGTCGGCCGCGCTGCTGCCCTCGCTGCGGGACGCCCCCCGGACGGCGGCCCAGCGCTTCCACCTGGACGCGCCGAACTGGTTCCGCGAGCCGCCGACCCCCGAGCTGCTGCCCGCCGTCGCCGACGCGGTGTGGGACGACCGGCCGGTCACCGCCCGCTACCGGCGCGGGGAGGCCGAGGTCGAGCGGCACCTGGAGCCGTACGGCCTGGTGCTGAAGGCGGGCGTCTGGTACCTGTGCGCGCGGGTGGCGGGGCAGGGGTCGTTCCGGGTGTACCGCATCGACCGGTTCACGGCCGTGGAGGCGTCCGGGGACCGCTTCGAGCGGGCGGCGGACTTCGACCTCCCGGCGTTCTGGGAGGAGCGGGCCGAGCAGTTCGCGCGGTCGATCCTGCGGGCGGAGGTCGTCGTACGGCTCTCCGCCGAGGGGGTGCGCCGGCTGCCGCACGCCGTGGACCCGCTGTCCGCGCGGGAGGCGCTGGCGGCGGCGGAGGGCCCGGACGGGACCGGGTGGGTGACGGTGACCCTGCCGGTGGAGTCCGAGGACGTCGCGCACACGCAGCTGACGGCTCTGGGAGCGGAGGCGGAGGTGCTGGCCCCGGCGTCGCTGCGGGAGCGGTTCGCCGAGCAGGCGGCGCGGCAGGCCGGTCTGTACCGGCGCTGAGGGGCGTCCTGCCGGGCCGGCATCGAAGGGCTCCGGGGGCGTGCGCCGGCCCGGTGCCGACGTGCTCCCGGTGCGCCGACCGGTGGGCGGGGTCCGTCCCGGAGGTGGCGCACTGCGGGTGCGTCGGTGGGGCCCAGGGCCGATGCTGGACAGCGTGATGGACGAGACGGAGTTCTGGGAGCTGGTGGACGCCGCCCGGGAGGACGCCGAAGGCGACCCGGAGGAGCAGGCCGACCTGCTGGTGGAGCGGCTGCTGGGGCTCGATCCGGACGCGGTCGTGGACTTCGCCCGTCACTTCGAGGCCCGCTACCACCGCGCCTACCGCTGGGACCTGTGGGGCGCCGCCTGGGTGCTGCTGGACGGGGCGAGCGACGACGCGTTCGACTCCTTCCGCTGCTGGCTGATCGGCCAGGGCCGCGAGGTCTTCGAGGGCGCCCTGCACGACCCGGACGCACTGGCCGACCTCCTGGACGACGACTTCGACGAGGAGGTCGACGGCGACGGGGAGGAGCTGGGCTACGCGGCGGACGAGGCGTACGAGCAGCTCACCGGCTCGGTCGCCCCCGACCTCGGGCTGCCCCCGGGCCCCGCCGAGCCGGAGGGGGTTCCGCTCGACTTCGAGGACGAGAACGTCCTGGCGGAGCGCTATCCCCGCCTGTGGGACCGCTTCCGGGACTGAGGCCGCCCGGCGAGCCGCGCACGGGTCGGTGCCGGAACCGCCCGCCCGCGAACCGCACGGGTCGGCACCGGATCCGCCCGCCCGGCGCCCCGGGCACCGCGGGTGGCGCTGAGACCATCCGGGCCCTGTCACGGTTGCCGGAGCGCCTTCGGGCGCGTCGGGCCGGTCCCCGGGTGCGGTACCGGGGCCGGGCCGTTCGGACGGCTCCCGGTGGCGGTGGGCGGGCGGTCTCCCCCCGGCCTCCGTGCGGGGCCGGGGAAGGGACCTCCGACGCGGCCGGGTCAGTGCACCGGATGGCGGTGACGGGCCGGGACCGGGGTGAGGGCCGGGTGGCGGGGCGCGGCGTTGGCCTGGGTGAGTGTGGAGGCGGTGTGGGCCGGGGGGCCCAGGATGACGGCCGCGGCGGCGCACAGGACCGTCCAGGGGGCGCGCAGGGCGCCGGTCCGGACGGTACTTCGATCATGACTGTCGTTCATCGGCCCTTCTCCGGTCTGCTTGCGTGCCGGACGGCAGGGCGGCGGACGCCTCCCCGATCCGGCGGGTCTCTCGTCGCACGTCGGACGCGCGCCCCTGCATCTCGGCTGCCATCTCCCGGATCTGCGGGAGTCGGGCGTGCAGGGCGGCGCCCGGGCAGCTGGTCTCGTAGCCGTCGTTGTGACCCGCGACGGCGGGCAGGGTGGCGGCGGTGCCGGCCGCGTACCGGCTGCCGCCGTTGCTCGACACCAGCCGTACCTCGGCCCGCGGGTCGGTGCCGGCGGGGCCCAGCTTCCAGGCCGCGAGGGTGGCGATGGCGTGCATCATCGGCTTGGGCACCGGGGTGCCGGCGGTGAAGGTGCCGATGGCGGCGATGCCGACGGTGCGGTGGTTGAAGCCCTGGGTGTGGGCTCCGGTGACGGGCCGGTCGGTGCCGCCGGCCCGGCCCTCGTAGATCACGCCGCAGCGGTCGACGAGGAAGTTGTAGCCGATGTCGTCGAAGTCCCGGCCGAGGATCTGCCCCTCGTACAGGTGACGGATGACGTCGGGCGTCTCGGCGCAGGCGTAGTCGTTGGGCGAGTCGGTGTGGTGGACGAAGACGGCGACGACGCCGTCGTCGTAGCGCGGCGGCGGCTGCTTCCGCGCCTCTTCGCCCACCCAGGTGGCGCGCGGCAGGATGTGGGGCCGGGGCGCCGTGTGGGCGGGCGCCTGACGTGCGGCGGGCTGCGCGGAGGGTTCGGCGGCGCGTTCGACGCCGTGGGCGCACAGCACCAGGGCGACGGCGGCTGCCGCGCCCGGCAGGCAGGCGAGCGGCACCGTGACCGCCCTGGGCGGGCCCGGGGTACCGGGCCGGCCGGGTATCCGGGAGGCGCGGCGCTTCCGCGCCCCTCGCGGTCTCCTGGGGACACGCATGGGTCCACTGTGGGACCGATCGGCTCCGCCCGCGATGTGTACTGTGCCACCCGGTGGAACCATCGTCCGGGTCCGCGGCGTTTTCCCGGGTGTACGCGCGCGGGGCGGCCCGCTTCGACGGCCGTTCGCGCGCGTGGCTGATCACCGGGCCCCTCCCCCACGTATGAGGGGGTCCGAGAGAAAGGCGGCGTGCGTGGACCTGCTCGACATCCTGCTGTTGCTGATCGTCCTGGCCTACGCGGCGTCCGGCTACCGGCGCGGGCTGCTGGCGGGCTGCGTCTCGCTGGCCGGCTTCGTGGGCGGTGCGGTGATCGGCGTGTGGATCCTGCCCTGGGTGATGGACCTGGTGACGCCGGGCACGACCCGGGCGACGGTGACGGCGGTGCTGACGGTGCTGCTGCCGGCCGTGGTGGGGCACGAACTGGCCGGCCGGCTGGCGCTGCGGCTGCGGCGGGAGCTGGACCGGGGCCCGCTGCGGGTGGCGGACGGGATCGGGGGCGCGGCGGCGAACGCGGTGGCGGTGCTGATCGTGGCGTGGGTGGCCGCGTCGGTGCTGGGCGCCTCCTCCTCGCCGGTGGTCACCTCGGCGATCCGGGACTCCCGGCTGCTCGGCGCGGTGCAGGACGCGATGCCGGACACCACCCCGAGCTGGTTCTCGCGGGCCACCTCGGCGTTGACCGAGGCCGGGTTCCCGCAGGTGTTCAACCCGTTCGAGAACGAGTCGACGGCCGAGGTCGCCGAACCCTCCGGGGACAGCGTCACGGCCGCCGCCACCCGGGCCGCCCAGCGCAGCACGGTGAAGGTCGAGGGCGTGGCCGGCACGCAGGGCCGGGAGGGCAGCGGCTTCGTGTACGCGCCGGAGCGGGTGATGACCAACGCGCACGTGGTGGCGGGCATCGACCGGCCGACGGTGCAGGTGGGCGGGGTCGGGCGGACGTACCGGGCGCAGGTGGTGCTGTTCGACCCGGCGAAGGACGTCGCGGTGCTGGAGGTGCCGGGGCTCCGGGCGCCGGTGCTGCGGTTCGAGGACGACGCCCGGCGCGGCGACGCGGCGGTCGTGGCGGGCTACCCGCAGGACGGGGACCTCGACCTCCGGGCGGCGACGGTCGCCAACCGCGTGCAGGCCCGGGGCCGCACCATCTACAACGACGCCACCGTCACCCGCGAGATCTACTCGATCCGCTCCACCGTCCGACCGGGCAACTCCGGCGGGCCGCTGCTGACCACGGACGGCAAGGTGTACGGGGTGGTGTTCGCCCGTTCGACGTCCGACGCGGAGACGGGCTACGTGCTGACGGCGGCGGAGGTCGCCGAGGACGCGGAGCGGGCGGCGGACGCGACGGCGCCGGTGGACACCGGCGAGCTGGTCACCTCGTAGGGCCTCTCGTCCGGATCACGCCGGTCTCAGAGCAGGGACCGCCCCATCAGGACGTCGTCCGCGTAGCCGCCGCCCACCCGGAACTCCTCCGGCTGGACGCCTTCGACGACGAAGCCCTCCGAGGCGTAGAGCGCGCGGGCCGGCGCGTTGTGGCCGAGGACGCGCAGCGTGATGCGGCGGGCCCCCTGCCGCCGGGCCTCGGCGACGGCGGCGCGCACCAGGGCCCGCCCGACGCCCAGGCCGCGGGCGTCCTCGGCGACGGCGAGGCCGGCGATCTGGCGGACGTGCGCGTTGGAGGCGAGGGGGGTGGGGAAGCCGAGCCGCACGTAGCCGACGACACGGCCCGCGTACTCGGCGACCAGGTGGTCCGGCGGGCCCCACCGCTCGGTGAAGAAGGGCCCGTACGGCGGCTCCGGCCGCGGGGTGACGGCGTGCAGCGGGGACCAGGTGTCCCGGTCGAGCCGGGCGAGCCGCTCGTCGTCGTCGAAGCGGGCGGGGCGTATGTGCGGCTCGGGCATGGGGGCCACTGTACGTCCGGGACGCGCCGCCGCGGTCGCCCGTTCCGGGGTGCGGGAGGGCAGGATGGGCGGCATGGAACAGTCGCGAGTCGCGGTGGCCGGTGCGTCCGGTCTCATCGGTGGTGCCCTGGTGCGGTCGCTGGCCGCGGACGGGCACGAGGTGGTCCGGCTGGTGCGCAGGGCGCCGCGCGGCCCGGACGAGGTCCGGTGGGACCCGGAGGCGGGCGCGGTGGACGCGGCCGGGCTGGCCGGCTGCGACGCGGTGGTGAACCTGGCCGGGGCGGGGGTCGGCGACCGGCGCTGGACGCCCGCGTACAAGGAGCGGATCCGGTCGAGCCGGGTGCACGGCACGGCGGCGCTGGCGTCGGCGGTCGCCGGGCTAGCGGAGGGTGAGCGGCCGCGGGTCTTCGTCAACGGGAGCGCGATCGGCTACTACGGCGAGACCGGTGACCGCGAGGTCGACGAGAGCGCCCCGGCCGGGGAGGGCTTCCTGCCGTCGGTGTGCCGGGAGTGGGAGGGCGCGGCGGCCCCGGCCGAACGGGCGGGGGTGCGCACCGTGTTCCCGCGGACCGGGCTCGTGGTGTCGCGCGACGGCGGGGCGTGGGGCCGTCTCTTCCCGCTGTTCCGGGCCGGGTTGGGCGGCCGGCTGGGGGACGGGCGGCAGTACTGGTCGTTCGTGGCCCTGCACGACGTGGTGGCCGCGCTGCGCCATCTGTTGGAGCACGACGGGCTGTCGGGGCCGTTCAACGTGACCGCGCCGCGGCCGGCGACCAACGCCGAGATCACCCGGGTGATGGCCCGGGTGCTGCGCCGTCCCGCGGTGTTCGCGGTGCCCGCGCCGGTCCTGCGGACGGTGCTGGGGGAGATGTCCGGGGACGTGCTGGGCAGTGCCCGGGTGCTGCCGAAGCGGCTGCTGGAGTCGGGTTTCCGGTTCGCCTTCCCGGACGTCGAGGGGGCGGTGCGGGCGGCTCTGTGAGCGGGTGCGACCGTCTGTCCCCGGGTCCGCGCCCCCTGTGACCTCTTCCGGTACGGGTGCGGTCGGCATGCGACCGCCGTGCGCCCGTGCCCTGTCGATGCGCGACTGTCCCGGACCGGTCAGGTGCCTAACCTCGACCTGAACTCGGGTATCCCTGGGGCCTGTTGAGGGCATGACGTCTCCAGCGCCCGCGCAACCTCGAGGAGGGGCACGTGCTTGAGCCCACGCACCAGGCGGACGTCGTCGTCGTGGGGGCCGGTGTCGCCGGCCTCGCCGCGGCGCGTCGGCTGACCAGCGCAGGAGTCGGCACCATGGTCCTGGAGACCGCCCGGCAGGTGGGCGGCCGCATGGCGACCGAGAAGATCGACGGCTTCCGGCTCGACCGGATCGGGCAGTTGCTGTCCACGGCGTATCCCGAACTACGGCTGAACGCGGGCCTGGACGGCCTCGTCCTGCACCCCTTCGCACCCGGTGTCCTGCTGCACAGCGACGGACGGCACCACCGCGCGGGCGCTCCGGCGGGCGCCGGGGGCGCAAGGGGCGCACTCCATGCGGTGCGCGCCTTTGCGAGCGCTCCCCATCCCCGGGGCGGGCCCCGGCGGCCGGCCGCGGTGCCGGGCCGTCAGGTCTCGGTCCCCCGCAGCCGCACCGGCGCACCGCTGGGCACGGCGGTGGACCAGGCCCGGCTGGGGGCCGCGTTCACCCGGCTCGCGGGGACGCCCGTGGAGCGGCTGCTGGCCCGGCCGGAACTGACCGCCGCGGAGGCGCTGGTGGCGCGGGGCCTGCCGGCCCGCACCGTCGACGGCTTCCTGCGTCCGCTGCTGGCCGCGCTGTTGTGCGACCCGGACCTCACCACGTCGAGCCGGTGCGCGGACCTCGCCCTGCGCTCCTTCGCGCGGGGGCGGCTGTGCCTGCCGGAGGGCGGCGCCGAGGCGCTGCCGGAGCTGCTGCTGCGGGGGCTGCCGCCGGGCACCGTGCACACCGGCGTGCGGGTCACGTCGGTGTCCACCACCTCGGTGACCACCGCCGAGCACGGCGAGTTCCGCTGCCGCGCGGTGCTCGTCGCGACCGACGCCCGCTCCGCGGCGGAGCTGCTGCCGGGGCTGCGGGTGCCGGACTTCCACCCGGTGACCGTGGTGCACCACGCGACCGACGAGCCGCCCGCCACCGGCACCGCGCTGCTGCTCGACGCGGACCGGGGCGGGCCGGTGAGCCACACCGCCGTGGTGAGCCGGATCGACCCCACGCGGGCACCGGCCGGCCGCGCGCTGGTCACCTCGACCGTGCTCGGCGCTCCCCCGGCCCAGGTGGACACCGCCGTCCGGACACACCTGAACCGGCTCTACGGCACGTCGACCACTCGCTGGGAGACGCTGGCCGTGCACCACGCCCCGCACGCCGTCCCGGCCATGCGGGTCCCGCACGACCTGCGCCGGCCGGTCCGGCTGCTGGCGGGGCTGTACGTGTGCGGCGACCACCGGGACACCAGCACCGTGCAGGGCGCGCTGCACTCCGGCCGCCGGGCGGCCACCGCCCTGCTGACCGACCTCGGCGCGGGCCGCCCCCTGCACACGTCGGACCCGCTGCCGACGGCCCCGCGGGCGGCCTGACGCGGCGGTGACGGACCTCCGCGGGCCCGGAGCCGCGTCCCGGCTCCCGGCCCGCGGGCCAAACCCCGCGCGGCGCCGGGCGGTCGGCGGGTGCGCGCGGGCGGACGGAGCCGGGCGCGGGCGCTTACCGGGCCCGGGGCCGCCGCCCGGCGGCGGTCCGGCGGCTGTCCGGCCGCCCGACGGCGGCCCGGTCGCTGTCCGGCTGTCCGGCGGTCCGCTATCCGAGGGCCGCCACCTTGTCCCGGTAGGTGCGCACCGGGCCCGCGTCGCGGTACGGCTCCAGACGGCGCTCGAAGTCGCGCACGTACTCCACGGCCCGCACCGACCGCATCTCCGCCGCCTGGCCGGCCGCCTCCACCGCGAGCTGGCACGCCTGGTCGAGTTCGCCGAGGCCGAGGCGGGCGGTGGCCAGGACGACCCGGCTGAACAGCCGACTGCGGGCGTACGCCGGAGCGCGCAGTTGCAGGGAGCGCTCGGCGTGCTGGGCGGCGGCGCGGAACTGCTGGAGGTCGCGGTGGCAGTGGCCGAACTCGTCGGCGAGCTGCGCCTCGTCGAAGAACCGCGCCCAGTGCGGCACCTCGTCGCCGGGCCGGGCACCCGCCAGGGCGCGTTCCGCGCGCACCAGCGCGGTGGTGCAGGCGCGCACCTCGCCGAGCACCCCGTGTCCGCGGGCCTCGGCGGCGTGCAGCAGCGCCTGCACGGCCGGCGGGACGGAGCCGCCCGCGCCCTGCTGGGCGACCCGGGCGAGCTGCACCGCCTCGCGCCCGTGCCCGAGGTACACGGCCTGGCGGCTCATCGTCACCAGCACGTAGGCGCCGTAGGCCCGGTCCCCGGCGGCCTGGGCGAGCCGCAGCGCCTGGACGAAGTAGCGCTGGGCGAGCCCGTGCGCGGCGATGTCGTACGAGGTCCAGCCGGCCAGCCGGGTCAGGTCGGCGGCGGCGGCGAACAGCCGGCGGCCGGTCTGCTCGCCGTAGGTGCCGCGCAGCATCGGCTCGCACTCGTGCTCCAGGTAGCGCACCAGTGCCTGCCGGGCGTGGCCGCCGCCGTAGGCGTCGTCGAGGGTGCGGAACAGCTCGCCGACGGAGCGCAGGGCGGCGATGTCGCCGCCGCTGACCCGCTGGCCCGGCCCGCGTTCGGCGCCGCGGGCGCGGCGCGGGACGAGCCCCGGTGCCCCGGGGGGCCGGACGGCGGGGCGGCCCTGGGCGGGGACCCGGACGGGGGGTTCCGCGCGGGCGACCTTCTCGTCGGGACGGCCGATCAGCCAGTCCCGGCTCGGGACGACGAGCCCCGCGGAGGTGAAGGCGATCTTGCGGAGTTCGGCGTGGCTGCCGGAGTCCTTGCGCCAGAGCCCGCTGACGATGTCGACGGCCTCCTCGGGGGTGGCCGCGAACTCCAGGCCCGCGTAGACGGGCGCGCAGGCGTCCAAACCCAGGTCCTGGGCGGTGAGCCGGCGGCCGAGTCGCCGGGTGAAGACCTCGGCGATGAGGGCGGGCGTGGTGCCGCGGGGCTGCTGTCCGCGCAGCCAGCGGGTGACGGACGTCTTGTCGTATCTCAGGTCCAGCCCGTGTTCGAGACCGAGCTGGTCCACGCGACGGGCGAGCCCCGCGTTGGAGAACCCCGCTTCTGCGATGAGCGCGGCGAGCTGGCGGTTGGGGGTGCGCTGCGCGGGTCGTTCCGTCATCTGCTGTGCGGTCTCCTGCCTTCCGGGCGAGCTGTGAGCCGGGGTGCCTGTGAGCAGCCCGAATGGCCTCACGGTCGGCGCGAATGTAGCGGAGAGTAAGCGGGCGGTCGCACATTCCGTCAGGCATTCATCCGATCGTGTGAGGATTGGCCGGAAGGCTGACGGACGTACAGTGGCGTGGGCGCGTTGCGTGCCTTACGAGCTTTCCAAGGAGGCGCTTGCCGTGGGTGAGGTGCGGTTCGTCCGGATGGGCTTCGGAGCCGAAGCCGTCGACTATCAGGTGGCCTGGGACGAACAGCGCCGGGTGCACGCGGCCCGCTTCGCCGACGAGGTGCCCGACACCGTGCTCCTCCTGGAGCACCCCCCGGTCTACACGGCCGGCCGCCGGACCGAGGAGAGCGAACGCCCCCTCGACGGCACCCCCGTGATCGACGTGGACCGCGGCGGCAAGATCACCTGGCACGGTCCCGGCCAGCTGGTGGGCTACCCGATCCAGAAGCTGCCCCGCCCGGTGGACGTGGTCGCCCACGTGCGCCGCCTGGAGGAAGCCCTCATCCGCACCTGCGCCGACTTCGGCCTGGCGACCACCCGGGTCGAGGGGCGCAGCGGGGTGTGGGTGCTCGGCGACCCGGTCGAGCAGCGCCCCGCGCTCGGCGGGCTCTCCCTCGACTTCGACCCCCGGCTGCAGGACGAGGAGTTCGACCCCCGGCTGAACGGCCCGGAGTACGCCCCGTCCAACGCCGGACAGCGGCGCGAGGACCGCAAGATCGCCGCCATCGGGATCCGGGTGGCCAAGGGCGTCACCATGCACGGCTTCGCGCTCAACGTGAACCCGGACAACGTCTGGTTCGACCGCATCATCCCGTGCGGCATCCGCGACGCCGGCGTGACCTCCCTGGCGAACGAGCTGGGGCGCGACGTCACCCTGGACGAGGTGCTGCCCGTGGTCGAGCGGCACCTGAAGGACATCCTGGAGAACGCGGACCTCAAGCCGCGCGAGATCGAGAGGACACCGGCGGCCTGAGGGCCCCGGTCGGAGGGGCGGACGCCGCCTCCGGCCACCAGATCAACGGGCGTACCCTGGGGAACGCCGAAGAATCAAACGCTAGGGAGCCGATGTGTCCGCAGTCGCACCCGACGGACGCAAGATGCTGCGCCTGGAGGTCCGCAACAGCCAGACCCCCATCGAGCGCAAGCCCGAGTGGATCAAGACCCGGGCCAAAATGGGCCCCGAATACTCCAAGATGCAGAACCTGGTCAAGAGCGAGGGTCTGCACACGGTCTGCCAGGAAGCCGGCTGCCCGAACATCTACGAGTGCTGGGAGGACCGCGAGGCCACCTTCCTGATCGGCGGCGACCAGTGCACCCGGCGCTGCGACTTCTGCCAGATCGACACCGGCAAGCCGGAGGCGCTCGACCGTGACGAGCCGCGCCGGGTGGGCGAGTCCGTGGTCACCATGGACCTGAACTACGCCACCATCACCGGCGTCGCCCGCGACGACCTGGAGGACGGCGGCGCCTGGCTCTACGCGGAGACCGTGCGCCAGATCCACGCCCAGACCGCGCAGCGCGCCGACGGCCGCACCAAGGTCGAGCTGCTGGCCCCCGACTTCAACGCCGTGCCCGAGCAGCTGGCCGAGGTCTTCTCCTCCCGGCCCGAGGTGTTCGCGCACAACGTGGAGACGGTGCCCCGGATCTTCAAGCGGATCCGCCCCGGCTTCCGCTACGAGCGCTCGCTGAAGGTCATCACCGAGGCCCGTGACGTCGGCCTGGTCACCAAGTCCAACCTGATCCTCGGCATGGGCGAGACCCGCGAGGAGGTCAGCGAGGCGCTGAAGCAGCTGCACGACGCGGGCTGCGAGCTGGTGACCATCACCCAGTACCTGCGCCCGTCGGTGCGCCACCACCCGGTGGAGCGCTGGGTGAAGCCGCACGAGTTCGTGGAGCTGAAGGAGGAGGCCGAGCAGATCGGCTTCTCCGGCGTCATGTCCGGCCCGCTGGTGCGCTCCTCGTACCGCGCGGGGCGGCTCTACCAGATGGCCGTGGAGAAGCGCGGCAGCTACGTCGCCGCCCAGGCGGTCTGACGACGCCCCGGCGCCCCATCGCCGTGACCGGGCGGGGCAACCGCCGCCCCAGCACCGTGGCGTTCCGGCCGCCGGGTATGCCTGTGAAATCGCGCACAAGAAACTACCGGCCAGTAATGGCCGAGAGCACGCGGTCCCGCTCGTCCTCGCAGATGAGGGCGCACGGCGGGGCCGCGTCCTCGTTCGCGGGCCCGGTACCGGGCCTTCACGGGTGTTTGACCGGCGGGTCACGTCCTGGTAACACCAAACAGTGACCCTGGAATGACAGCACGTACACCGCACGTACCCGCCCGTGCCTCCCGGCACCGCGTCACCCACGTGCGTCCGACCACGTGCATCCGACCAGTGCATCCGACAACGGAACCGTACCGAGAGGGACACCCGTCATGCAGGCCGCGCCCGTCCGCGCCACCGCCATCCCGTCCTTCACCACCGCCCTGCGAGCCGTCGAGTCGCTGCTGATGAGCAGCGGCCAGCGCACGGCCCGCCGCAACGCCTGGACCTCCGTCCAGGAGGACCGCCGCCGCGCCAAGGACCGGGTCGAGAGCGAGCGCGCGCTGCAGCAGTCGCTGCTCACGCGCCCCTGATCCGGCCGCGCCCCGTCACGCGGGCCGGAGGTGTCCCGTCCCGCGAGCCCACCGCGTCCCGCCGCCCGGGGCACCTCTGGCCCGCCCGTGTCCCGCCCGGAGGCTCCCCGGCCGGGCACTGCCGTCGATCGCGCTCCGGGGGACACGTAGACTTCTGGGCATGGCGAGGAAGGAAACCGCAGCGGACGCTGCGAACCCCGGGCGACTGAAGCAGATCGCCCTGACCTACAAGATGACCCGCAGGGCCGACAAGAAGATCGGTCTTGTACTCGCGGCTGTCGGAATCGTCACCTTCGGTGTCTTCCTCGCGATCGGTTTCTTGATCGGGCACCCCATCTATCTCGGCATCCTGGGCTTCCTGCTCGCCTTCCTCGCGACGGCGATCGTGTTCGGGCGCCGGGCCGAGCGGGCCGCGTTCGGTCAGATGGAGGGCCAGCCGGGCGCCGCCGCGGCCGTGCTGGACAACATCGGCCGGGGCTGGACGACCACCCCGGCGGTGGCCATGAACCGCAACCAGGACGTGGTGCACCGCGCGGTCGGCAAGGCCGGCATCATCCTGGTCGCCGAGGGCAACCCGAACCGGGTGAAGACCCTGCTGGCGGCGGAGAAGAAGCGGATGAACCGCATCGTCGCCGACGTCCCGGTGCACGACCTGATCGTGGGCACGGGCGAGGGCCAGGTCCCGCTGAAGAAGCTGCGCACGACCATGCTGAAGAAGCCCCGGGTGCTCACCGGCCCCCAGGTCACCGCGACCAACGACCGGCTGCGCGCGCTCGGCGACCTGATGAACAACATGCCGCTGCCGAAGGGCCCGATGCCCAAGGGCATGAAGCTGCCGAAGGGCGGCCCCCGGCCGCGCTGACCTCCTGTCGCTGCCGTACACGACGCGCTGAGGGGCGCCCGGAGTGATCCGGGCGCCCCTCAGCGTTTCGCGTTGCCCGTGGGTACGGTGCCGCGCGGGGCGGCGCTGCGCGGTGCGCGGGCGCTGCGTGTGACAGCTGTGCGGGGGCGGTCGCGTGTGACGCTCGTGCGGGGCAGTCGTGCGGGACGTCGTGCGGGGCCGTCGTAGGGGAGTCGGGGCACAGCGGCGCCCTGTGTCGTTCCGTGTCCCGTCCCGGCCGGTCGTATACGGCCCAGTCGACTCGGACACCAAAGAGCAAGTAACCCGCCGGTGGCTTCAGTGCTACGCGACGGCGGTCTTCGTCGGCCGGCGGAAATCGTCCTGGTCGTGTCGAGGTGTCCGTGCACCGTGGCACGAGCCACTGAGCATGTCGGCAATCTGCTGGACAGTCCTGTCCGGGCGCCGTGGAGCTGCTGGCGCTCTCGGACTACGTCACGGCGCTCCGAATGCCGAGGGCGATGAGGACCACTGACGTCGTCCTGGCGGCAGCTTGCTTGAAACGGGGCGTGCGCAGGGCATGTGAGGCACGCAGGACGAGGAAGGTCCAAACGGCGAGCCAGAGTGCGATCAGCAGCGCGTGGGCGGTGGCCATCGTGAGGATCTGGCCGCCGAAGGGCTGGTGAGGTGCGATGAACTGGGGGACCAAGGTCAAGTAGATGGCTGCTGCCTTCGGGTTGAGGACGTTGGCGAGGAGCGCTTGGGCGAAGACGGAGTCCGAACCCTTCGGCCGACGTTCGCGGAGGGGGACGGGTGCCGCGTTCGGTGGGGCGGAACGCCACGTCCATATGCCCAGGCCGATGAGATACGCGGCACCGACGAGCTTGACGGCGGTGAAGGCCAGGCTGGAGTGCATGACCAGGGCTGACAGGCCGGCAGTGGCGAGAGCAGCGTGGATGTACAGGCCGGTGACCGTGCCGAGGATGACGGGAAGAGCCTGATGGCGCCCGCTGTCGGTGACATGTCGGATCAGCAGGGCCAGACTGGCTCCGGGGGCGGCGATCAGAGGAAGGACCGCCACCAGGAACCCGGCGATGGCGTAGGGGTGGACCACGATGCCTCCGGACCGTGCGAGCGGGTGATCACGTGACGACGCGGTAGTGGGTGGTCAGGCGCCGGTCGTCGGACAGGACGTGGAACGCGAGGCCGGGCGGCTGGTCACGGTCTGCGGCCGTGTCGCCTTCCCAGGGCATGCGCAGGGTCCAGGTGATGGCTGGTCCGACGATCAGCGGACGCGAGGCGAAGATCGAGGCGGCCGCGGTGTGGGCGTGGCCGGTGAGGACGGCGGCGACCTGCGGGTGCGCGTCGAGCAGGTCGGCCAATTGTTCGGGCTCTTCGAGCATGCCGGAGTCGGGCAGGGGGTGGTGGAGTTCGACCGGCGGCTGGTGGAAGGCGATCAGTGCAGCGGTGTCCTGTGGCAGCGCGGTGAGGGTGGTGTCGATCCAGGAGAGTGTCTGGGCGTCAAGGCGTCCCTCGTCGCGGCCCGGGATGGTGGAGTCGCACATCAGGATGGCGGTACCGCCGATGTCGTGGGCCCGATTGACGGGGCCATGGTCGGGGGCTTCTCCGAGCAGGGCCTTGCGGTAGGCGGGTCGCACGTCGTGGTTTCCGGGGCAGGTGAGCACCGGGAAGGGGGCGGCCAGGATCTGTGTCGCTTCCTCGTACTCGGCCTCCTCGCCGTGATCGGCGATGTCGCCGGTGACCAGGAGCGCGTCGACCGGGCGAGGCAGGGCTCGTAAGTAGTCCATGACGCGGGTGGCGCGTCGCGTTGCCCTCTCGCTGCCGTCCAGGTGCAGGTCGCTGATCTGTGCAAGCAGCGTCATTCGCAGTTGCCTCCCAGGGCGCGCCCAGGCGCCGTAGTGTGCCGGGGCAGGTGTCCCCACCCACTCCACCTAACGGAAGTTTTTGGTTTTTCCGTTAGGGACACTACGGTGTACCCAGGGATGTGATCAAGAGGTTGACGACCGGGCACCGAGATGGGAGGGAACGTCCTGTGGAGCGCTGGCTTGCACTGGAACTGGCGAGCACGATCCGCCACGACGGAGACGGCGGCGTCGCCGACGACCTCGCCACAGTCGAGGGAACAACGCACTGGATCCACGAGCAGCGGGATCTGCTGGCCCACCAGATTCCGGCCGGAGAACTCGTGGCGGACGAAAACCTCAGGCTGGGGATCATCGAGCTCCGGCAGGCGGTCCGGGCCCTGTTCGCCCGAGCGGTCAGTCCGGCTCCCCCCAGCCCGGCGGACGCCCATCGCCTGATGACTGCCGACCAGGCAATGGCCCACCTCAACACTGCTGCCGCGCGGGAACTGGTCGCCCCGCAGATCGACTGGCCCGCCGGAGGGGCCCCGACCGCCCGGTTGACATCGGTGGAGAACGATCCGTACGTCCGGCTTGTCGCGGCCCTCGCCCGAGCCGCCATCGACTTTCTCAGCGGCCCGCAGTGCACCCGGTTGCGATCCTGCACCGCGCCCCGCTGCGTGCGCTACTTCGTCAAGAGCCACGGGCGGCAGGAGTGGTGCAAGCCGTCATGCGGAAACCGCGCCCGGGCAGCTCGTCACTACAGACGTCAGCGCACGCCGGTTGACGGCGGTTCTGCCCCGTCCTGATCGCTCAGGAAAACCCAGGGCCGCGCCATGGATCCCTCCCACCATGGGGGGAGAAGGCGTTCCCCACGGCCGTCCGGCCGCATCCGCGCCGAATACGCCACTGTCCGGTCCGTCGGCCGCCCGGTCGACGGCATCTCACGGTCCGGCCCCCATGCGCTGATCTCACGACGCCATGACCGGGGACCAGTGTTTCGCGGTACTGACCAGGGCCCATACCGGCATCCCGGGCGGTGGCCGCGGGTGGTGCAATCGAGTGGTGCAGCGGGTCAGGAGGTCAGGGGACGGTCCGTCCCGGACCTTCGAAGCCGCACCCGGTCCGCCGGGAGCCTCAGATCCGCACCTCGACCGTGCCGGCCATCCGGTCGTGCAGACCCCGGCCGTCGCGGTCCCAGATCAGCGCGGGCAGGGCCAGGCAGAGCAGCAGGCTGCGCAGCAGCGCACGCGCCGGCTGGACGCCCCCGGTGTTCAGGGCCACCACGCGCAGCCCGAACAGCCGCTTGCCCGGCGTGCAGCCGATCGTCCCGACGGTGAGCACGCTCATGACGAAGAAGATGAGCAGCGCCCAGTTCGACGAGGTCTGGCCGTAGCTGCCGGTGATCAGCTGGGACGCGATCAGCGCGCACATCGCCCAGTCCACCGCCAGCGCGCCGAGCCTGCGGCCGGGGCGGGCGATCGAGCCCGGCCCGTCCTCGGGCAGCCCGAGCTGCTCGCCCCGGTACCCGAAGTCGGCACCGGCGTCCTCCATGGCCGCACGGGGGCCGGAGAGCCATGATCCGATTGCTTGCCTGTTGTCCACCCGTCCACGGTACTGCGCCCGCATATGACCGGAGCAGGGCGGGGTGTGTCCGGGACCTCGCCGCGGAGGGCCCGGTTAACGTGTGCGAAACAAATGGGTCACGCCCGAGAAATCACCCGTCCTTAGGGTCGAACACAGCGTGTGCCACCCGCACTGGCCGCACGAACGATCTACCACCCCGGCGGGACGGTCGGGAGTAGGAGGAGCTGGATGTTCCAGAACGCCGACGAGGCCAAGAAGTTCATCGCGGACGAGGACGTCAAGTTCATCGACGTCCGGTTCTGCGACCTCCCGGGTGTGATGCAGCACGTCACGGTCCCTGCCGAGGCGTTCGACCCGGACGAGGAGCTGGCCTTCGACGGATCCTCGATCCGCGGGTTCCAGGCCATCCACGAGTCCGACATGTCGCTGCGCGCCGACCTGTCCACGGCCCGCGTCGACTCGTTCCGCCGCGACAAGACGCTGAACATCAACTTCTTCATCCACGACCCGATCACGGGCGAGCAGTACTCCCGCGACCCGCGGAACGTGGCCCGCAAGGCCGAGGCGTACCTGGCCTCCACCGGCATCGCGGACACCGCGTTCTTCGGTCCCGAGGCCGAGTTCTACGTCTTCGACAGCGTGCGCTTCAAGACCTCCGAGAACGAGTCCTTCTACCACATCGACTCCGAGGCGGGCGCCTGGAACACCGGTGCGCTGGAGGACAACCGCGGCTACAAGGTCCGCTACAAGGGCGGCTACTTCCCGGTCCCGCCGGTCGACCACTTCGCCGACCTGCGCGCCGAGATCTCCCTGGAGCTGGCCAAGGCCGGCCTGAAGGTCGAGCGCCAGCACCACGAGGTGGGCACCGCCGGCCAGGCCGAGATCAACTACAAGTTCAACACGCTGCTCGCCGCCGCCGACGACCTCCAGCTCTTCAAGTACATCGTGAAGAACGTCGCCTGGCGCAACGGCAAGACCGCGACCTTCATGCCGAAGCCGATCTTCGGTGACAACGGCTCGGGCATGCACGTCCACCAGTCCCTGTGGACGGGCGGCGAGCCGCTGTTCTACGACGAGCAGGGCTACGCCGGCCTGTCGGACACCGCCCGGTACTACATCGGCGGCATCCTCAAGCACGCCCCGTCGCTGCTGGCGTTCACCAACCCGACGGTGAACTCGTACCACCGCCTGGTGCCGGGCTTCGAGGCCCCCGTCAACCTGGTGTACTCGCAGCGCAACCGCTCCGCCGCGATGCGCATCCCGATCACCGGGTCCAACCCGAAGGCCAAGCGCGTCGAGTTCCGCGCCCCGGACGCCTCCGGCAACCCGTACCTGGCGTTCTCCGCGCTGCTGCTGGCCGGCCTGGACGGCATCAAGAACAAGATCGAGCCGGCCGAGCCGATCGACAAGGACCTCTACGAGCTGGCTCCCGAGGAGCACGCCAACGTGGCCCAGGTCCCGACCTCGCTCCCCGCCGTCCTCGACCACCTCGAGGCCGACCACGAGTTCCTCCTCCAGGGCGACGTCTTCACCCCCGACCTGATCGAGACGTGGATCGACCTCAAGCGCACCAGCGAGATCGCCCCGCTGCAGCTGCGCCCGCACCCGCACGAGTTCGAGCTGTACTTCGACGTGTGACAGCGCCCCGGGCCGGAACGGGCAACCGCTTCCGGCCCGGCCGCCTTCCGGGTCCGTCGGCCGTGTTCCCTCCCGTGGTGGGGACACGGCCGACGCCCGTTCCGGCCGGGAAGAACGGACGGACGCCGCGGGCGCGCCCCGATCCGTTCCGGGCCATCACGGAGAAGGCCGAAGAGGCATCGTCCCCGGTCCACGACGACCTCCCCGGCGCATGCTCCTACGCCTGGCAGGCGGTGATGCGGGTCAACGGCCAGAACGCCGCGAACCTGCCCACGGTGCAGGGCATCGCGGTCACCGTGGCCGTCGTCGATGCACAGAGGCAACAGGTCAGGCGTGCCGGCATCGGCGGCATCCGGCAGGTGGTGGTGGGTACTCCGCTCTTCGTCGAGCAGATGTGACGCACCCGCCCCGGGTGTCTCCCGGCCGGGGCGCTCCGGTGGGCGCCGGCGGCCGCCCGTGGCCGGAACACTTCCGCCGCGGGCGGGTGTCGGGGGACCATGGGTCCTGACACTGTTGTTCGAGAGAGGTCACGGGGATGCCGGAGAGGGACGAAGAGGAGCGGGAGTTCGACATCAGGTGGGCCGACGACGCCCCGCACAAGGAGCCGTCGGCGCGGGCCCGCATGCTCGCCGCCCGGTGGAAGGACAACCCTCCCGGGCCGGTCCCCTTCCGCCCCGAACCGGAGCACCGCGGGTCGGCCGGGCGCTCCCGTTGGACGTCGACCGTCCTCGTCCTCGGCGGGATCGTCGCGGTGATCCTGCTGCTCGGGTACATCGGCTTCCGGCCGTACTGATTCTTCCGCGACAGCCGCTCCCCCTGCTTCTAGGATCGGCCGGAACGACAGCGCACGGGGGGGGCGTGGTGGACGTGGGGCGTGAAGAGGCGGCGGCGGTGCGGCTGCTCGGCGGGCCGTTCCCGGCGGGCGGCCTGGACAGTGGTGATGCCGGGGCCTGGGCGGCCTTCGACCTGGAGGTCCGGTGGGACATCCGGTACGGGTCGGCGCCGTCCGACGGTCCGGACGCTCTCGGTCCGGACCCGGTGGCGCGGGCCGCGCGGGCGCTCTGCCATCCGGACGGCCGCGTGCGCGAGGCGGCCCTCGGCGAGGCCGTGGCGCACCCGGTGCTGCTGCCGCTGCTGGTCCTGCGGGCGGCCGACTGGGTCGCACCGGTGCGGGAGCGGGCCCGCCGGCTGCTGACCGGGGTGCTCGACGTGCGGTCGGCGGTCGCCCTGGCGCCGGTGGTCCTGCGGACCGGGGAGCGCGAGCGCGGGACGTTCGCGGTCGGGCTGCTGGGCGCCGTGCTGCGCCAGGCGCCGCGCGAGGAGATGCTGCGGGTCTGCGCCCACCCGGAACGGGCCGTGCGCCGGTTCGCCGTCCGGCTGGCCGTCGAGGAGGGGCGGTTCTCCCCCGCCGAGCTGGCCCGGCGCGCCCACGCGGACTCCGACGTCGTCGTCCAGTCGGTGTGCGCCGACGCCGCGCTGGCCGCCCTGGCGCACGGGGACGACCCGGACGGGGTGCTGGAACCGCTGCTGACCGCCCGCGCTCCGCGGGTGCGGGCGGCCGGTGTCACGGCGCTGCGGCGGGCGGGACTGCCCCGGCGCGCCCAGGACTTCCTGGCCGACCGGTCGGCGCTCGTCCGGGCCTGTGCTCGGTACGTGGTGCGGCAGGACGGCCGGGACCCGCTGGTCTGGTACCGGGAGCGGTGCGCCGGCCCGGAGGTCCCGCCGGGCGCGGTGATCGGGCTGGCGGAGTGCGGGCAGCGGGGGGACACCGCCGTGCTGGAGCCCTTGCTCGGCCATGCGGAGCCTCGGGTCCGGGCGCGGGCGGTGGCCGGACTGCGGGTCCTGGACGCGGCCGACACGGCACGACTGCTGCCGCTGCTCGACGACCCGGCGCCCGGTGTGGTGCGGGAGGTGGTGGCCGCGCTGCTGCCCTCCGCCCGGTCGCTGCCGGACGGGGCGCTGACGGACCGCCTGGCGGGTCACCGGCCCCGGGCGACCCGGGTGGGTGCGTTCCGGCTGCTGGCAGCCCGCGGGGATGTGGTGGGGCTGCGGACGGCGGTGGAACTGCTGGGGGACGCGGACGACGGGCTGCGGGAGCGGGCGGAGCGGGCGGTCCGGCGGTGGAGGCCGACGGAGCTCGGGAACCCGGAGATGGGTGCCCTGCTGGAGGGCGTCAGGCACCTCTTCGACGAGGACGCCTTCGCCCGGCGCAGGTGGATGGCGGGCCTGCCCCGGTGACGCGGTGACCCGGGTCCCCCGCGGCCCGGTGACCCGGGTCCCCCGCGGCCCGGTGACCCGGTGACCCGGTGCTCGGCTCACGGGAGCCGCCGGGTGGTCCCGGGGGTGACCGGCCGTCCCCGGGAGCCGCGGTGCCGTGGCTCCGATCCGCCGGGACCCGGGCCGGACCCGGGCCGCCGGACCCACTGAACCCGGGCGCTCCGCCGGCCGAGGGCCCGGACCACGGCGGGCCGACGGCCCGGGGCGGGGCCCGGAGCCCGAGGACCGGTGCGGGGACCGGCCCCGGAGCCCCGCCGCCTTCAGCGGTTGTAGCGCATGAAGGCGCGGACCATGTGGCACGTGGTGTCCGACGGCGGGTGCACGCCGATCATCTCCGCGGCGCTGCGGATCGTCTCGTTGAGTGCCTGGGCGGGCAGGTAGACGCCGGAGTCGAGCAGGGCTATGGCCAGGCGCATCGCCTTCAGCCGGCGGTTGTGCGTGACGTACCAGTCGCGGGGGCGGCCGGGCGGGAGCGGGCGCTTCTCGACGGGGGCGCAGGGCAGTTCGAGCAGGACGGGGCGCTGGGCGGTGGACTGGGTGGGCAGGGGCTTCGGCTTCAGGGCGGCAGCGGGCACGGGCATCCTCCAGTCGCGGTCGGGGCAGGCTCCGGAGTCGACGGCGACCCCGGCGATTCCCTCGAACACTGCTTCCAGTGTACTGCCCGGCACTGACATTCCGGGGGCCTGCGGACAACCACAAAAGCCCTGCTCAGATCGCGATTTGAGGACACGTCACGGGTGGTTCGAGGGAGGCGCGCGGGGCGTCTGGAATTCGAACAGAGCGGATCCGTGCGGGCGGGCGTACGGTGGGCCCATGGAGATCTGGATCAACCCGGCCTGTTCCAAGTGCCGCAGCGCGATCGGCCTGCTCGACGCGGAGGGTGCCGAGTACACCGTCCGGCGCTACCTGGAGGACGTACCGAGCGAGGACGAGATCCGCGAGGTGCTCGGACGGCTCGGACTGGAGCCGTGGGACATCACGCGCACCCAGGAGGCCGCGGCCAAGGAACTGGGGCTCAAGGACTGGCCGCGCGACGCCGGCGCGCGGGACCGGTGGATCGCGGCGCTCTCGGAGCACCCCAAGCTGATCCAGCGGCCCATCATCACGGCCGACGACGGCACGGCGGTGGTCGGCCGCAGCGAGGAGGCGGTGCGGGACGCGCTGTCCCGGTAGCACGGACGCCCCTCAACGACCGTGTGACGCAGGTTACTTCGTGGACTTGCCCCGGCCGGTGAGCAACTCCGTTCGGTATCTCGTACATAGCGACGTCCGCTCCCCCCATCCTTTCCAGGAGGCGCGCATGTCGCGTAGGAGAACTCTCGGTCCGAAGAAGAAGCTGGCGCTGTTGCTGAGCGCTGCGACGGTGGCGGGAGGCGGCGCCTTCTTCATGGCGACGACGTCGAACGCCGCCCAGACGCCGTCCGTCAAGGCGGCGGGCGACTCGACCGTGTGTCAGGGCCTGGCCACCGCGCTCGGCAACAACCAGAAGTTCATCGAAGGCCAGCGGGCGGCCCCCGACGCCCAGTCGGAGGCCAGGATCGCCAACCGCGAGGCGGTCATCGAGGAGATCAAGCGCAAGCAGGAGGCATCCGGGTGCACGGTGGGGGAGTCGGCTCAGGGCTCCCAGGCCGGTGGTCAGCCGGCGGCGCCCTCCCAGCCCGCGCCGGGTGAGCAGGCGGGCGGCGGTGACGCCGCGCAGAACCCGGGCGGTGACGGCGCCGCGGCCGTGGGCGAGCAGGTGTGCAACGGCTCGACGGTCACCCTCTCCGGCGAGCCGGGCGCCCCGGCCGCGTCCAGCAACCAGTTCCCGGCCGGGACGAAGCTGAAGGTCACCAACCTGGACAACAACAAGTCCACGACGGTGGAGGTCACCTCCACCTCCGGGAGCTGTGTCCTGCTCAACGACGCCGCCTTCGAGCAGGTCCGGGAGCCCGGCAGGTTCCTGATCCGCCGGGCCGTGATCGAGAAGGTGGGGTGACGCCCGGGCCGTCAGGAATTCCCCGACGGCGGTCCCCTCGCGGGGGGCGAGGCGTGTTTTTCGGCCACGTCTCGGCTCAGGACCGCCGTCCCACGGGGGCCCGCCGCTCCGGCCAGGAGCGGCGGGCCCCCGCCCGTGTCCCCCGGGCCCGCGCCGGCCGCACGGCATACGACAGCCGTACGGCGTACGAGGCCCGGGAGGCCCCACCAGCGGCGGCGTACGCCGGACGGCGTACGGCGAGGCGGGCGCGGCGGAGTCGGTAACACGGCATTCACGTGCGGGCAATGGACGGGAAATCGCCTGTTGACACGCTGTGGGACATCAGCGTGGCGCCCGCCGGGCGCGGCGCGGCAGCACCCGCACCAGCGCCCCGACCTCCCCGAAGGATGTGGACCGTGAGCTTCAAGGCCGAGTACATCTGGATCGACGGCACCGAGCCGACCGCCAAGCTGCGGTCCAAGACGAAGATCCTCACCGACGGCGACAAGGGCGCCGACCTGCCGGTCTGGGGCTTCGACGGGTCGTCCACCAACCAGGCCGAGGGCCACGCCTCGGACCGCGTCCTCAAGCCGGTCTTCGTGTGCCCGGACCCGATCCGCGGCGGCGACGACGTGCTGGTGCTGTGCGAGGTCCTGCACACCGACATGACGCCGCACGAGTCCAACACCCGGGCCGCCCTGGCCGAGGTGGCCGAGCGGTTCGCCGCCCAGGAGCCGATCTTCGGCATCGAGCAGGAGTACACCTTCTTCCGGGACGGCCACCCGCTGGGCTTCCCCAAGGGCGGCTTCCCCGCGCCGCAGGGCGGCTACTACTGCGGTGTCGGCTCCGACGAGATCTTCGGCCGGGACGTCGTCGAGGCGCACCTGGACAACTGCCTGAAGGCGGGGCTCGGCATCAGCGGCATCAACGCCGAGGTCATGCCCGGCCAGTGGGAGTTCCAGGTCGGCCCGCTGGCCCCGCTGGAGGTCGCCGACCAGCTGTGGGTGGCCCGCTGGCTGCTGTACCGCACCGCGGAGGACTTCGGCGTCGCCGCGACCCTCGACCCCAAGCCGGTCAAGGGCGACTGGAACGGCGCGGGCGCCCACACCAACTTCTCCACCAAGGCCATGCGCGAGGGCTACGACGCCATCATCACGGCCTGCGAGTCGCTGGGCGAGGGCTCCAAGCCGCTGGACCACGTCAAGAACTACGGTTCCGGCATCGACGACCGTCTCACCGGCCTGCACGAGACGGCCCCCTGGGACCAGTACTCCTACGGCGTCTCGGACCGCGGTGCCTCGGTGCGCATCCCGTGGCAGGTGGAGAAGGACGGCAAGGGCTACATCGAGGACCGCCGCCCCAACGCCAACGTCGACCCGTACGTGGTGACGCGCCTGCTGGTCGACACCTGCTGCACCGCGCTGGAGAAGGCCGGCCAGGTCTGATCTCCGCGGTTCGTACCGTCAGCCGTCCGTGAGGGGGCGTCCGCCGTACCGGCGGGCGTCCCCTCGCGGCGTCGCGGGCCGGGCGGGTGTCCGAGCCGTGGGAACGGGCTCCTGCGGGCGGGCCGGGTCTGCTTCAATGGGGGCATGGCCAGCCACCGGAAGTCCGTCGCGACGGGTCGCCACGACCTCGAGCCCTTCTGGCCCTCCCGGCAGCACCACGACTTCGACCGGGTGTGTTGTCGCGCGTCCCACGCGCCGGCCCGGTAGAGCACCGCACCACCCCCTCCGGTCTCCCGGCGCGCACCGCGTACGTCCACGACGGTCCGCCCCGGTCCTCTCCTCGCGCGGCCGTCGTCCCTCCCGACGCACGTCCCTCCGCGCGAAAGAGCTGATCCGTCATGGCGACCCCCCGTTCCCTCCCCCGTCCCCTGTCCACCGCCACCGCCACCCGCGAGGCGCCCCCCGCCGTCTCCTCCGCCGTCTCCCCCGCCGCGTCAGCGGGCCGTCCCCGGCACCGGCTGCGCGCCGTCGACCGGGACGACGTGGTCACCGTCGCGGACCTGCTGCCGCCGGGGGCCACCTGGCTGCCCGCGCCCCGGCACACCCTGCCGGTCCTGCCCGGGCAGCCGCCGATGGTCGGCTACCTGGTGCTGGTCCCCGCCGACCAGCAGCCGCCGTTCCCGGTGGCCGGGCCGGACCCGGCGGACCGGACCGGTGCCGACGGCGCCGTTCCCGGGGGCGACGACCTGATCCGCATCGACGCCGCCCGGCGCACCGCCTCCGTGGACGGCCGCGAACTCGACCTCACCTACCTGGAGTTCGAGCTGCTGGCCCATCTCGTCGGCCACCCCCACCGGGTGCACACCCGGGAGCAGCTGGTCGGCACGGTGTGGGGCTACGGCCACGTGGGCGACGGCCGCACCGTCGACGTCCACATCGCGCGGCTGCGCCGCAAGCTGGGGGCCGAGCACCGCGGGGCCATCCGCACGGTGCGTCGCGTGGGCTACCAGTACGTGCCGCCGGCCGGACACTGACCCCGGGCACGCCGAAGGCCCCGCGAGGCGCCCGCCGTCTGCCGTCTGCCGTCTGCCGTCTGCCGTCGGCAGAGTGCCGTTCGTCCCGGCCGCCCGGCCGGGCAGAGTCACCGGCATGAGACTTCTGATGCTGGGCGGTACGGAGTTCGTCGGGCGGAGCGTGGTGGAGGCAGCCCTCGGCCGCGGCTGGGAGGTGACCGTCCTCAACCGGGGGCGGCAGGAGGCGCCGCCGGGCGTGCGGTCCCTGCGAGGCGACCGCACCGCCCCGGACGGGCTCGCCGCACTGGAGGAGGCGCCCGGTGACTGGGACGTCGTCGTCGACACCTGGTCCACCGCGCCGCAGGCCGTGCGGGACACGGCACGACTGCTGCGAAACCGCGCGGCCCGGTACGTGTACGTGTCGAGCTGCTCGGTGTACGCGTGGGCGCCGCCCGCCGGGTACACCGAGCGGGCCCCGGTGGTGGACGGCGCCCGTGCCGACGCGGACCGCACCGACTACGCGCGCGACAAGCGGGGCGGGGAGCTGGCCGCCGTGGACGCCTTCGGCGCGGACCGGTCGGTGCTGGTGCGGGCCGGGCTGATCCTCGGGCCGTACGAGAACGTGGGCCGGCTGCCGTGGTGGCTGACCCGCATGGCGCGCGGCGGCCCGGTCCTCGCCCCGGGCCCGCGGGAGTTGCCGTTGCAGTACGTCGACGCCCGCGATCTGGCCGCCTGGATCCTCGGTGCCGCCGAGCAAGGGCTGAGCGGGCCGTACAACCTGTCGTCCCCGCAGGGCCACGCGACGACGGAGGAACTGCTGCGGGCGTGTGCCGAGGTGACCGGCGGGGCGGCCGAACTGCGCTGGACCGACCCGGAGGTGATCCTCGCGGCGGGCATCGAGCCGTGGACCGGGCTGCCGGTGTGGGTGCCGCCGGGCAGCGAGGGGTACGACGCCCTCTACGGGGCGGACGTGTCCCGGGCCGTCGCCGCCGGTCTGCGCTGCCGTCCGGTGGCCGACACCGTCGCCGACACCTGGCGATGGCTGCGTGGCCTCGGCGGCACGGTCCCCCGGCATCCGGAGCGGACCTACACCTGGCTGGACCCGGAGGTGGAGGCGAGGGTGCTCGCACGGACCGGCCGGGCGTAGGAGGCCGGCCGTACCCCGGGAGGCACATACTCCGCGAACCGGAACGGGTCTCCCGGACAGCGACAACCGGCGCGCGGGGGCCGTTGTCCCGCTATTCACCCGTGGGGTCCGGCATCACCGGCCGTGGACGGTGATGGCGGACCCAGTCCCCCACTCCGGGTGGGTGATTCACAACTCCCGGTATTACAGGGGCCGTTGAAACCCCTGGTCCGTACGAAGTTGTCGGCGATTTCCGGGACGGGTGAACACCCCCGAGGCGGCTCCCGTATTCAAGGGCGCCGCTTCACTCCTGTCGGGCGCCTCGATGCCCCGCAATGGGATGCCCCGCAAGGAAGTCAGAGGAGTTCCATGGGACGCAACACAAGAAAACGCCGTACGCCGCTGGCCACCAAGGCCATTGCCGCATCGGCGGCCCTAGCGCTCGGTGGGGGCGGGCTGATCTGGGCGAACTTCTACGCTTCGGCGCACGAGAAGGCGCCGGACAACCGGACGAAACGGAACGTGTCGCAGGTCGTCACGATCTACTGTCCGGACGTGGGCCAGAAGCTCCGGAACGTGCCGGACCGGGCCCGTGGCGAGGTCGACGGTGAACTGGCCTCGATGGACCAGCAGATCACCGACGCCTACCAGCGCCTGGTCACCACGCGCCGCGCGCAGGCCGGGGACGCGAACTTCGTCCAGAACTCCATTCTGGGTCCGCTCAAGGACCGGCGGAAGGTGCTGATCGACCGCATCAAGCTGCAGATCAACCGGGCCGGCGGCAAGGCTCCCGGCGACCTGGACCGGCTGGCACGGTGCACCGGCCGCCCGGCCGGCGGTCAGAACGGCGGAGGCCAGAACGACGGCGGCCAGAACGACGGAGGCCAGGACGGCGGCGGTCAGCCGGACGACAACGGCAACGGCGTCGCCGGGCCGGTCGCGGACGACTTCATCAAGATCGAGGACGTCCAGCCCAACTCCCGCAATCTGCCGAACGGGCTGCCCGCCAACGGCGACAGCGGCTCCACCGGCACGTTCACCACGGACTGCGGAACCAACGAGAACAACCTGTTCAACAGCGACAACCTGATCGCCGCCCCGGGCGTCGACAACGGCGCGCACCACGTGCACGACTACGTCGGCAACCAGGACAACGACGCGTTCTCCAGCGACGAGGACCTCGCCAACGCCGACACCTCCTGCCAGAACCAGGGCGACAAGTCGACCTACTACTGGCCGGTGCTGCGCCTCCAGGACGGCACCGAGGAGTTCGACGCCAACGACCAGGGCGGCGGCGCCGAGGGCAACATCGGCCGGATCCTCAAGCCGGCCCAGGCCGAGCTGAAGTTCGTCGGCAACAAGCAGGGCGACGTCGTCGCGATGCCGAGGTTCCTGCGCATCATCACCGGTGACGCCAAGTCCTTCGTCAACGGCACCGCGAACGCCAACACCTCGTGGAGCTGCACCGGCTTCGAGGACCGGCAGTCGACGGACAAGTACCCGCTGTGCCCCGAGGGCAGCCAGGTGGTCCGGACGTCCAACTTCCAGAGCTGCTGGGACGGCCAGAACATCGACAGCGCCAACCACCGGGACCACATGGCCTTCGTCCAGGCCGACGGCAGCTGCCCGAACGGCTTCCAGGCCATCCCGCAGCTCCAGGTCAAGCTGGTGTACGACATCCCCACCCCGACCATCGAGAACGGTCAGGTGCAGAACCCGTACGCCGTGGACAGCTTCCCGGAGCAGCTGCACAAGCCGATCACCGACCACAACGACTTCATCAACGTCATGGACGAGGACCTGATGAACGAGGTGGTGGAGTGCATCAACACCGGTAGGGACTGCACGTAGTCGCGGTTCCACCCTCGTCGCACAGACGGGAGGGCCGGTGGCGGGAGTGATCTCCCGCCACCGGCCCTCCGGCGTTTCCCCGTCCCGCGCGCGGCGCACGGCCGCGGGCGAGGTGGTGGGGCGGGGGGCCGGCGTTCTCCCGACCCCGCGCGCGGCGAACGGCTCAGCCGCCGTGCCCGGCGTGGCCGGAGGCGTGCTCGCCGTGCCCGCCCTTCTGGTCGCCGCCGTCACCGCCGCCGTGGCCGCTGTGGTCGATGCCCTCCTCGACGTCGCCGCCGAGCCGGCCCTGCAGGTCCTCCAGCACCTTCTCGTGGCCCACGACGACCCACTTGCGGCCGACGAGGTAGAGACCGCCGTAGTCCTTGGCCGTGTCGATCCACTCGCGCTGACCGCGGTCGGTGGCGAAGGTGGCGAGGATGTACTTCTCCTTGCCCTTCTTGCAGATCGCCTGGCGGATCGTGTCCGCGTCGGTCTGCATGTCCGGGTCGCACTTCACCTCGCTGGCCAGGTGCTCCAGGCTTCCGGTGGCGGTGGGCGGCACGTCCCGCTCCCCGTCGTCGCCGGCCCCGCAGCCCGCCAGCGCCAGTGCCGTCACCACGCCGGTCAGCGCGAGCGTCGGTCGGGTCAGCCTCATGATGTTCCTCCGGTCCTTCCGGCGACATGCCGCACGGAGCCCCGGCGAGGGGCTCTCCGCCTCAGATACGGATCGAACGCCCGGGACGCTCAAAATCCGGGCACGCCCGGCCGCGGAACACCTGCCGACCGGGCCCCCGCCGACCGGGCCGGGACCGGAGCCCACGCCCCGTGCGGCCGGGAGCGGGCGGTGGTGACACGTGCCGTCCGGGTGACCAAGCACGGGTTCGCTCGTTCTGCGATACGTGCAGTCACAGGATGTCGCCCAGCGCCCCGCAGCCTCCTCGCCCGCCGGTCCGGCCGTCGACGTCGAGCATGCCGAGGCCGCCCTCGTCGAGCACTACCCGCGGCTCGTCCGGCTCGCCTACCTGGTGCTGCCGCCCGGCGTCGGCCGCAGCCGCCGGGTGCTGACCGCGCACGCGCTGACCCAGCGGGCGCTGCCCCGGAGCCGTACGTCGGCGCCCGTCATCCCCGCCCAGTCCACCGGCCGGGCCGCCGACCCCGGGTACGCGCTGGTGCGGCTGAAGGTGCTGCGGGCGGCGCTGGAGGCCGGACGGCCGCTGAAGCGCCGGGCGTGGCCGAAGCGGGCCCAGCTGCCGCCGCTGCTGCCCCAGGTGTGGGGCCTGCGGCTGTTCCCCCGCTCGGGCGGCGCCGGGGAACTCGCCCTGGAGCAGCGGCTGGGCGAGCTGTCCGGGGCGGCGCGTGCCGCGTACGTGCTGCGTGGCCTGGAGCGGCTGCCGGACGCCGAGGTGCGCGCGGCGCTGACCGAGGCCGGGGTGGCCGACCCGGACGCCGCGCTGCGGGAGGCGGACCGGGTGCCGGCGGAGTACCGGCTGCTCGGCTCCCCGGAGTTCGACCCGTGCGCGCTCCAGGCCCGCCCCACCGACCTGCTGCGCCGCCGGCAGCACCTGAAGGCCGCCCTGGTCGCCGGGGCGGCGCTCGTGGTGTGCGGTGCGCTGCTGGGGCTGCCCGGCGAGGGCTGGGGTCCCGACGGGGCCGCGGCGCCGCCGTACGCGCAGAACCCGGCCGCGCAGGCCGCCCTGGAACCCGGGCAGCTCACCCGGGTCGCCCCCAGCACGTGGAAGACGTCCGCGCGCACCGACTTCTCCGTCTGGCCCGCCCGCGGTGACGGCGTGGACGACGACGCCCTGCTGCGCCGCGCCCTGGCGGTGTGGGCCCGCCCGGGCGAGCGGGTGCAGGTGTCCGCGACGCCCGGGACGCCCACCGGCGGGCCGGCCGGGCCGCCCCAGCTGCTGTACGCGGGCGCGGTGGACAACGCGCGGGTGGTGATCCTGCACGACGGGCTGCGCGTCGTCCGGTACGCGGAACCCAAGGACGGCACCGACGGCGCCGCCCTGGACTTCGCCCGGGTCGACGGTGCCGGCCGGGCGGAGGCGAGCGCGGTGGTGCTGAGCCGGGCCGACGGCAACGTGCGCTATCTGACGGCGCCGTGGGTGCGGTCGGCGGGCGAGCGGGACCTGCGCGAGCCGGAGGCCGCGGCGATGGACCTCCCGCTGACCGACGGGGTGACGTCACCCCTGGCCAGCCCGGCCCTGCAGCAGGGGGCGTGCTCGTCGTGGAACGTGCTGGAGCTGACCGACGGCACCGGCAGCCGGCTGGTCACCGACCTCGGCGAGGTGGTCCCGGCCCACCTGACGGCCGGCCGGCCCTCCGCGCCGCGTGAGGCGTCCGGCGCGGCGGCACTGCGCACCTGGGCGCCGTACGCCTGCTCGCTGACCGCGATGCGGGCGGCGGGCGTGCGCAGCGTGAACGCCTGGGCGTTCGCCGAGCAGCCGATGCCCGGCGCGCAGGGGGCGGGCGGAGCCGCCGCGCTCCCCGGGTCCGCGGCGGCGACGGCGCAGTGGGTGTGCACCCGGGGCGAGACCTGGCGGGGCGAAGGGGCGCGGGTGATGGCGCAGTTCCGCACGCCGGGCGGGTCGACCGGCGCGGTGACGGCGAAGGCCGAGGACGTCCCGGCGTGCGGGGCGCGCTCCCCGCATGTGCTGGCCGGGGTGCTGTGGAAGGCGGAGGAGACGGGGACCTGGCACCTGCTGGCCGCCGGGAGCCGCGACGTGGCGTCGGTGACGGCGACGGGCGGCGTCCGGGGCACCGCGCGGGGCAACCTGTTGTCCGTCGAGGCCGAAGAGGGCGCCCGTGCCGACCTGGAGGGCACCCTGAAGGACGGCGGGACCCTCCGGGGGCTCGGCTGACCGGTCGCCGAACACCCGCGCTCGGTCCGGACCGTTCGCGGCTGGAATCGATCGGTATGGTGTTCGCATGACTACCGGGGTACGCCGCAGAATGGGAGTCGACGAGCGGCGGCAGCAGTTGATCGGCGTGGCCCTCGAACTGTTCAGCCGCCGCTCGCCCGACGAGGTGTCCATCGACGAGATAGCGTCGGCGGCGGGCATCTCGCGCCCGCTGGTGTACCACTACTTCCCCGGCAAACTCAGCCTGTACGAGGCCGCGTTGCAGCGGGCCGCGGACGATCTGGCGTCGCGGTTCGTGGAGCCGCACGAGGGGCCGCTGGGCGCGCGGCTGCGGCGGGTGATGGGCCGCTACTTCGACTTCGTCGACGAGCACGGCCCGGGCTTCTCCGCGCTGATGCGCGGCGGCCCGGCGGTCGGTTCCTCGACCACCAACGCGATGATCGACGCCGTCCGGCAGGCCGCGTACGAGCAGATGCTGTCGCACCTGGGGGTGGCGGGCCCGGCCCCGGCGCGCCTGGAGCTCGTGGTGCGGTCCTGGATCTCGCTCGCCGAGTCGACGGCCCTGATCTGGCTGGACGGCCGGCGGATCCCGCGCGCCGAGCTGGAGAAGCAGTTGGTGCAGGACTTCGCCGCGCTGGCCGCGGTGGCCGCCGCCGCCGACGCCGAACTGGCCGCGCTGCTGCGGGACCTGCTCCGGCACGAGCCGGGAGACGGCCCGTTCACCGATCTGGTCACCCGGCTGGTCCACCTGGCCTCGGGGTGAGCGGGACGGTCACGTGGGGCCTGGTCGTGGAGACGACCGTGGGCACCGGGCAGCGCAAGCACACCGAGGCACAGGTGGTGGCCCACGTCACCGGCTCCCGGGCGGAGGCGCTGGAGGAGCTGGAGCGGCGGGCCCGGGCCTACCAGCCGTGGCACCCGACGAGCCCGAAGCGCCGCCGGCTGCTGCGGGTGGACGACGGCTTCCTGCTCGTCGTCGACGGGGCGTACCAGTCGTTCGGCACCCGGTTCACGGTGGCGGAGCTGCTGGCGGACTCGGACGCGCCCGCCGCCCCGGACCCGGGCCCCGGGGGGACCCGGGAACCCGCGCCGGCCGCCCCCGCGCCCGGCTCCGCCCCGGCACCCCAGGACCCGCCGTCCCCGGACGAGTCGCCCCCGGGCGGGCCCGACACCGTCGGCGGGCCGTCCCCGGGCGGGCCGGACGCTGCCGGCGAGTTGGACGAGGACGGCGTCCCCGTCCGCCCGTCGTGGCTGGGCCGACCGGACCTCTGAGGGCACGGGCCCGCCGGGGGCGCCCGGTTACTCGCCCTCGTACTTCCGGTAGGACGGGTCCAGTTCGCGCACCTCGGCGGAGGCGTGCAGGGCCACTCCCCCGCCGGGCTTCACGAACTGCCGCAGCAGGTCCAGCACGGCCTCGGTGAGCCGTGCCTTGGTCTCCTCGGTGCGGCCCGCGAGCAGCCCGAGGGTGACGTGGACGACGGCGTGGCCCGTGGTGTCGGGGCCGACGACGGTGTCCTCGGTCCGGCGGAACTGGGTCTTGCACGCCGGGGGCCTGGCGGCGGCGATGTCGACCACGGCGGTGTGCAGGGCCCGCGCGAAGCCGGGCCGGTCGAAGCCGTCCGCCAGGCTGTCGGAGTAGTCGACGGTGATCTGCGGCATGAGCCCTCCTGCGATGGTTCCAGGAGGGCTCAGCCTACGTCGTGTCCGTGATGCCCGGCGGGTCAGCCCGCCGCGGTGAACACGGCGACCGTGCGGGCCGGGACGGTGAACGTGCCGGTGCTCCGCTCGTAGGACGCCGTCCTGACCACCGGGTCCCCGCCCTTCGCCTGCACGGGGTGCAGCCGGTGGCCGGTCCCGGCGAGGGCGGTGACGCGCTGGTCCTGCGCCTCGGGCGTGGCGTTGAAGACCACGACCAGGTCACCGAGGCGCATGGTGATCACGCCGGGGGTCTCGTCCTTGCCGGACAGCGGGAAGGAGAGCCGGGACTGCACCCGGTCCGCGGTGCCGAGGGAGAAGACCTTCTCCGTCGTGCGGATCCTCAGCAGGTCCCGGTAGGCGGCCGAGGCGCCCTCGATCTGCGGGCAGCCGACCTTCACCGTGCCCAGCAGGGGCTTGGCGTAGGGCCACTTGTCCTCGTTGTCGGCGGCCGGCGGCAGCCCGCGGCCGAAGCCGTTGCCCGCCGCGCAGTTCCAGTGGATGGCGTTGAACCAGTCGCCGCTGTCGTAGGAGTTGCGGTCCAGGGACTTGGAGCGCAGCAGGTCGGTGCCCGCCTGGGAGAGGGCCGGGCCCTGCGAGAGGGTGGCCGTCGCCATGGCGAGGACCTGCATGCGGGCCCGGTCGCCGGCCGGGGTGTCCTTCGGCAGCTTGAAGGCGAGCGCGTCGAACAGGGACTCGTTGTCGTGGGCGTCCGCGTAGGCGAGGGCGTCGCCGGGGACGGCCGCGTATCCGGCGGGTGAGCCGTTGTAGTCGACCTGGGAGCCCTTGACCTCCTTGCCGCTGGTGTCGGTGAAGGTGTAGTCGGCGAGGTTGCCGGAGAGGCCGACCTTGATGAGGTCCTGGTAGTGCAGCAGGCGGGCCTTCTGCTCGGCCTCGGTGCCGTTGGCCGTCGAGGTGTTGGGGTCGGTGTAGAGGCCGGAGGCGAAGCCCTGCACGCCGGGGTCCTCGTCGAAGGGACCGCCGCCGCGCACGGCGTCCCGGGCCCGGTCGGAGAAGGTGGCGATGCCGGTGCCGGCCATGTTGGCCTGGGTGGCCTGCTCGAAGCGGGCGTCGTCGGCGATCTCGCCGAAGTTCCAGCCCTCGCCGTACAGGATGATCTTCTTGCCGTCGACGCCGTCCTTCTTGAGGGTGAGGGCGTCGAGGGCCTTGCGGACGGCGAGCATGTTCGCCTTCGGGTGGTGGCCCATGAGGTCGAAGCGGAAGCCGTCGACCTTGTACTCCTTGGCCCAGGTGACGACGGAGTCGACGACCAGCTTGCCCATCATGGCGTTCTCGGGCGCCGTGTTGGAGCAGCAGGTGCTGTCGGCGACGGAGCCGTCGGCGAGCAGCCGCTGGTAGTAGCCGGGCACGAGCCGGTCCAGGACGGAGGTCTTCGCCTGGCCGTGGGCCGCGGTGTGGTTGTAGACCACGTCGAGGACGACGCCGAGGCCCTCCTCGTTGAGCGCCTTGACCATGCGGCGGAACTCGACGGTGCGGGCGGTGCCCTCCGGGTCGGTGGCGTAGGAGCCCTCGGGGACCGTGTAGTGGTACGGGTCGTAGCCCCAGTTGTAGGCGTCCTTGGCGGCGGTCTTCGCCACGCACTCCTGCTGCTTCGGGGAGTCGGCCGGGTAGGCGGCGAGGTCGCAGTCGACCCTCGCCCGGTCGGACTTCTTCTCGGGGATGGTGGCGATGTCGAAGGCGGGCAGCAGGTGCACGTGGGAGGTGCCGGACCGCGCCAGCTTCCGCAGGTGCCGGCTGCCGTCGCTGTCCTTGTCGGTGAACGCGAGATAGGTGCCCGGGTGCTTCGCCGTGCGGTCCTCGACGGAGAAGTCGCGGATGTGCAGTTCCTGGATCTGGGCGTCCTTGAGCGGCACCGCCTTCGGCTTGGTCAGCCCCGACCAGCCCTTGGGGGCGAGGCTCCGGTCGCCGAGGTCGACGACGAGGCTGCGCTCGGAGTCGGTGGTGAGGGCGACGGAGTAGGGGTCGGTGACCTTGTTGGTGACGATCTTCCGGGTGCTGGGCGCCCACACCGTGACGGCGTACCGGTACGGCTTGCCCTTCCAGGAGGCGGGGCCGGTGGCGGACCAGACGCCGGTGGCGTCGTCGCGGTGCATGCGGACGGTGCGGCCGTCGATCTCCAGGGCGACGTCGCGCGCGGTGGGCGCCCACACGGACAGCGTCGGCCGACCGTTGCGGAACACCGGTCCCAGGTCCGCCTTGGTGGCACGGGCGGCGTAGAGGTCGTCGAGGACCCCGGCGAGCTGTACGCCGGTGGCGGCGAGCACGGCGCCGTTGGCCGCGTGCTGGGTGGCGACGACCTGGCCGCGCAGGGCAGCGCGCACCCGGTCCCGGTCGCGCGGGTCGACGGACCAGGCGGTGCCGTCCTTCAGGTGCGGGAAGCGGGCCTTCTGGGCGTCAGTGAGGGTGGTCCGCGCCAGGCGCAGCCAGCGGGCGTCGCCGGTGCGGAGCGTGCCGTCCTCGACCGTGACGGTGCCGGTGGGCGAGGCGAGGAGCTGGGTGGAGGCGGCGGCGTCGGAGCCACCCCAGACCAGGGTGTTCCGGTCGATCCAGACCGCCTTGGAGGTGGACAGGTCGAGGGCTGCCGCGGACCCGGCGGGCTGCGGCAGCAGATACTTCTCCTGGCCGCTCAACAGCCACACCTCGTGGCCGTTGGCCCTGAGGTCGAGCGACTGGTCGGACGGGAGGTCCTTCTCGTCGCCCTTGTGGACGATGTAGCTGAGGCTGGTGGCACCCTCGGCGAGCGGCACCTCGAAGACCGCGCCATAGGCATCAGTCTTCACCGGTTCCAGGGGCTTCGACCAGTCGGTGGGCTCGGCGGCACCGGTCCAGGTGTGCAGGCCCCAGCCGTCGTAGTCGCCGTCGGCGCGGTGGTAGTGCAGGACGGCCTTGGTGGTGTCCTGGGCGGGGTACTCGGGCCGTTCGGTGGTGACGGTCTCCTTGCCCTGTTCGATCCAGACCTCGCCGGTGCGGGTGAGGTCGATGGTGCGGTCGGTGTCGACGTCCTTGGTGCCGTCCTTGTCGACGACCAGGAAGCCGAGGTCGGAGGCGCCCGGCTTCAGCTTGACGTACGCGAAGGCGCCGTAGGCGTCGCGGCCGGTGAAGGGGTGGCTGGCTGGCCATTCGGTGGCCTCGCCCTCGGCGAGGTCGCCCCAGGCGTACAGGCCCCAGTCGTCGTAGTCGCCGTCGGCCCGCTTGTAGTGCACGATCGCGTAGTCGCGGGAGGCGGCGGACGGCGGGGTCTCCACGGGCGGGGTGCCGGTGGTGGAGGTGGCGAGGGCGCTCGCGGTGCGGCCGGCGGAGTCGATGACGACGGCCTTGTAGCGCAGGGCGGTACCGGCGGGGACGTCCTCGCCGATGGTGTGGGTGACCTTGTGCGGGGCGTGGTCGGACGAGCCGAGGACGCGCCACTTTCCGTTGCCGGTCTGGGCGGCGAAGACGACCCGGTTGAGCTGGCCGCCCTCGACGTCGGCGGTGAGTTCGACGGTGCCGGTGGCGCCGGCCTCGGGGGCCTTCAGGGAGATCGTGGGCTTGGCGTCCGGCTTCGCGAGCGGGCGGGCGGCCTTGAGGACGATCGCCGAGTTCGCCGGGACGGTGACGGTGATGTTCCGGTCGGCGCCGCTGGTGACGGTGGCGTCGGTGCCGTGGATGCCCTTGAACGGCATGCGGGCGGAGCCGGTGGCGAAGGTGGCCTTCTTCGCCTCGTCGGCGTTGTTGAAGGCGACGACGTACTCGGTGGTGTCCTTGCCGGTGGCGGTGCGGGAGACGGCGTAGACGCCGGGTCCGTCGGCGGCGTGGCGCTCCTGCTGGATGCCGTCGGTGAGGGCGGGGTGCGCCTTGCGGAGCTTGGCGAGGGCGCTGATCTGCCGGTAGAACGGCGAGCGGGTGTCGTAGGTGTCCTCGGCGTGGGTGCGGTCGGTGCCGATCAGGTCGTCGTCGAGGTAGTCGGCGGTGCGGGACGCGAAGAGGGTCTGGCGGGCGTCCTTGTCGCCGCCGGCGCCGGTGAAGCCCTGCTCGTCGCCGTAGTAGACGACCGGGTTGCCCCGGTTGAGGAACATCAGCTCGTTGGCGAGCCGGCCCTTCTTCAGCAGTTCCGCGTCGGACGCCTTCGGGTTGTCCTGCTTCAGGAAGGTCCCGATGCGGCCCATGTCGTGGTTGCCGAGGAAGGTGACCTGTTCGTAGGCGTTGGCCTTGTCGGTCGTGTACTTGTGGTCGGCGCCGAAGACGGCGGCGAGCTTCTTCGCGCTGCCGCCCTGGGAGGCGTACTGGCGTGCCGCCTCCTGGAAGGGGAAGTCCAGGGTGGCGTCGAGGCGGCCCTCGGTGACGTAGGGGGCGGTGACGTCCGGGTCGGCGGAGTAGACCTCGCCGAACATGAAGAAGTCCTTGCGGCCCTGCTTCGCCGCGTAGGCGTCCAGGGCGGTGGCCCACTGGGTCCAGAACTCCATGTTGACGTGCTTCACGGTGTCGATCCGGAAGCCGTCGATGTCGAAGTCCTTGACCCACCGCTGGTAGATCTTCTCCATGCCGCGGACGACCTCGGGACGCTCGGTCCACAGGTCGTCGAGGCCGGAGAAGTCGCCGTACTCGCTGGACTCCCCGGCGAAGGTGGAGTCGCCCCGGTTGTGGTACATCGCCGGGTCGTTGAGCCAGGACGGGACCTTCAGCCGCTTCTTGTCGGCGGGGACGACGGGGGTGCGGGGGAAGGAGCCGGCGTCGACGCGCGGGAAACGGCGCGTGCCGTCGGCGTAGTCGGAGTCGTCGAAGGGCCGGCCGTCCTTCGTCAGGTACGGGAAGGCGCCCTTGGAGAGGTACTCGTAGGACTTCTCCTCGTAGTCGATGACGTCGGCGGTGTGGTTGGTGATGACGTCGAAGAAGACCTTCATGCCCTTGGCGTGGGCCTTGTCGATGAGTCTCTCGAGGTCCTTGTTGGTGCCGAAGTGCGGGTCGACCTGGGTGAAGTCGGTGATCCAGTACCCGTGGTAGCCGGCCGAGGCGTCCTTGCCGGTGCCCTGGACGGGCTGGTTCTTGAAGATCGGGGCCATCCAGATGGCGGTGGTGCCCAGGCCCTTGATGTAGTCCAGCTTCTGCGTCAGGCCCTTGAGGTCGCCGCCCTGGTAGAACCCCTTGTCGGTGGGGTCGTATCCGTGGGTGAGGCGGGAGCCGGTCAGTCCGCCGCGGTCGTTCGTGCGGTCACCGTTGGCGAAACGGTCCGGCAGGACGAAGTAGAACTGCTCGCGGGTCAGGTCGTGCCGGGCCGGGGCTTTGGCGAGGGCCGCGTCCGAGGGCGGCGCCGGCGGGGCGTCCGCGCGGGCGGCGAGCGGCTGCACGAGCGCCGCGGCGAGGGCGGCGACGGTGACGGCGGCGATGCGCCGGCCCCGTGCGGTGCGGCGCCCCGGGGGCGCGGGCCATCTGGGTATCAAGGCGTGAACTCCCTGTGCGTACGGCTCGTTGGGTCCGACCCCACGCCGCGGCGACGGCCTGTTTCGGCCACATCGCCGGGGCACCGGCCGTGACCGTACCGCCGTTGAAAGGTTTACAGCAAGGGTTGTGAAAGAAACGGCAAGCATTTGCAGACCGGGGGCCGGCCGCCCCTCCGTCCGGTCAACGGAGGGGCGGCCGGGCGGGGTTCAGCAGCCGCGACGGTCCGCGTGGACCGCGAGGGCGGTGTGGGCGCCCAGGGTGGCGGTGAGCTGTCCCGAACCGTTCACCGTGACCGGGGTGTTGTTCTGCACGTTGCAGTACGTGCCCGCGGGCAGGGAGGTCTGGTAGGTGCGGGTCAGGGAGCCGGACTCGTGGTTGATGGCCACGAAGCCCTTGCTGCCCCGGCCGAAGGCGATGGCGTCGCCGCCGTTGTCCCACCAGTTGGTGACCGCCTGGCCGCGGGTGGCGTTGCGGAAGCCGACCATGGCCTTGATCTCGGGCCAGTTGTGCTGGCACTTCCAGCCGTTCTGCCAGCAGGCGTCCACCCGGCCGCCGTTGGGCGGTCCGGCATCGTGGTTCGTGAACTCGTAGCCGGAGTTGATGTCCGGTGCGCCGTAGGGCCAGGCCAGCATGAAGACGTTGGCCAGGGTGTAGGTGGCGTTGTCCTTGTAGGACAGGGTGCTGCCGTTGCGCTCGGTGTCGTGGTTGTCGACGAAGACGCCGGCGCTGGAGCTCTTGAGGTAGCCCCAGCCCTCACCGTAGTTCTTCAGGTAGGCGAGGTTCTCGTTGTTGAAGACCCGCTTGAGGTCGTAGGCGTAGCGGAACTCCTGGACGTCGCCGGTGCCGGTGTACTCGCCGGGCTGGACCGCCTCGCCCGCGCCGTAGATGACCTCCTGCTTCCAGTAGGCGGACGGGTTGGTCAGCCGGGACTTGATGTTCGCCAGGTCGGCGGCGGGCATGTGCTTGGCCGCGTCGATGCGGAAGCCGTCCACGCCGAGGGAGAGCAGGTCGTTCATGTACCCGGCAATGGTCCGGCGGACGTACTCCTCACCGGTGTCGAGGTCGGCGAGGCCGACCAGTTCGCAGTTCTGGACGTTCCACCGGTTGCGGTAGTCGGTGATCTGCGTGGTGCAGTCGTCGAAGTCGTACGACGAGTACAGGCCGGGGTAGTCGTACTTGGTGTACCGCGAACCGCCGGTGCCGGTGCCGTTGCCGGCGCCCGCGGACATGTGGTTGATGACGGTGTCGACGACGACCTTCACGCCGGCCGCGTGGCAGGTGTTCACCATGTTCCGGAACGCGGTGCGGTCGCCGAGGCGTCCGGCGATCTTGTAGCTCACCGGCTGGTAGGACGTCCACCACTGCGAGCCCTGTATGTGCTCGGCGGGCGGGGAGACCTGGACGTAGCCGTATCCGGCCGGCCCGAGGGTGGTGGTGCACTCGCGGGCGACGGAGGCGAAGTTCCACTCGAAGAGGACGGCCGTGACGTCCTTCGAGCCGGGAGGGGAGGCCGACGCTTGCGTCGGGGTCATGACAAGGGCGGCCGCGGCGAGGGCGGCCACCCCGGAGAGGGTTCTGCGTGCCATGTGGGGTTCCTTCTTCGTCGAAGGCATGTGGGGAACCGCCCGGTTTCCGGGTGAAGGCGCTTGCAGAAACCTTCAGAAACCTTGCGGCTACGCAGATGTTAAGGGCCCGCCACCCGAAAGGGCAGCGGGCCGTACGAAGTTGAAGCAAGAAAGTTGCCGGACGGACCTCTTCGCGGAGCGGGAGGTCAGGCGCGGGTCCACCACACGGTCGTGTCCGCCGGCACCTTCGCCTCGGACGCCGTCTCGCCGACCTCGGCGTTGCTGATGAGCACCCGCCCGTAGGACGGCACGGTCACCGACTCGCCGGTGGTGTTCGCCACGCACACGAAGTCACCGCGCCGGAAGGCCAGCACCCCTTCGGGGGCCCGCAGCCACTCCACGGACTCCCCCGCCCCCAGGTCGGGCTGCTCCCGCCGGACGGCCAGCGCCGCCCGGTACAGCTCCAGGGTGGAGCCCGGCACACCGGTCTGCGCCTCGACACTCAGCTCGCCCCAGCTGTCCGGCTGCGGGAGCCAGCTGCCGCCGTCCCCGAAGCCGAACGACGACCCCTCGCGGGTCCACGGGATCGGCACGCGGCAGCCGTCGCGGAAGCCGTCCTGGCCCGCGCCGCGGAAGTACGCCGGGTCCTGGCGCACCTCGTCCGGCAGGTCCACGACGTCCGGCAGGCCCAGCTCCTCACCCTGGTAGATGTACGCCGACCCCGGCAGCGCCAGCATCAGCAGGGTCGCCGCGCGGGCCCGGCGCAGGCCCAGCTCGCGATCGCCGGGCTCCCGGAGCTGGGTGCCCAGGCCGGGCGGGTTGCCGAAGCGGGTGGCGTGCCGGGTGACGTCGTGGTTCGACAGCACCCAGGTGGCGGGGGCGCCGACCGGGCGCATCGAGTCCAGCGTGCGGTCGATGACGGCGCGCAGCTCCTCGGCGTCCCAGGGGGTGGAGAGGTACTGGAAGTTGAACGCCTGGTGCAGCTCGTCGGGGCGCACGTAGTTGGCGGTGCGCTCCACCGTCGGCGTCCACGCCTCGGCGACGAAAATGCGCTCCCCCGCGTACTCCTCCAGCACCAGCCGCCACTCGCGGTAGATGTCGTGGACGCCGTCCTGGTCGAAGAACGGCATGACGTCGTTGCCCAGCAACTTCAGCTGCTCGTGGGACCCCAGGTCGGGCAGGCCCTCGGCCTTCACCATGCCGTGGGCGACGTCGATGCGGAAGCCGTCCACGCCCATGTCGAGCCAGAACCGCAGGATGGAGCGGAACTCGTCGCCGACCGCCGGGTGCTCCCAGTTGAAGTCGGGCTGCTCCGGCGCGAACAGGTGCAGGTACCACTCGCCGGGCGTGCCGTCGGGTTCGGTGACGCGCGTCCAGGCCGGGCCGCCGAAGATCGACTCCCAGTCGTTGGGCGGCAGCTCCCCGTTCTCGCCCTTGCCCGGTCGGAAGTAGTACCGCTCCCGCAGCGGCGAGCCGGGGCCCTCGGCGATCGCGCGCTTGAACCATTCGTGCTGGTCGGAGGAGTGGTTGGGCACGAGGTCGACGATGATCCTCAGGCCCAGGGCGTGGGCGTCGCGGATCAGGGCGTCGGCGTCGAGCAGGTTGCCGAACATCGGGTCGACGGCCCGGTAGTCGGAGACGTCGTAGCCCGCGTCGGCCTGCGGGGAGGCGTAGAACGGGCTCAGCCACACCGCGTCCACGCCGAGGTCGCGCAGGTACGGCAGGCGGGAGCGGATGCCTTCCAGGTCCCCCATGCCGTCGCCGTTGCTGTCGGCGAAGCTGCGCGGGTACACCTGGTAGATCACCGCGTCCCGCCACCAGTCACGGTGCCCGTCGACGGTGGCGACGGCCGAGTCGGTCGAGGGGTCCGGGGTGGAGTGCTGCTGGCTCATGTCGTCCTTGTACTCAAGAGGCTTGTGGGGAAGGCGGTGGGGACGTGACGGCCGCGGTGCCTGCGGGGTCGGAATCGACACCGCGGCCGCCACCCCGCGCGTCAGGCGCGCGGGAGTCGTCCGCGAAGGAGGTCAGCCCTTCGTTCCGCCGGCCGTGAGGCCGGTCACCAGGTTCTTCTGCACGAGGTAGAAGAACGCGGAGACGGGTATCGCGATCAGGACCGCGGTGGCGGCCATGAGGTTGCGCTGGGCGTCGTGCTCGCTGATGAAGCTCTGCAGACCGACGGCGAGTGTGTACTTCTGATCGTCCAGCATGAACGTCGTGGCGAACGCGACCTCGCCGAACGCCGTGATGAAGCTGTAGAAGGCGGCGACCGCGAGCCCCGGCTTGGCGAGCGGCAGGATCAGCCGCACGAACGTGCCGAAGGGGTTCAGCCCGTCGACCCGTCCCGCCTCGTCGATCTCGAACGGGATGGTGTCGAAGTAGCCCTTCATCAGCCAGGCGCAGTAGGGCACCGCCGTCGAGCAGTACACGAGGATGAGTCCGAGGTAGCTGTCGATGAGCGCGAACTGCGACAGGATCTGGTACATCGGGACCATCAGGACGGCCACCGGGAACATCTGGGTCACCAGGAGTACCCACATGAACTTCTTGTATCCCGGAAACCTCATCCGGGACACCGCGTACCCCGTGGTGGCGGCCACCATCACCCCGATGACGGTGGTGCCCAGGGAGACGATCAGCGAGCTCTTGAGCCAGTGGAAGAAGTTCGACTCCTGGAGCACGAAGACGTAGTTGTCCAGCGTCATCTTGTTCCAGATGCCGCCGGGACGCAGGTAGTCGTCCTTGTCCGGGCCGAGGGACAGGTAGACCAGCCAGGCGACCGGGAACAGCGCGATGAGGCTCGCCACGATCAGGATGCCGTGCGAGGTGAGCCTGCCGAGCGGGCCTGTCTCCCCCCGCCGACGCGCCTTCCCGGTGGGGGCCGGCGCTCCGGCGGGCAGGTCCGCCGGGGCGGCCTTGGTGACGGTAGTGGTGCTCATGGGGGCTCCTGCCTCAGATCGCGAGCTGCTGGTCATTGCGGTTCAGCCAGCGGCGGTAGAAGGAGGTGAAGACGACGAGGACGGCCAGCAGCAGCATGCCGTAGGCGGCGGACTCGGCGAACTCGCGCGGCTGCTGCCCGAAGCCGAGCTGGTAGGCCCAGGTCACGAGGATCTGGGCGTCCGGGGCGGTGTTGCCGAACAGCAGGAAGATGATCGCGAACTGGTTGAAGGTCCAGATGACGCCGAGCAGCACCACGGTGGAGCTGACCGAGCGCAGGCCGGGCAGGGTGACGTGGCGGAAGCGCTGCCAGGCGTTCGCGCCGTCCATCTCGGCCGCCTCGTACAGGCTGGCGTCGATGGACTGCAGGCCGCCGAGCAGGGAGACCATCATGAACGGCACTCCGCACCAGGTGTTGACCATGATGGCGGCGAACCGCTGCCAGAAGGTGTCCTCCAGCCACAGCGGGGTCGGCAGGCCGAGGAAGTCGAGGCCCGAGTTGATGATGCCGGCGTCGGCGAGCATGAAGCGCCAGCCGAAGACGGTGACGAAGGTCGGCACGGCCCACGGCAGGATGAGGATCAGCCGGTAGAGGGTGCGGCCCCGCAGCTTCTGGTTCAGCAGCAGGGCGAGGCCCAGGCCGATGCCGTAGTGCAGGGTGACGCAGGCCGCGGTCCAGAAGATCGTCCAGAGGAACTTGGACCAGAAGCGCTCGTAGGCGGTCTCGCCCCACAGGATCTCGGCGTAGTTGTCCAGGCCGATGAACTTGTAGGTGGCCTCGATCTCGTTGACGCCGATGGTGCGGGCCGAGTTGAGGCTGTCCGCATCGGTGAGGGTGAGGTAGAGGCCGTACGCCAGGGGATACAGCACGATGACGCCGAGCACGACGACCACCGGCAGGATCATGGCGTAGGCGTACCAGTGCTTCTGGTAGGCGTGCTTCAGCCTGCGGACCGGTCCGGGGCGGGGCGCGCGGTCACCGCGGCGCTTGCCGGTCGCGCGGTCGATGGCGACTGTCATGGTTCGGCACCTTCTGGGTGGTCAAGGGGTAGGCACACAGGCCGGTGGCCGCCGGACCCGTCGTGCGGGGAGGGGGTCCGGCGGCCACGCGGGCATTACTTGCTGAAGTCCGGCACCAGCTTCGCGATCGCGGTCTCCGCGTCGGTCAGCCCCTTGTCCAGGGACTTCTTGCCGCCGGCGATCTGCGGCAGTTCGTCGTCCAGCGGGCCCCACAGGGAGCTGTACTCAGGCAGTGCCGGGCGCGGCTGGGCGGCCTCGAGGACCGTCTGGTAGCCGGCGATGCCCGGGTCGGCCTTGACCTCGTCGGTGTAGGCGTCGTCCCGCGTGGGCAGCGTGGAGTTCTTCAGCGCGATGGTCTCCTGCGCCTTGGCCGAGGTCATGAAGTTGACGAACTTCAGCGCGGCCTTCTGCTTGGCCTCGGTGGACCCGGCGTACACGGACAGGTTGTGGCCGCCGGTCGGGGCGCCCGCCTTGCCGGCGGAACCGGCCGGGACGGTGGCGACGCCGAGGTTGTTCTTGTCCTTGAACGCGGTGCCCTTGTAGAAGTTGGTGATCTCCCACGGGCCCTGGATGATCGAGGCGACCTTGCCGTTGACGAACGCGTCCTGGATGTGGGCGTAGGCGTCGGCGGTGGTGTCGGCCTTGTGCAGGCCCTTGCCCTTGAACAGGCTCAGCCAGGTGCCGTAGGCCTTCACGGCCTCGGGCGACTTGACGGTGATCTTCTTGGCGTCGGCGTCGACCGTGTCGGTGCCCTCGCCGTAGAGGAACGACTGGGCGTAGTAGGACTGGGTGGAGCCCCAGTAGCCGTCGACGCCGGTCTCGTCCTTGATGGTGGCGGCGGCCTTCTTCAGGTCGTCCCAGGTCTTGGGGACCTCGACGCCGGCCTTCTCGAACAGTTCCTTGTTGTAGACGAAGGCCAGGGTGTCTGTGGTGAAGGGGACGCCGTAGGTCTTGCCCTCGTACTTGGCCTGCTCGATCAGGTTGGACTTGAACTTGTCCTGGTCGGCGAGGGCCTCGGTGCCGTCCAGCGGCAGGAAGAAGCCCTTCTTGGCGAAGGCGGGGGTCCAGCCGACCTCGGAGCGCAGCACGTCGGGGGCGCCCTTGGAACCGGCGGCGGTGTCGAACTTGTTCTGCGCCTGGTCGAAGGGGACGTTGACGAAGTTGACCTTGATGTCCTTGTTGGCGGCCTCGAACTCCTTGACCAGGGCCTTGTACGTCGGCGCCTCGTTGGTCGCGTTGGAGGTGTCCCACCAGGTGATGGTGACCGGGCCGTCGGCCTTGTCGCCGCTGTCGCTGTCTCCGCCGCAGGCCGTCGCCGCGAGGGCGAGGGACGCCACCAGCGCGGTGGCCGCTATGCCACGCCGCATGAGTTCTCCTTGAGGGTGAAAGCCGTGCACAGGGAGCGGCCCCGTCTGCCGCCCTGCCGGCTTGCCGGCTTGCCGCCGCGGCCCCGCGTCCTCGGAACTGGCCGGGAATCGCGGTTCCGCCGGGCGACTGGAAAGTAACAGCGATGCAAGCGCTACAAAAGCCCTTGCTGAAAAATTTTGCAAGAAGCGCCGAAGGTTACTCCGCCGTGACCTCTCCTAGACCCCCGCGCAACCCGGATCATCACCGGTACGACACGGGTTCGGACGCTTGTGCAAGACTCTGCAAACACTTGCCATCCGTTGCCGCCGCGGGAATCATCCGTTGCGAGGACGCCGACCACGAGGTGAGGACCGCGATGACCCAGCAGCCCGCTACGAGCCGTTCCACGGCACGGGCCAGGCGTCCCGCCGGTGCGCGGGGAGAGGTGCGGCCGATACAGTCCGGTGCTGTGACCACACGCCTTGCCGACATCGCTGCCCAGGCGGGGGTGAGCGAGGCCACCGTCAGCCGCGTCCTCAACGGCAAGCCGGGCGTCGCCGCCACCACGCGCCAGTCCGTCCTCGCCGCCCTCGACGTCCTCGGCTACGAACGGCCGGTCCGGCTGCGGCAGCGCAGCGAGGGCCTGGTCGGGCTGATCACCCCGGAGCTGGAGAACCCCATCTTCCCGGCCCTGGCCCAGGTCATCGGCCAGGCACTGACCCGGCAGGGCTACACCCCGGTGCTCGCCACCCAGACGCCCGGCGGATCGACGGAGGACGAGCTCACCGAGATGCTCGTGGACCGCGGCGTCGCCGGCATCATCTACGTCTCCGGACTGCACGCGGACACCACCGCCGACACCCAGCGCTACGACCGGCTGCGGGCCCAGGGCGTGCCGTTCGTGCTGGTGGACGGCTTCTCGCCGAAGGTGCAGGCGCCGTTCATCTCCCCCGACGACCGCGCGGCCATGGCCCTCGCCGTCACCCACCTCGCCTCCCTCGGCCACACCCGGATCGGCCTGGCCCTCGGACCGAAGCGGTTCGTGCCGGTGCAGCGCAAGATCGAGGGCTTCGTGCGCATCGTGCAGGAGCAACTCGGCCTCGCCGCCGAGACCGTGGAGACGGAACTGATCCAGCACTCGCTGTACACGCTGGAGGGCGGGCAGGCCGCGGCGGCCTCGCTCATGGACCGCGACTGCACGGCCGTGGTGTGCGCGAGCGACATGATGGCGCTGGGCGCGATACGGGCCGCCCGGCAGCGCGGTCTGGACGTGCCGAGGGACATCTCGGTGGTCGGCTTCGACGACTCCCCGCTGATCGCCTTCACCGACCCGCCGCTGACCACCGTCCGCAAGCCGGTCCCGGCCATGGGCCAGGCCGCGGTGCGCACCCTGCTGGAGGAGATCGGCGGAACCCCGGCCCCGCACAGCGAGTTCGTGTTCATGCCGGAACTGGTGGTACGCGGCTCGACCGCCTCCGCCCCCGGAGCCCCCGGGGAACGGAACCGGCCGGCCGACAGGCCCTGACGGGCCCGCCCCACGGTGCGCCGGTGCCCGCGCGCACCCCGGCACCCGGGCATAGCCTGGGGTGATACCGCAGCGTGCGTCGACCGGAGAAGGTGAGTGCGATGCGCGTGATGCTCAAGGCGACGCTGGACACGGAGAAGTCGAACGAGGTCATCCGCAGCGGGAAGATGCCCGAGCTGATGAAGGAGACCCTGGGGCGGCTGCACCCCGAGGCCGCCTATTTCGGGCCGCTCGGCGGCCGGCGGACCTGCCTGCTCGTGCTCGACCTGCAGGACAGCTCGCAGATCGCGACCACCGGCGAGCCCTTCTTCGCACAGCTCGGCGCGGAGGTCGAGCTGATTCCGGTGATGAACGCGGAGGACCTGCAGAAGGGACTCTCCCAGCTGTGACGCCCGTCAGCGACTCCTGGCTGCGGCAACATTCGGGGCTGGGGCACCTCGCTGGGACACCTGGCTGAGGACGGTCAGCAACTCCTGAGGCATGCGGGGACATCGTGCCCGGCGCCGCCGACCGGACCTGCCGTCAGCAGAAGTTGGCGTTGCCCGGACCGGGGCAGAACATGCGGGCGCTGCCGGACGGAGGGATGATCTGTGGGCAAGGTCTTTTCTGGCAGACTCTGTGCCTATGGGTGACACGACCGTGACTGCGCCGAACGGCCGGACATCGGCCGCTCCCCGTCCCGTCGGTGACCGGACGGGGCGGGCGTTCCTGCGCCGGATGCGCAGGCCACGGCGTCCCCGCCTCTGGTTCGAGATCCTTCTGATCGCGGTGAGTTACTGGACGTACTCCCTCGTCCGCAACGCCGTGCCCGAGCAGAAGGCGCAGGCCCTGCGCAACGCCGACTGGATCTGGGAGGTCCAGCAGAACCTGGGCATCGCGGTCGAGCAGTCCGTCAACCACGCCGTGAACTCCGTGACATGGCTGGTCGTCGGCATGAACTACTACTACGCCACCTTGCACTTCGTGGTGACGCTGGGTGTGCTGGTGTGGCTCTACCGTGGCCACCCCGGGCGGTACGCGGCCACCAGACTCGTGCTGTTCGCGACCACGGGTGTCGCCCTCGTCGGCTACTACCTGTTCCCGCTCGCCCCGCCCCGCCTGATGAACGGCGGCGGCTTCATCGACACCGTGATGGTGCACCAGACGTGGGGCTCCATGGCCTCCGGCAACCTGAAGAACATGTCCAACCAGTACGCCGCGATGCCGTCGATGCACATCGGCTGGTCGGTGTGGTGCGGTCTGACCATCTTCGCGCTGGCGTCGGTCCCGTGGGTGCGCGTGCTGGGGCTGCTGTACCCGGCGCTCACGCTGGTGGTCATCGTCGCCACGGCCAACCACTTCTGGCTCGACGCGGTGGGCGGCGTGCTCTGCCTGGCCTTCGGCTACGCGGTGGCCCGCCTCTGGTACGGCAGCGGCCCGTACGCGCTGCCCCGGCAGGTGGCGGACCGGCGGCCGGGACGGACGGGCGAGGGGACCGGCGCCGGGAGTGCCGCCGCTCCGGCAGCCCCGGCGGTCGTGGCCCAGGCCGCCCGGACGACGGCCGACGCCGCCCCGCCGTCGACCGGGGCGTCGGAGGACACCGCCGGAGCCGAGGACACGGGCCGGGGCACGGGATCGGCGGCGGGCGGGAGCGGCACGGACACCGGGGAGGGGACGGGCCGGCCCGGGACGGCCTCCGAGGCCGACGCCCTGTCCGGGACGGGGCGGAGCACACCGTAGCCGGAGCGGGAGCCCGCGGGGCCCTCACGGCGACGCGGGCCGACGGCCGGCTTTCTCCCGGTCGCGGGGGTCGGCCGCCGTGCCGGCGGAGGGGTCGGCCGCCGGGGCCGGCCCCGGCCCCAGGGAGGCCGTAGGGACGGGCCGGGTTCAGTCCCCGCCGTAGAAGAGTTCCTCCATGACGCTCCGCGCCCGCCGGGCCGTGCGGCGGTACTCGTCGAGCATGTCGCCCGCGTGGCCGGGGCCGTGCCCGAGGTAGCGGCCGACGGCGGCCAGTTCCCGGGGGACGGTGGGGAAGGTGTCACCGGCCCGCCCCCGGACCAGCATGACCGCGTTGCGCACCCGGGTGGCCAGGACCCACGCCTCGTCCAGGGTGGCGGCGTCCTCGGCGGAGATCAGCCCCGCCTCCCGGGCCGCCGTCAGGGCCGGCCGGGTCCGCGTCGTCCGCAGTCCCGGCTCGCGGGCCGCGTGCCGCAGTTGCAGCAGCTGCACGGTCCACTCCACGTCGGACAGCCCGCCCGGGCCCAGTTTGGCGTGCAGCTTCGGGTCGGCGCCGCGCGGCAGCCGCTCGGACTCCATGCGGGCCTTCAGCCGCCTGATCTCGCGGACCGCGTCCTCGTCGAGCCCGGCGGGCGGGTAGCGCAGCGGGTCGATCAGCTCGATGAAGCGGCGGCCGAGGTCCTCGTCCCCGGCGACGTGCTCGGCGCGCAGCAGGGCGTGCCGCTCCCACACCAGCGACCAGCGCCGGTAGTACGCCTCGTACGAGCTGAGGGTGCGCACGAGCGGCCCGTTCCTGCCCTCCGGGCGGAGGTCGGCGTCGACCAGCAGGGGCGGGTCGGAGCTGGGGATCTGGAGCAGGCGGCGCATCTCCGCGACGACCTTGGCGGCCGCCCTGGCGGCCTCGTGCTCGTCCACGCCCTCGCGGGGCTCGTGCACGAACAGGACGTCGGCGTCGGACCCGTAGCCCAGCTCGTGGCCGCCGAAGCGGCCCATGCCGATGATCGCGAACCGGGTGGGGAGGTCGTCCCCCCAGCCCTCCCGGACGACGGCGCGCAGGGTCCCGGCGAGGGTGGCGGCCGTCAGGTCGGACACGGCGGCGCCGACCAGGTCGACCAGCGCGCCCTGGTCGGCCTCGGCGGGCTGCGACTCGGTGCCGTAGGAGCCGACGATGTCGGCGGCGGCCGTCCGGAACAGCTCCCGGCGGCGCACGCCACGGGCCGCGGTGACGCCCTGGGCGGCGTTGTCGGCGCGCCGGACGGCGGCGAGGATCTCCTGCTCCAGGTGGGCGCGGGGGCGCGGCCGGAGCCCTCCCCCGTCGCCGTCCCCGAGCAGCGCCACCGCCTCGGGGGCGCGCATCAGCAGGTCGGGCGCGAGCCGCCCGGCGGACAGCACCCGCGCCAGGTTCTCGGCCGCCGCGCCCTCGTCGCGCAGCAGCCTGAGGTACCAGGGGGTCTTGCCGAGGGCGTCGGAGACCTTGCGGAAGTTGAGCAGTCCCGCGTCCGGGTCGGCGGAGTCGGCGAACCAGCCCAGCAGGACGGGCAGCAGGGTGCGCTGGATGGCGGCCTTGCGGGTGACGCCGCTGGCGAGGGCCTCCAGGTGGCGCAGGGCGGCGGCGGGGTCGGCGTAGCCGAGGGCGACCAGGCGTTCCCGGGCCGCCTCCGCGCTGAGCCGGGCCTCGCCGGGCGCGAGCTGGGCGACCGCGTCGAGCAGCGGCCGGTAGAACAGCTTCTCGTGCAGCCGCCGCACGGCGGAGGCGTGCCGCTTCCACTCCCGGGTCAGACTCGCGACGGGGTCGGTGCGCAGGCCCAGCGAGCGGCCGAGGCGGCGCAGGTCGCTCTCGTCGTCGGGGACCAGGTGGGTGCGGCGCAGCCGGTGCAGCTGGATGCGGTGCTCCATGGAGCGCAGGAAGCGGTACGCCTCGTCGAGCCGGGCGGCGTCCGTGCGCCCGACGTAGCCGCCGGCGGCGAGCGCCTTGAGGGCGTCCAGGGTGGTGCCGCTGCGCAGGGAGGCGTCGGTGCGTCCGTGCACGAGCTGGAGCAGCTGCACGGCGAACTCGACGTCCCGCAGTCCGCCGGGCCCCAGCTTGAGCTGGCGGTCGACCTCGGCGACGGGGATGTTCTCCACCACCCGGCGGCGCATCTTCTGCACGTCCGCGACGAAGTTGTCCCGCTCGGCCGCCTGCCACACCAGGGGGTGGAGCGCGGCCACGTACGCCTCGCCCAGGTCCGCGTCGCCGGCCACCGGGCGGGCCTTGAGCAGCGCCTGGAACTCCCAGGTCTTGGCCCAGCGCTGGTAGTAGGCGAGGTGCGAGGCCAGGGTGCGCACCAGCGGGCCGTTGCGCCCCTCGGGCCGCAGGTTGGCGTCGACGGGCCAGATGGTGCCCTCGACGGTCGTCTCGGAGCAGAGCCGCATCATGTGCGAGGCGAGCCGGGTGGCGGCCCGCAGCGCCTTGTCCTCGTCGGCCCCCTCGGCGGCCTCGCCGACGAAGACGACGTCGACGTCCGAGACGTAGTTCAGCTCGTGTCCGCCGCACTTGCCCAGCGCGATCACCGCGAGCCGGCACAGCGCGGCGTCCTCGGGCGCGGCCTCCCGGGCGAGCCGGAGGGCGGCGCGCAGGGTGGCGGTGGCCAGGTCCGCCAGTTCGGCGGCGGTCTCGGCGACGTCGATGGTGTCGCAGACGTCACGGGCGGCGATGGAGAGCAGGCAGCGCCGGTAGGCGACCCGGAGCGTCACGGCGTCGGTGACCCCGGCCAGGCCGCTCTCGAACTCCTCGACGCCCGGGTGCAGGTCCCGCGGCTCGTAGGTGACCAGGGCCTGCCAGTCACCGGGGTGCCGGGCGAGGTGGTCGGCGAGGGCCGCGGAGGCCCCGAGCACGCCCAGCAGCCGGTCCCGCAGCGGCTTGGCCGCGATGACCGTGTCCAGGAGTTCCCGGCGGGCGGTGGGGTCCGGCTGCGCCTCCAGCAGGCGGACCAGGCCGAGCAGCGCCAGATCGGGGTCGGCGGTGGCGCCGAGGGCGTCGAGCAGCACGGGGTCGTCGCGCAGGGGGGTGAGCTCGGGGCCGTCCAGCAGGCGCTCGGACGCGGAGGGGTCCGTGAAGCCGTGCCGCAGCAGCCGCGTGAAGGTACTGCTCCTGCGCCCCGGCGCCGACGTCATCCCCGGCCTCCTTCATGCCTCGTGCCCTGCCCCGCGTACCCCGTGCCCCGTGCCCCGTGCGTCACGAGCCGCCCCCGTACGTCCCGGACCGCCCGTGGGCGCTCCGGCACCTGCGCCCCGGCTCGCGCGCGGGAGCGGGCTCCACGGCTCGTGCTCGGGAGCGGGCTGCCCGGCTCGTGCTCGGGAAACGTCGCGGAGACGTCTCGTACGGCCACGAGCCTATCCGCAGGAAGGGGCCCCGGCCCGGGACGGCGGCCGGCTCGCACCGACTCCGGCCCCGGTGCGGCGTTTCGGTGGCGGAGCGCCCCGTTTTCGGATTCGGTGGGAGGTGCCTCCCGGCCCGCGCCGACGCGACCGGGCGACGCGACCGGGCAACCACACGAAGCGCCCAGACACAGCCACTCGACTCGACGACCCGACGACTCGACGACTCGACGAAGGAGCCACGTTCCATGGACTTCACCCTCGAAGTGATCCCGCTGCCGGTGAGCGACATCGACCGGGCCCGCGACTTCTACCGCGACAAGGTCGGCTTCCACGTCGACATCGACCAGGAGGTCATGCCGGGCATGCGCATCGTCCAGCTGACCCCGCCCGGCTCCGGCTGCTCGATCGCCCTGGGCGACACGCTCTGGGAGTCGACGCCCGGGCCGACCCCCGCCGCCGGTTCCTACCAGGGGCTGCAGCTGTGCGTCGCCGACATCAAGGCGGCCCACGCCGAACTGACCGCACGGGGGCTGGAGGTGAGTGAGCCGCAGCAGTACGCCCCGGACGACGGCGCGACGTTCATGTACTTCAAGGACCCGGACGGCAACGGCTGGGCGGTGCAGGAGTACCGGCGCCGGGCGACGGAACCGCTGCACAAGCTGCTGACGCAGCAGGCGGCTGACTCCTAGGGAGTTCGCTCGGTACTCGCCGTTCCCCGTGGTCCCCCGTGGTCTCCTGCGGTCTCCCGCGGTCCTCGCTGCGCGCAGCGCCCGCCCCGGCCACCGGCACGGGCATCGCCGCCGCCGGCCACCGCCCCCAGGCCCAGGCACGGGCACCGCCGTCGGCCACCACCCCGGGCACGGGCCGACACGACAGCCCCACGGCGAAGCGCCTGCGCAGTCGATTGCGATATTTCCCCTCAAAAGGTGTCGATCCACACCAACCGGCCACTCGTGCCAGGACGGACGGTCACGTGGGATGCCTGGTGCACGGCCCTCCGGCACGGCGCCGGGTCGTCCGGGACACGGGACCTCACGCAGGACATCCGATGAGGGGAAGTCGCCGATGAGCGAGTCCGTAGACACCGGGACCGGAGCCGCGGACACCCGGGAGAAAATCAAGGCAGAGGCCTCCGCGACGGCCGGTCACGCCAAGGAGGCCGCCGGCCAGGTCGCGGGCACCGCGGCGGAACAGGCGCGGACGGTGGCCGGGGAGGCGCGTCGGCAGGCCGGTTCGGCCGTGCGGGACCTGCGTGGCCGGGCCGTGGAGGAGGCGGACGGGCAGGCCCGGCGGGCCGCCGGCACGCTGCGGCAGTGGGCGGGCGACCTGTCCGACCTGGCCGACCACGCCCGTCACGACTCCGCCGCCCGCGGTCTGGCCGCCGAGGCGGCGGGCCGCAGCCACCGCGCCGCCGACTACCTGGAGCAGCAGGGCGTCGAGGGGCTCGTCGCCGACCTCCAGGGCTTCGCCCGGCGGCGACCCGGGACCTTCCTCGGCGGCGCGCTGCTGGCCGGGCTCGTGGTGGGCCGGCTGGTCAAGGCGTCGGGGAACTCCGCGCAGGCAGGACCGGAGACCTCCGCGGACGGCGCGGAGGCGTCCGCCCCGGCCGCCCTGCCGTCGGGACCCCCGCCGGCGGTGCCGCCGGGCGTGGGCTCCCTGCCGACCGGGGCGCCGCCGAACGGTGCGCCGAGCCGCCCGCATCCGGGGGTGTGACATGACGTCACCGTCCCGCACGTACGCGCCGCCGCCCGCCTCCGGGGCCACCCGGGCGCGGGTACCGGCCGGTACCGAGCGGCAAGGACTCGAGGACCCGTCCGTGGGTCAGTTGCTGTCACGGGTGACCTCGGACCTCCAGACGCTCTTCCGTCAGGAGATCGAGCTGGCCAAGGCCGAGGTCAAGCAGGAGGCGAGCAACGCCGGCAAGGCCGCCGGGATGTTCGGCGGGGCCGGGTTCGCCGGCTACATGGTGCTGCTGTTCCTTTCACTGGCAGCCGTTCTGGGCCTGTCCAACGTCATGGACGGGGGCTGGGCCGCCCTGATCGTCACCGGGGTGTGGGCCGTGGTGGCGGGCGTGCTCTTCCTGAAGGGGCGGGCGCGGATGCGCACCGTCTCCCCCACGCCCGAGCAGACCGTCGAGACCCTGAAGGAGAATGCGGCATGGGCACGTCACCCGACCAGGTGAGGGCCGAGATCGAGGCCACTCGCCACCAGCTGTCCGCGGACGTGGACCGGCTCGCCGACCGCACGAGCCCGAAGCGCGTGGCGCGGCGCCGCAAGGCACGCGTGCGCGGCGCGGTGGGAGGTCTCCGGGACCGCGTGATGGGCACCGCCTCGCACACCGCCCACGGCGTCACCGGCACCGCACACGGGGTGGCCGACTCCGCCCGGTCGGCGGCCGGTTCGGTACAGGAGGGCACCGGCCGCGCGGCCGAGTCGGCCAGGGAGACGGCCGGCCAGGCCGGCCAGGCCGTGCAACAGGCCCCCGACATGGCCCGTGAGCAGACCCGCGGCAACCCCCTGGCCGCCGGCCTGGTTGCCTTCGGCGTGGGACTGCTGGCCGCCTCGGTGGTGCCGGCCTCGACGGCCGAGCAGGAGAAGGCCGCCGAGCTGATGGAACGAGGCGGTGAGGCGCTGGAACCGGTGAAGCAGGCCGCCGCCGAGTCCGCGCAGCACCTCAAGGAGGGCGCCCGGGAGGTGACGCAGAGCGCCGCCGCGGAGGTCAAGGACACCGCGGCCGAGGCCGCCCGGACCACCCAGGACGAGGCCCGCGACCGCACCGGCGAGGTGCGGGAGCAGGCACGGGAGTCGGGCGGACACCTCAAGGACGAGACCCGCGACCGCTCGGGCCGGTCCTGACACACCCACCTGTGTGAGCGGGCCGCCTGGGCCTGCTCCGGCCCCGAGCGATCGGAGCAGGCCCACGCTGTCGGCTGCAGCAGGCGTTCGCAGCGTCGTCGACAGGTCCCCTGCCGGGACGTGGGAGGCAGCCCCCGGATCATGTCGTTGACCTCCGAGGGGCGGCCACGGTCGGTGCGCGCGGTGCGGCAGATGAGCATGACCGGGACGCGGAGCCGGGTCCGGCTGCGCCCTCTCCTCCGACGACGGCGTGAGCGGACCGCCGCTTCGACGGAACCGTCGGTCTCCTTCGGACCGCAGACCTGTCCCATCGACACTTGTTGCGTTTGCTTCGATTATTGCGGATACTCGTGGCAAGGCAGCGCTGACCACCCATCCCGAAGACCACCATCCGCCACCCTCCTCACGGCAGTGGACCCCTCTTCCGCGCCGGCGACCACGGGTCCCGAGCCACAGCCAGAAACCGCCGCACCGTCGAGCAGCGGTAGACCTCCATGCCCTCACGGCAGTGCCCCCGGTCGCGCCGTCAGCGGGGAGTCACTGCCGTGACCGGTCCGTCGACCGCCGAGCGACGGGCCTCGGGCGCCCACCCCACAGCAGCTAGGGGCGCGCAATGACCAAGACCGACATCCGCCCGGTGAAGCTCCCGGACGACAAACAGGCATCAGCGAACCACGCCCTCGCACGTGTACGGACCTACCTGGCCGAGCACCAGAACGCATCCCAGATCCGTGTCACCGTGCAAGACGGAGGCGACCGTGAGCCCCTGGAACTACCTCGCGAGGTCGTAGAGCTCTTCGCATCGCTGCTCGCTCACCTGGGAGCCGGCCGCGGCGTCTCCATCGTTCCGTCCGACGCCGAACTCACCACGCAGCAAGCCGCTGACATGCTCAACGTGTCCCGCCCCTTCCTCATCGGCCTCCTGGAGGCGGGGGAGATCGAGTACCGGACCGTCGGCACCCACCGCAGAATCACTGCGTCGTCCTTGTTGGAGTACCAACGTGAGGACGACCGCCGTCGCCGACTCATGGCCGATGAGCTCACCCAACTCGGCCAGGAGATGGGAAAGTTCTAGACCATGGCTTTCATCGCCGTCTACGACGCCCATGTGCTGTACCCGAGCACCCTGCGCGACGTACTCATCCGCGTGGCGAGGCCGCCCGGGCCACCCAGGACGAGACCCGCGACCGCTCGGGCACGGCCTGAGGGCCCTCCTGGGCGAGCCGGAGACACCGGGCGAGCCCTGCTCCGCGACCGCGTGGCGGGCCGGAGCAGGGCTCGCGTGGCGCTGAGTCCTCACGCCCGGATCCGAAGGCGTGCATGGTCATCGGCGCCCAGCGGTAGCCACCCGGGGTGTCGATGCCGGTAAGCCACGGGTTCGCCCCTGCTTTCCCATGGACCGGCCGCTCCCCTTTCCGACTGCACCGCGCGGCCTCGCTCCCGGCAGAACCGCGTCAGGCCGGCCCTGCGGGCGTTGTGTCGTCGGCGCCGGCGAAGGCGGGCTTGGGGTCCGCGTCGAAGTCGTACTCCAGGACGTAGGAGGCGGCGTCCAGGATCATTTCGTTGACCTCGACAGGGCGGCCCTGGACGGTGTAGGCGGTGCGGCAGATGAGGATGACCGGGGTGCCCGGGGCAAGGCTCAGTTGTGTCACCTCACCCGGCGACGGCATGCGTGAGCGGATCTCCTCGCGAAAGTGCACCGGCTCCTGACCGAGTTCGGCAAGTCGGGCGTAGGTACCGCCCGGTCCGGTGTCCTCTCGAGTGATGGCGGATCCGGCCACCAGGGACAGAGGCAGATAACTCGTCGCAAGCAACACCGGCTTGCCGTCCAGGACGAAACGCCGACGCCTCACGCACGCGGCGTCTTCGGCAGCCAGGCCCAGAACCGCGCTGATGTCCTTGGGAGCCGTCTCCTCACCCACCGAGACCTGATCGACCCGGAGATCCCTGGCCTCGATGTCCGCCGACCAGATGGACCGGCCGTTGCCCCACTGATCGCGGGCCAGTCGCTGGATGCCGCGTCGACGCAGCGGACGGAACGCCCGGACGAAGACACCGGCACCCTTCCGCGATTCGGCGATGCCCTCGTCCCGCAGGACACCGAGCGCCTGCCGGGCCGTCATGCGAGCCACGCCATGGGTGGCCATCAGGTCGTTCTCTCCGGGAAGCCGATCACCGGGACCGTACTCGCCCGACCGAATCGCCTCTCTCAAAGAGTCCGCGATCCGCTGGTACTTGGGCCGACGGTCGTCGGTAGCAGCCATTCCGGAACCCTCCTCGCTTCTCTAGACACCTTAGGCCATAGGTCGGGCACGCGCTCGCAGTGCGTAGCCGTGCGTCCGCCCGTTCCGGCGGATTCGGAGCCTGACGCTTGACATCTCTAGAGACATCTCGGAAAGGTCGGGATGTCTAGAGACGTCGCTCGTGGCTGCAGTCGGGATGAGGCGTCTCCACGCAGTCCTTGTGACTCCCCTTTCAGCGTGAGGAGACAGTGCGGATGGCCGACGTTGTGGTCGACAGGTGCCCGTGCGAGGGTTCGCCGAGACTCGGCTCGATGACTCTGGAGCCGTTGCCGGAGTCCGTTCCCCAGGCTCGGCGCTGGTTCCGGGAGCTCATCGCGCCGTACCGGCCGACCTGTTCGGTCGACGACTGTGCCCTGCTGATCTCCGAGCTGGTCACCAACGCGATTCTTCACGGGCGGCGCGACGAGGAGGGGGTCGTACGGGTCGAGTGGTTCCGGAGCGGCTCGTCTCTGCGCGTCGAGGTGCACAACCCGGGGCACCCTGCGGGCGTGCGCCTGCGGCAACCGGGCGCCGATGACGCTCACGGACGCGGACTGCTCCTGGTCGACGCCATCGCCTCGTCCTGGCAGTCCGGACCCAGCCGCTTCGGCGGAACCGTCGTCTGCTTCGAGCTGGCAGACGCCTGGCCCTCACGTCGACGCGAGTGAAGGCGGCACGTGGGCGTCCCCCTGTGGAGCGCAAGGGACTTCCGCGATTGCGCGGCGCCGGACGGGCCAGGGAGAGAAACGCGGCGAGGTCCACGACGAGGGCGTCGACCTCCTGCCTCTACAGCACCGGCAGGTTCTTCCGCAGCTCGAAGGCCGTGACCTCGGAGCGGTACTCCTCCCACTCCTGCTTCTTGTTGCGCAGGAAGAAGTCGAAGACGTGCTCCCCGAGGGTCTCGGCGACCAGGTCGCTGCGTTCCATCAGGGTGAGGGCCTCGCCGAGGTTCTGCGGGAGGGGCTCGATGCCCAGGGCGCGGCGTTCGGCGTCGGAGAGGGCCCAGACGTCGTCCTCGGCGCCGGGGGGGAGTGCGTAGCCCTCCTCGACGCCCTTGAGCCCGGCCGCCAGGAGGACGGCGTAGGTGAGGTAGGGGTTGGCGCCGGAGTCGATGGAGCGGACCTCGACGCGGGCGGAACCGGTCTTGCCGGGCTTGTACATCGGGACGCGCACCAGCGCCGAGCGGTTGTTGTGGCCCCAGCAGATGTAGGACGGGGCCTCGCCGCCCGCGCCGGCGGTGCGTTCCGAGCCGCCCCAGATGCGCTTGTAGGAGTTGACCCACTGGTTGGTGATCGCGGAGATCTCGGCGGCGTGCCGCAGCAGGCCCGCGATGAAGGAACGGCCGACCTTGGAGAGCTGGTACTCGGCGCCGGACTCGTAGAAGGCGTTGCGGTCGCCCTCGAAGAGGGAGAGGTGGGTGTGCATGCCGGAGCCGGGGTATTCGGAGAACGGCTTGGGCATGAACGTCGCCTGGACGCCCTGTTCCAGCGCCACCTGCTTCATGATCAGGCGGAACGTCATGATGTTGTCGGCGGTGGAGAGCGCGTCCGCGTAGCGCAGGTCGATCTCCTGCTGGCCGGGGGCGCCCTCGTGGTGCGAGAACTCGACCGAGATGCCCATCGACTCCAGCATGGTGATGGCCTGGCGGCGGAAGTCCATGCCGACGTTCTGCGGGGTGTGGTCGAAGTAGCCGGAGTTGTCGGCGGGGGTGGGACGGCTGCCGTCGACCGGCTTGTCCTTCAGCAGGAAGAACTCGATCTCCGGGTGGGTGTAGAAGGTGAAGCCCAGGTCGGAGGTGTGGGCCAGGGCCCGCTTGAGGACGTAGCGCGGGTCGGCGAAGGACGGCGAGCCGTCGGGCATCAGGATGTCGCAGAACATGCGCGCGGTGCCGGGGGCCTCGGCGCGCCAGGGCAGGACCTGGAAGGTCGCCGGGTCCGGCTTGGCGATCATGTCCGACTCGTACACCCGGGCGAAGCCCTCGATGGCGGAGCCGTCGAAGCCGATGCCCTCGTCGAAGGCCTGCTCCAGCTCGGCCGGGGCCACGGCGACGGACTTCAGGAAGCCCAGGACGTCCGTGAACCACAGGCGTACGAACCGGATGTCCCGCTCCTCCAGGGTCCGGAGCACGAACTCCTGCTGCTTGTCCATCTTCCGCTTCCCCATCCTTGCCGGTCCGGCCGCCCACCCCGCCCCTCGTACGGGAGACGGACGGGTAACCCGAGCATCACACCACATCAGCGTTTCATGCACGTTGCCGACCTGGATCACCCTGCGGACCCGTGCGCGGCAGGACGGCCGTACGCCCGCGCGGGAGGCCGTAGGGGTGCCGGTCAGGCCTGCCCCGAGGGCGCCAGTGGGCAATGCCCGTAGGGGCCGGTTGTGGGTGCCGGTTGTGGGTGCCCGGCTCGGGCTTGCGGCTCGGTCTGTGCGCCACCCGCCTACCCGCCGAACCGCCGAACCGCCGAACCGCCGAACCGCCGAACCGCCGAACCGTCGAACCGCCTGGTCAAGGCACCCGGGCCGTTCAACAGGCACCCCCCTGTTAATTGGTATTTCTGATGCAAGTTTAATGAGACGTGCAGACAGTCGATCCAGAGGAGACCCGATGCTGTCCGTGCAGTCCGCTGCCACCATCCGTGCCACGCTTCCTGCCGTGGGCGCCGCCCTCGACGAGATCACCGAGCGGTTCTACGCCGGGATGTTCGCCGCCCGTCCGGAACTGCTGCGCGACCTGTTCAACCGGGGCAACCAGGCCGCCGGGACCCAGCGCCAGGCCCTGGCCGGGTCCATCGCGGCGTTCGCCACGCACCTGCTGGAGCACCCCGACGAGCGACCGGACGCGATGCTCGGGCGCATCGCGCACAAGCACGCCTCCCTCGGGGTCACCCCGGACCAGTACGGGATCGTCCACGAGCACCTGTTCGCGGCCATCGCCGACGTGCTGGGCGACGCGGTCACGCCGGAGGTCGCGGCGGCGTGGGACGAGGTGTACTGGCTGATGGCGCACGCCCTCATCGCCATCGAGAAGCGGCTGTACGAGGAGCAGGGCGGGCCGGGATGGCGGCCGTGGGAGGTCGTCTCGCGGGTCGCCGAGACCGCCGACGTGGTCACCTTCCGGCTGCGGCCGGCGGACGGCGGTCCGGTCCGCCCCTTCCGCCCCGGTCAGTACGTCTCGGTGCGGGTGCCCCTGTCCGACGGCGCGCGGCAGATACGCCAGTACAGCCTGTCCGGCGCGCCCGCCCCCGACGAGCGGCAGTTCAGCGTCAAGCGCGTCCGGGACGGCTCGGCGCCCGACGGGGAGGTCTCCGGTCACCTGTACGCGCACGTCCGGGCCGGTGACGTCGTCGAACTGTCCGAGGCGTACGGCGACCTGGTGCTGGACGCCGACGGTGACACGCCCCTGCTGCTCGCCTCCGCCGGGATCGGGGTCACGCCGATGACCGCGATGCTCGCCCACCTGGCCGAGACGGGGCACCGCGCCCCGGTCACCGTGGTGCACGGCGACCGCTCCCCCGCCGACCACGCCCTGCGCACCGACCACGAGGCGTACGCGGCGAAGCTGCCGGACGCGGCGGTGCACTTCTGGTACGAGCAGGACGCCCCGGCCGGGGCGGGCACCGGCTACGTCGACCTCAGCCGGGTGCCGGTCGCGTCGGGGACGCGCGCGTACCTGTGCGGGCCGCTGCCCTTCATGCGGACGGTGCGGGAGCAGCTGATCCGCAAGGGGGTCGCCCCGGCCGACATCCACTACGAGGTGTTCGGGCCGGACCTGTGGCTGGCGGCGGCTGCGTAGCACCGGCCGGCATCAGGACGTCCCCGGGCGGCGTCCGCCGGTGCGGACCCGGGTGCCGGGGCCGGCGGGAGCGGCGGGGAGCGGCGGGAACGGCGCGCGGTGGCCCGGTCGGGCTCAGGCGGGTCCCTGGCGGGGCTTCGGGGTGATGTCCAGCAGGAGGGGTCCCGTCGGGCCGGCGACCAGGTCCACGACGGTGAGCGGGTCCAGGGTGGCGAAGAACGCCTCCTGGGCCCGCCGCAGCGCGCCGCGGAGTCCGCAGGCGGAGCTCAGCGGGCAGGGCGCGCCGTTCGCGACACCCTCGCAGTCGACGACCTCGCCCTCACCCTCGAAGGCGCGCACCAGGGCGCCGACCGAGGCCGTGCGGCCCCGTTCGGTGACGGCCAGTCCGCCGCCCCGGCCGCGGCGGGCGGTGAGCAGACCCATGTGCTGGAGTTCGGCGACGACCTTCGCGGCGTGCGTGTAGGGCACGCCCATGGCCTCCGCGACCTCACGGGTCGTGGGAGTGGTGGAGCCGGCCAAGGCGAGGCGCATGAGGACCCGCAGGGCCAGGTCGGTGGAGCGCAGCAGCCGCATGAGGCCGACCCTAGATAATGTGCATCAGGCATTCAACTATTCGGACAGGACTCCTTGGCGGCCGAGCCTCCCGAGCCGCCCGAGCCGACGGGGCGCCGAGCCGACTGGGTCGACTGGGCCGACTGAGCCCCGAGCCATCTAAGCCCCTCATCTCCTCCGGCGCCCCAGCGCCTCCATCTCCCCCAGCGCCCCACCGTCCCTCGCGGCCGGTCCGGACGACCAGTCGATGAGTCGATGACTCGATGACTCGATGAGTCGACCAGTGGCGGGATCCACCGGGCGGGCAACCCCGTGCGCCTGCCGACCCCTGCGCCCGCCGTACCCAACGGACCCGGTGACGCGCTACGTCTCCTCGCTCCGCACCATTACGATCTGCTCACCCGTTTGTCCCACCCCCTGATCCGACCCCTGTTCCGCCCCGCTCGCTCGCTCCACCCCGTTCACCCCCTGCTGGTCCCCACACACCGAAGGACACGTCCCATGGGCTCCGCCAAGAAGAGCGCCGAGAAGAGCAACGCGGCACGCACGGCACGCACGGCACGCATAGAGGAGATGCGCCGGGCGGAGCAGGCCCGCGCGCGGCGCAACCGCGTCCTGACGGTCGTGGCCAGTGCGGTGGTCGTCGCGGGACTGGTCGTCGGCGGGGTGTTCGTGCTCCGGTCGCAGTCCGACGACGACGGTGGCGCCACCGCCGGTGGCGGCGACGGGAAGCAGTCCGGCCGGTTCGTCACCGGCGAGGACGGCGTGAAGACCTGGGAGGGGACGCTGGGCCGCAACCACGTCACCCAGGCGGTCGACTACCCCGTCCGTCCCCCGGTCGGCGGTGACCACAACCCGGTGTGGATGAACTGCAACGGCGACGTCTACGACCAGGAGATCCGGGACACCAATGCCGTCCACTCGCTGGAGCACGGCGCGGTCTGGGTCACCTACAACGCCACCGCCGACGACGCCGAGGTGAAGGCGCTGGCGGCCAAGGTGCGGAAGACCCCGTACACGCTGATGAGCCCGGTCGACGACCAGAAGGACCCGATCATGCTCTCGGCGTGGGGTCACCAGCGCACCGTGACCGGGGCGGACGACCCCGCCGTCGACGCGTTCTTCGAGAAGTTCGTGCAGGGTGCGCAGACCCCGGAGCCGGGAGCCGCCTGCACGGGCGGGATCGGCCGGTGAGGAAGTACGGCCTGATCGCGGCGGCCTCGGCGCTCGCGCTCGCCGGGACCGGGGCGCTGACGTACGCGGTGGCCGGCGGCGAAGGAGCGGACCGGGACCGGGTCCCGTCCGCCGGCTCCGCGGACGCCGGGTTCGCCCGGGACATGGCCGTGCACCACCAGCAGGCCGTCGAGATGGCGTACGTCGTCCGGGACCGCACGGACGACGAGGAGGTCCGCCGGCTCGCCTACGACATCGCCCAGACCCAGGCCAACCAGCGCGGCATGATGCTGGGCTGGCTGGACCTGTGGGAGCTGCCGAAGGTGTCCGCCGACCCGCCGATGACCTGGATGGGCATGGGCGACCGGGCGGCGGACGGCGAGGACGGCGAGGACGGGGCGCTGATGCCCGGCATGGCAACCCGCGCGGAGATGGAGCGGCTCGGGAAGCTGAACGGCAAGCAGGCGGAGATCTTCTTCCTCCAGCTCATGACGGACCACCACGAGGGCGGGGTCCACATGGCCGAGGGCTGTGTCGCCCGGTGCACGGTCCCGGTGGAGAAGCGCCTGGCCGAAGGGATGGTGGAGGCGCAGCGGTCGGAGATCGACCTGATGGCGCGGATGCTGCGGGAGCGGGGAGCGGCACCCCGCTGACCGCGCGTGCCACGGACGGCCCCGGCCCCTGCCCCGGCCCCGGCCCCGGGCGTCGCCGCCCGACCGCCTTGGGGCCGCCATCGGACCCCCGCCCGGCCGCCGTGGGGCCCCCGCCCGGCCGCCGTCGGACCCCCGCCCGGCCGCCGTGGGGCCGACGCCGGTCTGCCGCCCGACCGCCGTGGGGCCGACATCGGACTGCCGCCCGACCGCCGTGGGGCCGACATCGGACCGCTGCCCGACCGCCGCCCGACCGCCGTGGGGCAGCGCCGCCGGGCCGTCCTTCTCCACATCGCGTCTCTCTGACGATTACACTGGGCGGCGTGCCTCAACTACGCCTCGCCATGAATCAGATCGACTCCCGTGTCGGTGACCTCACCGGCAACGCCGAAACGATCGTCCGCTGGACCCGGCACTCCGCCGAGCAGGGAGCGCACCTGGTGGCGTTCCCGGAGATGGCGCTGACCGGGTACCCCGTCGAGGATCTCGCCCTCCGGTCGTCCTTCGTCGAGGCCTCGCGCACGGCCCTGCGCTCCCTCGCCGCGCGCCTCGCCGAGGAGGGCTTCGGCGAACTCCCGGTGGTGGTCGGCTATCTCGACCGCAGCCCCGTCGCGCAGCCGAAGTACGGGCAGCCGGCCGGTGCGCCGCAGAACGCCGCCGCGGTGCTGCACCGCGGGGAGGTCGTGCTGAGCTTCGCCAAGCACCACCTGCCGAACTACGGCGTCTTCGACGAGTTCCGCTACTTCGTGCCCGGTGACACCCTGCCCGTGCTGCGGCTGCACGGTGTGGACGTCGCCCTCGCCATCTGCGAGGACCTGTGGCAGGACGGCGGCCGGGTGCCGGCCGCCCGGTCGGCGCGGGCCGGGCTGCTGCTCTCCGTCAACGCCTCGCCGTACGAGCGGAACAAGGACGACACGCGGCTGGAACTGGTGCGCAAGCGCGCCCAGGAGGCCGGGTGCACCACCGCCTACCTGGCGTTGACGGGCGGCCAGGACGACCTGGTCTTCGACGGGGACTCCATCGTCGTCGACCGTGACGGCGAAGTCCTGGCCCGCGCGCCGCAGTTCACCGAGGGCTGTGTCGTCATCGACCTGGACCTGCCCGCGGCGGACGCCGGGGCGCCCACCGGGGTCGTCGACGACGGGCTGCGGATCGACCGGGTCGTCCTGTCCGAGGAGCCGCTGCCCGCGTACGAGCCGGAGCACACCGGCTCGCAGGCGGCCCGGCTGGACGACGACGAGGAGGTGTACTCAGCGCTGGTCGTGGGGCTGCGGGCGTACGTCGTCAAGAACGGCTTCCGGTCCGTGGTGATCGGGCTGTCCGGCGGCATCGACTCGGCGCTCGTCGCGGCGATCGCGTGCGACGCGGTGGGCGCGGAGAACGTGTACGGCCTGTCGATGCCGTCGAAGTACTCCTCCGAGCACTCCCGCGACGACGCCGCGGAACTGGCGCGGCGGACCGGCTGCCACTACCGCACGGTCTCCATCGAGTCGATGTTCGACGCCTACATGGGGTCGCTGGAGCTGACCGGGGTCGCCGAGGAGAACCTGCAGTCGCGGCTGCGCGGCACGCTGCTGATGGCGGTCTCCAACCAGGAGGGCCACATCGTGCTCGCGCCGGGCAACAAGTCGGAGCTGGCGGTGGGGTATTCGACGCTGTACGGCGACTCGGTGGGGGCGTTCGGCCCCATCAAGGACGTGTACAAGACGTCGGCGTTCCGGCTGGCCGAGTGGCGCAACCGGGCGGCCCTGGAGCGCGGCCAGACCCCGCCCATCCCGGAGAACTCCATCTCCAAGCCGCCCAGCGCGGAGCTGCGGCCGGGGCAGGTCGACACCGACTCCCTGCCGGACTACCCGGTGCTGGACGCGATCCTGGAGCTGTACGTGGACCGCGACCGGGGCGCCGACGAGATCGTGGCGGCCGGATACGACGCGGAGCTGGTGGCCAGGACCCTGCGGATGGTGGACCGGGCGGAGTACAAGCGCCGCCAGTACCCGCCGGGCACGAAGATCTCGCCGAAGGGCTTCGGCAAGGACCGCCGTCTGCCCCTGACGAGCGGCTGGCGCGAGCAGGCACCCGAGGCGGGCTGAGCGTCCACCGACCGCGCCCGCGGCCTGCCCTCCGGCCCGCAGCGGGCTCGGCCCGGGCGCGGGTGCGGGCCCCGGTCGGCCGCACGCACCCGCGCTGCTTGCCGTGAGCCGTCAGCATCAGCCGTCAGCCGTCAGCCGTGACCCAACGGTCCGCCTCACCGGGGCGGACCGTTCGCGGCTCGCGGCTCGCGGCTCCCGGTTCGCGGCTCGCGGCTCGCGGCTCGAAGTTCACGGTTCGAAGTCCGTGGTCCGCCATCCGCCATCCTTCGTCCGCCATCCGCCGTCCGCCGTCGCCGTCCGCCGTGCACATTGCACAGTGCACCGAAGGCGGGTCGTCGGACGCATCCGGACAGTACGCCGGGTTCAGTTCCCGGACGACGGTGCCAGCTTCACGCGGGCCGCGATCGGGAGGTGGTCGCTCGCCGTCCTGGGCAGGGTCCAGGAGGTGGTCGGTTCGGCGCCCTTGACCATGATCTGGTCGATGCGCGCCATCGGGAAGGACGCCGGCCAGCTGAACCCGAAGCCGCTGCCGACGGCGCCCTGGGTGGAACGCATCTGCGAGGTCACGGCGTTGAGGGCGCGGTCGTTCATGGTGCCGTTCAGGTCGCCGAGCAGGACGACGTTCTCCAGGGGCTCGCGGGAGATGGCCTCGCCCAGCGCGTCGGCGCTCCGGTCGCGCTGGTGCGCGGTGAAGCCGGCCTCCATCTTGACCCGGACGGACGGCAGATGGGCGACGTAGACGGCGACCGGCCCGGCGGAGGAGTCCACCGTCGCGCGCATCGCGCGCTGCCAGCCCAGCCGGATGTCGACGGCCCGCACGTCGCTCAGCGGGTACTTGCTCCACAGCCCGACCGTGCCGACCACCTCGTGGTACCGGTACGTCGACGCCAGCGCCTTCTCGTAGACCGGCACCGCCGAGGCCTTCAGCTCCTCCAGCGCCAGGATGTCCGCGCCCGCCGCGGCCACGTCCCGGGCGGTGCCCTCCGGGTCCGGGTTCTGGGCGTTGACGTTGTGGGTGGCGACCGTGAGGTCACCGCCCCCGGTGGTCTTGTCGGTGACGAGGCCGCCGAAGAGGTTCAGCCAGACGACGGCGGGCAGCAGCACCGCGATGAGCGCCGTCGCCGACCTGCGGATCAGGGCGAGCACCAGCAGTACGGGGATGAACAGCCCCACCCACGGCAGGAAGGTCTCCACCAGGCTGCCGAAGTTGCCGATCCGGTTCGGGATCTGTGCGTGGGCCACCATGACCAGGGCCATCAGCACCGCGCAGACGGCGAGGACGACACCCCGGCGCCAGATGCGGGGATCCCCCCGCCAGCCTCTGGTCAGCCGGGCGAACAGACGCTGAAGCCGGGTCGTCCGGCGCTCGGGCCCCGAGCCGCCGTGGTCCGTCTCCGTCATGTACGCCTGCTGCGCCATACCGTCGCCTCACAACCCGCTGTGCACACCGACTCCCCCGTGTCCGTACGAACCCTAGGGGATGTTCGGTTCCTTTCCCGCCGTCCTGCGACGGCCGTACGGGGGCGAGGACGTACGCGCCCGCTCCGGGAGTTCCAGCAGGGGCACGAACGGCGCGCTCTGTGACCGAACGCGCACATCCACCCGTCGGCCGTCCGTGCGCTGCATCACCGCACAGGCCCGGTGCCGGAACCGGAACCGCGACCCTCAGCCGCGGCGGTCCACCGGGCGCAGTCCCTCCAGCAGGGTGTCGACGACCTGTTCGGCGAGGCCGTCCGGGAGGTCGGCGTCGGGGTGCAGGACCGTGCGGACCAGCAGCGGGCCGACGATGATGTCGCTGAGCAGGTCCAGGTCGAGGTCGTCACGGAGTTCGCCGGTGGCCTGACCGCGCCGGAGCACCTCGAGGCCGAGCTGCCGGCGCGGGGCGACGACGGTCGCGTGATAAGCGGCCCACAGCTTGGGGCTGCTCTTCATCTGGGCGCGGACGTGGTGCAGGATCGCCGAGGTCCGGCCGGCCAGCCCGCGCAGCCGCAGCGCTTCCAGGAGGGCGACGAGGTCGTCACGGACCGAGACACCGGGCAGTTCGGGGTCCGGTGGCTCGGCGGCCCGCACGACGTCGACGAACAGCTGCTCCTTGCCGTCCCAGCGTCGGTAGATGGTGGCCTTGCCGACGCCCGCGGTGCGCGCGATGCGCTCGATGGACAGTTCGGCCAGGGGCACCCCGTCCTCGAGGAGCTTCATCACGCCCTCGATGATGGCGCGTTCGACCGCCTCGCTCCGCGGGCGTCCGCGGGCGGGGCCGTCCTGCCGGGGGCCGGGCTCGGCGAGGCTCACGTCGCTGCGTCCTTTCCGTGGGGTGGGGCGGGCTGGGTCGGGTCGGGGTGGGCGGAACGGGGCGGGGTGGCCGCCGGGGTACGGCCCGGCAGGAACAGGGCCGTGACGACGGCGCCGAGCACCGCGACGGCCGCGCCGCACAGCGCGGTGACGTGCATGGCGTGCAGGAACGCGTCACCCGCCGGGGCGACCAGGGCGTCTCCGCGCGGGCCGAGCCGGGCGGAGACGGCGAGCGTGGCCTCGATGGACTCACCGGCCGCGTGCCGGGCGGCGGGCGGCAGCACGTCGAGCCGGTCCTCGATGCCCGTGCGGTACGCGGCGGACAGCACCGACCCGAGGACGGCGATGCCGAGGGCGCCGCCGACCTGGCGGAAGGTGTTGCTGAGCGCGGACGCCGATCCCGCCTTCTCGCGGGGCAGGGCCTGCATGATGACGACGCTCACCGGCGTCATGACGTGGGCCATGCCCGTGCCCATCAGGAAGAACAGGATCTCCAGCAGCCACAACGGGGTGTCGCGGTCCAGGACGGCGAAGCCACCCAGCATCGCGGCGAGCAGCAGCAGGCCGCCGGTGGTGGTGACCCGGGTGCCGAAGCGGTCCACGACCAGCCGGGCCCGCGGCGCGAAGATCAGCTGGGCCACGGCCAGCGGCAGGAGCAGCAGGCCGGTCTCCAGAGGGCTGTAGCCGCGCACGCTCTGGAGGTAGAAGACGGCGAAGAAGGTGACGCCCATCAGGGCGAAGAAGACCAGCGCGATGGCGACGATCGAGGCCGAGAACACCTTGTTCCGGAAGTACGCCATGTCGATGGAGGGGTGGTCGCTGCGCTTCTCGTGGACGACGAAGGCGACCAGGACGGCGAGCCCGGCACCCGAGGTCGCCAGGACGGTCGGATCGGTGAAGTCGGCGAGCCGGCCGCCATGGATGATGCCGTAGACCAGCAGGACCAGACCGACCACGGAGAGCAGGACGCCGACGGGGTCGATGCGGCCCGGGCGGGGGTCGCGGGAGTCGGGGACCAGCCACAGCATGAGGCCGAGGGCGAGCAGCACGATCGGCACGTTGACGAGGAAGACGGAACCCCACCAGAAGTGGTCCAGGAGCAGCCCGCCGGTGATCGGGCCGATGGCGATGGCCAGGCCGACGCCGCCCGCCCAGATGCCGATGGCCTTGGGCTGCTCGTCCCGCTCGAAGACGTTCATCAGGACGGCGAGCGTGGCCGGCATGACGAAGGCGGCGCCCAGCCCCATGACCGCCCGGAAGGCGATCAGCTCCCCCGGTGAGCCCGAGAAGGCGGCCAGGGCCGAGCCGATGCCGAACACGGCGAGGCCGCCGAGCAGCACCTTCTTGCGGCCGAGCCGGTCGCCGAGCAGCCCGGCCGTGAACAGCAGGCCGGCGAAGACGAGGGTGTAGGCGTTGATCGCCCACTCCAGCTCGCTCTGCGTGGCGCCGAGGCCGGTCGGCGCGGGCGTGGAGATCGTCTTGATGGCGACGTTCAGGATCGAGTTGTCCAGCACGACGATCAGCAGGCTGAGCATGAGGACGCCGAGAATCACCCAGCGCCGCCGGTGCACGGCGTCGGGGACCCGACCGGTGGCGGCGGGAGAAGTCATGCGGCACAGTCTAACGATTTTCGATACGGCACCGTCTCGTATCGGAAAGCCTTTGCCGTGTCCTTGCCGGAACATTGCGCGTCCCCCGTCGCTGCCCCGGCCCGGTGGCCGTCCCATCGCCGCCCGGCCCGGTGGCCGCCCCGTCCCGTAGCCGGCCCGCCTCCGTCGCCGACCCGGCCCGGTGGCCGTCCCATCGCCGCCCCGCCTCCGTCGCCGACCCGGCCCTCGACCGCCCCGGCCCCAGCCCTCCGGCTCCGGGCGCCCCCAGCCGACCCGAGCCCAGTCGGCCCGACTACGCGCGGCCGGCTCCGGACGGGCCGGCTCCGGGCGGGTCGGCTCCGGGCGGGTCGGCGGAAACGCACCGTGCCTCCCCTGGTGCCGCTCCGGTCGAAGTGCCACCATGGAAAACGATCCGGGGACGCCGTCAGGGCGCCTCGAGACGACGTGTTGGGAGACATCACCATGACGCAGCTTCCGGCTGCCCAGACGCCTGAGGCGGGACCCTCCGGCGGGAGCAAAGCGCTGTACGGGGGCAAGAGCACCCGCCGGGTCACCGTCCGCGACATCGCCCTCGCCAAGGAACGCGGCGAGAAGTGGCCCATGCTCACCGCCTACGACGCGATGACCGCCTCCGTCTTCGACGAGGCCGGCATCCCCGTCATGCTGGTCGGCGACTCGGCGGGCAACTGCCACCTGGGCTACGACACCACGGTGCCGGTCACGCTCGACCAGATGACCATGCTGTCCGCCGCCGTGGTGCGCGGCACGAGCCGTGCGCTGATCGTGGCCGACCTGCCCTTCGGCTCGTACCAGGAAGGCCCGGTGCAGGCGCTGCGCTCGGCCACCCGGCTGGTGAAGGAGGCCGGGGTCGGCGCCGTGAAGCTGGAGGGCGGCGAGCGCTCGCACCGGCAGATCGAGCTGCTGGTCGAGTCGGGCATCCCGGTGATGGCGCACATCGGCCTGACCCCGCAGTCCGTGAACGCGATGGGCTACCGGGTGCAGGGCCGCGGTGAGGAGGCGGCGCAGCAGCTGCTGCGGGACGCCAAGGCCGTGCAGGACGCCGGTGCCTTCGCGGTGGTGCTGGAGCTGGTGCCGGCCGAGCTGGCCGCCGAGGTGACGCGGACGCTGCACATCCCCACCGTCGGGATCGGCGCCGGCCCGGAGACGGACGCACAGGTGCTGGTGTGGACGGACATGATGGGGCTGACCGGCGGCCGGGTGCCGAAGTTCGTGAAGCAGTACGCCGACCTGCGCGCGGTGATGACCGGCGCGGCCAAGGCGTTCGCCGAGGACGTGGTCGGCGGAACGTTCCCGCAGGAGGAGCACTCCGTCCACTGACCCGCCACCGGGCCCGCCCACGGTCCCGGTGATCCCCGCCGGAACCGTGGGGGGGGTTCGGCCGCAGCGAGATCGCCGCGACCTCCGCCCCCGTCGCCGTGCCCCCGCCGCGACCGGCGGTCCGGCCCGGCATCTCCGTCCGCTCACCGACCGTCCGCTCACTGACCGTCCGCTCACCGACCGCCCGTCGCCGCCGTCCGGCCCTCCTGCCGGACCCCCGATCCATTCCGGCACCACCGCGGCAGCCCGCCGATCGTCCCCCGTCGGCGGGCTGCCGCCTTTCGTCGCCCGGAAGGGGCGGGACGGGCGACCGGGGGCGGTGGAAGACACCGAGGGACGGCAGGGAACGGCCGGAGAGCCGCGCGGTGGACGGCGAGCGCACCGCGCGACCGGTCGGGGACGGCGAACGCCCCCACGGCGGCCCGGCCGGTCGAGGACGGCGAGCGCACCCCACGGCCGGCGGGGGGAAGCGAGGGGAACGGGCGATCTGTAGGCGGAGTGTCGGCGTCCGCCACCGGCGGCGGCCGGCTGTCGGTGGACTGTCGGCGATATGTCGGTGGCGGCTGACAGCGTCGGAGGCATGAAGCGAATCGACAACGCCCCGGCAGGCGCGGGCAGCGCCGTCACGGTACGGGGGCTGGTCAAGCACTACGGCGCGACGAAGGCGCTGGACGGCGTCGACCTGGACGTGCGCGAGGGCACCGTGATGGGGGTGCTCGGGCCGAACGGCGCGGGCAAGACCACCCTGGTCCGCATCCTCTCCACCCTGCTCGCCCCGACCTCCGGCCGCGCCACGGTCGCCGGGTTCGACGTGGTCCGGCACCCACGGCAGCTGCGCCGGATGATCGGGCTGACCGGGCAGTACGCCTCGGTGGACGAGAAGCTCTCCGGCCGGGAGAACCTCTACCTGATCGGCCGGCTGCTCGACCTGCCCCGTAAGGAGGCGCGGGGCCGCGCGGACGCCCTGCTGGAGCGGTTCTCCCTCACGGAGGCGGCCCGCCGTCCGGCGGCCACCTACTCCGGCGGCATGCGGCGGCGGCTGGACCTGGCCGCCTCGATGATCGGCCGGCCGACGGTGCTGTTCCTGGACGAGCCGACCACCGGACTGGATCCGCGCACCCGCAACGAGGTGTGGGACGAGGTGCGGCGGCTGGTCACGGACGGGGTGACGGTGCTGCTCACCACCCAGTACATGGAGGAGGCCGAGCAGCTCGCCCACGAGCTGACCGTGGTGGACCGGGGCAAGGTCATCGCGAGCGGCGGGATCGAGCGGCTGAAGGCCCGGGTGGGCGGCCGGACGCTGCGCATCCGGCCGGCCGACCCGCTGCAGTCGCGTCCACTGGCCGACGCGCTGGACGAGATGGGCATCACCGGCCTGGCGGGCACGTCCGTGGACACCGAGGGCGGGGCCGTCCTCGTCCCCGTGCTCAGCGACGAGCAACTGACCGCCGTGGTGGGCGCGGTCACCGCGCGCGGCATCACGCTCAGCTCCCTCACCACCGAACTGCCCAGGCTGGACGAGGTGTTCCTGTCCCTCACCGGTCACCGGGCCGGTGAGGGACAGGACTCCGCGCCCGCCGAGACGCCCGAGGAGGCCGTCGCCGTATGAGTACCACCACCGTTGCCCCCTCCGCGGAAACCGCCGACGCCACGGAAGCCGCCGACGCCGCCGAGGCGGCCCCCGCCGGCGCCGACGCGCGCATCCCGTTGCGGGCCCATCTGCGGCACACCGGTGCCCTGGTGCGCCGCAACCTGCTGTGGATCCGGCAGGACCCGGAGTCGATGTTCGACGCGGTGCTGTTCCCGATCGTCTTCACGCTGCTGTTCGTCTACGTCTTCGGCGGGTCGATCGGGCAGTCGCTGGGCGGCGGGCAGGACGCCTACGTGCAGTACATCGTGCCCGGCCTCATGGCCATGATGGGCATGAACATGGCTCAGGGAGTGGGCACCGGCTTCAACCAGGACTTCAACACCGGGGTGATGGACCGGTTCCGTTCCCTGCCGATCGGCCGGGGGTCCGTGCTGTTCGCCAAGATCGCGGTCGAGCTGGTGCGGATGCTGATCGCGACCACCATCCTCCTGCTCGTCGGGGTGCTCGTCGGGTTCGACATCACCCGCTGGGCGGGGCTGTTCGCCGCGGTGGGGCTGTCCGTGGTGTTCGGCTCGGCCCTGATGTGGATCTTCCTCACGCTGGGCGTGGTGATGAAGAACGCCCAGTCGGTGCAGGCCATGGGCTTCCTGGTGCTGATGCCGCTCCAGTTCGGCTCGTCGATCTTCGCGCCGGTGGAGTCCATGCCGGGCTGGCTGCAGAACTTCACCGCCTACAACCCGCTGTCCTCCCTGGCGGACGCGGCCCGCGGGCTGATGGTGGGCGGCCCGGTCGCGCACGACCTGTGGTTGACGCTCGCCTGGTCCGTGGGCATCACGGCGGTGATGGCACCGGTCGCCATCCACAAGTTCCGTACGAAGACCTGACGTTCGGCACGCACGGCACGCACAGGACGCACAGCACGCACGGGACGCCGAGGGGCGCCCTGCGGGGCCCGGTGAGGCCTCGCAGGGCCGGCAGTCGGGCAGCCCGCGCACGAGCAGCCGGGGTGGCACGGTGGCGGACGGAGGGCCGGTACCCGGTGGCAGCCCGGGCGGCGCCCGCGCGACCGGCGTCCGGTCCCGGGCGCGGCACCGGTCACCCCGGCCCCAGCAGGGCGGCGGCCTCGTCCAGCGTGAGGCCGCCGCCCTCCGTGTACGCCGCGGCGTACACGTCGTCGTCGGCGAGGAGGGCCCGGATGCGCCGCTCCGCCCGCTCGCGCATCATGCGGTCCGCACCGGAGGTCATGTGACCGGACGGCAGCCCGGCGTCGGCGGCCCCGAGGCAGCGGGCGGCGTCCCGAGCCCGGCTGACGCCGTGGGCGCCCGCCAGCGCGGCGGCGCCCGTGGTCAGCTGGGCCGGCCGCAGGTGCGGGGCCATCGCCGTGGACAGCGGGTCGCCGGCCCGCTCCATCGCCCTGCGGGTCGCGGTGAGGGCCTCCCGGTACCGGCCGTCGGCCTCCTCCAGCCAGGCCTCGGCGCCGAGGATGATCGCGTCGAACACCACGTAGTGCGCGATGCGGAACTCCTCGCGCATCGCGCGCAGGTGCTCCCGCGCCTCCGCCGTGCGACCGGTCATGCCGAGCCAGGCGGCCAGGAACAGCCGGGCCGCGGGCATCGCCTCGTTGTGGCCGCAGTGCTGCCTGTCCGCGATGACCCCGCGCAGCAGCCGCTCACCGCGTTCGGCGTCACCCGCCTCCAGCAGGACGTGCCCCAGCCGGGCGGTCAGCACCGCCATCTGCGCGGGCGCGCCGAGGCGCTCGGCCCGCTCGATCGCCGCCTCGAAGTCCGCCGCGGCCTCCCGGAAGGCACCGGAGCACTCGTACGCCTCACCGCGCGCGGCGAGGGCCTCGGCCACGCCCCAGGTGTCGCCCAGGCGGTCGGTGATCGCCAGTGCCTCCTCCGCGTCGGCCCGTGCCTCGTCCGCATGGTCCCGGCGGTTGGCGAGCAGGTTGGCCCGCATCTGGAGGTTGGCGGCGAGCTCCCACTCGAAGCCGGGCGTCGTCCGGCAGGTCTCCACCGCCGCGTCGACGACCTCGTGGAGGCGGTCCATGTCACCGGTGAGCATCACCGCGAAGGACCAGAAGATGCCGGGCAGGCGGCAGACCTGCGGCAGGCCCGGCCGGTAGGTCGCGGCGACGATCCGCAGCCGGCGCCGGGCCTGCGGGCTCTGCCAGTCGTCCAGCTCGGTGTCCATGCAGGCGAGATGCGCCAGGTGGACGCCGCGCCGGGCCTCGGCGAGGAGTTCGCCGCTCATCGGCGGGGGCGCGTCGGTGGGGCGCTCCCACACCGCCTCGGCGGGGCGCACCGGTTCGGTGAACGGGTCCGGGCCGAGCGCCATGACCTCGCGGCACCAGGTGCGGGCCTCGATGCGCAGGTCGCGCATCTGCCAGTACCAGACCAGGGACAGCAGCAGGCACAGCGCCTCCTGTTCGTCGCGCAGGGTGAGGGCGTGGCGCAGGGCTGTGCGGACGTTCTCGTACTCCCGTTCCAGCCGTGCGACGGCGGTGAGTTGCTGCGAGCCGCGCAGCAACAGGTCGGTGGTGCGCGCGAGTTCGCGGTAGTACGTCAGGTGGGCGCGTTCGGCGTCGGCGCGCGCGCCGCTCTCGTCGAGGCGTTCGCGCGCGTACTCGGCGACGGTCTCCAGCAGCCGGTAGCGCATCTCGCCGTCACCCGCCGGGGCGGCCACCACGAGGGACTTGTCGACGAGGGAGCCGAGCGCCTCCAGGGCGACCGGCCCGCACACCGCCTCGGCGGCGGTCAGGTCACAGCCGCCCGCGAACACCGACAGCCGTCCCAGGACGTCCCGTTCGTCAGCGTCGAGCAGCTCCCAGGACCAGTCGACGACGGCCCGCAGGGTCTGCTGGCGGGGGCGCACGGTCCGGCTGCCGGAGGTGAGCAGGCGGAAGCGGTCGTCGAGCCGGTCGGCGATCTGGCGCGGGGTGAGCATCCGCAGCCGGGCGGCGGCGAGTTCGACGGCGAGCGGCATGCCGTCGAGCCGTCGGCAGATCTCGGCGCAGGCGTCGGGGTCGTCCGACACCCGGAACCCGGGGCGGGCCGCCGCTCCGCGGTCGGCGAGCAGCCGCAGCGCCACCGGTTCCGGGAGCGGCTCCACCGGACGGATCAACTCCCCGGGCACACCGAGGGGTTCGCGGCTGGTGGCGAGCACGGTGAGTCCGGGGCAGCGTTCCAGCAGCGTCTCGGCGAGCCGGGCCGCCGCCGCCACGACGTGCTCGCAGTTGTCCAGGATCAGCAGCATGCGGCGCCGGCCGCAGTGCTCGGAGAGGCGCTGCACCGGGTCGTCGGGCCGGTCGGACACCGCCCGCATTCCCTCCGCCCCGGCCCCGAACAGGACGGTCTCCCGGGCGCCGACGGCGGTGAGCACGGCCTCGGGGACCGTGGCGGGGTCGTCCACGGGGGCGAGTTCGGCCAGCCACACGCCGTCCGGGACGGTCGGCCGCACGGTCTCGGCGGCCTCCTGGGACAGGCGCGTCTTGCCCGAGCCGCCCGGTCCGAGCAGGGTGACCAGCCGGGCGGCCCCCAGGTCGTGGCGGATGGCCTCGATGTCGGCCTCCCGGCCGACGAAGGAGGTGAGCCGGGCCCGCAAGTTGCCGGGGCGCGCCGCCCGGTCCGCCGCGGCAGCCCCCTGCCGCGCCTCCCGGTCCCGGTCGGCGGCCGGACCCGCCCCGTTGACCGGTACAGGTGACGGCGACGGCGACGGCGACGGCGACGAGGCAGGTGACAGGGCCGGGGCGCGGGCGGGACGGGGGGCCGGGGTACCGGAGGGATCACCGGCGGGAGTACCGGAGGGATCACCGGAGGGAGGCGGCCCGGTCGGCCCCTTCGGGCCCCGGCCCGGCGCTCCGTCCTGTTCCGGGTTCAGCAACCGTGCGTGCAGGGACCGCAGTTCCGCTCCCGGGTCGGTGCCGAGCCGGTCGGCGAGCAGGCGTCGCACGTCCTCGTAGGCGGCCAGCGCCTCGGCGGTGCGGCCGGCGTCGCGCAGAGCGCGCAGCCGCAGGGCCTGGAGGGGCTCGTCCAGGGGGTGGGCGTCGCAGAGGGCGATCAACTCGGGCAGGGAGCGCTCGGCTTCGCCGACGGCCAGCGCGGCGGTGTGCCGGGCCCGCAGCGCGTCCAGGCGCCGGGTTTCGGCGCGGGCCGCCTGGGCCGTGCGGTCGGGCAGGTCGGCGAGGGCGGGGCCGTGCCACAGGGCCAGGGCGTCGTCGAGGACCGTCCCCGCCTTGGCCGGGTCGCCGTCGGCCAGCGCCCTCAGACCCTCCGCGGCGAGCCGCTCGAACCGGTGCAGGTCGACGTCGTCGGGCGCGGCGGCGAGCCGGTAGCCGCCGTCGGCGGAGGCCACCGTGTCGGCGCCGAGGACCCGGCGCAACCGCCCGACCAGGGCCTGGAGCGCCCCGGTGGCGTCGGCGGGCGGATCGCCGTCCCACACCTCGTCGACCAACTCGCCCACCGGGACGGTCCGCCCGGCGCGGAGGGCCAGCACGGTCAGCAGGGCGCGCAGGCGTGCCCCGCCGACCGGGACGGCGGTGCCGTCGGCGTGGACTGCCTGGGTGGTGCCGAGGATGCGGTAGCGCACGGGGTTCATTGTCTCCGGTCGTTCCGGCCGTGATGCGGTGACCCTGTCCCACCCTTCCCGGAACCGGCGGCCCGCGCGAGACGTTTTCCCGGTGCGACGGGGTACGGTCGGCCTCCGGTACGGCGTGCGGGCCGGGCGTGGTGCGCGCGAGCCGGGCCCGACACCCGGGCGCCCGCGGCGCCGGGGCGCCCGGGCGCTCGGCACCCGGCACCGCCGCGGTCACCGCGCCGCACCTGCCCGCCTGCCCGCCTGCCGCGGGAGCCGACCGGTCGCCCGGCCGACCCGCCCGCCCCGTCCCCTTCTCACCCCCGCCCGTCCGCCGGTCCGGCCAGTCCAGGGAGTTCCATGACCGCCACCAGCATCCGCCCCCGCGACCGGCGGATCAGTCCCGTCTTCCTGGGCATCCTGGCCGTGACCGCGGTGGCGGGCTGGGCCACCTGGGCGGGGTTCGCCGCGCAGCCCGGGATCGCCGTCTTCCTCTTCGTGACGGCCGCGTGGATCGTCTCGCTGTGCCTGCACGAGTACGCGCACGCCCGCACCGCCCTGCACAGCGGCGACATCTCGATCGCCGCCAAGGGCTACCTCACGCTGAACCCGGTGAAGTACACCCACGCCCTGCTGAGCATCGTGCTCCCGGTGGTGTTCGTGATCATGGGCGGGATCGGTCTGCCCGGCGGGGCGGTCTTCATCGAGCGGGGGCGGATCCGGGGGCGCTGGCGGCACAGTCTGATCTCGGCGGTCGGGCCGCTGACGAACGTGCTGTTCGCGGTGGTCTGCACGGCGCCGTTCTGGCTGGACGCGCTGGACGGCGTCCCGGCCGACTTCCGGTTCGCGCTCGCCTTCCTCGCGCTGTTGCAGGTCACGGCCGCGATCCTGAACTTCCTGCCGGTGCCGGGACTGGACGGCTACGGCGTGATCGAGCCGTGGCTGTCGCACCAGGTGCGCCGGCAGGTGGAACCGTTCGCGCCGTTCGGTCTGCTGTTCGTGTTCGCGCTGCTGTGGCTGCCCGCGCTGAACGGGGCCTTCTTCGACGGCGTCGACGCGATCCTGTCGGCCCTGGGCGTCACCGACCTGGAGACGTACTGCGGTCAGAACCTCTACCGGTTCTGGCAGGAGACGAACACGTTCTGTTCCGTCAGCCGGTGATCTCTTCCGTCAGCCGGTGATGTGTTCCGTCAGCCGGTGACGGGACCGTCCTCCCGGGCGTCCTCCCGGGCGTCCTTCTGGCCGGCCCGGCCGCGCTTGAGGTAGTACCAGGCCATGTTGGACGACAGGCCCATGAGCAGCACCCACACGACGCCCACGAAGACGCCGCCGCGCACGAAGGAGACGACGGCCGCGACGGTGGCGAGCACACAGACGGCGAGGGCGTAGAGGGCGAGACGGGGCATGGGAGTGGGCTCCTGTCGGGGGACACTGCGGCGTACACAGGCACTGCCTGCGCCGTCCAGTGTCCCCCATCGGGTCACACGTCGGTGACGCGGAGCCCCGCGTGTGCCTTGTAGCGCCGGTTGACGGAGATCAGGTTGGCGACCAGGGACTCGACCTGGTGGGCGTTGCGCAGCCGACCGGCGTAGATGCCCCGCATGCCGGGGATGCGGCCGGCCAGCGCCTGGACGATCTCCACGTCGGCGCGGACCTCGCCGAGCACCATCACGTCGGTGTCGATGGCGTCGATCTCCGGGTCCTGCAGGAGCACGGCGGACAGGTGGTGGAAGGCGGCGGTGACGCGGGAGTCCGGGAGCAGCGCGGCGGCCTGCTCGGCGGCGCTGCCCTCCTCCGGCTTCAGCGCGTAGGCGCCCTTCTTGTCGAAGCCGAGCGGGTTGACGCAGTCCACGACCAGCTTGCCGGAGAGTTCCTCGCGCAGGGACTCCAGCGTCTTGCCGTGGCCGTCCCAGGGCACGGCGACGATCACGATGTCGCTGCGGCGGGCCGTCTCGGCGTTGTCGGCGCCCTCGATGCCGTGGCCGAGCTCCTCGGCGGCGGCCACGGCACGCTCGGCGGCGCGGGAGCCGAGGATCACCTTCTGGCCGGCCTTGGCGAGGCGGTACGCGAGGCCCTTGCCCTGCGGCCCGGTGCCGCCGAGCACGCCGACGACGAGTCCGGAGACGTCGGGCAGGTCCCAGGGGTCCTTGGCCGGGGCCTTCGCGGTGCCCCCGGCGGGCTGCTGTGCGCTGTCGGTAGAGGTCATGGGCCGACTCTACGTCCGAGGCGGGGCCGCACCGGACGCACGTGAGCGCCGTCACGGGAGGGGACGGACGGAACCGGCCCGGCCTGCCCGGTCGGGTGAACCCGTGCCGAACACCGGGCGGCGGCGGCCGGGTTGGCGCAGGATGCGCAGCATGGATGCGGTACGGGTCGCGCTGCTGCGGGAAGTGCTCGCCGGGACCGAGTGGCTGGGCGCCACCCGGCGCTTCGCGGGGGTCCTGCGGGGGTCGGTGGTGTCCCACGGGGGCGGGCTGCTGCTGGTGGGGACGCGGACGTACGAGCCGTGGCACCTGGCGGCGCACCTGGTGGACGAGGCGGCCTGGTCGGGCACCCCGGAGCTGGCGCCCACGCTGGTCCGGCACGGCGCGCGGCCCACGGACCCGGCCCACCTGGCGGTGGGGCCGGGCCGGCTGTCGGCGGCCCGCCGGGGCGAGACGGTGCTGGTGGTGGCCCCGGGGGAGCCGGGCGCTCCGCTGCTGGAGCGTGTGTCGGACGCCCGGCGGGCCGGGGCGACGGTGCTGGCGCTGGGCCCCGACGGCGGTGAGCTGCCGGGGACCGCGCACGAGACGCTGGCCGTCCCGGAGGGGGCGGAGCTGGACCTGGACACCGTGCAGCACCTGGTCAGCGCGGCGGCCGGGGAGAACGCGCTGCCGGCCCCGCGCGGACGGCGCCGCTTCCGCGACCGGCTGTCGCGGCTGGCGGACCTGCTGACGGCTCCCCCACCGCCCCGGTGGTGACGGTGGGGCGGCGCCGGTTCCGCGGGCCGTTCCGGCGCGGGAGGCGGACACCGGCCCGCCGTCCCTGCCGTCCGAGCCGCCGGCTCCGGACCGTACGTCCCGCCGGTCCGTCCCGCCGCGTCCGTCCCGCCCGCCTCACTCGGTGTCGCGCTCGCGCTCCTCGGCGTCGTGCCACCTCGGGTCGTTCTCCCACTCGAGGTTGCGCTCGCGGGCGGTCTCCATGGCCCGCCGGGCCTCGTCGGGACTGGCATAGGGACCGAAGCGGTCCTTGCCGGGGCAGTCGGGGCCCTCCTCGACCTTCCCGTGCTCCAGGCAGTAGTACCACTCGCCCGGTTTTCCGACGGTCCGCTTCTTGAACAGGGGCATGACCGGCTCCTTTCGCCTCGGAAGATGGTCCCCCGTCGGCGCTGAATTAGACTCGCCGGCATGTCTGGCCAGTCACTGCTCGTCCCAGGGGAGCTGTCTCCCACCCGTTCCGTACCCGGAAACATCCGTCGTCCCGAGTACGTCGGCAAGCCCGCCCCGACGCCGTACACCGGGCCGGAGGTGCAGACGCCCGAGACGGTCGAGGCGATGCGGACCGCCGGGCGGATCGCCGCGCAGGCCATGGCGGAGGCGGCCCGGCACATCGCGCCCGGGGTGACCACGGACGAGCTGGACCGGGTGGCGCACGAGTTCCTGTGCGACCACGGCGCCTACCCGTCGACGCTGGGCTACCGCGGCTTCCCGAAGTCGCTGTGCACGTCGGTCAACGAGGTGATCTGCCACGGCATCCCGGACTCGACGGTGCTGCGCGACGGCGACATCGTCAACCTCGACGTGACGGCGTACATCGGCGGGGTGCACGGCGACAACAACGCCACGTACCTGGTGGGCGACGTCGACGAGGAGAGCCGGCTGCTGGTGGAGCGCACGCGGGAGGCGCTGAACCGGGCGATCAAGGCGGTCAAGCCGGGCCGGCAGATCAACATCATCGGCCGGGTGATCGAGTCCTACGCCAAGCGGTTCGGCTACGGCGTGGTGCGGGACTTCACCGGGCACGGCATCAACACCGCGTTCCACTCGGGCCTGATCGTCCCGCACTACGACAGCCCGCACGCGACGACGGTCATGCAGCCGGGGATGACGTTCACCATCGAGCCGATGCTGACGCTGGGGACCCACGAGTACGACCTGTGGGACGACGGCTGGACGGTCGTGACCAAGGACCGTAAGCGCACCGCACAGTTCGAGCACACCCTGGTGGTGACCGGCACCGGCGCGGACATCCTGACGCTGCCGTAGCCGCCCGAGACCGCTGGGACCCGGAAGCCCGCCCTCTTCGGAGGGCGGGCTTCTTTCGTGTCCGGGGTGGGTAGGAGGTGGTCGGCGGCAGATGCCGACAACCTGTCGGCAAGGTATTGACTTAGGTAAGCCTAACCATAGAAGATCGGGACTCATGGACTCCTTCTCGACCCTGATCCGCACCGCGTCGCACGAGCAGCACGTGGAGGCGGAGACCTCCACGTTCATGAGCGACCTGCTGGGCGGCCGCCTGGGCGTGGACGCGTACGCGCGCTACACCGAACAGCTCTGGTTCGTCTACGAGGCCCTGGAGTCCGGCGCCCCCGGGCTCGCGTCGGACCCGGTGGCCGGACCCTTCATACGTCCGGAGCTGATGCGGCTGCCGTCGCTGGAGCGGGACCTGGCGCACCTGCGCGGCCCCGACTGGCGTTCCGGCCTCACCGCCCTGCCCGCCACCCGGGCGTACGCGGAGCGGGTCGCCGGCTGCGTGCGGGACTGGCCGGCGGGCTACGTCGCCCACCACTACACCCGCTACCTGGGCGACCTCTCCGGCGGCCAGATCATCCGCGACAAGGCCGAGAAGACCTGGGGCTTCGCCAAGAAGGGCGACGGGGTCCGGTTCTACGTCTTCGAGGAGATCGGCAACCCCGCCGCCTTCAAGCGGTCCTACCGCGAGCTGCTGGACGCCGTACCGGTGGACGAGCTGGAGAAGCAGCGCATCGTCACCGAGTGCAAGCGCGCCTTCGCCCTGAACACGGACGTGTTCCGGGCCCTGGGCGAGGAGTTCCCGCTGTCCGCGTAGCCCGCGCGGGCGGCGGTGCCACGCGTCCGGAACGCCGACGGGCCCCCGCGCACCAGCCGTGCGCGGGGGCCCGTCGGGGCGCGGCTCAGAAGAAGCCGTGGCAGTTCGCGCCGCCCCACTCCAGCTCGGCCGTGTCCGTCTCGATTTCGCCGAAGTACGGGCTGCACGTGGCGTGGTCGTCGCCGGAGCGGTGGTCGGACGCGTTCGCCGTGGCCACGCCACCGGTGGTCAGCGCGGCGGCCAGGACGGCCACGGCCAGGGCGGATCGGATGCGCATGGGGTTCCTCTCGGGAGGGTGAGTGATCACGCCCAGTGGTCCCCGTTCACCGGTGTCCACACACACCGTTCCACCCGTACGGACGCGCCCGTGTGCCCCGACCGGCCGGGTCCTGGCGGGTCAGCGCTCCAGCAGGACCCGTCCGCCGACCTCCGTCCAGCCGTGCGGCTGCGGTGCGGTCAGGAGCTGGGAGCCGGTCCCCTGGGTGATGTTCAGGGCCCGCCCCAGCCGCTCCGTGAGCAGCATCGCCGCCGCGCCCGTCGCCTCCTCCTCCACGGCCGTCGGGGCACCCCCGGTGCCCCCCGCGTCCTCGGCCCCCTCCGGATCCCCCGCGTCGGCGGCTCCTTCCGGGTCCCCGAGCCGGGCAGCCGGATCGGGGTCCGGTCCCGCGTCGCGGTGGGTGAAGGCGCGGGCCCGGACCCGGCCGCCCGGCTCGTCCTCCCAGGCCCAGGCGTAGAGCGGCGGTTCGTCCGCCCCGAGCGACGGCACCGCCAGCCCGTCGACCTCGGCGGCGGACGCGTACTGGCGCAGGGTGTACCGGGGCGCCCACTCGGCCCGCGCCTCGATCCAGCAGAACTCCCCGTCCTGCCGCGCGCCCATCACTCCGGCGTCCGTGGTGAGTTCGGGTACGTCGAGCAGCCAGGCGGCGCCGACGCAGGGCGTGCCCGCGAAGGACGGGCGCCCGGCCGGTGTCCGGATGTCGATCACCCCGCGCTCGGGGTCGTCGACGAACACGGTCCGGCCGAAGCCGAGTTTCACGGCGAGCGCCTGCCTCTCACCGTCCTCGGGCAGCACCGATCCGTTGCGCACGACGCCGACCTCGTCGCCGTACTCGCCACGGGGCCCGCAGAAGACACGCAGCACGTCGTAGTCAGTCACGCGAGGCATTCAAGCACCGGTCGCCTCCCGCCCTCTCCCCGGTCCGCCGCACCGCCCTGCCCTCGGGGCCGCGTGCCCGCATCCCCCGGGGTCGCGTGCCGGGGATGACCCCGAGAAGGCGGGGCGGGGCTTCAGGGGGCCGTCGGGGTCGGCTCTCGTCACCGCGCAGGATCCCGCGGTCTGCGGTGATCACCAGACGACCTCCCCTCGTCGCCCGCTTCGCCCTGCCGGCCTTCGACAGCTGAGGCCCTCCCCCGCGGACACTCGGGAGCCGGAAGGCAGGGACGCGGGGAGCACGGCAACGCGGCGACGCGGCACCGCGAGGAGCACGGCGTCGGCGCGGGAGCACGGCGTCGGCGCGGACACCGGAACGAGACGGCGGAAGGAGTGCCCCGGGGCCGTACCGGGGCACCCCTTCGCCGTGGGCGCGGCTACTCGGCCGCCGTGCGGCGCCTGCGCACCGCGACCATCACGCCCGCGCCCGCCGCGACGGCCACCGCGGCAGCCGTGCCCAGCGCGGCGGCCGGGACCTCGGCGCCGGTGTTGGCGAGGCCGCCGGACAGACCGCCCGTGGTCGCGCCCAGGCCGCCGGTCGTGGAGCCGCTGGGGCCGGCACCGCCCGCGGAGCCCGAGCCGGCGCCGTCACCGGAGCCACCGGTGCCGCCGCCCGAGCCGTTGCCGCCGGGCAGGACCGCGCCGTCCTTCAGCGCGACGGAGAGGTCGACCGGGTCGAGCGCGGTGCCAGCGGGGTAGAAGTCGCCGAAGGCGGTGGCACCGGCCTTGGTGAGGGTCGCCGCGATGTCGTTGACCGTGATGACGTCGCTCTGGGCGGTCAGCCGGGGCGACTTGGCCTTCAGCTCGGCCAGCACCACGTCCTGGGAGGTCTTGCCGAGGCTGGTGACGTCGGCGGAGAGCGTGCCGGTGCCGCCCTTCAGGCCGGCCTTGAGGTCGGTCAGGGTGAGGTCCAGGGAGTGGCTGCCGCCGGACTCGTGGCCCTTGAAGTTCACGGCGCCCTTGAAGGCGGCCTGGAGGCTGCCCGCCTCGGTGTCGTACGTCCCGGAGGCGTCCGGGAAGGTGAAGGCGCCGTTGCCCGCGGCCTGCTTCGCGCCCGCCGAGACGGTGACCTCGCCCTTCGCCACCAAGCCCACCACGTAGGCACGGAAGGAGTCCTTCACGCCCCAGCCGAGGGTGCCGTCGGCTATCTGGCCCCGGGTGGCGGGCGCGGCCGGCTCACCGGGGGTCGCGGGCTTGTCGGACGGCTTGTCCGACGGCTCGTCGGAGGGCTTGTCGCTCGGCTTGTCCGAAGGCTTGTCCGAGGGCTTGTCGCTCGGCTTGTCCGAGGGCTTGTCGCTCGGCTTGTCCGAGGGCTTGTCGCTCGGCTTGTCCGACGGCTCCGGGTCGGGCGCGGGGGCGGGCTCGGTCTTCTGCACCGTCAGCGGGTCGCCCGCCGCGCCCTCGTAGCTCGCGCTGCCGAGGACCTCGCCGGCCTCCTTCGTCAGCTCGGTCGCCATGTCCTTCATGCCGCGGGTCACGGTGACCTTGGCGAGCGGGACGTCGTCGGTGGTCGTGCCGTCGCGGGTGACGTCCGCGGTGATCTCGGCGTCCCGGCTGTCGAACTTGAGGTCGGACAGGGTGATGTCGAAGCGGTGCGCCGCGGAGGCGATCCGGAGGCTGCCCTGGAAGCCGAGGGAGACCGTGTGGTCGGTGGAGTCGTAGCCGCCGGCGCCGTCCACGAAGGTGAAGGCTCCGTTGCCGTCGGCCTGGACGGCGCCGCCGGAGGGCGTGAAGGTGCCCTTCGCCATGCCGGTGACGTAGGTGCGGTAGGTCTCCTTGATGCCCCAGGTCAACTCGTAGCCGGCGAGCGGGGTTTCGGCCGCGGAGGCGGCGGGTGCGCCGATCAGGGCGGTGGCGCCGAGGGCGGCGGCCGTCGCCACGGCGGCGGCGAGGGCGGTGGAACGGCGGCGTCTGGCGGGCATGGTCGGGTGTCTCCTCGGGAGTCGGGTGCAGCGAGTCGGGTGATCAGTCGGCCTGCGGGGTGTCCGCGGGGGCCGGGCGGGCGCGGCGCCTGCGGACGGTGACCGCGGCCACCGCGGCCAGCGCCAGCAGGGATCCCGTGGCGAGGGTGAGGGGAAGGACGGGGAGGCCGCCCGCGTCGTCCGGGGCCTCGGCGGCCACGGGCTCGGTGGAGGCACCGTCCGACGTGGACGGGGACGGGGACGGCGAGGGGGCGGTGCTGCCGAGGTCGGGCAGGGCGGGGAGTTCGGCGTCGTCGGTGAGGGCGACGGCCACGGACACCGGGTCCATCGCGGTGCCCTTCGGGTACATCCCGCCGAGGGCCTCGGCACCCTCGGCGGTGAGCTTCGCGGGTGCCTCGGTCACCGTGACCAGACCCTTGCGGGGTTCCAGGCCCTTGGCGGCGAAGGTGACCAGCGGGACCTTCTTCCCGGTGGACTCCGGGCTCCTGACGTCGGCGTACAGGGTGCCGCGGCCGTCCTCGACGGTGACGCGGACACCGCTCAGCGCGAGGTCGAGGCCGTCGTCGCCGGTGAAGCGGACGGTGCCGTCGAAGGCGGCGGTCAGGTCGCCGTCGCGGAAGGTCCCGGAGCCGCCGGGGAAGCGGTAGAGGGCGCCGCCGTCAAGGGCGCCGGCGGACAGGGTCCACGTGCCGCGGGCGATGTCGCCGGTGACGTACTCGCGGAAGGTGCGGCGCACGCCCCAGTCGACGGCGCCGTCGGTCAGCTTCCCCTGGGCGTCCGGCTTCTTCTTCGCGTCCTTCTTCGGCCGGGGCGACTCGGAGTCCGGCGCGGTGGACGGCTGCTCGGCGGCGGGCCGGACGTCGGCCGCGAGGCTGACCGGGTCCAGGGCGGTCCCGGCGGTGTAGTACCCGGCGAAGGACCTGGCCCCCTGGGCGGTGAGGGTGGCGGGGAGGTTGTTCAGGACGACGGAGGTGCCGCCGCCGCGCATGTCGATGCCGCCCAGGGAGAGGGAGGCGAAGGGCACCTGACGGGACGTCGTGACCGTCCCGGTGCCCCTCGCCTTGCTGACGACGTCCACGTGGAGCGTGCCGGAGGACCCGGAGATGCTCACGGTGGGACGGCTGAGGGTGAGGTCGAGCTCGTGCGATCCGTCGGCCGAGCGGTGGCCGACGAAGCGCACCCCGCCGGAGAAGGCCGCGCGGAAGGTGCCGGTGTCGGCGTCGTAGGTGCCGGTCGCCGAGTGGAAGCGGAAGCCGCTGCCGCCGACGGTGGCCGCGCCGCCGGTGAGGGAGAAGCCGCCCTGGGCGACGGGCCCGGTGACGTAGCTCTGGAAGGACGACTTGATGCCCCAGTCCAGGCGTCCGCCCTGCACGGCGCGGTTCTCGGCGTGCGCGGTGGCGGCCGGCAGGAAGGCTCCCAGGACGACCGCGCACAACACGGTGAGGAGAGCACGTAGACGGGTGGGCATGACGGGTCCTCCGGAGGCGACGACCGGTAGCGAACGAAGGTAAGGCTAACCTAAGCTACGACCGATCAACATCGGCAGTGGACGGAAGGAACGGACGGAACCGTGCGACGCTTGCGCACCCGACTGGCGGGAGCACTGCTGTCCGTGCTCGCCCTCACCCTCACCTCGACCGCCTGCGGCGGCCCTTCGGAGGCGTCCGCGCCCGAGCGGACCGGCGGCTCCGCGAGCCCGGCCGCCGACCGCGTCGAACCGCTCGCGAAGACACCCGCGCCCGACCTCCCGGTCACCGTCCGGTCCGCCGACGGGCGGAAGGTGACGGTGGACAAGGCGGAACGCCTGGTGCCGCTGTCGGGCAGCCTCAGCGAGATCGTGTTCACCCTCGGCCTCGGCGACCGGGTCGTCGCCCGCGACGTCACCGCCACCTTCGCCCAGGCGGAGAAGCTGCCCGTCGTCACCCGGGGCCACGACGTGTCGGCGGAGAGCGTGCTGTCGCTGCGCCCCGACCTGGTGCTCGCCGAGGCCACCAGCGGACCCGCTGAGGCCATGGACCAGATCCGCGCGGCCGGCATACCCGTCCTGGTCGTCGACCCGGCCGCCGGACTCGACGACGTGGGCCCGCGGATCGCGGCCGTCGCGAAGGCGCTCGGCGTCCCGGACGCCGGACGGGACCTCACCCGCCGCACCGAACAGCGCATCGCCGCCGTCACCGACACCGTCCCCGACGAACGGCCGCGCCCCCGCGTCGCGTTCCTCTACCTGCGCGGCTCCGCCTCCGTCTACCTCATCGGCGGCAAGGGCTCCGGCGCCACCTCGCTGATCGAGGCGGCCGGCGCGGTCGACGCGGGCGCCGCCTCGGGCCTGACGAAGGACTTCACCGCCATCACCAGCGAGGCCCTGGTCAAGGCGGCCCCCGACGCGATCCTCGTGATGGCGAAGGGCCTGGAATCCGTCGGCGGCGTGGACGGCCTGGTGAAGATCCCGGGCGTCGCGCAGACCCCGGCCGGGATGGACCGGCGCATCGTGTCCGTGGAGGACGGCATCCTGCTCAACTACGGGCCGCGCACCGACCAGGTGCTCACCTCGGTCGTGGAGCAGCTCTACGCCGGCGGCGGTGCCGCGTGAGCGTCCTGGAGAAGGCCGCGCCGAAGCCGGCCACCGCGCCCGGCCCCGCGACCCCGTCCCGGCAACACCGCACCACCGCCTGGCTGTTGACCGTCGGACTGGTCGCCGCCCTGCTCGTCCTGATACCGGTCACCGCCGGCACGGGCGCCTATCCGGTGCCCGTCGGCGACGTCCTCGCCTCCGTGCAGCACCGCACGGGCCTGGGCGGTGCCGAACTGGACCGGGTCGCCGAGTCCGTGCTGTGGAACGTCCGCTTCCCCCGCATCGTGCTCGCCCTGCTCGTCGGCGCCTCGCTCGGCTGCGCCGGCGCCCTGATGCAGGGCGTGTTCGGCAACCCGCTCGCCGAACCGGGCGTCATCGGGGTGTCCTCCGGCGCCGCCGTCGGCGCGGTCGCCGCCATCGCGCTGGGACTGGACTTCCTCGGCAACTGGACGGTGTCGGTGCTCGCGTTCTTCGCGGGCCTGGTCACCGTCCTGCTGGTGTACGTGATGTCCCGCGCGAACGGCCGGACGGAGGTGGTGACCCTGATCCTCACCGGCATCGCCGTCAACGCCTTCGCGGGCGCGCTCATCGGCCTGTTCCTGTTCTTCGCGGACACCGCGGCCGTCAACCAGATCACCTTCTGGCAGCTCGGTTCGCTGTCCCAGGCGACCTGGCCGAAGGTGCTCGCCGTGCTGCCGTGCGCGGTCCTCGGCCTCGTCGTCGCTCCCCTCTACGCACGCCGCCTGGACCTGCTGTCGCTGGGCGAACGGCCCGCCCGGCACCTGGGCGTGGACGTGGAGCGGCTGCGCGTCGTGCTGGTGCTGATCATCGCGCTGCTGACAGCGGCGGCGGTGAGTGTCTCCGGCATCATCGGCTTCGTCGGCCTGGTCGTCCCGCACCTGCTGCGGATGGCGGCCGGACCGGGCCACCGGTTCCTGCTGCCCGGCAGCGCGCTGCTCGGCGCGCTGGTGCTGCTGGCCGCCGACCTGACGGCCCGTACCGTCGCCGAACCCGCCGAGCTGCCGCTCGGGGTCCTCACCGCGCTGATCGGCAGCCCGTTCTTCTTCTGGCTGCTGCGCCGCACCCGCCGCAAGCAGGGAGGCTGGGCATGATCCGGCTGCGTCACCGTCCCGCCCCGCCGCCGGCCGCGGAGCCCGGCGACGTCCTCGTCGAGGCCGAGCGGGTCACAGTCCGGCTCGGTGGCCGGGACGTCCTCGCCGGCGTCGACGTCACCGCGCGGGCCGGCGAGGTGCTCGCCCTCGTCGGCCCCAACGGGGCGGGGAAGTCCACCCTGTTGAGCGCCCTCGCCGCCGACCTGGCCCCGACGGCCGGGACGGTGCGGATCCACGGCCGTCCCGCCTCCGCCTGGTCGGCGCCCGAACTCGCCCTGCGCCGGGCCGTCCTGCCCCAGTCCGCCTCACTGTCCTTCCCGTTCACGGTCGAGGAGGTGGTACGCATGGGCCGCGCCCCCTGGACCGGCTCCGCCCTCGACGAGGACGACGCGGCCGTGGCCGCCGCGATGGCCGCCACCGAGGTGACCCCCTTCGCCGCCCGCCCGTTCTCCGCCCTCAGCGGCGGCGAACGCGCCCGGGTCGCGCTGGCCCGGGTGCTCGCCCAGCACACCCCCGTGCTGCTGCTGGACGAGCCGACCGCCGCCCTCGACATCCGGCACCAGGAGCTGGTGCTGCGGCTGTGCCGGGAGCGGGCCCGGTCGGGTGACGCGGTGGTCGTCGTCCTGCACGACCTGGGACTGGCCGCGGCGTACGCCCACCGGGTGGCGGTGCTGCGCGGGGGCCGGGTCGCGGCGGACGGCCCGCCGTCGACGGTCTTCTCCGAGCGGCTGTTGTCGGAGGTGTACGACCAGCCCGTCGAGGTCTTCCCGCACCCGCGCACCAGGGCCGTGCTGGTCCTCCCGGCGCGCGAGGGGTGAGCCCCGGCGGAGGCAGGGACGGGGAGCGGGGCGACGGGTGACGGCGGCCCGCCCCGGCTCCCCTACACCTTCCGGGGCGGGATGTCACGGTGTGGCCGCTGTCCCCGCTCCCCCGCGTCCGCGACCCCCGTCACCCCGGTAGGGTTCGCCTCCGGGAAGGGGAAGGTGAAGGAACCGGATGAGCAGGGATCTCGGCCTTCGAAGGCTCCGCGGACTGAACCGGAGCGTGCTGCTGGCGGCTTCGGTGACCGTGCTGTCGCTGACGGCGAGCGGATGCGTCGTCGTGCACGGCGAGCGGGAGGTGCGCCCCGCCACCACGGCGGACGAGGCCGCGAAGGCCCTCCAGGATTTCACCACCGCCTACAACGCGGCCGACAAGGCGTACGACGCCTCCCTGGACGCCGAGTTCACCACCGGCGCGCTGGCCGACATCGACGCGGCACGGTTGAAGGCGAAGCGGACCAACAGCCCGGAGGGCAACCCCCGGCACACGCCGCTGAAACTGTCCGACGCCAGGTTCACCATCCCCAAGAAGGCCGGCTGGCCCCGCTGGTTCGTCGCCGACGCGGCCGGCAACAAGGGCGGACAGAACCGCTGGCTGCTGGTGTTCACCCGGGACGGCGTGGACGACACCTGGGAGGTCGCCTACCTCACCCTCGTCCCCCCGGACGCCGTACCCGAGTTCAAGACCGACGCCGACGGCTGGGCCGAGCCCGTCCCCGCCAACTCCACCGATCTGGCCGTGCCGCCCGGCGAGTTGGGCCGGGCCTACGCCACCTACCTGAAGGACGGCGGGGACGCCTTCGAGGAGGGCCCGCACACCAGTGGGTGGCGCGCCGTGCGGTCCAAGCAGTCGGCCCGCCCGGGGCTGGCCACGCAGTACATCGACGAGTCCGTGACCAACGGCGACTACGCGCCGCTGGCCCTGCGCACCCGTGACGGCGGGGCGCTGGTCTTCTTCACCACGCGGCACTTCGAGAAGCAGACGGCCGCGGCCGGGACGACCGTACCGACGCCGAACAAGGACGTCCTGGCCCTGACCACCGGTGACATCGGGCAGTCCCTCACCATGGAGTTCCTCTCCAACGGGGCCGCCCTGACCCCGGCCTCGGGCGCGGCCTCGGACGCGGTGCGCGTCATCGGGCGGACGCAGGGGCTGACGTCGGGCAAGGGGGAGTAGCCGGCGGGGGCGGAGGTGGGGAGCGCGTCGCGGCGCGAGGAGCTGCGGTGCCCTGCGCCGGAGGGTCCCCGGGGGTGACCTGCCGGGCGGTGTCACTCGCTGTGGTGGACCGGGGGGGGCGCTGCGGTGCTGCGATGCTGCGTTGCTGGGTACGAGGCTCAGCGCACAGGGGCCGGGCCGAGTCGGTTCAGCGACGCAGGGGCCGGGCGGGGTCGGTTCAGGGACACAGGTGCCGGGCGGAACTGGTTCAGCGACGCAGGGGCCAGGCGGAGTTGACCTGGTCGGGCTGCTCGCCGACATGGCGGGCGCAGGCGTCCGTGAGCGTCTCCAGCAGGCTCAGCGGCTCCGGCAACGGATGCTCCGGACCACGGACCCAGTGCACGGACCGGCCGTCGTCCCCGGGAAGCCGGGCGGGCGGGACCAGGACGTAGGAACCACGGCAGTGCCAGCGCAGGCCGGGATGCTCGTCCATGGTCTCGGGGTGGCAGTCCAGCTCGCACGGCCACCACTCGTCCTCGTCCTCGGGGGTGCCACGGGTGAGGGTGAAGAAGAGCATGCGGCCGTCGTCGCTCTCGGCGACGGGACCGACCTCGACGCCGGCGGCGAGCAGCCGCTCCAACGCCTCGCGACCGGCATCCAGGGGCACGTCGAGGACGTCGTGCACCATGCCGGTCGCGGTGATGAAGTTGGCCTGGGGCTGATGGCGGGCCCAGCGTTCGATCTGGGAGCGGTCCGTCGTGGACTGCGTCTGCCAGGCGAAGGACACCGGGTGCCGGGCCGGGGTGGGACAGCCGACACGGTCGCAGGAACAGCGGTATCCGGCCGGGTGGGCGGCGGGCGCGAGGGGCAGGCCCGCACCGGCCGCGGCGAGCAGCAGCGCCTCCCGGCCGTCTTCGTCCGCGGCCGGTTTCGGGCGGCGTCCGCGCAGCCACTGGGAGAGTTTGCCCTGCCGGCCGGTCCGACCGCCGAACTCCGCGCTCATCTATCCCCTCGCCTCGCCGTCCTGTTTCCACAGCATGCCCTATGGTCGCACCTTCCGGCGCATCGGGGGGCCGGAGCCCACAATCTGCGCAGGTGGGACGAGGGGTGCCGTACCGGACCGGCACGATCCGGAGTGCGCCGGAGCGCGCTCGGCCGTTCCCCCCACACCCGGCCGCCCCCACCCCGCCCGGCCGCCCTCATGCGCGGGCGCGTCCGCAGGCCGGACTGCGCCCCCGGGTGCGCCGGGGCGGCCGGTGGGCCTCGGAGCGCGGAGTGGGGGCGGGGCGCCCCGCGAGTCTGGACCGGGCGGGGCCATGCGGGGCTGGACCGGGCGGGGCCATGCGGGGCCGGACCGGGCCGGGTCAGGGTCGAGGGTTGGGGTCCGGATCGCGGTCGGGTCGGGGCTGGATCGGGGTCGGGCAGCGCGGATCCTGGGCTCGGATCAGCGCGGGGCGATGCCGTGGAGGGCGTAGTCGACGAGGGTGTCGGTGTACTCGTAGCTGATCGGTCCGCTGTACTGGAGCCAACGCTGGGCCAGCGGGGCGACGAAGAGTTCGAGGGCGATGCGCGGGTCGACGTCGGGCCGGACCTCTCCGGCCTCCTGGGCGGACCGCAGCCGCTCCACGTAGAGCTGGAGCTGCGGTTCGAGCAACTGGGCGACGAACCGGCGCCCCAGCTCCTCGTTCACGACCCCTTCGGCGGCCAGGGCCCGGGACGGCGCCTCGAAGGCGGGGTCGCGCAGTTCGTCGACGGTGGCGCGCAGGACCAGCCTGAGGTCGGCGGCGAGGTCCCCGGTGTCCGGGATGCCCTGCGGCTGCTGCCCGTCGGAGGCGGCGGCCTGGGCGGCCTGTTCGGCCAGGTCCAGGAAGGCTTCCAGGAGCACGTCCGCCTTTGAGGGCCACCAACGGTAGATCGTCTGCTTCCCGACGCCGGCGCGGGCGGCGATGCCCTCGATCGTGGTGCGGGGGTAACCGACCTCGACGACCAGGGCGAGGGCAGCGTCGTAGATGGCCCGCCGGGAGCGCTGACTGCGGCGGGCGGAGTCCGGGGCGGTACGCGGTGTCTGGGCGGGACGCTGAACGGGGCGCGGTGTCTGGTTCGGGGACATGCAGCGAATCTAACAGGTTGACAAGACGCTCCGTCTCGCGGACAGTGGCCACCACAACAACTCGAGACGATACGTCTCGTTGCGGAGTGGGGTGCCGTGGTCGGGCCGACCGCGCGGCCTGCGAAGGGCGAGTCAAGCGAGCGAAAGGACAACGCCGTGAGTCGAGGCGGAGGAAACATGCTGGGCGTCGGAGGGACCCGCCGTCACCTGGGCCGCAAGGCCCTGCGCGGCACCGGGAACGGTGCCCGCATCGGCGGTGGCCTGGACCCGCAGGCCCAGAAGCGCGAACTCCTGCGCACCCTGCGGGAGCAACGTCAGGGGCAGCGGTCGGCGCCGGATCGGCGGAACACCGTGAACGGCCAGAGCCCACCGGAGAGCAGCGTCGAGGAGCCGGGCGCGCAGCAGACGGAGGAGTGAGGCGCAGCGCGGGGGCGGGGCGCGGGAGCGGGGCGCGGAAGCGGGGCGCGGAAGCGGGGCGCCGCGATCCGGCGATCCGGCGATCCGGGTGCACCTGCGACGCGGTGGGGTGCGGGCGTCCCTTCGGTCGCCCGGGACGCCTCGGTCCAGCCCGCGCTCCCGCAGGTCGCCATGCCCGCTCCGCCTCACGCCGCCGGACGGCCCCGGGAGAGGGCGAGGGCGGGAGCCCCGGGCACGATGCCGGCCCGAGCCACGGCGCGAGCGAGGATCACGGCTAGGCAGGGGAGCCGGGCGGCCAGGGGTCGCCCCAGTCGGTGTCCCGGGCCGCCCGGTACTGGTCACCGTGGCGCTTGGTGACCGTGGTACGGCGCAGGGAGGGAGGCGTCTCGCACAGGTCGAGCAGGACCTGTCCCTTGCGAATCTGCGGTTTGCGGACCACCCGGGCGGCGGCCGGGGCGGCCGGCAACCGGGTCGCGGCGACGTAGCTGAACTTCTCGTCCTCGTAGGCGAGGGAACCGCCCTTGACCTGGCGGTGCAGTGAGGAGCGGCTCACCCGCGCCGAGAAGTGGCACCAGTCCGCGCCGGGCACGATGGGGCAGGCGTCGCTGTGCGGGCAGGGGGCGGCGACCCGGAGTCCGGCCGCGACCAGCCGGTCCCGGGCCTCGATCACCCGGGCGTAGCCGTCGGGGGTGCCGGGCTCGACGATCACCACGGTGCGGGCGGCGTCGGCGGCGGCGTCCACGAGGGCCGCGCGGTCGGCCTCGGTCAGTTCGTTGAGGACGTAGGAGACGGTGACGAGATCACTGCTCTCGAGTGTGAGCGCCGATCCGATACGCGAGCGCTGCCATCGGACGTCCCTGAGCGCGGGATGCGTCTCGGCGAGTTCCCGTCCGACCTCGAGGGCGACCTCGGCCCAGTCCAGGACGGTCACCGGCCGCCGTCCACCCCAGGTGGCGTTCACCGCCCAGGCCGCCGCGCCGGTGCCGCCGCCGACGTCCAGGTGGTCGCCCGGCTCCCAGTCGGGCACGGTGTCCGCGAACGCCTCCAGCGCCGACCGCACGGCCTCGAACGTCGCGGGCATCCGGTACGCGGCGTAGGCCGCCACATCGGTCCGGTCCCGCAGGATGGGGGCACCGGTGGGGGTAGCGCCCCGGTAGGTGGCGATCAGCCGCTCGACGGCCTGCGCGGCCTGCCGGGGAGGCAGCCCGTCCAGCAGCCCGGCGAGGGCGGAGCGCAGGGTGTCGGCGGGGGTCACGGGGGCGGGGGCGTTCACCCGGCGAGTCTATGCGGCGGTGCCGGCCGGACGGCGAGGGCTCCGCACCCCACCGTCCCGCACGCGGCTCGGCACCCCGCCCCGAGCCCCGCCCCGCGGTCCCCTGCCACCATCGCCACCGCCTCCGCACTGCTCGGCGCCCCCGCCACCTCGCTACCGCCCCCGCACCGCCCGCGCCAGTCGGGTGGCCGCACGGGCCCGGGGGCCGTTGTCCGGGGTGGGCCGGCGGCGCGGGTGGACGGTGTTGGCGAGCAGGACCAGGAAGGTGTCCGTCGCGCGGTCCAGGACGAGGGACGTCCCGGTGAAGCCGGTGTGGCCCGCCGCGCCCCGGCCGGCGAGGTCGCCCATGAACCACCGCTGGTCCAGGGCGAACCCCAGGCCCGGTGGGGTGAACAGCAGGTCCACGAAGTCGGGGCCGAGGATGCGCGCGGGACCGTGGGAGCCGCCCGCCAGCAGGGCCCGGCAGAACACGGCCAGGTCGTGACCGGTGGAGAACAGTCCGGCGTGCCCCGCGACCCCGCCGAGCGCCCAGGCGTTCTCGTCGTGCACCTCACCCCGCACGAGTCCCCGGTCCGCCTTCGCCCATGGACGCCGCTGGTCCTCGGTGGCCGCCGCGCCGGGGCAGGGACCGAAGTCCGTGGCCGTCATGCCCAGGGGGCGAGTGATGCCGTCATGGACGAGGACGTCGAGCGTGCGGCCGGTGAGGCGTTCCAGGAGGTGCTGGAGCAGCAGCATGTTCAGGTCGGAGTAGCGGTACGTACCGGGCGGGCCGACGGGCTCCTCCGCGCGGAGGAGCGCCAGCCGTTCCGCGTCGTCCGCGCAGTCGTACAGCGGGAGTTCGGGACGCAGCCCGGAGGTGTGGGTGAGCAGGTGGCGGACGGTGAGGCCGTGCCGGGCGGCGGCCGTGAAGTCCGGGAGGTAGGCGCCGACGCGGGCGTCGATGCCCAGGGTGCCGCGCTCGATCTGCTGCACGGCGGCCACGGAGGTGAACAGCTTGGTGAGGGACGCGAGGTCGAACGGGGTGTCCACGGTCATCGGGACGCGTTCGGCCGGGGGCAGTTCGACGCCGGTGCCGGTCTCCTCGTCGTGGGCCGCGTAACGCACGGCCCAGCCTGCGGCCTCCCGGACGACGAGCACCGGGCCGCGGCCCGCGAACACGACGGCGCCCGCCGCCCAGGGACGTTCGCCGGTGGTCGCCTCGTGGATCTCCCGGACCATGTGCCGCAGTTGCCCGGGGTCGAGCCCGGCCCGCTCCGCCGCGCCGTGGCGCAGTCTCGGTGCGCTCAGTGCTCCTCCCCCACCCTCTGCTCCTGCCTCGGCCCGTGCCCGTCCCCGTGACCGCGCCCTTGCCCTTGCCCTTGCCCTCGCCCGTGTCCATGCCCGTGCTCGTGTCCGCGTCCGTGGCCGCGTCCGGGTCCGTGCCCCTCGCCCGTGCGGAGGGTACCCGTCCCATCCGTGCCGCCCACCCCGTCGGGGGCACCGGTTCCGCTGGTTCCACCGGAGCTGCCGGTTCCCTCGGAGCTGCCGGAGCTGCCGGTTCCGTCGGTGTCCGCGAGGGCGCGTCCGCGTCCCCGTCCCGGGCGGCACAGTGTCACGAAGCAGGCCAGCGCCACCACCGCGGCGCCCAGTTGGACGACCGCCATGGGAACGGCGGTGTCCTCACCGGCGATCCCGACCAGGGGCGAGGCGACGGCACCGATGAGGAAGGAGGCCGTGCCGAGCAGCGCGGACGCGGAGCCGGCGGCGTACCGGGTGCGCATCAGGGCGAGGGCCTGGGTGTTGGGCAGGGTGATGCCCATCGCGGACATCAGCACGAACAGTGCGACGGCCACCGGCCCGAGGCCGACCTCGCCGAAGACACCGAGCGACATCAGCAGCAGCGCGGTCGCCGCGAGGATCACGACGGTGAGGCCGAGGCCCAGCACCTTGTCGAGGCTCACCCGGCCGACCAGCACCTTGCCGTTGATCTGCCCGACGATCACGAGTCCCAGCGAGTTCACCCCGAACAGCAGGCTGAACGTCTGCGGAGAGGCCCCGTGGATCTCCTGCACGACGAACGGGGAGGCCGAGATGTAGGCGAACAGGGCCGCGAACGCGAAGCCCCCGGCGAGGAGATAGCCGGTGAAGGGGCGGTCCGCGAGCAGGCGGCGCATCGCACCGAACGTCTCCCGGACGCCCCCGGTGTGCCGTTGCGCGGGTGCCAGCGTCTCCGGCAGCTTCGCCCAGACCACCACCGTCAGCACGGCTCCCACCACGGCGAGGACCAGGAACACGCCCCGCCAGTCCGTCACCCGCAGCACCTGCCCGCCGATGAGCGGGGCAACGACCGGCGCGACGCCGGAGATCAACATCAGGGTGGAGAAGAAGCGGGCCACGGCCACACCGTCGAACAGGTCGCGGACCACCGCCCGCGCGATCACGATGCCGGCCGCCCCCGCGAGGCCCTGGACCAGCCGGAAGGCGATGAGGAGTTCCACCGTCGGCGCGAACGCGCACACCGCGGTGGCCACGACGTAGGCCACCAGCCCGACCAGCAGCGGGCGCCGGCGCCCCAGCCGGTCGCTCAACGGCCCGACCAGCAACTGCCCCAGCGCCATGCCCGCCAGGCAGGCGGTGAGGGTCAACTGCACCGTGGAGGCCGGGGCGTCCAGGGACCGGGTGACCTCGGGCAGCGCGGGGAGGTACATGTCCATCGCCAGCGGGGCGGTGGCGGTCAGGCTGCCCAGGATGAACGTCACCAGCAGCCTGGCCCGTCCCGCGGGCCCGGCCAGCGCGGCGGCGCGGGGATCGGCGGCGCGGAGGTCGGGGGCGCGGGTGACGGTGGCCGCAGCGGGGGCGGCCTTCGTGACCGGCGTCACGGCGTCCGTCGGCGGGGGCGTCGCGGTGGGTGCGGTCGGTGCGATGTCCGCTGTGGGAGCGGCGGGCGCCGCGGTGTCCGCGGTGGGTGCGGTGGGCGTCGCGGTGTCCGCGGTGGGTGCGGTGGGCGTCGCGGTGTCCGTCGCCTCGCCTGATGCGGCATCGGATGCCGTCACCTTGCGGGAGACCGCATCCGCTGCCGTCGGCTCGTCCGCAGCCGTCGCCGTCCTGCCCGCTGCCGTGCCGGCTGCGCCTGCTGCGCCGGCCGCGCCTGCCGTGGTCTCGTCCCCCGGCGTCGAAGCCCTGTCGGGCACCGCTCCACGCCCCGCCTCAGCCGCATCCTCCGCGGCCGCCGGGTCGGCAGCCGCCGTGTCGGTCACGAAGTTCCCCCCGGTGTCCGGCACGCCGGCCGTCGTGCCGGGTATGTCCCCGGCCGCGGTCCCCCCTGTCGAGTTCGCTGCGGACGCCCCACCCTCGGGCATGCGGCCCCCTCCCTTTTCGCGTCATCCGCTCCCTATGCTCTCAGCTCATACGGAGTGCTCGGCGTCGACGGCGACGCTGTGGGAGCGCTTCCACGCCGAGGCAGTGCGAACGAGGGTGGACGGATGACAGGGCAGAACGTGCGGTGGGGCATCCTGGCGACGGGCGGGATGGCCGCGACGTTCACGGCGGATCTGGTCGATCTGCCGGACGCTGAGGTCGTGGCGGTGGCGTCGCGGTCGCAGGAGTCGGCGAAGGCGTTCGCCGAGCGCTTCGGGATCCCCCGGGCGTACGGCGACTGGGAGTCGCTGGCGCGGGACGAGGACGTGGACGTCGTCTACGTCGCCACCCCCCACGTCGCGCACCGGGCGGCGGCCGGGCTGTGTCTGGAGGCCGGGCGGAACGTGCTGTGCGAGAAGCCGTTCACGCTCAACCTCCGGGAGGCCGAGGAGCTGGTCGCGCTGGCGCGGCAGCACGGACGCTTCCTGATGGAGGCGATGTGGATGTACTGCCACCCCGTGGTGCGTCGCCTGAAGGCGCTGGTCGACGACGGGGCGATCGGCGAGGTCCGCAGCGTGCACGCGGACTTCGGGCTCGCCGGGCCGTTCCCGCCCGCGCACCGGCTGCGGGACCCCGCACTGGGGGGAGGCGCCCTGCTGGATCTCGGCGTGTACCCGGTGTCGTTCGCGCACCTGCTGCTCGGGGAGCCGTCGGAGATCACCGCGAGAGCAGCGCTCTCGGAGGAGGGCGTCGATCTCCAGACAGGTGCACTGTTCTCGTGGGAGAGCGGCGCTCTCGCTTCGGTGCACTGCTCCATCGTGGGCGGAACGGCTACCTCCGCCACAGTCACCGGCTCGGAGGGGCGCATCGACATCCCGAACGGCTTCTTCTCCCCGGAGCGGTTCGTGCTGCACCGCACCGGGCGGGACCCGGAGGAGTTCGCGGGGGACCCGGCGGACGGACCGCGCGACAGCCTCCGGCACGAGGCCACCGAGGTGATGCGAGCCCTGCGGGCCGGCGAGAAGGAGTCCCCGCTCGTACCGCTCGACGGCACACTCGCCGTCATGCGCACGCTCGACACCATCCGTGACGTCATCGGGGTGCACTACCCGGGTGAGGCCCGCTGACCCAGCCGGCACGGACACATCGCCGACGACGGGCTCAATGGCACGGCACCGGTCGCAGCGGCGGTCACGGCAGTGACGGCCGTCGCTGCGGCGTCGCTGCGGCGGTCACGGCAGCGGGCACGGCAGCCGCAGCAGGCAGCGGTATGACCGCCGGGCCGACCAGCGTCGAGACCGTGACCGCCACGGCCAGACAACATCCTCGGTCCGGCGGCGGCTCGGCATGACCCGTCGTCGGACGGAGGCCGGACCGACGCCTCGGCACCGCAACAACTCCGAGGCGATGCCGTGCCGGTGGAATGCAGGACGGGGGAACGCCGGGTCGGGGGAATGCCGGGTCGGGGAATGCCGGGTCGACGTCGTGGCAACGCGCACCCGGCCAAATCGAGGTTATCCCTGGTCGATGCGGGGCCCGGCCGGGTCGCCGCGCCGACGCAGCCCACCTCACCGCGCCCCACACCCGCACCCACATCCATGTCCTACAAACGGACTGATTGAGTCCGCCCCATTGCGGCAGACCACGCATCTATGCTCAACTCTCCTCCACAAATGCTTCACATGTGGAGCAGAGGGCTTCCGTAGGGAGACCGCTGCAGCAGCCTTTCGCAGGCCATTTCCTGGGGGGAGACGGCAGCCGCTCCACGTCACCGGGTGGGGGGTGGATCCGCGCGGGACCGCGGATGCGCACCGGTGCGTGGAACGGCTGCCGTCCTGTACGGCGGTCGGGTCACCCGTGGCCGGGGTCAGGCCTGTCCGGTCTCGAAGCGGGAGATGCGGCCGTCGTCGTCGACGGTGAAGCTCCAGCGGGTGCGCATCTCGCCCCACGTGTCGTTGCGGTAGCTGACGACGAGGCCGCGTCCGCCGTCGACCTCCTTCTCGACGTCCATGTGACCGTTGGAGGAGAAGATCTCCCGGTCGGTCCAGTCGGCGAGGTCCCGCTCGGAACCGTCGTCGGCCATCGTCGCGCTCGGCGCGAGAACCGCCGAGAAGGCCTCGCGGTCGTGGTTGTTGACGGCCGTGACGAAGGCGCGGACGGCCGGGTCGCTGAGTCGCGTGGTCTGAATCGCCATGCCAGTCAGCGTGGGCCCGAACCGGGCACCCCGCCACCCGCACCACCCGAACGGCGTCCGCCGCGGGCCGTGCCGTCCCGGCGGGTGGGACGGTGGACCGGGTGGGGGCCGGGACCACTGCCGCGGGAAACGACGGGAGACGACGTGACCTGTTACGACCGACGCGATCTGGGGCTGCTGCTGCTCCGACTGGGCACCGGTGGCGTGCTGGCGGCGCACGGCGCGCAGAAACTGTTCGGCTGGTTCGGCGGTGGCGGGATCGAGGGCACCGGCCGGTTCATGGAGAGCATCGGCTACGTGCCCGGAAAGGCGAGCGCGACCGCCGCGGGCATCGCCGAGACCGGCGGCGGCACCCTGCTGGCCCTCGGCCTGGCGACCCCGGCCGCGGGCGCGGCGGCGGCCGGGGCGATGGCGGGCGCGGCGGCCGTGCACACACCGAGCGGCTTCTTCAACCAGACGGGCGGCTACGAGTACGCGGCGACCCTGGGCCTGATGGCCGCCGGCCTCGCCGTGACGGGCCCCGGCCGCCTCTCCGTCGACGAGGCGCTCGGCCACAGCGTCAACCGGGGCTGGATGCTCCCGGCCGCGTTCGCGGTGACCACGGCGGCCACGGTGGCGGTCATCGGGGCACGGGGCCGCCGTCTGCGCAAGGCCAAGGAGGGCGAGCAGGAAGCGCTGTTCGAGGACTGACAAGCCGGCGCCCACCGAGGCCACGCGTCCGCTCCCCCGAGACCCACCCAGGCCACGCGTCCGCTTCCCCGAGACCCACCCGAATCCACCGAGCCCCACCGGGTCCACGGGCCCACGGGTCCACGGGTCCACGGGTCCACGGGTCCACGGGTCCACGGGTCCACGGGTCCACGGGTCCACCAGCGTCATCGTTCACCATGCGGGACGGCGCCCCGAGCGCCTCCGACTCCCGAGCCCCACCCCGCCGACTGCACGACCGGCCGAGTGCTCGGCCGTGCTCCTGGGCCGCGGTCACTGTCAGTGCCCCGTGTCAAGCTCGCCCCATGAGCGACAGTGATCACCCGTCTTCTCCCCCTCCCCCTCCTGCTCCCTCGCCCCCTCCTGGTCCCTCGCCCGCTCCTGAGGGCCTGTGGGAGTCCGTCGACGCCCTGTGCGCCTGGCTGGACGCCGAACGTCCGGTCGACGGCCCGGAAGGGCTGCTGTTGCGCATCCTGAAGCTGTCGGAGGAGGTCGGAGAGGTCGCCCAGGCGGTCGTCGGCGCCACCGGTCAGAACCCGCGCAAGGGCACCACGCACACCTGGGACGACGTCCGTTCCGAGGTGTGCGATGTCGCCCTCACCGCCCTGGTCACCCTGCGCACGCTCACCCCCGACGCTCCCGAGGTGTTCGCCCGGCACCTGGAACACGTCAGACACCGCTCGCTCGGAGCCCGCCGAACCGGCCCGTCCGCGCTGTGACGGGGCGAGCAGCTGCCGGCGGGCCCCAGTTGCCCCGATGACCGCACCCTCGGCTAACGGCCGTCGGACCAGCCCTTGTCGAGAAGCGGAGTCGACGGCTGCGCGACCTCCGGGGGCGAGTCCCCGTCCGTGTTCGTCTTCCGGGGCGGTACGGCCACCCCCGGTGCCCGTTTCGCCGCCTGGATCTGCTCGTAGACCCGCGTACGGAGCTCGGTGAAACGTGGATCCGCCCGCGTGCGGAGTTGGTCGCGGCGGGCGGGGAGGTCGATGGTCAGCTGTTCCTGGACCACGGTCGGCGACGAGGACAGGACGACGACCCGTTCCCCCAGGTAGACGGCCTCGTCGATGTCATGGGTGACGAACAGGACGGTCACGCCGAGTTCCTGCCAGAGCTGCCGGACGAGGTCCTCCAGATCGGCTCGGGTCTGGGCGTCGACGGCGGCGAACGGCTCGTCCATGAGCAGCACTTCGGGCTCGTGGGCGACGGCCCGCGCGATGGCGACGCGCTGCTGCATGCCGCCGGACAACTGCCACGGGTAGGCGCCCCCGACGTCGCTCAGACCGACGGCGTGCAGGGCGTGGTCGACCAGTGCGCGGCGGCGGGCCTTCGACAGGTGCTTCTTCTGACGCAGCGGCAGTTCGACGTTGGCGCGCACCCGCAGCCAGGGGAAGAGGCTGCGCCCGTACTCCTGGAAGACCACGGCCATGCCGGGCGGCGGCCCAGTGACCCGGTGACCATTCAGCAGGACGTCGCCGGAGGTGGGGGGGAGCAGGCCGGCGACGCACTTGAGGAGCGTCGTCTTGCCGCACCCCGACGGGCCGACGACGCAGACGAGTTCGCCGGCGTCCAGGGAGAAGGTGAGATCGCGCACCGCCTCGATGTGCCGGCCGTGCCCCTCGTAGACCTTCCGCAACCCTCTGACATCGAGCATCTGCCGTCCCCGTCCCCGCCCCCGTCGGCGTTCCTCGTCCCCATCCCCATCCCCATCCCCATTCCCATCCCTGCCCCTGCCCCGGTTGCCCCCTGCCCCGGTTGCCGCCTGCGCGCCCACCCTTGTCCGCGTCCCGTCTCGGGACCTCTCCGGTGCCCCGTACCTGATGCCCCGGTCGCCCCGCTCGTCCACGGGTGCGCGGCCCACGCAACTCCCGCGGCTGAGACAACCGAGGCGACCAAGGCGACCGAGGCGACTGGGCAGCCGAGGCGACAGGGCCTCCCACATCGCATCCGTCGCACCCCTCACCTCCTCCGGGACCGTCGCAGGCCGTGGTACCAGGACAGGGCCCGGCGTTCGACGGCGCGGAACACCACCGCGAGCAGGACACCGAGCAGCCCGAGCAGCAGGATGCCGCTCCACATCTCCGGTATCGCGAAGCCGCGTTGGAACTGCACGACGGCGAAGCCCAGGCCGTTGCTGGCCGCGAACATCTCGCTGATGACCATCAGGATGACGCCGATGGACAACGCCTGCCGGAGACCGGCGAAGATCTGCGGGCCGGCCGACGGCAGGACCAGGTGGCGGAGGCGCGCGGGGCCCGTGATGCCGTACGAGCGGGCCGTCTCGGCCAGTACCCCGTCGACGGCCCGTACGCCCTCCACGGTGTTGAGCAGCATCGGCCAGACGCACCCGGAGGCGATGACGGCGACCTTCATGGTGTCGCCGATCCCGGCGAAGAGCATGATGACGGGCACCAGGACGGGCGGCGGCACGGCCCGCAGGAACTCCAGCACCGGTTCCGTGGTGGCCCGCGCGCGGGGGAAGGAGCCGATGGCGACGCCGAGAGTCACACCGATGACGGCCGCGGCGGCATATCCGAGGAGGAGCCGGGTGACGCTCGGCACGACGTCGGTCGCGATCCGCTCGGCCGTCCACACCTCGCGGCCGGCCTCCAGGATGGTGCTCAGCGGAGGCCAGTAGACGTCGGTGCTGTCGGCGGAGGCGAACCACCAGACGGTGGCGAGGAGGACGGGCAGGCCCGCGACGAGCAGCAGCCGCAGCACTGCGACGCGCAGACGCCGGGCTGCGGCGCGCAGACGCCGGGCCGCGACCCACGGACGCCGGGCCGCGGGGCCGGACGGCGGGCCGGCGGAGCCTGGCCCCGTGAGCCTGTCGGCGAAGGGAGCCCCACGGCCGGTGGTCGACGGAACCACCCGGCCACCCGAGGCCGGAGCCGCGGCGCCACCCGAGGCCGGAGCCGCTGGGCCACCGGGGGCCGGAGCCGCGGGGCCGTCGACGACGGGCGGCGGGGTGGGAGGACGCCGGGGCGGGCGCGGGGGGTGGGGGCGTTTCACGTGGCCACCTCGCCCCGGACGGACTGGTGCCAGGCCAGCGCACGGCGTTCGACGGCGCGGGCGCCCACGTTGATCAGGACGCCGATCAGCCCGGTGACCGCGACCAGCGCGTACATGTCGGGCACGGCGTGGGAGGTCTGTGCGACGGCGATGCGGGAGCCGAGGCCGGGCGTGCCGATGACGAGTTCGGCGGTGATCGCGAGCACGAGGGCGACGGCCGCGGCGAGCCGCACGCCGGTCATGACGTAGGGCAGGGCGGTCGGCCACAGCACGTGGCGGACGCGGGCCCAGGTGCCGAGGCCGAAGGAGCGGGCGGTCTCGTCCGCCACGGGGTCGACGTCCTGGACGCCGTACAGGACCTGCACGAGCACCTGCCAGAAGGACGCGTACACCACCAGCAGCAGGGTGGAGCGGAGATCGGTGCCGAAGAGCAGCACCGCGAGGGGGATCAGGGCCACGGACGGGATGGGCCGCAGGAACTCGACCGTGGCGGCCGTCGCCTCGCGCAGGTACGGGACGACGCCGATGAGTACGCCCGCTGCGATGCCGGCGGCGGTGGCGATGAGCAGCCCGAGGGCCCAGCCGGTCAGGGTGTCGGCGAGCGCGGTCCAGAACGCGGCGTCCGACACCTCGTCGACCAGCGCGACGGCGATGGAACTGGTGGGCGGTAAGTGGTCGACGGAGACCAGGCCGAGCCGGGGCACCGCCTCGACCAGGGCGAGGAGGCCGCAGAGCCCGCCGAGGCCGAGGAGGGCGTGGACCGGTCCCCGCCGGTGGGTGCCCGGCGGTCCGGTCCGCACCGGTGCCCGGGTCACGGCAGCAGCGCGTCCAGGTCGGGAGCCTTCTCGAACAGCCCGTCCGCGCGGCCGAGTTCGCCCAGACGTTCCAGGGAGGCGCGGTCCGGTTCCTCGGGCCACTCGGGGAGGGTCATGGCCGCCAGGGTCTTCTCGGGGATCTTGGTGTAGGTGGTGAGGATGTCGCGGACCTCGTCCGGGTGACTGTTGGCGTAGGCGAGGGATTCGCGGGTCGCTTCGGCGAACTTCTCCACCAGTTCCGGGTCCTGCTGGGCCAGCTTGTCGGAGGTGAAGTAGAGGGCGATCGTGAGGTCGGGCGAGACGTCGACGAAGTTGGAGGCGACGACCCGGCCGCCCTGCTCCTTGACCACCGCGAGCGAGGGTTCGACGACCCAGGCGGCGTCGACCTGTCCGGCGTCGAGGGCGGCGGGCATGCGGTCGAAGGCGAGTTCCACGAACTCGACCTTCGTCGGGTCGCCGCCCGCCTTGCGCACGGATTCCCGCACCGAGGTGTCACCGATGTTCTGCAGGGTGTTGACCGCGACCTTCTTGCCGGCCAGATCCTTCGGCGACTTGACGGGGCTGTCGCCCTTGACGACGACGCCGCCGAAGTCCGCCCCGGCCTTCCCGGTCGAGGCGACCCCGTTGGCGACGGCCCGCACGGGCACGTTCCGGCTCTGGGCGATCATGAGCGAGGTCGTGTTGCTGAACCCGAACTGGAACTGGCCGCTGACCACGCCCGGCACGATCGCCGCTCCGCCCTGGCCGGTCTCCAGGGTGAGGTCGAGCCCGCGTTCGCGGTAGAAGCCCTGCTTCTCCCCCAGGTAGACCGGGGCCACGTCGACGATGGGGATCACGCCGACCTTCACGGTGGTCAGGCCGCCCGAGGACGTGCCGGACGAACCGGAACCGGAGCCGGAACCGGAGTCGGACGAGGAGGAACCGCAGGCCGTCGCGGTGAGGGCGAGCAACGCGAGAGCAACGAACCCGGCTGGCAGACGACGCACAGGGCCTCCTGGATGAGTCACGGTGAACGTGCGCAGGCCGTACGGACGTTGATGCGGGGAACCTAGGGCCGGCTCCTCGGGAGGGTCAACCCATCGGTACAAGAAGCCTTCAACTACCAACCGCCCCAACCGGGCAGCCCCGACAGGCGACTTGGTGCGCCGGCCCACTCGACTCACCCCCCGCCGACTCGACTCACCCCCGGCCGACTCGACTTGCCCCGGCCACCCGGGCAACGCTCACGGCCCCGGCCGGGCGCGGTACGGCGGGCGCCCTCACACGGACCCGGACGTGGCGGAGCCGGGGAGATTTCGCCTCGCGGGGAAGCAGGGGAAGCAAAGGGGCGCATTTCAGGAGCGGCGGGCAGGCAAGCCGTGGCACTGGATGGCCGTTACGGTTGCCGGCTGATCGTCCCGGCACCCGTTCGCGGAGCGAGCCTGCGAAGGCTCGAGCGCCGCGCCGCGCCGCGCCCCGCGCCGCGCCCGCTCCTGCCGACGGTCCGTTCACCGCTGGCGCGGCCATCAGGACCGGGCGGAACGTGACCCCCAGCCGTCAGACGGCAACCACGTGCACGTCCGTCGGTGCAAGGACCGCCAGGTAGGCGTGGATGTCTCCCGGGTCGGTGGTGAAGATCACCGCGCTGCCGTGCCGTGCCGCCGCCAGTGCGACCCAGGCGTCCACCGCGTCCGGCCGCTTCTTCGCGGGCAGGGCCGCCCGGCCCAGGGCGGTGCCGATGCGCCGCCAGTCCGCGAGGTCAGGGCCCGTCGCGCAGGCCAGACAATCCGGGCGTCCCGCCTTCGTCTCCCGCATGGGCGGTTCGGACGTACGGGCCTGGGGAACCGTGCAGTCCTTCAGAGCGCCGGACAGAGCGTGCACCAGAGCCGGTTGGGGGCGCCACACCTGGGCGAGGACCGGTCCGAGCACCAGTGCCCGGTGCGGGACCTGGCGCAGTCCCTCGTGGAGAGCAACCGCCTTCGCCTTGCGGTCGGCGAGCGCGATGAGCATCCCGGTGTCGTAGACCGGCACCCGTGCGCTCACGCGGCGTGTCCCGGACGGCGGCCTTGCCGGTCCCGGCCCCGGACGAGCCCGAGGGCCTCCTCGACCTCTCGGCGTTCCTGTTCCGTCAGCTCCGCGACAGGTTCGGAGGCGCGTTCGTCGGAAAGCCCGTCCGCTGCCCGCTCCGCCCGGGCGATGAGTGCGTCCACCTCGGCGAACTGTTCCTCTATGGCGTCACTCTCGGCCATCTGGCGCGTTGCGGCGTGGACCAGGTAGGCCGAGACGTCCATGCCCGCCCGTTCCGCATGCTGCTTGATGCGTTCGGCCTGGTCCTGCTCCAGGCTGATACTGATCCGAGTCTTCGCCATGAGGACAGCGTAATACGCGTATGACGAGAGTGCGAGTGTCGGTCGCCGTGAGCAGGCGGGAGGCACCCCCTTCTGGGTACCTCTGGTAGCTGTCGGGCGTCACACCCCGGCACCCCGCCCCCCGCGCTCACAGACGCCACTCCTCCGCGAGCACGCTCAGCAGTTCCTTCTGCCGGGCCTCGAGCAGCTCGGGAGTCCACTCGGTGTGCTGGAGCACCTGGCTGGTCAGCGCGAAGGGGACCACTCCCCCGCGGCCGGTGAAGTACCTGGCCTTCTTGGCGGCGAAGTCGTAGTTCTGGGCCGCCGAGTTCTTGGCGCGGTTCAGCAGGACCAGGTTCCCCAGACGGTGCGTCCACCGGGCGCGCTGCTCCTCGTCGAAGAGTTCGACCCACCGGGAGTCGACCTTCGGGTTCTGCGGCAGGACGTGCTCCACGGTGATCAACGGGTGGTCGTAGGTCACTCCTTGCCCGCGGGCCAGCAGCTCGTCCAGCCGGAGCAGCACGTACTTGCGGATCCTGCGGACGAGGTAGAGGTCACCGTCCAGCCTGGCCCGCGTCTCCGCCTTCTCGTCCTCCCTCAGCTCGAAGGCCGGGGAGTCGAGGCCGTGCCCCTCGTCGAGTTGGCGGAGCAGCTCGGCGTAACGGGTGACGCGAGGGGTCGTGTAGACGCGGCGGACGAACATACTGACCGAGAGCCGCTCCAGGGCTCTCATGAACGCGTCGAGCCATACCGGGTCGTTCTCGTGATGACGCAGCGCCCAGAGGGCGGCGGGTCGCCAATCGTAGTTGTCGATCTGCTGCAGCCGCCTGAACCAGGCGTTGACGGTCTCCGCCCCCGAGGCGGATTCGTAACGGGCCTCCCGGATCTGGGCGTAGGCCTCGGCGTACGGCCGCACGACGTCGTGGACGAAAGCCTCCGCATGACCGGGGAGATAGTGGCTGAGCACCTGTTCCGGGAACTCCTTGAGCAGTTCCTGTTCCGCCCGCTTCTTGGCGAAGATCATCCTCAGGTGGAGGAAGAGTTCCGCGAAGTCGTCGCGCCCCAGCATCTCCTCGGCGTCCTCCCAGGTGATGGCGCACGCCTCGGAGGTCTCCTCGTCGAGATCACCGATTATCCGCGATTTGAAGATGTCGGTGGGCGACAGGTCCAGGCCCCGGGAGTTCATGACGCTGAAGATCCGGTGGGCACTGTCGAGGTCCGGGGTGCTGACGACGACCAGGAACGTCCGCTCGGCGAGCATCTGCGCCAGCTCCAGCCGATGCTTCTCGGGGAGCGCGGTGAGGCTGTGGTGCAGGACCGTCGCGTTACGGAGGACCGCCTTCTGCGCGTCGGTCCGCAGGGCATCCTCCTGGAGTTCGAGAAGGGTGTCCACCGCGCCCTTCGTCTGCACGTACTTCTCGAAGAAGTCCGCGTCCCGGCTCCGCAGGGTGAGCCGCGGCCTCGGAGCGAGTCCACGGATCTTGGCACCAGGCTCCATGACCAGCCGGTCGAGGTCGCCGCGCAGATCCGCATCCTCGGTGAGGTCGCGCAGGACGGACAGGAGGATGGTCAGGGTCGTGAGACGCTGCTGGCCGTCGATGACGTCCGCCCTCGGGGCCCCGCCGTCCTTGACGAGCACAATGGAGCCGAGGAAGTACGGCTCGTCCGTCCCACGGTCCAGGGCCTCCTGCAAGTCCATCAGCAGTTGGGACGCCTGTTCCTCCTGCCACGCGTAGGGGCGCTGGTAGTCGGGGATCTGGAAGTCGTAGTCACTGCTGAACACTTTGTGCAGGGGCATTTCGTGCGCCTCTAGTTTCTGCATGCCCTGATGATGACCAAAGAGGAGCCGCCACGAGACCCGATTGACCCGACTTCCCCCGGAAGCGGTTCCGCCGAACTCGGCGGAACCGGCGACCCATTGGGTCGTATCAGACGTGGGGGCCGCAGGAAGGCGCACGCGGAGCGAGATGCTGAGCGGCAGACGAGTCGGGCTGTACGCCGGGTTCTGTTCCGGCGGGTCCTCGCGGGCCCGCCGGCGACGGCCATCCATCTAGGGCCGGTGTTGCCACCGGCCTCGTGCGGTCTACCCGCGGACTCGGGCGGGCAGCCCTCGAACGTCCGCGCAGAGACGCTTCCGAAGAGGCGTCTCCTCTTGACCTTGCTCCGGGTGGGGTTTACCTAGCCGCCTGAGTCACCTCAGGCGCTGGTGGTCTCTTACACCACCGTTTCACCCTTACCGAGGACCGAGGTCCCCGGCGGTCTGCTTTCTGTGGCACTGTCCCGCGGGTCACCCCGGGTGGCCGTTAGCCACCACCCTGCCCTGTGGAGCCCGGACGTTCCTCGGGGAGTCCCGTGAGGGATTCCACGCGGCCGTCCGCCCGGCTCGTCTGCCGTGTGGACCATGGTACCGGGCGCCGGCGGGGTCCCGGTGCCGCGACGGCAGGAGGCAGGTGCTCTCGGGTGTGGATCAGGCGGTTCCCGGTCACTGTGCTCCGGCGGACGCAGTCGAGGCCGGCGGGGTCGAGGAGGTCTCGGCGCCCTCCGGTTCGGCGCCCTCCGGTTCGGTGTCCGCGGACTCGGCTTCAGGGGGTGCGGCCTCCGCGCCCCCGCCCTTCGGTCCCGCCGCCGTCGCCAGGACCGAGCCGGTGAGGATGAGGGCGAAGGCGGCCAGGACGGTGGCGGTGAGGGCCTCGTCCAGGAAGACGGTGCCGGCGGCGACCGCGATCGCCGGGTGGACGTAGGTGATCACCGAGGCGCGGATCGGGCCGGCCTCCTTGATCAGTTCCAGGAAGGCGACGAAGGCCACCGCCGTGCAGACCACGCCGAGGGCGGCGAGGGCGGCCAGGGTCTCGGCGGAGGGCAGGGCGGCCGGGCGGGTGAGGTAGGCGGCGGGGGCGTACACGAGGGCGGCCAGGGCCAGGCAGGGGGCGATGAGGTGGAGGGTGGGGACGTCCTTGAGGTGCCGGTTGGCGATGAGGGGGGCCGTGGCGTAGCCGACGACGGTGACCAGGACCTCCGCCAGGGACAGGGCGTCGCCGCCGGTGAGGTGGGGCGCGGTGAGGACGGCGACGCCGCCGATGCCCAGTCCGAGGCCGGCGAGGCGGCGGGCGCCCAGTGTCTCCGCGGCGCCGAAGAAGCGGGACAGCAGGACGCCGACGATCGGCACGCCCGCGATCAGCAGGCCCGCGGTGGAGCTGGACAGGTGGCGTTCGGCGTCGGTCAGGGTGTACCAGGGCGCGATGATCTCGATGACGGCGAAGGCCAGCATCGGTTTCCAGCGGGCCCGCAGGTTCCGAGTCAGGCCCGGCTGGCGCAGGGCGAAGGGCAGCAGGAGGGCGGCGCCGAGGGCGCAGCGGGCGAAGACGACCATGGACGGGGACACCTCGTCCACGGCCACTTTGATCAGCAGGTAGGGGATGCCCCAGACCAGGCCCATCAGGGAGAACAGAAGCCAGCCGCGTGCAGTCATGCGGTGAGTGTGGCGGCGGTCAGCAGGGGGCGTCTTGAACGCTGTTGCGGTACCCGGCAGCCCCATGAACGCTGTTGCGGTACGCGGCCGGGGTCACGCCGAGGACGCGGCGGAACCAGCGGGTGAGGTGGGCCTGGTCGGCGAAGCCGACGAGGGGGGCGGCCTCGGCGGGGCGCAGTCCGGCGTCGAGGAGGGCGCGGGCCCTGGTCACCCGGTACTGGGCGAGCCAGGCGTAGGGCGGCACGCCCATCGTCGTCCGGAAGGCGCGCAGGAGCTGGTAGCGGGACAGGCCGAGGCCGGCGGCCAGTTCGGCGAGGGAGGGCGGGGCGAGCAGTTCGTCGGCGAGGCGGTCCCGGACGGCGCGGGCGACGGGGCCGGCGTCGGGGACGGTGTCGTCGTCCGGGCGGGCCGTGGAGTGGCGCCGGGCGAGGGCGGTGAGCAGCCACGGCAGCCGGGACTCGGCCTCCAGAGGGTCGGGGTGGGCGCTGAGGTCGGTGTGGGTGCGGTGCAGGGCGGCGGCGAGTTCGGGGTCGTCGAGGACGGGTTCGCGGAAGTGCGGCAGGCCGGTGCCGAGGGTGCCGTCGGCGAGGAGGGCGGGGGTGGTGTAGAGGGCGCGGTAGGCGTAGCCGTCGGGCGCGGCGGGGCCGCCGGTGTGCATCTCGCCGGGTTCGAGGACGACGATCGATCCGGGGCCGGAGACGATGCGTCCGCCGCGGTAGGCGATGACCTCCAGGCCGCCGACGGTCACGCCGACCGTGTACTCGTCGTGGGCGTGCGGGGCGTACTCGTGCCGGTCGAAGCGGGCGGTGAGCAGGTCGAGTGACGGCCCGCACCGGCCGAGCCGCGCCCTGGTCCAGCGTGCCTGTTCCCGTACGTTCCCCGTGTTCCCCACCGCGTTTCCCACCGCGCACCCCCCGGATCAGGGGATCAGACGAAGTCGGCGGTGTCCAGGTCGAAGGCGAAGGGTTCGGGCAGGGCGATCGGTTTGCCAAAGGGGCGGGTGCACTGCTCCCGGTACTCGTCCTTCTCCGGGTCGCTGAACAGCGTGACCGAGGACATGCCGCGGTCGACGAGCAGGTGGAGGGGGATGGCTCCGCGCGCGTAGCAGTGGCGCTTGGCTTCGCGGTCCGTCCGAGGTTTGCCGGAGGTCACCTCCATGACCAGCGCGACGCCGTCGCACGGCATCCAGGGGTCCGCTCCCCGGTACAGGCGCGAGGCCGCGGGCGCGAAGACGCCGTCCGGGATGACGTGGTTCTTCGGGCACGCCCCGCCGCTGCTCAGCCTCAGGCCCTTGTTCCCGGAGAACTGCATGGCGGTCCGGGATTCCCTGATCACCTGCGTCACGACCAGCCCGATGTAGTCCTCGTGGTCCCCGTCCGGCGGCGGCGTCACAACGATCTCCCCCTCGATCAGCTCCGCCCGGAAACCCTCCGGGGTGTCCAGGGCGAGGAAGCCCTCGAGCAGGACATCCGCCTGCGAGAGCGGCTCGTGGCCATGGCAGTCACGTCACGCCCCTCCTTCGGTCGCTCACCGGAGTGGGGCATCGGGTGATCACCTGGCCGTGGATCGGGAGTCGTTCCCTCGATCGTGGCACACGGAGCGGCCCGGCGGGCGGTGCGACGGCAACCGGTTGACCCTGCCGCAGCGTCAACGTTTCTACTGGGAGGCATGCGGATCGGCGAACTCGCCGCCACCGTCGGCGTCACCACGCGGGCCGTGCGGCACTACCACCATCTCGGGCTGTTGCCGGAGCCGGAGCGGCTGGGCAACGGCTACCGGAACTACACGCTGCGGCACGCGGTCGTGCTGGCGCGGATCCGGCGGCTGACGGAGCTGGGGCTGGGACTGGCCGAGGTGCGGGACGTGCTCGCGGACGACGCCGGGAAGGACCTCGCCGAGGTGCTGACGGAGCTGGACGAGGACCTGGCCCGGCAGGAGGCGGCGATCCGGGAGCGGCGGGCGCGGCTGCGGGCACTGCTGGAGACGGAGGGCGGGCTGACCGCCGACGGGCCGGTGTCCCCGGAGCTGGCCGCCCTGTTCGAGGAGCTGGGCGGCCTCGCCGGCTCACCCTCGGCGGCCAAGGACCGGGAGGTGCTCGCGCTGATCGAGTCGACGGCACCGCCCGAGGAGCGGGAGCGGTTCATGGGCCTGGTCGGCAGCGCCCTGTCCGCGCCCGGAGGACTGGAACGGGCGCAGCGTGCCTACGCCCTGCTGGACGAGCTCGTCGACGCGGGGACGGACGACCCGCGGGTCGACGAGGCCGTCGAACTCCTCGCCACCGCCCTGCCCGAGGAACTGGCCCCGGATGGGGCGGGCTTCGTCGATCAGGAGCACGCCTTCCTGCGGGCCCTGTACGCGGACTTCGCTCCCGCCCAGGCCGAGGTGATCCGGCGGCTGCTGCGGAGGCTCGGGGAACGGGCGGGGCGGAAACCGGCGGGAGAGGAGGGGCAGGAGGGGGAGGAGCGAGAGGAGGGGTGAACAGGGGGACTGGTGAGGCGGGCGGGGCTGGTGGGGCGCACGTACTCCCGGGATCTACGCAGGATGCCTGCTGGGGTGCCTCGCGGAGTTCCTGGACGGGCGACGGGCGACGGGCGACGGGCGGCCGGAGCCGCGGACGGCGACGACAGGCGGAACCGGGGAGTCCGGCGCACGGGGCCGCGGGCCGGGCCCCGTACCCTTTCAGCGGAGTTCCACCGTCGGCCCGTGTCCGGGCTGCGGACGGCCGGGAGGTGGGACCGTGAGGTCCTGATCCGAGGAGTACGTGTGCTTGTCCTGCTGCCGCCGTCCGAAGGCAAGGCCGCTTCCGGCCGGGGTGCCCCACTGCGCACGGAGTCGCTGTCGCTGCCGGGGCTGACCGCCGCCCGGGAGGCCGTGCTCGCCGAACTGGTGGACCTGTGCACCGGGGACGAGGACAAGGCACGCGAGGTGCTGGGCCTCAGCGAAGGGCTGCGGGGCGAGGTCGCCAAGAACGCGGGGCTGCGGACGGCGGGGACCCGGCCCGCCGGGGAGATCTACACCGGGGTGCTCTACGACGCGCTGGACCTCGCCACGCTCGACGCGGCGGCGAAGCGGCGGGCGGCGCGCTCGCTGCTGGTGTTCTCGGGACTGTGGGGTGCGGTACGGGTCACCGACCGGATCCCGTCCTACCGGTGTTCGATGGGCGTGAAGCTGCCGGGCCTCGGGGCGCTGGGCGCGCACTGGCGGGCGGCGATGGCGGAGGTGCTGCCGGAGGCGGCGGGGAACGGCTTGGTCCTGGACCTGCGCTCGGCGGCGTACGCGACGGCCTGGAAGCCGAAGGGCGAGATCGCGGGGCGGACGGCGACCGTGCGGGTGCTGCACGCGCCCACCCGGAAGGTGGTCAGCCACTTCAACAAGGCGACCAAGGGCCGGATCGTCCGGAGTCTGCTGTCGGCGGGGTCGGCGCCGGGGAACCCGGCCGAGCTGGTCGACGCGCTGCGGGAGCTCGGGTACGAGGTGGAGTGCGAGGCGCCCGCCAGGGCGGGGGCGGCGTGGGCGCTGGACGTGCTGGTGACGGACGTGCACTGAGGTTCGAAGGCGCGCATACGACCATGCCGTTGCACTCTGCGCAATGCGCTTTGCGCAGAGTGTTTTCGCGCGGCAGCATGACCGGCATGAGTTCACCCCTGCCCTCTTCCGACCCGTCTTCCGACCCGCCTTCGGGCCCCTCCCCCGCCGCTGCCTCCCGCCCTGGTACGAGTGCCCCCACCGCCTCCCTGATGGACCTGGCTCCCGTCGTGCCCGTGGTGGTGGTCGAGGACGCCGCCGACGCCGTGCCGCTGGCGCGTGCACTGGTGGCCGGGGGGCTGCCGGCGGTCGAGGTGACCCTGCGGACGCCCGCCGCGCTCGACGCGATCCGGGCGGTCGCCGCCGAGGTGCCCGGGGCCGTGGTCGGGGCGGGGACGGTGCTCACGCCGGGGCAGGTGGGGGACGCGGTGGACGCCGGTGCCCGCTTCCTGGTCAGCCCCGGGTGGACGGAGCGGCTGCTGGAGGCGATGCGGGCGTCGGGGGTGCCGTTCCTGGCCGGGGTGTCGACGGCCTCGGAGGTGGTCGCGCTGCTGGAGCGCGGGGTGCGGGAGATGAAGTTCTTCCCCGCCGGACCCTCGGGGGGCCCGGCGTACCTCAAGGCGCTCGCCGGGCCGTTGCCGCAGGCGCGCTTCTGCCCGACGGGCGGGGTCGGGCCGGACAACGCGCCGGACTATCTGGCGCTGCCCAACGTGAGCTGCGTCGGGGGCAGTTGGATGGTCCCGGCGGACGCCGTGGCCGCCGGGGACTGGGCGCGCGTCGAGCGGCTGGCCCGGGCGGCGGCCGGGCTCAGCGCAGGTGGGACGTCTCGTTGAACAGGCGGACGCTGGCGTTTCCGTCTCTGTAGTAGGCGATCGCCGACAGGGAGGCCGCCGACAGTTCCATGCGGAACAGGGCCTCGGGCGGGGCGCCCAGAGCGAGCCGGACGAGTGTCTTGATGGGCGTGACGTGGGTGACGAGCAGGACGGTGCGGCCGGCGTGGGCCGCGATCAGCTTGTCGCGGGTCGCGGCGACCCGGGCGGCGGTGGCCGCGAAGCTCTCGCCACCGCCGGTGGGTTCGGCGTCGGGTGCGGACAGCCAGGCGCTCAGGTCCTCGGGGTGGCGTTCGCGGACCTCACCGAAGGTGAGGCCCTCCCAGGCACCGAAGTCCGTCTCGCGCAGCCCCTCCTCGATCTGTACGTCCAGGCCCAGGCGAGCGGCGACGATCCGTGCGGTCTCCCGGGTCCGGGCGAGCGGGGAGGCGACGACCGCCTGCACGGTGCCGCGCCGGGCCAGGGCCGCGGCGACCCGCTCGGCCTGCTCCCGGCCGGCGTCGGAGAGGGACGGGTCGCTGCCGCCGCTGCCCGAGAAACGCTTCTGCGGGGTCAGCGGCGTCTCGCCGTGCCGGAGCAGGACGAAGGTGGCCGGCGGGCCCATGTCGGCGGGCCCCCAGCCGGAGCGGGGGGTGGCGACGGCCTCGGCGGCGCGCACGTCGGCGTCGGCCTTGTCGGCCTCGGACGTGCGACCGGAGCCGACCTGCCCGGCCTCGGACGTGCGACCGGAGCCGACCTGCCCGGCCTCGGACGTGAGACGGGAGCCGACCTGCCCGGCCTCGGATGTGAGATCGGCGTCTTCGTCGCCCTTCCCGGCCTCGGACGTGGGACCGGGACCGGCCTGCCCGGCCTCGGACGTGGCATCGGTGTCGGACGCGGGAACGGCCGCGCCGGCGGGGCTGTCGTGGCCGGCGTCGGGGGCCGCCGGAGTCTGCGCCCGGGCGGCGGTCGCGCGGTTGCGTGCCGCGCCCTCCGCCAGAGCCGCCCGCGCCCGGGCGGCACCTGCCGCCGCGTCCCCGGGCGGGCCCTCCGGCTCGGGGACCGCCGGGCGTACGGGGCGGGCGGCAGGGGTGTCCAGGTCGGCGGTGGAGGCCGAGGCGGACCACTGCTCCCCGCGGGCGCCCGCGTCCATCGCCTCGTTGGCCAGCCGGTCGGCGTGCTTGTTGCGCTCGCGCGGGATCCACTCGTAGGTCACCCGCTCGCGCGGGAAGATCCGCGCCGCCTCGGCCGCCAGCGGCTTCATGTCGGGGTGCTTGATCTTCCAGCGGCCGGACATCTGCTCGACGACCAGCTTGGAGTCCATCCGGACGCGGACCACGGCCTCCGGGTCCAGGTCGCGGGCGGCCCGCAGGCCGGCCAGCAGGCCCCGATACTCGGCGACGTTGTTGGTGGCGACGCCGAGGTATTCGGCGACCTCCGCCAGGGTCTCCCCCGTCGCCGCGTCGCTCACCACGGCCCCGTACCCGGCGGGCCCGGGGTTGCCCCGCGACCCGCCGTCCGCCTCGACGATGAACTCCCGCACCGGCAGGCTCCCTACAGGCCCGACTCGGAGGTGCGCACCAGGATGCGGCGGCAGTTCTCGCAGCGCACCACCGTGTCGGGGGCCGCCTGGCGGATCTCGTTCAGCTCGGTGATGGCGAGCTCCTGACGGCATCCCTGGCAGGAGCGGGCGTACAGCTTCGCCGCGCCGACGCCGCCCTGCTGCTCGCGCAGCTTCTCGTACAGCTTGAGCAGGTCGGCGGGGACGGACCCGGCGATGACCTCGCGCTCCTTGGTGGCGGAGGCGACCTCTGCGTCGATCCCCTCGCAGGCCGCGTCCCGGCGGGCGGTGGCGTCGTCGATCTTCGCCTGGACGGAGGCGACCCGCTCGGTCAGCTCCCCGGCCCGCTCCTGCGCGGACTCGCGGCGCTCCATGACCTCCAGAACGACGTCCTCCAGGTCACCCTGCCGCTTGGCGAGGGAGGCGATCTCCCGCTGGAGGTTCTCCAGGTCCTTCGGCGAGGAGACGGCACCGGAGTCGAGGCGCTGCTGGTCGCGGGCGGCGCGCTGGCGCACCTGGTCCACGTCCTGCTCGGCCTTGGTCTGCTCGCGGGCGCAGTCGCTCTCCTCGGTCTGCGCGGCCACCAGGAGGTCGCGCAGCTGGGTGAGGTCCTTGGTCAGCGACTCGATCTCGGCGTGCTCGGGGAGCGACTTCCGCTTGTGCGCCAGCTGCTGGAGGCGGACGTCGAGGTCCTGGACGTCGAGGAGTCGGATCTGGTCGGCGGGCGCGGCGTTCAGTTGGGGGCTCCAGAGGGGTCGGAATCGGAGGAGGCGCGCGGGGCGGTCCTCCGGTCGGTGGTGTCGGTGGTGGACGACGGGTCGGCGGACGCCGCGTGGGCGGTCCAGGGGTCCGTGACCGTCCGGGACACGTGGACCCGCAGGCCCCAGCCGTGGCGGTCGGAGATCTCGTCGAGCTGGGCCGCCGCCAGCTCGCACCAGGGCCACTCGGTGGCCCAGTGGGCCGCGTCGAGCAGCGCGAGAGGGTGCTGGGCGCGGGCCTCGGACACCGGGTGGTGGCGCAGGTCCGCGGTGAGGAAGGCGTCCACCCCGGCGGCCCGTACGTCGTCGAAGAGGCTGTCGCCGGAGCCGCCGCTGACGGCGACCCTGCGCACCGGGGCGTCGGGGTCGCCGGCGACCCGGATGCCCTGGGCCGTGGCGGGGAGCCGGGCGGCGGCCCGGTCGGCGAGTTCGCGGACGGTGACCGGCCGGTCGAGTTCGCAGACGCGGCCCAGGCCGCGACGGCCCTCGGGGTCGGTCGGATCCGGGACGAGCGGGCCCAGGACGCGCAGGTCCAGAGCACCGGCCAGCGCGTCGCTGACGCCCGGGTCGGCCTTGTCGGCGTTGGTGTGGGCGACGTGCAGCGCGATGTCGTTCTTGATCAGCGTGTGCACCACGCGGCCCTTGAAGGTGGAGGCCGCGACGGTGGTCGTCCCGCGGAGGTAGAGCGGGTGGTGGGTGACGAGCAGGTCGGCGCCCAGCGTCACCGCCTCGTCGACGATCTCCTGGACGGGGTCGACGGCGAACAGGACCCGGGAGACCTCCTGGTCGGGATCGCCCACGACGGTGCCGACCGCGTCCCAGGACTCGGCCCGTTCGGCGGGCCACAGGTTCTCCAGCGCGGTGATGACTTCAGACAGACGGGGCACGCAGCACAGGCTACCTGGCTGTTCGGCGCCGCTGTAACGGGATGTTCGACGGCAGCACGGCGGACGTTCCGGGCCGGCGGGACGGACGGCGTTCGATGCGGGGTCGGCGGGACGGACGGCGTTCGGTACGGGGTCGGCGGGACGGTACGGGGTCGGCGGGACGGGACGGCGTTCGGTGCGGGAGTCGTGTGGCCGGGTCGTGTGGACGGTCGGATCGAGCCGGGCCCGAGCGACCGGCGCGGTCAGCACACGGGCCGGGGCCGGGGTCCGGGGCGGGAGCACACGCGTTCCCGCTTCCTCAGGCGAATCGATTCTGGAACACCCTTATGTGTGAAGCGGAGTGCCGCCGCTCCCCCGCCCGTGCGTGCGAAAACTACGTTCGTGGCCGGAGGTGACCGAACCATGACGGCCTGTGCGATCGAACCTGCGACCGGTCACGACGACGGGGCCGGGTCCCGGACCGGGCCGACGGGCTGCGCCATCACGGCGGACCGTTCCTACGCCGCGCGTCTCACGCCCGCCGACGGCTCCCCGGTCCCGGAGCGGTGGACCCTCGACGGTCCCGAGCCCTATGCGGTCCCGCTGCCGGGCAGCCGGCCCGAGGAGCCGGGCACCGAGGTCCAGCCGCTGAGCGACGGACGGGTGCTGATCCACCGGCCGGTGGCCGGGAGGCACGCCTTCTTCCTGCTCTACCCGACCGGTCCCGGCACCGGTGAGGTGCCGCTGGGCGCGGTCGAGTGTCCCGACGCAGGGACACGGCTGCGACTGCTGCCGCCCGCGCCGGGCGGGGACCGGGCGTACGCGCTGGCCGTGGGCCGGCGGTCCACGACGGTGTGGATGGTGGCGGGCGGCGCGTTCGGGCCGGAGCGGGTGGCCGACCTGCCGGGGCGCTGCTCGGGCGGGGTGTGGCTGGACCACTCCGGCCGGATGCTGGCGCTGGACCGGGAGACCGGCGGGCGCACCAAGGCGGTCGTGGTGGACCTGGAGCGCGACGGCGAGGTGTCGCCGCTGTTGCAGATCGCGGCCGGGAGCGACGACCGGGTCCTGCTCGCCGACCCGGACAGCGGGCTGCTGCTGATCAGCTCGGACGCGCCCTCGCCGGGCACGCCCCGCGTGGGCTGGGGCGTACTGGGCAGCACGTTGCCGGTGCGGTTCCCGGAGTGTCTGCGGGTGCCGGACTGCGTGGTCACGCCGTTCGCGATCCAGCCGGGCCAGGTGCTCACGCCGGAGGGCTGTGCGGTGGCGCTGCGCCTCGACGGTCCGTTCGGCAGCTGGGTGGGGCTGTGGCGGCCGGCCGAGCGGCAGGTCCGTCACCTCCCGGCGCCGGAGGGGTGGCTGACCGGCACCGGCTGGTGGACGGAGGACGGGGTGCTGGGCCTTCCGTACGCCACCCGGGACGTCCCGTGCGGGGTGGCGCGGGTGCAGGCGCCGGCGCCGGAAGCGAGCCGGGACGGGACGGACGGCGGGAGCGGCGGGGACGGTGGGAACAGCGGGAACAGCGGGGACGGCGGCGATGTTTCGGGCACCGCACCGGGTGCCCCGGGGGCGTCCGGGACCCCGGAGGGGCCGGGAGCAGCCGGGACAGCGGCGGGGCAGGGCACCGGCACGGAGACCGGGGCCGGGGCGTCGTCCGGAAGCTTCGGAGACGTGCCCGGAGGGGGATCCGGAGCGTCCCCTTCCGACCCCGCCGTCCCCTCCGCGCCGCGGCCCGTTCCGCTCCAACAGGCGCCCCTGGCACGGCTTGTAACGAAGTAGTGGCGGTCGGTGCGTTCGCCTGGATCCGGGGGGTCGGGTGCCGGTTAGACTCGCCCGGCTGTAGGAAAGATCAGTATGACGGGGTGAATTCTTCTCGATGAACGACGCCATGACGCAGCAGGCGCCGACCGCCGACGGCGGGCAGGTCGCCCCCGGCCACGGCAAGCACCGCGGGCCGGTCTCCATGCAGGACGGCGACACCGCTCCGCGCGGACGGCACCGCAGGCCGGTGGAGGAGCAGGAGCGCACCGAATCGGCCGCCTGACGCAGCAACAGCGTGGGGAAACAACACGGTCCGGCCCCGCCCGTCGTACGACGGGCGGGGCCGGACTCGTTCCGGGCGGAGTCGTGGTGCGCCGTCGGCCGTTCGGTCGGCGACGACTCCCCGGGCCGGCCGACGGCGACGTTCAGTCGGGCACGACGATGGTGCCGACGAGGACCGACGCGTCGCCCCGCTCCACCACGCCGACGGCCACGCGCACCCGACCCGTCTCTGCCCGGAGCTCCTTCCCGGCCACGTCCCCTGCTACCTCCCCTACCGCCTCCCCGGCCCGTCTGCCGGGCGGGTCCGCGCCGGCGCAGCGCCCCCCGGCGTCCGTCGCCCGCCGGATTCGGATCCGCAGGGTCTCGCCCGGGTACACCACTCCGGTGAAGCGGGCGGTGCAGGCCCGGACGCGAGTGACGTCGCCGCCGAGGACGGTGTCGACGACGGCCTTGAGGGTCATGCCGTAGGTGCACAGGCCGTGCAGGACGGGCCGTTCGAAACCGGCTCGGGCGGCGAACTCGGGGTCGACGTGCAGGGGGTTCCGGTCGCCGGTGAGGCGGTAGAGCAGGGCCTGGTCCTCCCGCACGGGGCGTTCCACAACCAGGTCCGGCTCCCCTGCGGGCGCTCCGGGGCGGGCGGAGGGTCCCCGGTCGCCACCCCAGCCGCCCTCGCCGCGGACGTAGACCTCGGCCTCGTCGGTCCACAACGGCCCGTCGGCGTCCGCCACGTCGGTACGCATCACCAGGACGGCCGCCGTGCCCTTGTCGTACACCGCGACGATCCGGCGGGTGGCGGTGGCCCTGCCCTCGACCGGCAGTGGGCGGTGCAGGGTCAGCGCCTGACCGCCGTGCAGCACGCGGGCGAGGTCCACGTCCACCCCCGGCAGGGACAGCGCGCCGATCACGCCCGGCGGCCCACCGCCCGCAACGGTGGCGAAGCCGGGCAGCACGCACAGCCCGGGTTCGAGGGTGTAGCGCAGCTCTCCCGGGTCGGTGGCGGGAACACCGGCCCCGAGCGCGAGGTGGTAGAGCAGGACGTCCCGGACGCCCCAGGCGATCTCACCGATACGTGGCCGGGCGGCGAGCGCCTTGGCTGCGTCGACGGGCATGGGACAGATCCTCCTCCGCACGGCGGAACCTCCGGCACAGGGGTGCGTTTCCGGCCGCTTCACCGGTTCCGGGGGCCGGAGGTGCCGGTGCCCCCGGAGCCGGAGGTGCCGGAGGTGCCTGTTTCCCCGGAGCCGGAGGTGCCTGTTTCCCCGGGGCCGGAGGTGCCTGTTTCCCCGGAGGTGCCGGAAGTGCCGGTGCTCCCCGAGCCGGAGGCGCCGGTGCCGCGCTGCTCAGGGCGCCGGAAGAGGCCAGCCCACAGGAAGTCCCTGCCGAAGACCGGTGCCTCCTCGGACTCGTCGCGCATCCGGCCCAGTTCGACCTCCGTCAGACCGGAGAAGATCCGGCGCAGGGACGCGTCCGTGTAGGCGAGCCCGCCCCGGAGACCGCCCCCTGTGTAGAACGCGGCGTCCGGGAGTTCCGAGCCCATGCCGCCGGCCGCGAAGCAGGTGAGGGCGAAGTGGCCGCCCGGTGCGAGGACCCGGTCCAGGAGGGCCAGGTAGGTGATCCGGCGGTGCGGGGGCAGGTGGTGGAAGCAGCCGGAGTCGTACACGAGGTCGTAGGGGCCGGTCAGCGCGGCGGTGTCTCCGCCCCTGTTGCTGCCGGGCGCGGTCGCGGTGGTCACGCGCACACCGGTCAGGGTGAAGACGTCCCCGCAGTGGAAGCGGAGACGGTCCGTCCGACCCGCTTCCGCCGCCCGCTCCCGGGCCCAGGCGAGGGCGGCCGGGGACAGGTCGACCGCGTCCACGTCGTAGCCCTGGGCCGCCAGGTACAGCGCATTGCGTCCGGGCCCGCAGCCGAGTTCCAGCGCCCGGCCCCCGGTGAGGAGTCCCCGTTCCACGCAGGACACGAGGTGCGCGTCGGGTTTCGCGGCGAAGAACGGCACCGGGCGGGAGCGGTCGGCGTAGAAGCCGTCCCACCAGTCGGCGCCCCGGTCCGTCCACCGGTCGGCCTCCGGTGCGAACAGGGTGTCCAGCAGGTCGAGTACGTCGTCGACAGTGCGTGTGCTCCGGTCCATCCGGTCCCCTTTCCAGAGGGGGCAATTCTATCGCCGGAAACAGGAAAACCCCAGGTCAGAGCAGCTTTGAGTGATCGGCGGGAAGGGCCTGGGCGGGCCGTCGCGGGGTGGTCGGCGGGGTGGCGGACACCCCTCCCCGTGCCCGTGGGGAAATGGCTCACGGACGGCACCGAAGGCCGTCCGCACCGGTTTCCCGGCGGCCCGACGGACACTTTTCCGGTGGGTACGCCGACCTCCCGCCGCCTCCCATCCGGCGGACCTGACAGGGACCCGTTTCCGTGGACGTCGGGCCGTTCCGGGGCTGCTCAGGGACTGCTCCGGGGCTGTTCCGGTTCCGTCATGGTGGGCCCCTCAGCCCGGGTCCGGCGTGGCGGGCCCGTCAGCCCAGGTCCGGCCTGGTGGGCCCGTCAGCCCACGTCCGTCATGGTGGGTCCGTCAGTGCGGGTCCGTCGCCTTCCTCGGCAGCCACAGCCACATCAGCAGGGCACCGGCGAGGAGGACCGCCGTGCCGGTGCGGAAGGCGAGGGCGTAACCCTCCGTCAGGGCTTCCGGGCTGCTGCTGCCGCCCGTGCGGGAGGCGGCGATGGTCGACATCACCGCGAGGCCCAGGGAACCGCCCATCGTGCGGGAGGTGTTGATCATCCCGGAGACCAGACCGGCCTCCTCTGGGGCAGCGCCACCGGTGGCGACGCTGGCGAGCGGGGTTCCGGCGAGGCCCGCGCCCAGCATCATCAGGATGCCGGGGAACATGATCGCCGTCAGGTACGTCCCGTCGGCGGTCATCGTCGACTGCCAGGCGAAGCCCGTCACCGCCACCAGGGTGCCGAGCACGGCGACGGCGCGGGACCCGAGCCGGTTCATCAGGCGTGGCGCCAGCTTGGAGCCGAAGACCACGGCGAGGGAGCTGGGCACCAGCGCGAAGCCGGCCTGCAGCGGGGTGTAGCCGAGGACGTTCTGCGCGTACAGGGTCATGAAGAACCACATGCAGAACATCGCCGAGCCGGACAGGAACATCCCCACGTTGGCCGACGACACCGAGCGCAGCCGGAGCAGGCCCAACGGCATCAGCGGCGCCCGGGTACGGGCCTCCACGAGCAGGAACAGCGCGATCAGCAGCAGGCCGACGGCGAGGGGGACCACGGTGGCGGTGGCGGCCCACCCCTCGGCCTCGGTCTGCGAGATGCCGTAGGCGAGGGTGGCGAGGCCGCCGGTGACCAGGAGCGCGCCGGGCAGGTCGAGCCGGCGCCCGTCCCCGGCCCGGCTCTCCGCCAGCCAGGCCAGGGCACCGGCCAGCACGACCGCGCCCACCGGCACGTTGATCAGCAGCACCCAGCGCCAGGACAGCAGGTCGACCAGGACCCCGCCGACGAAGCCGCCCGCCGCGCCGCCCCCGGCGCCGACGGCGGTCCAGGTGGCGATCGCCCGGGCGCGGGCGGCGCCCTCCGGCACGGCCTCCGTGACGATGGTCAGCGTGGACGGGGCGAGCACGGCCGCCCCGAGCCCCTGCACCGCCCGCGCCAGGAGCAGCTGCCAGCCCTCCTGCGCCAGGCCGCCGGCCAGGGAGGCCAGCGTGAACAGGGTGAGGCCGACCAGGAACATCCGCTTGCGGCCGAAGAGGTCGCCCGCGCGTCCGCCGAGCAGCATGAATCCGGCGAAGGCGATGGCGTACGCGTTGACGACCCACTGCAGGCCCTGCTCGCTCAGGCCGAGGCCGGTCCGCATCGACGGCAGCGCGACGTTGACGACGGAGACGTCGAGCACGACGAGGAACTGCCCCGCGCACGCCAGCGCCACCACCATCCAGGCGGGAGGTGAGGGACGGCGGCGGGCGGTTTCGGCGGAGGCTTCCTGGGCGTCGAGCATGAGGGCCATGCTCTCAAGCGACGGATGCCCCGTGCATCGGGATTTCGCCGTGCGGGTCCTCGTCCCGGAGTCTTAGGCCCGGGGCGGTGCCGGGACAGCACACCTAGGCCGCTGGGCCGGACCGGGCGCAAGGCCGGTGGGCCGGACCGGCGGCCGGGCAGCGGGCAGCCGGGCGGGAGGTGCCGGTGGCCGGCCCGACCGGAGGGGACCGCCCCCGCCACCGACCGGCACCCCTGTCGTCCGGCCACCCGGCCGGTAGGGCAGCATGGCGCCCGGAAACAACGAGACCCGAGTGAGCCCCGGGTGAGCACCCGAGTGAGCCCGGAACGAGCACCCGAGAGGACGGCGATGGCGCCGGCACCCGAGCCCGAGATCCTGGCCGCGTTCGAGGCGGCGAAGGGCTTCATGCCCGTGGACGAGGGTCTGGCCCTGTACGCGGCTGCCGTGGAGGCCGGCCGGCTGGGCCTGCCGCTGCTCGAGGTCGGCACCTACTGCGGGCGCTCCACGCTGCTCCTGGCCGACGCGGCCCGGGCCGCCGGGGTGACCGCCCTGACCGTCGACCACCACCGCGGCAGCGAGGAGCAGCAACCCGGCTGGGAGTACCACGACCCGGAGACGGTCGACCCCGCGCTCGGGGTGATGGACACGCTGCCCTCGTTCCGCCGGACCCTGTACCGGGCCGGTCTGGAGGAGCACGTGGTGGCCCTGGTGGGCCGCTCCCCGCAGATCGCGGCGCTCTGGAACAGCCCGCTCGGCCTGGTGTTCGTCGACGGCGGCCACACCGACGAGCACGCCACCGCCGACTACGAGGGCTGGGCGCCGCACGTCGCCGAGGGCGGCCTCCTCGTCATCCACGACGTGTTCCCCGACCCGGTCGACGAGTTCACCGGCCAGGCCCCCTACCGCGTCTACCTGCGCGCCCTCGCCTCAGGCGCGTTCACCGAGGTCTCGGCGACGGATTCCCTGCGGGTGCTGCGCCGCACCGGGCCGGGCACCTGACACGTCGGGGACGTCAGCCGGCCGGGACGTGAGGTCTCCGAGGCCAGAGGCGGCCGGGACGGGAGGTCTCCGAGGCCAGAGGCGGCCGGGACGGGAGGTCTCCGAGGCCAGAGGCGGCCGGGACGGGAGACCCGATCTCAGGGGCGTGAGGGCACGGGTGGCCCGCCCTGTCGTACAGCGGTCGTCGCACGATCGCGTCTCGTCGCCGCGTCGCACCGTCGCGTCTCGTCGCCGCGTCGCGCCGTCGAATCTCCTCGTCGCGTCCGGCGTCGGGTGATGAGCCCGTGGGGCCGGGCCGTGGCCGTTAGGGTGGCTCCGTGTCGTACACCGGTCCCGATTTCGATCCGCCCCAGCCTTCGAACTCCCGGCGGCGCCCCCTGACCGTGGCGGTCGCCGCGCTCGTGCCCGGGGCCCTGCTCGGGTGGGCCGTCTACGCGGCCGTGGGCGGTTCGGGCGACGACGGGGGCAACGGGGACGTCGCGTCCGCCTCGTCCGCGTCCGCTCCGGCGTCGTCGGCGGAGCCGTCCCCGTCCGGGGCCTCCGCGTCGGGCTCCGCCGGCCCGGACGACGGGACGCCGAGCGCCTCCGCGTCCACCTCCTCCTCCGCCCCGGCGTCCGCACCGGCCGGGTCGGGCGCGCTGAAGGGGAAGGTCGTCGTCATCGACCCCGGGCACAACCCCGGCAACTTCCAGCACACCACCGAGATCAACCGGCAGGTGGACATCGGGACGAACCGGAAGGAGTGCGACACCACCGGGACCGCCTCCAACGACGGTTACCCGGAGGCGAAGTTCACCCTCGACCTCGCCCGCCGGATGCGTGCCGTCCTGGAGGAGCAGGGTGCCACGGTCAAGCTGACGCAGGACGCCGACCGGCCGTTCGGGCCGTGCATCGACGAGCGGGCGCGGATCGGCAACGAGGCGAAGGCCGACGCGGTCGTGTCGCTGCACGCGGACGGGGCGGGTGCCGGGCAGCGCGGTTTCCACGTCATCCTGCCGGGCGCCGTCCACGCCGGCGAGGCCGACACCCGCGCCATCGTGGGCCCTTCGCGCGAACTCGGTGAACGCATCGCGGGCCACTTCGTCCGGGTCACGGGCAACGCGCCGTCCAACTATGTCGGCGGTGGCACCGGACTGGTCACGCGGACGGATCTGGGCGGTCTCAATCTGTCAACGGTTCCCAAGGTGTTCGTCGAGTGCGGCAACATGCGCGACAGCAAGGACGCGGCGCTCCTGACCAGTGGTGCCTGGCGGCAGAAAGCGGCACGGGGGATCTCTGAGGGAATCGTGAGTTTCCTGCGCGGGTAGAGGTCGGCGCGCTGATCCGGGCGGACAGCCCCAGTGTGCGGACGGTAGTGTCCTCCTACGATGAGGGGTCACCCCCGCGCTTCACACCGGAGCCTGAGGGCGACAAGGTGACAGCGACGCCTCTTCCGACGACGAGACGACCCGAAGGACCTGAAGTGAATATCCGCTCCCTCACTCGAGGCGACGGCGTGGTGATCGGAGCAGCGGTATTGCTGTTCATCGCGTCGTTCCTCGACACGTTCGGCGGCGACGGCGACGACATCCCCAACGCCTGGGACAACCTCGGCCTGGTGATGAGCGTGTACATCGCCGGCATCGCCGGTGCGGCCCTCATCGTCGTGGCCCGCGCGCTGCCCCAGCCGCCCAAGGTCGCCGGTCTCGACCTGGGCCAGTTCGGTGTGGCCCTGACGGTCTTCGCCGCGTGGACCTCCTTCTGGTCGATCATCGACCCGATGGGGGCGTTCGACCAGGTCTTCTCCCGCCTGAGCAGCAGTGAGCCGGACGCCGGTGCCGGCCTCATCCTCGGTCTGATCGCGGCGCTGCTGCTGGCCGCCGCGGCGATCGCCACCCCGCTGGTGCCCGCCCTGAAGGGGGCGCTCATCCCGGCCGCGCGCCCCGCGGCCCCGCAGCCCTACGGTGCGCAGCCGCCCGGCGGTTACGGCTACCCGGGCGCGCCGCAGCAGGCGTCCTTCGGCGGTCAGCCGCAGCCGGGACAGCCCGGTCAGCAGCCGTTCCCGGGCCAGCCGCAGGGGCAGCCGGCCGCTCCGCCCGCCGGTGACTTCTCGCCGTTCTGGTTCGCCGTGCCGGTGGCCCGCCCGCTGTTCGCGGAGGACGGTTCCCCCGCCCCGATCGCCGAACTGGCGCCCGGTACCTGGTACCTGGCGGTCGAGCAGCGCGGTCAGGCGCTCGTCGCCCAGACCCAGGACGGCCGCCGCGGTGTCCTCCAGGACACCTCGGGCATCCAGCGCGGCTGAGCCCGGCCCGCCCCGGCCCCCTGTTCGTCGCGGCCCCTCGCCCCTCCGGGCGGGGGGCCGTTGCCATGCGGTCCGCCATGCGGTCCGCCATGCGGTCTGCCATGCGGTCGACGCCCGCCTCGACTGACGCACCGTCAGGAGACAGGCGTGCGGCTTGGTACAGCTCGGCGGCTGGGTGCGGCTCGGTGGCTCGGTCCGGCGCTCGGCTGCTGGGGCCGCGTCTGAGTTTCCTCCCCGGTCAAGTGGCGCTCGCCCGGAGACGGAGCGGCCCGACCTCGGCCCACCGGCCCACCGGCCCCGGATCGAGCACCGCCCCGGACGGAGCGGGTCAGCGCACCCGGAAGACGCCGTGTGCGCCCCGTTCCGCGTCGGTCATCGCGTGGGTGACGAACGGGTAGGTGCCCGCCTCGGGGAAGGTCAGCTCGACGAACCCGCCGGCGGCGGGCGCCAGGTCCAGGACCTGGGCGCCGCCGTGCTCGGCACCGCCCGGACGCAGCGCGTAGGCGCCCTCCCGGAAGACGGTGTCGAACTGCCCGCCGACTACGTGGAAGGAGCTGGGCAGGTTGGGGCCCGCGCTCAGCACCCACACGCGGACCCGTTCTCCGGCACGGGCCGTGAGCGGGTCGTGGTCGTACTGGTTGGCGTACCCGTTGAAGGCGACCAGGTCGGACTCCTTGGCGTTGACCTTGTCCGGGTCGGCGGTGCCGTTCTGTGCGCCCAGGTAGAACTCGGACTGGACGAGGACGTACTCGCGGTCGGCGTCCGGCAGGCCGGGCGGGTCGATGATCACCGCGCCGAACATGCCGTTGGCGATGTGCAGCGACATCGGCATGGTCGAGCAGTGGTACATCCAGATCCCGCTACGCGTCGCCGTGAAGCGGTACGTCAGGGACTTCCCCGGCGGGATGGTGCGCATCGGCCGGTCCGGGGCGAGCGCCCCGGCGTGGAAGTCCACGGAGTGGCCGATGGTGCCGTCGTTGACCAGGGTGATCTCGAAGGTGTCGCCGACCCGGCCGCGCAGCACCGGCCCGGGTGCCGTGCCGCCGAAGGTCCACAGCCTCTGCCGGACGCCGGGGGCCACCTCCGTCACCTTCTCCGTGACGGTGAGGGTCCGCCGGTGCAGCCGGGGGCCGGAGGCGGGGGCGACGGGCGGCAGTTCGGCATCGCGTGCGCGGAAGCCCGGGGCGGGCTCGGCCATCGGGTCGAACGCCTCGGCGGCGGAAGGCCCCTCGGACGCGCCCCCGGAGCCGCCGTCGGCGCTGTCGGTGTCGTCGGTGCCGTCCTTGTGGGTTCCGGTGCCGGCGTGGTGGTCGGGCGCTGTGCCGCCGTCGGTGACGCGGACGGCGAGCACCATGCCCATCTGCCGGTGACCGACGACCGAGCACCAGCCCGACAGGTCCCGGCCGACCACGCCCGCGTCCAGGGTCGCCCGTTCACCGGGGCGGAGCCGGTCGGTACGGGCGCCGGTCTCCAGCACCAGGTCGTGGGTGTCGGTTCCGGTGTTGTGCAGCCGGATCACCAGCCGGTCCCCGGCCGGCACCTCGACGGTGGCGGGGGCGAACCGCATGCCCCGGACGCTCACGTCGGCGGTGGTGGTCCGGCCCGTGGGCCGCACTTCGCCGTCGCCGTCGGAGGTCGTGGCGGCCGGCCCCGCGGCCACCGGAAGCGACCGGACGTCCATCGCGCCCCCGCCCGCGACCGCCAGCATCACCACCGCGAGCCCGGCCACGACACCGCCGAGGACCCGGTGGCCGGACGCGGAGCGGCCGGGAGGGGACGGAGGAGGCGCGCCGGGAGAGGACGGACGAGGCCGGCCGGGAGAGGACGGCGCGGGAGTGGACTGAGTGGGCTGGGCGGGGACGGGGCGTCCGGGTGCTGCCGTGCGCCGGGTCCGCAGGCCGCGGGCGACGGTGTGCACCAGCAGGACGAGGAAGTGCAGCAGCACCAGCAGCAGCAGCGCCGAACAGGCCACTCTGACCATGGACGGCACGGGCAGCACGCAGAGCAGCAGCGCCGTGTTGGTGACGGTCAGCCGGGCCGGCCAGGCCCGTTCGAGTCCGGCCGTGGCGGCGCGTACGGCCGCCGGACCGCCGCCGAGGACCACCGGGACGAGGAAGCCGAGCGCGCCGAGCAGCACCTGGGCGATCCACCCCGCGGCCAGCGGCGCCGTCAGCAGGGACGTGCGGGAGGCGACCGTGGCCCAGGAGGTGGAGGACAGCAGGACGGCCGTCAGGGCGATCAGGGAGCCGGTGAGCCAGACGGCGCCCGCGGCGACCGACCAGGCCGCGAAGGAGCGCGGGGGCTTGGCGCGGGCCTCGCGCAGCCAGGGCCTGCCCGCGATCACCAGCCCGGCGGTGTGGAGGACCACGCCGGGGGCGACCACGGGCGGCGGGGCGATCAGCGCTGCGGCCACGGCGAGGACGAGGCCCGCGACCAGGACGGGAAGCGCGCGCCGGCCCGCCCGTTCGGCGCCGTCGGCGACCCTGGTGCGCAGCATCGTCGGCCAGAGGGTGATGAGCGTGCCGGCCACGGTGAGGCCGACCCAGCCGAGCAGGTTGACCATCTCGTGGGCGAGCAGCACCCGTTCGCGGAGGTCGCCGGGGAGGTCGCCGCGCGCCAGGACGACCCCGAGGGCGGCGCCGACCGGCAACAGGGCCGAGGCGGCGGCGTAGTAGCGCACGGTCATGGTGAACCGGCCCGGCAGCGCCCGCCGCAGCAGCCGGACCAGCCACACGGCGTGGGCGGCGACCGCGCCGGCGACCAGGACCGCGCCGGCGAGGACGACGGGCAGGCGCCCGGTGAGCAACCCGGTGATCACGCCCACGGCACCGGCGTTGAAGCACGCCAGCCGCAGAACCGCGGGCGCGCCCCGGTTCGCCTCGGGCAGCCGCAGCACGGAGGCGGCGAAGTGCCCGGACCAGATGATGACGGCGTTGCTGACGGCGCCCAGGAGCAGCAGGTGCACGAGCAGCCAGCGGGCGTGCGGCACGACGTGGTGGGCGGCGCCGACCCCGGCGAACAGGGCCAGCCATACGACGACGACCGCGTTCACCCCCAGGTGCCAGAGGGCCCGCGGGGACCGTCCGGGCGGCTGCGGGGCGGGGCCTCCGGACCGGGAGGGGATGGACGGGCTCGTGGTCATCGGGACGTCCTCGGCCGGTCGGTGTCGGGGGTTGGGGCCGGAACGGAGGCAGCCGCCGGGTCCGGAACAGACGCAGCGGCCGGGTCCGGGTCGCGGTCGGGCGCGGAGGCCGGGGCCGGGTCCGTGTCCGGAGCGGACGCCGAGGCCAGGTCCGTCGCCGGAGCCGAGAGCGAGTCCGCATCGGGCGCAGAGGCCGGGGCCGGGGTGGGGCCGGACGTCGGGTGCCTGCCGTCCCGCCGGGCGTGGCCCTTCGGGGCGGCCCGGTCACCGCTCCGGGTCGCCGTGACCGAGGCCGTCACCGCCGTCACGGCGAACAGCAGGACCGCGGCGATGTTGAGCGCGCCGCCGAGCCGCCAGGCCGCCTCCGCGTCCCGCAGGTCGCCGAGGAACACCCGGAGGACCAAGGAGAGGTGGAGCAGCCAGGCGGCGACGGTCATCGCCGGGTGGTGGGGCAGGGGGCGGCGCAGCACCGCGGGGAGGATCACCGGCGCGTGCGCCATGATCATGGACATCACGAAGCCGAGGAACACGGCGTGCACCACCGCGTCGTAACGGGTGCCGTCCGTGACCGGTCCGGTGACCAGCCACAGCGTGCCCGCGAGTGCCAGCCAGCCGTAGCCGGCCAGCATGCATCCGGCGGTGAAGCGGGGCAGTCCGGTGGACCGCAGGAGCCGGCGGGCCACGTCGTGCAGGACCAGCCAGGCGACCAGCGCGAGGAGTGCGGCACCCAGCAGCAGCGTGCCCGGCGCGGGCCACATGAGGGTGGCGGCCACACCGGCGGCCACGGCCGCGACGCAGGCCAGGAAGGCGGGTTCGGCGGCCGGGGCGAGGACGGTCACCCGGGCGAGTTCCAGGCGCTCCCCCGCGATGGTCAGGACGAGGAAGGCGACCAGCCAGGGCAGCAGACGCGGCACGTCCAGGCCGCCGAGCCACAGCAGGGCTCCGCCCAGCGCGGAGACGGCGCCCGCGGCCTGGGCCGCCAGGGCCGCACTCGGCCGGCGGCGCCAGAAGCACGCGTACAGGGCCACGAGCGTGGCGCACCCGGCGACGAGCAGCAGCCGGGGGACGGCCGGGTCGGCGGGGGTGAGCAGCAGCAGGCCGCCCGCGCCGAGGAGGGCGGGGGCGGCGTAGGGCCACCGGCCGCCCAGGGCGACCGCGCGTTCCAGGGCCACCAGGGTGCCGGCGAAGCCGAGGACGAGCAGGACGCCGTGCACCGACGGCAGCCGGTCGCCGGTGACCGGGGCGGGCAGGTCGAGCAGGACGAGGGCGGCGTCGAGCCCGGCGAGCAGACAGAGCCCGGCGGCCAGCAGGAACGGCACCCGCCGGGCGCCCGTACGCCGGGCGGCGCGGTCGGCGGCACGGTCGGCAGCGCGGTCGGCGGCCCTCCAGGCGGGGCGACCGGCGACGCCCCGCGCGGGACGACCGGCGGGCCCGTCGGTGGATGGGCCGCCGGTGGCGGGCCCTCCGCCCGGGGTCACCGGGGGTCCTCGACCGCGCCGGAGGGCCGCGCGGGACCCCCGAGGTCCGGGGCGCGGGACGGACCCGGGCCATCGGCAGGGCCGGCGGCGGGGTCGGCGGCACCGGGGGGTCCGGCTGGGCCCGTCGGGCCGTCGTCCACACCCGGGGGGCCGGCCGCGTGGGGGCCGTCGGGCGTCGGGGCGCTGGTGGCGGCCGGCGGGTGCGGGGGCCGTCGCAGTCCGTTCCGGCCGGTGGCCAGGTGCAGCCGGCAGGCGTCGGGCTCGGCGAACGGGAGCAGCTCGACGTCCTGGGGCGCCCCGCCCAGCGCGGCGAGGGCAGCCCGGGTCAGTCCCTCGTGGACGCCGCAGATCACGCCGGGGTGCTCGCGGGCCGTCTCCACGAAGGGGCAGCGCGGCAGCCGGACCCGGCGGGCCTCGTCGTCCGCCTCGGGCGCGAAGCCGATCTCCTCCAGCAGGTCCAGCACCCGGCGCCGCGCCTCCTCCGGGTCCGTGCTCGGCTCCTGCCCGGCGGTGAGGACGCGCCCCCAGTCCTCGCCCGCCGCGAGGGCGTCCGCGCGGGGGTCGGTGCTCGACCGGGCGATCCGGGCGGCCAGGACGGCGGCGAGACCGGCGTACTCCCGTGCGGGCGACGCCTGCGGCGGACGGGCCCGGTAGAGCTGGGCCGGGCGGCCCCGGCCGGCGGGGGCGGCCCGCTCCCGGACGGCGAGGCCGTCGTCGACCAGGGCGTCGAGGTGCTCCCGGACCGTGTTGACGTGCAGCGCGCACACCTGTGCCAGCGCCGTGACCGTCACCGGGCCGGACTGCCCGCGCAGGTACTGCAGGACACCACGCCGCTGCCGGGACAGCGGCACCCGGTTCGCGCCACTGCCGGGAAGCGGTCCGTTATTTTCCACGGTCATGTCCGTACTATATTGCACGTGAGCCCTCGACCCGGACCGGCCGGGACGGGTCGTCCACCTCCGGAAGGACGCCGCCATGAGCACCTTGACCATCGCATCGGATCCCCAGGACGCGGCGGCAGCCGAGGCCGTCGAGACCCATCACGCGCGGCTGGCGGGTGAGTTGGCCGGGCGGGTGGCCCTGCTGCTCACGGCGGCGGACGGCGACCCGGCGGAGGCGGAGGCGGTCCGTTCGGGGCTGGTCGGCTTCTGCGAGCGGGACCTGCTGCCGCACGCGGCGGCCGAGGAGCGGACCCTCTACCCGGCCGCCCGGGACCTGGCCGGCGCGCGGCTGCTGGTCGACGGCATGCTGGCCGAGCACCGGAGGCTGACCGCCCTGGTCGAGGCGGTGCGGGGAGCCGGCTCGCCGGTGCGGGCGGCGGCCGAGGCGTGGGCCCTCCAGGTCCTGTTCGAGGAGCACCTGGACAAGGAGAACACCCTGGTGCTGCCCCTGCTGGCGGGTGCTCCGGACGTCTCCCTGCACGGTCTCCTGGCAGGCATGCACGAACTCCTCGGCCACGGCCACGACGACGGGCGCGGACCCGAGCACGAGCACCAGGACGGTCCCGGGCACGAGCACGAGCACGGCCCCGGGCACGAGCACGAGCGCGGCGCGGAGGGTGCGGCGGCCGGGTCCGGCGGCGGGTGCGGCGGGAGCTGCGCCTGCGGCGGCTCGGACGAGGTCGACGCGCCCGAGCTCGACGTGCGGGAGGTCCCGCACGCGATCCGTCACGCGACGGTCTTCGGGGCGCTGTCCGCCGTGCCCGCGGGCCGGGCGCTGGTGCTGGTGGCGCCGCACGACCCGCTGCCGCTGCTGCGGCAGATCGAGAGCCGGCACCCGGACACGTTCGCGGTGGAGTACCTGGAGCGGGGACCGGAGGCGTGGCGCCTGCTGCTCAGCCACCGCTGACCCGGGCGTCCGGGCCGGCCTCCACCGCCCCGCCGCCCCGCCGCCGACCCACGGCCGACCCACCGGTGCGCCCCGCCCGCGCCGCTCGCCCTCCCGGGCCGCCGCGGGCTCCCCCGGGCCGCCCCGGACCGTCGGCCCGGGCCTCGGCGCCCCGCGCCGAACTCCCCCGACGGCCCGGGGCGCTCCGGGGTTTCAAGCGGGGTTCCGGGGCCAGACGGAAAGCATGTCCCCTCGCTATCGCACTGGTTCCACCTCGGCAGGGACGGTCGTCGCGGTGATCGCGGACATCATGGCCGTCATCCTCATCCTGTGGATTCTGATGTACCTGATGGACGCCAACCGGGCCAACGCCCTGGTGCAGTTCGTCCACGACGCGGCCAACTGGCTGGCAGGCTGGTCGCGTGACCTGTTCACCTTCGACGAGGCGTGGGCGCGGGTCGTCGCGGGCTACGGACTGGCCGCGGTGGTCTACCTGTTCATCGGCCACGCCATCGCCAACCGCCTCCACCGCCGCTGACGCGGGTGGCCGGCCCGGACCGGCCGGCGTGCGGGGCCCCGTGCGACGACGCGCGCCCCGCCTCGGTGTTCGGGCAGGGCGCGCGGATCGTCCTACGGCGGGCGGACGCCGCCGGCGCGGGGCGCGGTGTCCGGTCGGCGCCGGCCGCGGTAGTCCGGTCGGCACAGCCACGGCCTCCGGTCGACACAGGCCGCGGCCGTCCGGGCGGCACACGCCACGGCCGTCCGGTCGGCACACGCCACGGCCGTCCGGGCGGCGCGGCGCGGACGCCCTCTCAGCGCCGGGCGCAGCAGTCGGGGTCCAGGCCCCTGGGCAGGTGCTCGCCGCCGAAGACCGCGCAGGTGGCCTCGTGGCCGCCGAGGGCGGCGACGGCCAGCAGCAGGGCACCCGCGGTCCACGTGGTGAGCTCCCGCGGCCAGATCGCCCCGTCGTCGAAGACGTAGCCCGTCCAGTACAGGCCGGTCTGCGGGTCCCGCAGGTGCTGGATCGACTGGAGCACCTCCAGCGCGCGGTCGGACTCGCCGATCGCCCAGAGCGCCAGCGCGAGTTCGGCCGATTCGCCCCCCGTCACCCATGGGTTGGGAATCACGCAGCGCACGCCGAGCCCGGGGACGACGAAGCGGTCCCAGCCCTCCGCGATGCGGGCCCTGGCCTCCTCGTCGGTGAGCGCGCCGCCGAGGACGGGGTAGTACCAGTCCATGGAGTAGCGGTCCTTGTCGAGGAACCGCTCGGGGTGGTGCCGGATCGCGTGCCGGAGCGCGCCGGCGGCCAACTCCCAGTCGGGCTGCGGTTCTTCGCGCTGCTCGGCGATGGCGAGCGCGCAGCGCAGCGCGTGGTGGACCGAGGACGAGCCGGTGAGCAGGGCGTCCGCGGTGGCCGTGCCGTCGTCGTCGCGCCGCCAGCCGATCTGCCCGCCGGGCTGCTGGAGCCGCAGCACGAACTCCACGGCCGCGTAGACGCAGGGCCACATGCGGTCCAGGAAGGCGTCGTCGCCGGTGGAGAGGTAGTGGTGCCAGACGCCGACCGCGACGTAGGCGACGAAGTTGGTCTCCCGGCCGCGGTCGGTGACGTCACGGTGGTCGCCGTCGGCGTAGGCGGCGTACCAGGAGCCGTCCTCGTTCTGGTGCCGGGCCAGCCACAGGTAGGCCCGCTCGGCGGCCTCGTGGGCGCCCGCGGTGTCCAGGGCCATGGCGGCCTCGACGTGGTCCCAGGGGTCCAGGTGGTGGCCGCGGAACCAGGGGATCGCGCCGTCGGCCCGCTGCCCGGCGAGGATGCCGGCGACGGTCTCGGCGGCCTGACCCGCGGTGAGGACCCCGGTCAGGACCAGGTGTTCCGTCCGGGGAGTGGTCACGTCGCCGCCGCCTTCGACCCGGCGCCGGCCTCGGCACCCGTCGCGGCCCCGGCCGGGATCCCGGCGTCCGCGCCGGTGGGCGGCAGGTGCGGCTTGGTGGCGTAGGCCACGAAGCTCTTGCCGATCAGCGGGTTCAGCGCCCGCTCGGCGACCCGGGTGGCCAGCGGCTTCTTCATGATGTCCCAGACCAGCAGCTTGTGGTACGCCCGCACCGGCAGCGCCCGGTCGTTGTCCACGCCGAAGGCGCACTTCAGCCACCAGTACGGCGAGTGCAGCGCGTGCGCGTGGTGGGTCCCGTACGGCTTGAGGCCCGCCTCGCGGATCCGCCCCAGCAGTTCGTCCGCGCGGTAGATGCGGATGTGGCCGCCCTCCACCTCGTGGTAGGCGTCGGACAGGGTCCAGCAGACCTTCTCGGGCCCGTAGCGCGGCACGGTGACGGCGATGCGGCCGCCGGGCTTGAGGACGCGGACCATCTCCGCGAGGACGCCCTTGTCGTCGTGGATGTGCTCCATCACCTCGGAGATGATCACGACGTCGAAGGACGCGTCGGGGAAGGGCAGGGCGAGGGCGTCGCCCTCCATGGCCGTGGCGGTGGCCCCGGCGGGCGCCTCACCGGCCTCCTTCATCGCCGCGAACCACCGGGCGACCTCGCGGATCTCCTCCGCGTTCCGGTCCAGCGCCACGACCTGCGCGCCGCGCCGGTAACACTCGAACGCGTGCCGTCCGGCACCGCATCCGAGGTCCAGGACGCGGTCGCCCGGGGCGAGCGGGAACCGGGTGAAGTCGACGGTCAGCACGTGGCCCTGCTTTCGGGAGAGTCGGCACCTTCAACGGCGTGGGGAGGAACGGGGGCCACGGCGGTCGTGGCGGCGGCCGGCGCGGGGGTGGCCGACGCGGGAGTGGCCGCGGGGGCCGGTGCCGGGGCGGTCCGTGCCCGGCCCGGCCGGCCGGGGGCCGGGGCGGCGGCGCGGTCCATCGCGTCGCGGTAGCGGGCCACGGTGCCCTCCGCCGCGCGCGCCCAGGTGAAGTGCCGCAGCACGCGGTCCCGTCCGGCCGCGCCGAGCCGGGCGCGCAGCGCGGCGTCGCCCAGCAGGCGGGTCAGTCCGGCGGCCAGGGCCCCGGCGTCGCCCGGCGGCACCGCCAGGCAGGTCTCGCCGTCGCGGCCGGCCACCTCGGGGATGGCGCCGCCGGTGGTGGCGAGCAGCGGGGTGCCGGTGGCCATGGCCTCGGCGGCGGGCAGCGAGAAGCCCTCGTACAGCGACGGCACGCACGCCACCTGCGCGGAGCGCACCAGGTCGACCAGTTCGGCGTCGGTGATGCCCTTGACGAACTCCACGGCGCCTTCGAGGCCGTAGCGCTCCATCGCCTGGGCGACGGGCCCCTTCTCGGGGCGCTTGCCGACGACCACGAGGTGGGCGTCGGGCTGTTCGACGCGCACCTTGGCCAACGCCTCGACCAGGAAGACCAGGCCCTTGAGCGGCACGTCGGCACTGGACGTGGTCACGATCCGACCCGGCACGACGGGCACCGAGGGGTCCGGGGAGAACAGGTCGGTGTCGGCGCCGATGTGGACGACGTGGATGCGGTCCTGCCGGACGCCGAGGTGGTCGACGATCTCGTCGCGGGAGGTGCCGGAGACGGTGAGCACCGAGGGCAGACGGCGGGCGACGCGCTTCTGCATCCGCGTGAACGCGTACCAGCGGCGCACCGCGTAGCGCCGCCTGCGGCTGGTGGCGGCGTCGAGTTCGAGCTGCCGGTCGACGGTGATGGGGTGGTGGATCGTGGTCACCAGGGGCGCGCCGAGGTCGCCGAGGAGGCCGTAGCCGAGCGTCTGGTTGTCGTGCACGACGTCGAAGTCGCCGCGCCGGGCGCGCAGGTGACGGCGGGCCCGCAGGGAGAACGTCAGCGGCTCGGGGAAGCCGCCGGTCCACATGGTGGCGACCTCCAGGGCGTCGATCCAGTCGCGGTACTCGCCCCGGCCGGGGGTGCGGAAGGGGTCCGGCTGCCGGTAGAGGTCCAGGCTCGGCAGCTCGGTCAGCCTCGGTCCGTCGTGGCCCGGCCCGAGGACGTCGAGGACGGGATAGGGCTGGGCACCGATGACCTCGACCCGGTGCCCGAGCCGGGCGAGTTCGCGCGAGAGGTGGCGGACGTAGACGCCCTGACCGCCGCAGAACGGGTTTCCCTTGTAGGTGAGGAGTGCGATGCGGAGCGGTCGCAAGCCGTCGGCTGCGGGGCCCTGCGAGGGCCCGGCCTGACTGGCCTCAGCGGTCACTCTGGGCCCCCTTCTCCCTGCACTGTCCCGCGAGGTTACGCCGGGACGCTAATCTAGAACAAGTTACAGAGTTGATCGTTCGGAGGCTCCGAATCTACCGGCAGGTAGAAGCGCTGGGCGCAGTGGATCAGGTGATTCACGCCACGGCCGACGGCGTGCCATGCTGTCCGATCATCCACCCTCACCGACTGTCACGGAACGGGACCCATGCCCGCGGAAGCCAACCCACACAAGGCGACCAAGGCGGCCAAGGCAGCCAAGGCGGAGAAGCCGGGAACGGCGGAGAAGCCGGGAACGGCGGAGAAGCCGGAGAACGCCGAGAACGCGGACCGGGCGGCCCGGGCGACGACGGCGGGGGGCGACGGCGCACGGCTCACCTCCCCGGCGTCCCCGCTCACCGAGCGGCAGGAGGCACGCCGGCGCAGCATCCTGCAGGCGACCGCCCAACTGGCCTGCCGGGGCGGCTTCGACGCGGTCCAGATGCGTGAGGTCGCGGAGTCCTCCCACGTGGCGCTGGGCACGCTGTACCGCTACTTCCCGTCCAAGATCCACCTGCTGGTGGCCACGATGCAGGACCAGTTGGAGCACCTGCACGGCACCCTGCGCAAGAAGCCCCCGGCCGGGGAGACGGCGGCCGAGCGGGTCGCGGAGACCCTGATGCGGGCCTTCCGCGCGCTCCAGCGCGAACCGCACCTGGCCGACGCGATGGTGCGGGCGCTGACCTTCGCCGACCGCAGTGTGAGCCCCGAGGTCGACCAGGTGTCGCGCCAGACCACGGCGATCATCCTGGACGCCATGGGGCTGGACGACCGGGAGCCCACCGCCGAGCAGTTGTCCGCGGTCCGGGTCATCGAGCACACCTGGCACTCCGCCCTGATCACCTGGCTCTCGGGGCGCGCCTCCATCGCGCAGGTCCGGATCGACATCGAGACGGCGTCCCGGCTGATCGACCTGACGGCGACGGAGGCGGAGGGTTCCTGACGTCGGACCCCCGAGGGCGGGCTTCTGACGCGGGGCCCCGGAGCCGCACTTCGGGCGTGAGGGCTCCGACGGCGAGCGGGGCTCGCGACGCGAGGGCTCCGACACGGGGGACACGAGGACGCGAACGGAACGAAGCCGAAGCCGAAGCCGCCCCAAGGCGGCCCGGGGACGGAGTCGCACAGGTGCCGTCTCCACACCCCGCCACGCTCCAGACCCCGCCAGCTCCACCCCCCGCCCCGCTCCTCACCCCTCCCCGCCCCCTCACCCGGGCCGCGCCCCCGTCACACCTCCTGCGTGACCTCAGCCACCTCCCCGCCACCGCCCCTGGTGGCCCGGTCAGGGGCGGGTAGAGTGGCCGCGTCGTTTCACACCCGTACGGGGGGAAGCCGGTGCGAATCCGGCGCTGACCCGCAGCCGTGAGCCGTCCCAGCGGACGGCGAGCCGGAATGCCCCGCGCGGATCGTGACCGGCTCACGTGCCCGGCAGTTCCGCCGGAGCACGGCACCGTCGAGGTATACGGAGCCGAGCCGCCGGGGTGTCCCGTGCTGCCCGACTCCCCTCAGGGAGAGGCACCCGCCCATCATGAACTTCCGCCGTGGCGCCGCGGCCCTGGCCGCCGTCGCCGTCATCGGCTCCGCCGCGCCGGCCGCAGCCGACTCGACCGCGTCGCCCTCGCCGTCCGCGAAGCTGCCCGCCGCCCTGTTCGGCGACGGCGACCCGCAGTACGACGGCGTCTGGCGCCAGTCGCTCGCCCTGCTCGCCCAGGACACGGCCGGCGTCGAGCCCGCCGCGTCGGCCGTGGAGTGGCTGACCGGCCAGCAGTGCGCCGACGGCTCCTTCGGCCCGTACCGTGCGGACACCTCGAAGGCGTGCGACGCCAAGACGATGGTGGACACCAACCAGACCGCCGCCGCCGTGCAGGCGCTCACCGCGCTCGGCGGGCACGACGCCGTCACCACGAAGGCCGTCGACTGGCTGAAGTCGGTGCAGAACAAGGACGGCGGCTGGGGCTACACCGCGGGTGGGGCCAGCGACACCAACTCCACCTCGGTCGTGATCGGCGCGCTCGCCGCCGCCGGGGAGAAGCCCGCCGAGGTGACGAAGGACGGCAAGTCCCCCTACGACGCGCTGCTGAAGCTGGCGCTGCCGTGCGACGACAAGGAGGGTCCGGGCGCCTTCGCCTTCCAGCCCGACAAGAAGGGCACCCTGGTCCCCAACGCGGACGCCACCGCCGCCGGTGTGCTCGGTGCCCTCGGCGCCGGCCTGGTCGTCGAGCCCGGCAAGGCCGACGGGACGACGCCCGACGGCTGCGCGAAGGCGGACACCCCCGAGCAGGCCGCGGCCAACGGCGCCGCGTACCTCACCGAGGCCCTGGCCGAGGACGGTCACCTCGTCTCCTCCCTCCCCGGCGCCGACGACCAGCCCGACTACGGCAACACGGCCGACGCGGTCGTGGCCCTGTCCGCGCAGGGGGCGACCGCGCCCGCGAAGAAGTCGCTCGCCTGGCTGGAGAAGAACGCCGCCGACTGGGCCGCCCAGAGCGGTCCCGGCGCCTACGCCCAGCTGATCCTCGCCGCCCACGCCACCGGCGCCGACCCCCGCGCCTTCGGCGGCACCGACCTGGTCGCGAAGCTCGGCGCGACCGGCCCGGAGGCGTCCGAGGGCGCGCGCTCGGCGCAGTCCGGAACGGACGACACGGCGGACGACAAGGACGAGAAGAAGGACGAGTCGGAGTCCGGCTTCGGCATCTGGTGGTTCGTCGGCGTCTGCCTGGTCGCCGGCATCGGCGTCGGCTTCCTGGTCAGCGGCCGGAACAAGCGGAAGCAGTCGTGATCCGGCGCCTCTCCGTCCTGCTCCTGGCCGCGCTGGTCCCGTTCTCCGCCGTCCTGGCGGGCGCGGGGCCGGCGCAGGCGGCCGGTTACCGCTACTGGTCCTTCTGGGAGCGCGACGGCGGACAGTGGACCTACGCCACCGAGGGCCCGTCGACGGCGCGTCCCGCCGACGGTGACGTCCAGGGCTTCCGCTTCTCCGTCAGCGAGGACTCCGGCGACGCGGCGAAGCCCCGGGGCGCCGCCGACTTCGACACCATCTGCGCCGACACCCCGGCGCAGGACGGCAGGAAGCGCGTCGCGCTGGTCATCGACTTCGGCACGGCCGCCGACGCCCCGTCCGGGGAGACCCCGCCGGAGCGGCGGACGGCCTGCGCCCGCGTCGCCGGGAACGCGACGACGGCGCACGCCCTGGCCGCCGTGGCCGAGCCGCTGCGCTACAACACCAGCGCCCTGCTGTGCGCGATCGAGGGCTACCCGAAGTCGGGCTGCGGGGAGCAGGTCTCCGGCACGGCGCCGGACCGGGAGAGCCCGGACGGCTCCGGGAGCCCGGACCGGGACCCGTCGGCGACCGGGCGGGACGGGTCGGGGTCCACGGACACCTCGGCCTCCGACTCCTCGGACGGTGACGGCGGCAGCACGGCGCTGGGACTGGTCGCCGGCATCGCCCTCGTGGCGCTGCTGGGCGGGGCGGCGATCTGGCAGGTACGCCGCCGTGGCTGATCCCCGGCCCCGCCCGGCCGGCGCCCCCCGGCCACCGGCCGCCGGCCCTCGCCGGGAGGACGGCGGCCACCGGGCCGACACCGGCCCCCGCCCCGGGGACGGCGGCCACCCCTCCGACGGCGCCGCCGACCGCCCCGCCGATGAGGCCCGCCCCGCGGGTGAGGCCCGCCCCGCGGGTGACGCCCGGACCGGCGGTGAGGCCCGCCCCCGCCACGAGGCCCCGACCGGCAGCGACGCCCGCCCCAGCAACAGCACCGGCTCCGGTGACCGTGCCCACCCGGGCCCCGAGGGCGCCCCCGACCCCGCCCCCGAAACCCGCCCCCGCCCCGGAGACCGCCCCGGCCGCGGCCCCCGCCGTGAGCCGGGCGGGGCCGCCGCGCGCCCCCGCCGTCCGCTCGGCACGACCGCCCGGGGGCACCGGTCCGGGCCGTCCCTGCACCCCGGTGCCTGGTGGCTGTGGGCGCTCGGGCTCGGCACCGCCGCCACCCGCACCACCAACCCCCTGCTGCTCTGCCTCCTGGCGACCGTCTCCGGATACGTCGTGGCCACCCGCCGCCCGAACGCGCCCTGGGCCCGCTCCTACGGCGCGTTCGTCAAGCTGGCGCTGGCCGTGCTGGTCATCCGGCTGCTGTTCGCGATCGTCCTGGGGTCGCCCATCCCCGGCAGTCACGTCCTGGTGTCGCTCCCCGAAGTCCCGCTGCCCGCGTGGGCGCAGGGCATCCGGCTCGGCGGCGACGTCACCGCCGAGGCTCTCACGTTCGCCCTGTACGACGGCCTGAAGCTGGCCACCCTGCTCGTCTGCGTCGGCGCGGCGAACGCCCTCGCCAACCCCTCGCGCCTGCTGAAGTCCCTGCCCGGCGCCCTGTACGAGATGGGCGTGGCGGTCGTCGTGGCGATGACCTTCGCGCCGAACCTGATCTCCGACGTCCAGCGGCTGCGCGCCGCCCGGCGCCTGCGGGGACGGCCCGACAAGGGCGTCCGCGGCCTGATGCAGGTAGGGCTCCCGGTCCTGGAGGGCGCGTTGGAGCGGTCGGTGGCGCTGGCCGCCGCGATGGACGCCCGCGGTTACGGCCGGACCGCCGAGGTGCCGCCCGCCGTCCGCCGCACCACCGCCGCCCTCACCCTCGGCGGCCTGCTCGGGGTCTGCGCCGGGACGTACGGGCTGCTCACCGCCGAAGGGGGACGGTACGGCCTGCCCGTCCTCCTCGCCGGGCTGGCCACCGCGCTGGCGGGCCTGTGGCTCGGCGGGCGCAGGTCCCTGCGGACCCGGTACCGCCCGGACCACTGGGACGTCCGGGCCTGGCTGGTCGCCGGTTCCGGCGCGGCCGTCGCCGCGGCCCTGTTCGTGGCCGCGGCGCGGGATCCGGCCGCGCTGCACCCCGGCGTGGTGCCGCTGGTGGCACCGACGCTGCCCCTGTGGCCGGCGGCGGCCGTGCTGATCGGTCTGCTGCCCGCCTTCGTGACGCCCGCCCCCGAGGACAACCGCAAGGAGCCCCTGTGATCCGCTTCGAGAACGTCTCCGTGACGTACGACGGCGCGGACGAACCCTCCGTGCGGGGCGTCGACTTCGAGGTCCCCGAGGGTGAACTCGTCCTGCTCGTCGGCCCGTCGGGGGTCGGCAAGTCGACCGTGCTCGGCGCGGTCAGCGGCCTGGTGCCGCACTTCACCGGCGGCACCCTGCGCGGCCGGGTCACGGTCGCCGGCCGGGACACCCGCACCCACAAGCCGCGTGAACTCGCCGACGTCGTCGGCACGGTGGGCCAGGACCCGCTGTCCCACTTCGTCACCGACACCGTCGAGGACGAACTCGCCTACGGCATGGAGTCGCTGGGTCTCGCTCCCGACGTGATGCGCCGCCGCGTCGAGGAGACCCTCGACCTGCTGGGCCTCGCCGACCTGCGCGACCGCTCCCTGTCCACCCTGTCCGGCGGCCAGCAGCAGCGGGTGGCCATCGGCTCGGTCCTCACCCCGCACCCACGGGTGCTGGTGCTGGACGAGCCGACCTCCGCGCTGGACCCCGCGGCGGCCGAGGAGGTCCTGGCGGTCCTCCAGCGGCTGGTGCACGACCTGGGCACGACGGTCCTGATGGCCGAGCACCGCCTGGAACGCGTCATCCAGTACGCCGACCAGGTCGTGCTGCTGCCGGGCCCGGGCGAGGCCCCGCGGCTGGGCGGCCCGGCCGAGATCATGGCGGTCTCCCCGGTGTTCCCGCCGGTGGTGGACCTGGGGCGGCTGGCGGGCTGGACACCGCTGCCGCTGACGGTCCGCGACGCGCGCCGTCGGGCCGCACCGCTGCGGGAACGGCTGGCGGGGGCGGCTGCGGCACGGGCGGAGGGCGCGCGGGAGCCCGCCGGGGCATCCGGGGCGGCCACGGCGTCCCCGGCCCGCGGTCGGCTGTTCCGGCGGTCCGCACCGAAGGCCCCCGCCCCGCCCACCGTGGCCGAGGTCCGTGACCTGGCCGTCCGCCGCGGCCGGGTCCAGGCGCTGCGCCGGGTCGACCTCACGGTCGTCCCGGGCGAGACCATCGCCCTGATGGGACGCAACGGCGCCGGGAAGTCGACGCTGCTCAGCGCGCTGGTGGGCCTGGTGGAGCCGTCCGGCGGCTCGGTCCGCGCCGGTGACGCGGTCCCGCACCGCACCCGCCCCCGGGACCTGATCCGCCGGGTCGGCCTCGTCCCCCAGGAGCCCCGCGACCTGCTCTACGCGGACACGGTCGCCGCCGAGTGCGCCGCCGCCGACCAGGACGCGGACGCCGCACCGGGCACCTGCCGGGCGCTGCTGTCCGAGCTGCTGCCCGGCATCGCCGACGACACGCACCCCCGCGACCTGTCCGAGGGCCAGCGCCTGACGCTCGCCCTGGCGGTGGTCCTCACCGCGCGCCCGCCGCTGCTCCTGCTGGACGAGCCGACCCGCGGCCTGGACTACGGCGCGAAGGCCCGCCTGGTGGCGCTGCTGCGCGGGCTGGCCGCCGACGGTCACGCCATCGTGATGGCCACCCACGACGTGGAGCTGGCGGCGGACCTCGCGCACCGGGTCGTGCTGCTCGCCGAGGGCGAGGTGATCGCCGACGGCCCCTCGGCCGAGGTCGTGGTCGCGTCCCCGTCCTTCGCTCCGCAGGTCGCCAAGATCCTCGCCCCGCAGCCCTGGCTCACGGTGCCCGAGGTCCGCGAGGCGCTGTCATGAGCCCCCGCGCATCCCGGCCGGGCGCCGGCCCGCGGCCTCGTCCCCGGGACCGGCAGGCCCGCGCCGTCCGCCTCGGGCCCCGCTCCCTGGTCGCGCTGGCGCTGGTCAGCGCGGTGGGTGTGGCCGGGTTCGGGTGGCCGTTCCTCGCGCCGCCCACGTCCACCCTGAACGCCCACGCCCAGGACGCCCCCTGGCTGTTCGCGGGCCTGCTGGTGCTGCTGGTCGCGGTGGTGGCGGCGACGATCTCCGAATCCGGGCTGGGCCCGAAGGCCGTGGCCATGCTGGGCGTCCTGGCGGCGACGGGGGCGGCCCTGCGCCCGTTCGGGGCGGGCACGGCCGGGCTGGAGCCCATGTTCTTCCTGATGGTGCTCAGCGGCCGGGTCCTCGGCCCCGGTTTCGGCTTCGTCCTCGGTGCGATCACCATGTTCGCGTCCGCCCTGCTCACCGGCGGGGTCGGACCGTGGCTGCCGTTCCAGATGCTGGCGATGGGCTGGTTCACCATGGCCGCGGGGTTCCTGCCGGGGCCCGACCGGCTGCGGGGCCGGACGGAGGTGGTGATGCTCGCCGTGTACGGCTTCCTGGCGGCCTTCGTCTACGGCACGGTGATGAACATGTCGGGCTGGCCCTTCATGTCCGCCCTGGCCTCGAACATCGCCTTCGACCCGGACGCGTCCGTCCCCGCCAACCTGGCGCGCTTCCTCGCCTACTGCCTGGCGACGTCCCTCGGCTGGGACCTGGGGCGCGCCCTGCTCACCCTCGTCCTGACGCTGACCCTGGGCCCTCCCGTGCTCAGGGCACTCCGCAGGGCGACCCGGCGGGCCTCCTTCGAGGCGCCGGTCACCTTCGACGGCCCCGCGGGCGTGAAGCACCCCACATGACGCGGATCACGTACGAAGCGGGGCCGTAGCCGACGGCCCCGCCGCGCACCGGCGTGACCTGCGCGGAACGGCGCCGGCGGGGTGGGCGGACACCCCCCACCTGACCGCCCGAACTAGTAAAAACGGTCTTTGCGGACATCCGTCCGGCCTGTTTCTCTGGACGACGTCGCCAGGCGCCGACGAGCCCTCAGGGGCCGCGGCGCCGCCGTATGCCCCGCGGAGTGACCGCGGCTCCCGCACACGGCGGCGACCCACCGCCCCCGACCGAAAGGCCGCCCGTGTCCGCCGCTTCCCTCCTCCGCTCCCTCGCCACCCCGAGGAAGGCCGTCGCCGGCACCGCCCTGGCCGCCGCGGCCTGCGGCACGCTGTTCGCCGCCGCACCCGCCCAGGCCGCCCCCGCGGAGGCCACCTCGGCACAGGCGACCGCGAAGAAGATGATCGGCAACTCGGCCCAGTACCAGTGCTTCTCCAAGATCGTGCAGCACGAGAGCAACTGGGACGTGAAGGCCACCAACGCCTCCAGCGGCGCCTACGGCCTGGTGCAGGCCCTGCCGGCCTCCAAGATGGCCTCGGCCGGCTCCGACTGGCGGACCAACCCCGAGACCCAGATCGAGTGGGGCCTCGACTACATGAAGGACCGCTACGGCAGCCCCTGCGGCGCCTGGAACTTCTGGCAGTCCAACGGCTGGTACTGATCCCACCCGGCCCCACGGCACATCCCCCCATACCGAAGGCGGCGCCCCCTGATCCCCGGGGCGTCGCCTTCGCCCGTTCGGGGCCGCACGGAGCCCGCCGGGCCCGCCCCCGCCCCCAGCCCGGTGTCGGTGGTCCCCACTACTGTTCCCGCCATCGCACCCCGATCTGGAGGATCGACACACGTGACCGGTCTGTCCGCTTTTCCGTTGCCCTTCCACGGGCCCGCCCGTTCCGTACCGCTCGCGACGCCCCGGACGCTGGGGGAGCTGCGGATGATGCGGTGCAGCGCGCACCTCCGGGCGAAGCCGGGGTGGTACGACAAGATGAACGATTCTGAGATCGCGGCCCGTTGGGCGGAGGAGGCCCGCGCCCAGGGCCTGACCGAGGCCCAGGTGCGGTACGTGCTGGCCGAGTTGCGGCACTACGCGGCGCTGCGGGACCCCGGCACCGGGATCGAGGTGTCCGCGGTCGACGGGGTGTGGCAGTCGGACACGCTGATCGACGACGGCCTCGCGTCCCGGCTGCGCGCGGCGGTCCGCGTCCTGGAGGAGGTCCCGGAGGCGGAGAGGGACTGGCACCCCGGGTCCGAGGGCCAGGTGCTCGATCTGGTGCACCCCTCCCTCTTCTGCCGGGTGCGGGGGGTGAGCGGGCCCGAGGACGCGTGGGAGAAGTCGCCGGGCGGGTACGCGTACGAGTTCTCGGAGAAGTTCCAGTGGCTGCCGACGGACGCCGACGTGGACGAGGACGGCGGGGTCGTCTTCCGTTCCTACGTCAACAACGTCCACCCCGAGGCGCACGCGGAGCTGGCCGCCGTGCTGCCGGAGCTGTTCGCGCGGCTGCGCCCGCTGTTCGAGAACGTCCTGACCGATCTGCGGCATCCGCGTCCGCCGCGCATCGAGGCCGATCCGTACGGCTGGTACGACTCGGAGCCGGAGTGCCCGCACGAGGATTCCTACGCCGACAAGGAGGCGTACCGCGAGGCGTACCTGGCGTGGCAGGAGGCCATGGACGACTGGTGGGAGAACCGCCGTCCGGTGCTGCCCGACGCCCCGGACTTCACGCCGCCCGAGATGCCCGACGCGTCGGCCCGGGTCGGCCTGCGCGGGCGGAGGCTGCAGGTCGTGGTCAAGCTGGCGAGCATCCACCTGACCCCCGACCGGCCCGAGTACGCGGGCGGTTCCTGGCACGTCGAGGGGATGCTCAACGAGCGGATCGTCTCGACCGGTATCCACTACTGGGACAGCGAGAACATCACCGGGAGCACGCTCGGCTTCCGGACGGCAGTGGACGAGCCGGACTACGAGCAGAACGACGACAACGGCATGCGGGAGGTCTACGGCCTGGAGAACGAGGGCGCGCTGAACCAGGTCCTGGGGACGGCGTCGACCCCGGCGGGCCGCTGCCTGGCCTTCCCCAACGTGCTGCAGCACCGCGTCGGGCCGTTCCGCCTCGCGGATCCCACCCGGCCCGGGCACCGGAAGATCCTGGCGTTCTTCCTGATCGACCCGTCGAAGCGGATCGTCTCGACGTCGGACGTGCCCCCGCAGCAGCCGTGGGCCGACACCTCGACCATGACCCTGGACGAGGCCAGGGCGTACCGCGAACAGCTCATGCACGAGCGCACGTTCTTCGTCGCCGAGCACAACGAGGAGCTCTACGAGCGGGAGTTCTCCCTCTGCGAGCACTGAACCCGTCCGGGCCGGACGGCGACGGTCCTCCATCTCCCGGGCGGGCGCGGCCGGTTGCCCGGGCGGGCGCGGCCGGTTGCCCGCGCCCGCCCGGCCGGCCGCACGACCGGCGGCGCTCACCCGCCCGGTCGGCCGCCCGCCCCGCAGTGACCGTCCGGCCGGCGGCTCGGGAACCCGCCGTGCTCGTCCGGCGACTGAACGCCCGCGCCCCGTTCCGCGTCCTCCTCCACGTGCCCCACGCCGATCTCACCCTGCCCCGACCGCCCCGGCAGCCCCGGTGGGCGGCCCCGGTCCGGCCACGGAACCGTTCCCTCCGCAGCTGGGGCCGACGGCACCGCGTGCCCCTGCTCGCCACCCTCCCGGTGCTCCCCCTCTACACCCTGTGGGTGCTCGTCCTCGCGACCGGCGGTGGTGACCTGGCCGCGCAGGACGCCTGGGCCGGCTTCGTGACCCGGCACGGGAGTTCCGCGTACAACCTGTCCTGGTACGGGGGCACGCACACCGCCAACTACAGCCTGCTGTCGCCGTATCTGATGGCCGCCCTCGGGGTGCGGACGGTCACCGTGGCGGCGGGCGTTGCGGGGTCCTGGCTGGCGGCCGTCCTCGTGGTCCGGGCCGGGCTGCCGAAGCCGCTGCTGCCGGCCCTCCTCGCCTCGCTCGCCCTGTGGTGCAACGTGGCCTCGGGGCGGACCACGTTCGCCCTCGGTACCGCCTTCGCGCTGGCCGCGTGGGTGATGCTCAGCCGCGGCGACCGGCACGTCCTGGCCGGTGCGCACGCCGCGCTCGCCACCATGGCGTCCCCGGTGGCGGGGCTGTTCCTGGCGGTCGTCGGGGCCGGGTACCTGCTCGACCGGCAGCGTGCCCGGGCCGTGGCCCTGCTGCTGCCGCCGGCCGTCGTCGCGGCGACGAGCGCGCTGTTCCCCTTCTCCGGCGAGCAGTTGATGCCCGCGGCGCGCGTCTGGCCGCCGGTGCTGCTGGGGCTGGCCGTCACCGTGCTCGCCCCGCGCGACTGGCGGGTCGCCCGCTTCAGCGGCGCCGTGTACGCCGCCGGGACCGTCGCGGTGTACCTGGTGCCCTCGCCGATCGGCACCAACGTCGAGCGGTTCGCCGAGTACGCGGCCCCCGTCGTGCTGCTGGGCGCGCTGCTCGCCCGGCCGGGGCTGCGGGCCGTGCGGCGGACGCTGCTGATCGGCGTGCTGGTGTTCTCGACGGTGTGGACGGGCCAGAAGACCGTCGACGACCTGAAGGTGTCCACCACCGTCCCGGCCTGGGCGGCACACACGGACGGGGTCGTGCGCGCGCTGAAGGGGCTCGGCGCCGACCGCACCCGCGTCGAGGTGGTGCCCGCCCGCAACCACCGGGAGGCCGTCGCGCTCGCCCCGCACGTGCACCTGGCCCGCGGCTGGAACCGCCAGCTCGACGTGGAGCGCGGCCGTCTGTTCTACGACGGCTCCTTCTCCGCCGCCACCTACCGGGAGTGGCTGGACCGCTGGGCGGTCGGCTTCGTCGTGCTGCCCGAGGCCCGGCCCGACGGCTTCGCCGCGCAGGAGGCGCGGCTGATCCGCGAGGACCGCCCCGACTGGTTGGAGCCGGTCTGGCGGGACGCGCACTGGCGCGTCTTCCGGGTGCGGGACGCGGTGCCCCTGGTGTCCGCCCCGGGTTCCGTGGTGCGCACCTCGGGCGCGGAGATCGTGGTCCTGGTCTCCCGGCCGGGTCCGGTGACGGTACGGGTGGCGTACTCGCCGTGGCTGCGGTCCGACGGCGGCTGCCTGAGCCGGCAGGGCGATATGACCCGGCTGACCGTGCCCGCGCCGGGCGAGTACCGGATCAGCTCGGAGTACGGTCCTTCTCCGGCACCGGTGGCCGCTCGCTGCTGACGGCGGCGGTCACCGTGCGGGCGCGCGGCCCCTGGAGGACGTGGGTCAGGCCGAAGCCCGCGGCGACGACCAGCGCGCCGCCGACCGCGTCCAGGATCCAGTGGTTGCCGGTGGCCACGATCGCGGCGGCGGTGAACAGGGGGTGCAGCAGGCCGACGAGCTTCATCCAGGTCCGGGGCGCGATGACCGCGACGACCACACCGCACCACAGGGACCAGCCGAAGTGCAGGGAGGGCATCGCCGCGTACTGGTTGGTGAGGGCGGTGAGGGTGCCGTAGTCCGGCTTGCTGAAGTCCTGCACGCCGTGGACGGTGTCGATGATGCCGAGGCCCGGCATCAGGCGGGGCGGGGCGAGCGGGTAGAGCCAGAAGCCGACCAGGGCGAGCAGGGTCGTGAACCCGAGCGCGGAACGGGCCCAGCGGTAGTCGACGGGGCGCCGCCAGTACAGCAGTCCCAGCACGGTGAGCGGGACGACGAAGTGGAACGACGTGTAGTAGAAGTCGAAGAAGTTCCGCAGCCAGTCGATCTTCACCACGGCGTGGTTGACGGCGTACTCGATGTCCAGGTGGAGGACGCGTTCGAGGTCGAGGATCTGCCAACCGTGTTCCTCCGCGCGGGCCCGGCCCGCGGAGTTGCTGCCGCCGGTCGCGGCCAGCCGGACCTGGGAGTACGCGGCGTAGGTGACGCGGATCAGCAGCAGTTCGAGCAGCAGGTTGGGGCGGGTGAGGACCCGGCGCAGGAACGGCAGCAGCGGGACGAACCGGAAGCGGGTGGGGGCCGGCGGCGCGTACCGGGTCGGGACGGGCTCGTCGTAGTACCGGGAGGTGCGGGACAGGAAGGGGATCGCGGTGGCGGCGGCCAGCGCGGCGAGCAGCACGATGTTGTCCCGCACCGGGTGCAGCACCGACAGGTTCGGCAGGATCATCGTGGCCGGCAGCGTCATCACCAGGACGACGGCGACGGGCCACAGCAGCCGGTCGGAGGCGCGCTTGCCGACCCGGCCGACGACGGCGAGCAGCAGCCACAGCAGCTGGTGCTGCCAGGCGGCCGGGGAGACGACGATGGCGACGCAGCCGGTGACGGCGACCGCGAGGAGCAGCTGGCCGTCCCGGGCGTAGTGGACGGCGCGGCGCAGACCGAGCACGACGACGGCCGCGCCGATCATCAGGAACAGGCCGATCTCGAGCGGGCCCTCCAGTCCGAGGCGGAGCAGGGCGCCGTGCAGGGACTGGTTGGCGAGGGCGTCGGCGGGGCCGCCGAGGCCGACTCCCGAGATGTGCCGCGTCCAGTAGGCGGTGGAGTCCTCGGGCATCGCGGCCCACGCCAGGGCGGTGCCGAGGGCGAAGGTGAGGCCGGTGGTGGCGGCGGCCCGGCGGCGGTCGGTGAACCACAGCAGCGGGGCGAACAGCAGCAGGGTGGGCTGGAGGGCCGCCGCGAGGCCGACGAGGACGCCGCTGGTGCGCGAGCCGCGGACGGCGAAGCAGCCGAGGAGGACCAGCAGGACGGGCAGGATGCTGGTCTGCCCGAGCCAGAGGGTGTTGCGCACCGGCAGGGAGAGCATCAGCAGGCTGACGGCGACGGGCGCGGCCAGCAGGGCGGTGCGGCGGCCGACCGGCCGGGGCAGGGCGCGGGCGGCGACCAGGCCGAGGGCGACGACCAGCAGCAGGGTGCCGAAGGTCCACCCCCAGCCGAGGGCTTGTTCAGCCGAACGAGTGAAGGGCTTGAGGACGAGGCCGCTGAAGGGGGTGCCGGTGAAGCTGGTGGAGTCGTAGAGCGAGCCGCCGACCCGCAGCACGCCCTCCGGGCCGAGCCAGGTCTCCAGGTCGGTGAGCCGCTCCCCGCGCGGGGAGGTCAGGACGAGGGCGACCTGGCGTGCCGCGAGGAGGGCGGCGACCAGCCACAGTCCGAGGCGCAGCGTGTTCAGCCGTGCCGGGTTCCCGCTGACGGCGGTCGCGCCCCCCGCAGGTGCCGGCCGCCCTCTGTGCTCCGCATTCGCCACGCCTCGTCGGCCTCCCGCCCCGTCGCCGCGCGCTCCGGCGCGCGGGATCCTCCACGAACCCTACGGGGCTCGCTCCGCCCCCCGGAGAGACGCGGTGCACCCGCGGTTCACCTGACGTCTCTTCCGCTTTTGTCCGGAAGACGATAGACGGCGGACCGCCGACCCGCCTCCCCGTCCCACGACCCGAGCGCGGCCGGGGGCGTCACCGGGGCCCCGTCGGCGCGGCCCGGCAGTGCGGCCCGGTGCGGCGACCGGGACACACGGCGGAAAGCCCTGCGGGGTCCGGGGCCCCCGGCGTATGTTCCTCGGCGGTCGCCGGTGGACACCGGCGACCCTCACCTGACCGGAAGGCACGGGACCTTGAACGACGCGCAGCTGTGGCACGACGTGGACGACTACTTCGCCGGCCGGCTCCTGACCGGCGAACCCGACGACGCCCTGGCGGCGGCCCTGAGCGACAGCGAGGCCGCCGGGCTGCCCCCGATCGCCGTCGCGCCCACCCACGGCAAGCTGCTGCACCTCCTCGCCCGGGTGCAGGGCGCCCGCCGCATCCTGGAGATCGGCACGCTCGGCGGGTACAGCACGATCTGGCTGGGCCGCGCCCTGCCGGACGACGGGCGGCTGATCACCCTGGAGTACGACCCGCACCACGCCGAGGTCGCCACCCGCAACCTCGCCCGTGCCGGGCTGGCGGAGCGGGTGGAGGTGCGGGTGGGCGCGGCCCGGGAGTCGCTGGACCGGCTGGCCGAGGAGGGCGCGGAGCCGTTCGACCTGGTCTTCATCGACGCCGACAAGGCCAACAACCCGCACTACGTGGAGGGGGCGCTGAAGCTGACCACGACCGGTTCGCTGATCATCGTCGACAACGTCGTCCGCGGCGGCCGGGTCGCCGACCCGGACGACGACGCCCCCGACGTGACCGGTACCCGCGCGGCCCTCGACCTCATCGGCCGCCACCCGCGGCTGGACGGCACCGCGATCCAGACGGTCGGCGTCAAGGGCTACGACGGCTTCGCCCTGGCCCGCGTGGTGGCCTGAGCGGGGCGGGGAGCCCTTGGCGGGATCGGGAGCCGGGGCGGGGCGGGCAGCCGGGGCGGGCGCGGGCAGCCGGGGCGGCGCGGGAGCGTGCCGGGCCCGGCGGATCACACCTCGTGGTAGAAGCCCACGTTGACGCTGCGGGGCGCGGCGCGGTCCTGGATGACGACCTCGCCGCTCCCGCCCCGGGGCAGTGCGACGCTGCCGCCGTACGGGACGGGGTGGGCGTGCTCCCCGACGGTGATCCGGACCTCGGAGGACGGCTCCGGCAGGGATCCGCGCAGCCAGGTCAGGTGCCAGCCGCCGTCCTGCCCGCACTGGAACTCCAGGTGCACCCGGGAGACGAACAGCCAGTCGTCCGGTGTCGACAGCCGGCACACCGCCCGGTCCCGCCCGACCAGCAGCACGGCACCCGGCTCGCTGGGCGCGTCGGCCATGAGCATCCCGGCCGTGGCGCCCTCTTCCGCCGCGGACACGGCGGCCATGGTGAGTTCGAGCACGTGCGCTCCTCCTGAGCAGTCCTGGCGGGCCCCGTACGGTCCCGGTCCCCGGGGCCGCGTCGGCCCGGTGCGGCGGCCGGAACGGCTCGCTGCCGCCGCATGATAAAACGCCCGGCCGCACGGCGTCCGGCACAATGGGGCTCATGACCGAGCGGAAGCCACCGGGCGTCGACTTCGGGACCTGGGTGGACAAACAGATCCGGGACGCCGAGCGCCGGGGGGAGTTCGAGCGGCTGCCGGGCGCGGGCAGGCCGCTGCCGCCGGAGGTGGAGACGGCCTACGACGAGATGTGGTGGGTGAAGCGGAAGATGGCCCGCGAGGGCATCTCGTACCTGCCGCCGGGGCTGGCCCTGCGCAAGGAGGCGGAGGACGCCCTGGAGGCGGCCCTCGCGGCCCCCTCGGAACGGGCCGTGCGGAAGATCCTCACGGAGATCAACGCCCGTATCCGCGAGATGATGTACAAGCCGCCGCCCGGCCCCCCGCTGGGCAGGAAGCCGTACGACGTCGAGGACGTCGTACGGCAGTGGCGGGAGCGCCGGGCGGACGCGGGCGGGGCGGGCGGGTAGCAGCCGCCCCGGACGCCCGCCCCGGACGCCTCAGACGTGCAGCAGCCGTTCCGCCAGTTCGCGGTAGTCCCGCAGGGCGAGCCGCAGCTGCTCGGTGTCGGTCGCCGCGGCGGCCGGCTCCGGGGAGCCGTCCGTGGTCTGCCAGGACCGGCGCAGGGTGCGCCGGCGTTCGGTCACCGCCTCCGTGAAGCGGGCGGTGAGTTCCTGGAGCACCTGGTCGGCCTCCTCGACGGCTTCCCGCGGGGCGTCCACGAACCCGGTGACGGCGTGGTGCAACTGCGCGGTGAGCGCGTCGAGTTCGCCGTGCGGGAGCAGGGTGCCGCCGGAACCGCCGTGCGCCGACGGGGTGTGCCCGGTGTCGGGGCCGGTTCGCGTGCCGCCGTCCCCGAAGGGGGCGGTACCGGGGGCCGGGGCGGCACCCGGCGTGGCGGCCGGGGCGGTGGTGCGGCCGGTCGTGGCCGCCGGGCCGGACGGCTGCCCGTCGCCGGGCGTCGTGCCGGTCCCGGTGCGGCCGTCGGTGCGGCCGTACGCGTCGTCGCGGAGACCGGAGGTGCCGTCCTGCACGCCGGTCGCGCCGGTCGGGCGGGTGGTACCCGTCGGGCCGGCCTGCCGGTCCGGGGCGCCCTCGCGGGCACCGGCCAGGTCGCCGCCGACGGTGTCGCGGTGGAGGTCGTGGCCGGTCCCGTGGTGTTCGTCCAGGGGGCGGCGGGTCGTGTCGGACATGGATCAGCTCTCCTTCGCCTGGCGACGGTGCAGCAGGGACGGCATCCGGGAGCCGCGTGCGGCCGGGGCCCGGTGGCCGTCGTCACGGGATGCGCGGTGGTGGCGCCCGCCGTCGTGCCGGGACGTGTGCACGAGGTCCTCGAACAGGGCGCGGGCGTCGACCATGGCCTCGCGCAGCTCCTCGGTGCCGGCGCCGCCCTCGTGGCCGCCGTTGACGCGGGCCTGCGCGACACGGTGCACGCGCCGGTAGCCCTCGACGTGGTGGGCGTGGTGCACGGACAGCGCGGCGAGCTGCTCCTCGTACTGGCCGGCGTCCGGGAAGCCCCGGGCTCCCGCGACTTCGGCGAGCAGCCGGTCCGCCTCGGCCACCGCGTCACCCGGCGAGTCGACGAACCGCTCCTGCGCGGCCGTCCAGCGCGCCTCGTAGTGTTCCCGCTCGGCGGGCTCCAACGGCCGTGCCCGCAGGTCGCCGTGGCGCTCCACGCGAGCGGCCAGTTCCCGTTCGGCCGCCTTCGTGTCCCCGTCGTGCCGGGCCACCGCCCGGTCGTACTCGGGTCCGAAGCGCCGCTTCAGGCCGACACCGTGCCGGGGCCCGCGGCTGCGCTGCATCAGCAGGGCCGCGGCGACGGCGACGACCGCAACAATCACGATCAACGCAATGATCAGGCCAGTGGACATGAATGCCTTCCGGGTTCCGGTCCGACCGGCACTCCTCGCGAGCCGGTTCCTTTCTGCGGGTGTCCCGAAGCCCGTGCCACAAACCGGGCCGGTCCGCAACCCGGGAGCGGGGCGGAGGCCCTGTCACCCGCTTGCGGACCGGCGCACGTTCCTCGCACGCTACGGGCATGAACTGGACCGTGGCCCCCGAACCGTACGACTCCGCCGACGCGCTGGCCCTGTGGCGGGCGTACTACACCGAGGTCAGCGACCGCTGGTACCTGCTGCACGAGGGGCGGCGCACCGAACCGGAGGAACTGGAGCGCGAGATCGCCGCCGCCACGGGCAGCGAGCTGACCCCGCCGACCGGCCGGCTGCTGGTCGGCCGGTACGCGGGCGAGCCGGCCGGCACGGCGGGCTTCCGCCTGCTCGGGGACGGCTCCACCGCCGAGATGACGCGGGTGTTCGTGCGCCCGCACCGGCGCGGCACCGGCGGCGCGGCGCTGCTCGTGGGCGCCGTGGAGGAGGCGGCCCGGGCGGCGGGAGCGACCCGGATGGTGCTCGACACCCGCGCGGACCTCGTCGAGGCCCGCGCCCTGTACGCCCGCCTCGGGTACGGGGAGACGGAGCCGCACAACGCGGAGCCCACGGCCGAGCTCTGGTTCGCGAAGACGCTCGGCTGAGCGGGCGGGCGGCTGCGCGGGCGGGCGGCGGGGCGTGCGGGCGGCTGGAGCGTGCGGGCGGCTGGGCGCCGCCCTCCGGAGCGCGCGACGTCCGTCCGCGCCCGGCTCCCCGGCCGTCACGGGGCCCGCGTCACCGCCCGTTCGTCGTGCGGGCGTTCGCTGCTGGAGCCGCAGAGTTCGTCGGTGAGTTCGTGGACCAGGTGGACCAGGTCGGTCGGGCGGTCCGGTCCCCACCAGTCGCCGAGGAGTTCGGCGAGGGACTCCTCACGGGCCCGGGCCAGCCGTTCGGCGGCCTGCCGGCCCTCGTCGGTGAGGACGAGCCCGAGCCCCCGGCGGACGGCGAGGCGCCGCACCTCCACCTGGCGGGCGGCCTCGATGACCACGTCCAGCGGGACGGGACTGCGTTCGGCGAGCAGAGCCGGCTCCACCTCGCCGTGCCTGCGGATCCGCAGCAGCAGCCAACTCGCCGCGGGCGCCAGGTCGTAGCCCGCGCGTTCGGTGACGGTGCGGTAGATCTCGCGCCGCCCCTCCCGGGTGCCGAGCAGGGACAGCGCCCGGTACACCTCGTCGTAGGACGAGCGGTGCACGGGGTTGCTGGCCAGGGTCTCGGTACCGTCGGGAGCGGTGACCGAGCCGCGCAGCGGGTCCTCCTTGAGGAACCACGCGAGGACGAACCCGGCGAGGGCGACCGGGGCCGCGTAGAGGAAGACGTCGGTGATGGCGGTGCTGTAGGCGTCGACGGCCGCCGGGCGCAGGGCGGCGGGCAGGTTCTCGATGCCGCGCGGGTCGGCCTCCAGCCCCTCCACCGAGGCACCGGGCGGCAGCGGGGCGCCGCGGAAGGCGTCGAGCAGTTTGTCGTCGAGGCGGCCGGCGAAGATCGTGCCGAAGATGGCCACGCCGAAGGAGGCGCCGATGGACCGGAAGAAGGTCGCGCCGGAGGTGGCGACGCCGAGGTCCTGGTAGGAGACGGCGTTCTGCACGATCAGCACCAGGACCTGCATCACCAGGCCGAGCCCGAGCCCGAAGACGAAGAAGAAGGTGCTCATCACGGCGGTGCTGCTGCCCGGGTGGAGCTGGTGGAGCAGGACCAGTCCGAGCGTGGTGACGGCGGTGCCGGCGAGCGGGAACACCTTCCAGCGGCCGGTGCGGCTGACGATCTGGCCGGAGCCGGTCGACGCCAGCAGCATGCCGGCCACCATCGGGAGCATGTACACACCGGACATGGTCGGGCTGACGCCCTTGACCACCTGGAGGAACGTCGGCAGGTAGGTCATCGCCCCGAACATCGCGAAGCCGATGATGAAGCTGATCACGGCGGCGAGGGTGAAGGTGCGGATGCCGAACAGCTTCAGCGGCAGCACCGGCTCGGCGGCCCGGCGTTCCACGGCCACGAAGGCGAGGGCGAGGCCCGCGCCCAGCAGGGCCAGGCCGATGATCTGCGGTGAACCCCAGGCCCAGGTGGTGCCGCCGAGGGAGGCCACCAGGACGAGACAGGTGGCGACGGAGGCGATGAGGAAGGTGCCGAGGTAGTCGATGACGTGCCGGGAGGAGGCGCGCGGCAGGTGGAGCACCGTCGCGATCACCGCGAGCGCGACGACTCCGACGGGCAGGTTGACGTAGAACACCCAGCGCCAGCTCAGGTGCTCGGTGAACAGCCCGCCGAGCAGCGGCCCGAGGACGCTGGTGGTGCCGAACACCGCGCCGAACAGGCCCTGGTAGCGCCCGCGTTCGCGGGGCGGCACCAGGTCGCCGACGATCGCCATGGACAGCACGATGAGTCCGCCGCCGCCGAGCCCCTGGAGCGCGCGGTACATGATCAGCTGGGCCATGTCCTGGGCCGCGCCGCACAGTACGGACCCCACCAGGAAGATCACGATGGCGATCTGGAACAGCTTCTTGCGCCCGTACTGGTCGCCGAGCTTGCCCCACAGCGGGGTGGCAGCGGTCGAGGCGAGGAGGTAGGCGGTGACCACCCAGGACAGGTGCTCCAGACCGCCGAGGTCGCTGACGATGGTGGGCAGCGCGGTGGCGACGATGGTCTGATCGAGTGCCGCGAGCAGCAGACCGAGCAGCAGCGCGCCGATCGGGAGGACGATGCTGCCGGACACCCGTCCGGGGGCCTCGCCGTCCTGCGGGGGCGCCGCCCCCGGCCCTCCGTCCGGGGGCGCCGCGCCCCCGTCGGTGCCGTGCGCCGCGCCCGCCGCGCCCTTCGGGGCGGGCCGGGCGGTGGCACCCGACGGCCGCCCGGCGCCGGGTGCGGGCTGCGCGCGGCCCGCGTCGTGGGTCGATCCGTGCGCGTCCCCGGCCATGAAGCCCTCCACAGAGTCCGGTGGTCCTCCCCCATCGTGATCGGTGTGACCCGTTATGGCCTGTTGAGTCCTCCCGGAAGCCTGCATTCCGGGGGCGTGGGGACCGCGGTGTGGAGATGATCTGCATAATCTCTGGAGTTCGTGAGGGGAGGGACGACGCGTGGACCGACCGACGGGATCCCCGTGCCCTGAATGCGGCACGCCCAGGAACCGGGACAACACCCCTTCCTGCACCTGCACCGAGCGCGCCTCCGACGCCCTGCGCGACGCCCGCACCGCCGAGGCGGCGGCGGCCGAGGACTTCGACCCGCTCCGGATCCGGCCCTACGTCGAACTGGACGGCCCGGCACGGCACTCGCCCGAGGACGCGGCGGGGCGGCCGGCGACCGGTTCGGCCTCCGACGTGTCGTGGCGTCCTGCCGCCGGTTCGGCCGGGGACGCGACGGGGAGCGCGGTGCCCGGTTCGCCCGGGAGGGCGGCGGGGCGTCCGCCGACGGGTGGGGCGGGACGGCCGGAGGACGGTCCGGCGGCCCTTCCGGCCGGTGCCGAGGCGGACGGTTCCGCCGACGGCGAGGCGGGCGACGCGGCGGACGGCGAGGCGGACGGTTCGACGGGCGGCCCGGCTTCCGGCCCTGCCGGTGGTTCCTCGCGCCCGGAGGCCCGCCCCGTAGGTGATCCGCCGGGCCCGGGTGCCGGCCCCGTGCGTGGTTCCTCGGGCCCGGCTTCGGGCCCCGCAGGTGGACTCTCGAGTGGTCCGGTCGGCGGTCCGGCGGAGGGCGCGCTGCCGGGCGGGAGCCGGCCCGGGCCACCGGCCTCCGACGCCACGATGACCCTGCGCGCCGTCACCCCGGGGCCCTCGGACACCCCGGCGGCCCGGCCGGGGCGGGCCGCGGGGACGACGGGCGCCGGACCGGCGGCCTCGCCCGGACACGGTGCGGCGGGCCCGCAGAACCCGGCCGGCACCCCCGGTCCGGCCGGTGCCGCCGATGCCACGACGGTGCTCCCCACCCCTCTCGCACCGCCCACGACGGAGCCGAGCGCCACCGACCTGCACCTGTTCGAGCCCCGTCCGTCCGGCCCGGCGTCCAGCCCGGCGACGGGCGTCACACCGGACACCTCCCCCGCCTCTCCCACCGCCGCTCAGCGGGGCCGGCGCCGCAGGACGGCACTGGTCTCGGCCGCCGGGGCCGTGGTGCTGGTGATCGGGGCGGCCGGGTGGGCCAGCGGCCTGTTCTCCTACGAGACGCCCTCGCGGGACGGAGCGCTGCCGGACGACGTCCGGGCGAGCGTGCCGGACGCGCCGACCGCCCCGCCCTCCTCGGCACCGGCCACCGGCACGTCCCCGTCCGCCCCGTCTTCCGCCCCGGCCTCCGCCTCCGCGTCGGAGAGCGAGAGCGCGTCCGCCTCGCCGTCCGCCTCGGAGTCGGCGTCCGCCGAGGCGTCGGCGAGCGCGTCGCCGTCGGCGGAACCGTCCGCGACCGCGACGTCCGCCACCCCGGCGGAAGCCGCCCCCGGGGACGGCGACGCCGAGGGGGACGGCCAGGGCGCCGGCCCGGTGCTGCGACGCGGCGACCGGGGCCCCGAGGTGGTCGAACTCCAGCAGAGGCTGCGCCAGTTGTTCCTGTACAACGACGACATCCACGGGCAGTTCAACCGGCGCGTCGAGGACGCCCTGCGCACCTACCAGTGGGCCCGCGGCCTCCGCGGGGAGATGGGGACCTACGGCCCGCAGACCCGGAACCGGCTGGAGTCGGAGACCCGGGAGCCGTAGCCCGGCCGTGAGCACCCGGCCGGCGGGCGCGTCCGGTGACGGGTGCGTCCGGTGACGGGTGCGCCCGGTGACGGGTGCGCCCGGTGCGAGGAGCGTCTTCCTCCCGGGGACGCCCTCCGGCCCGAGGGTGCGGGCAGCCCAGCGGCCGTTCCGGAACCCGCCGCCGGGTCGTCCACCCTCCCGGGACCGGCCGCCCACCCCCCGGGACCCGTTCGGCGCCCGCTGCCCGGCCACCGCGTCCCGGCGGTCCGGGCCGGGGGCCGGTCCGGTCCCGGGGGCCGGTCCGGTCCCGGGGGCCGGTCCGGGCCGAGGGCGGGCCGGGAGCGGTCCGGACCGGTGGCGGGCCGGGCCGCCGGGCGGGGGCCGGCTCAGGCGGTGGCGTCGGGGCGGGTGGGCACCGCTTCGGACACGGTCAGCCGGAGGGTGCCGTCGGGAGCCGGCCCGACCCGCACCCCGGTGAGGTCGCGCACCGCGACGTCCGGGTCGAGGAAGGGCGCCCGGGGGCCGACGCCCACGACCCGCATCCCGGCGGCGCGGCCCGCGGCAATGCCCGCGGCGGAGTCCTCGAAGACGACGCAGTCGGCGGGGTCGACCCCGAGTTCGGCGGCCCCCTTGAGGAAACCCTCGGGGTGCGGCTTGCTGGCGCCCACGGACTCGGCGGTCACCCGCACGTCCGGCAGGGCGAGCCCGGCGGCGGCCATGCGAGCGGTGGACAGCGCGACGTCGGCCGAGGTCACCAGGGCGTGCGGCAGACCGGCGAGCGAGGCGAGGAAGGCGCCCGCGCCCGGGACCTCCACCACGCCGTCGGTGTCGGCGGTCTCCTCGGCGAGCATGCGCGCGTTGTCGGCGTGGTTCTGCTCCATGGGCCGGTCCGGGAGGAGCAGTGCCATGGACGCGTAGCCCTGGCGGCCGTGGACGACCTTCATGACCTCGTCCCCGTCCAGCCCGTGCCGCGCCGCCCAGCGCCGCCAGACGCGCTCGACGGAGGCGTCGGAGTTGACCAGGGTGCCGTCCATGTCGAGCAGCAGGGCACGGGCGGTGAGCACGAGGGGGGCCGTCATCGGCAGCTCCAGGAGGTCGCGGGCCGGACTCCGGACGGGACGGACCGGGCCCCGGCGGGGCGGGGAACAAGGCGAAACAAGGCGGCCCCGCCCGCCGGTCAGGGAGAACGGGCGGGAGCCACTTTGTTCATCCACGGTACAAAAGAATTCCCGGACCTGCCACCGAGGTCACGATCCGTTCGCCGGGCGTTCACCCCCGGACCACCCGTGCCGCCCCCCGAACGGCGGGGCGTGGCTCCGCCACGGCCCGGCGGCCCGGCCGACCGGCACCCCGGACCACCGGGCCACGGCGACCACCCCGGACCGGAACGGCGCCGGAAGCCGGCCCCCTGCCCCCGGCGCGCGGATCACCGGCCCGCGGCGACCGCCCCGCACCGCCCGCGCGCCCACGGCCGTGACCGCGCACCCTGGCCGTGACCCGCCGGGCAGTGCCCGCGCGGGAACTGCCCGGCGGCAGGTCACGCCGTCGCCGCCTCCCACAGGCTCCAGACACCGAGGCCCAGCATCAGCAGGGCCGCGATCCGCGTGATCAGCCGCAGCGGCACCCGCTTCATCAGCGCCTTGCCCCCGACGATGCCCAGCCCGGCCACCGACCACAGCGCCAGCACCGCCCCCAGGCCGACGGAGAGCGGGTCGTCGTAGCGGGCGGCGAGGTTGGCGGTCATGATCTGCGTGAGGTCACCGAACTCGGCGACCAGGATCAGCATGAAGCCGGCCCCGGAGACCTTCCAGAAGGACTGGTTCTCCGGCTTGCGGATCTCCTCCTCGTCCTCGTCCTTGCGGAACGTCAGCACGGCGGCGCCGCCCAGGAAGAGCAGGCCCGTGATCACCTGCACGAGCTGCTGCGGCAGCAGGGTGAGCACGCTGCCGGCGGCCACCGCGAGCGCCACGTGCACGGCGAACGCGGCGGCGACGCCGACGAACACGTACGAGGCGCGGTAGCGGGTGCCGAGGACGAGTCCGGCGAGCGCCGTCTTGTCGGGCAGTTCGGCGAGGAAGACGACGCCGAAGACGACGGCCGTCACGGTCAGGCTGATCAACGGTTCCTCAATCGGTCGGGACTGCCCCGCCGAGAGTGCTGTGCGATTCCGCGGACACCTCGGCACGGCAGTGCGCACGGCACCCGTACCGTGCGGCACGGGTGTGCACTGCATGCCGAAGGTCTCGCCGGCCCACCCCCGCGGTCTCGCGGTGGTCGGCCTCCGGGCGCCGGCTCAGCGGGCTGAGCAGTATGTCGACGGTCCGGCGTAGGGCTACTCCCCTTCTGCGCCCTCCAGGGTACGCCACGCCCCCGCTCAGGCTTCCCCGCGAAAGATTCACGCCTCAACCATAGACATGTCATGGGCGCGTCATTAGCTTCTCACCGGGCCCACCCCTTCCCGCAACCCGGCGTGGCGAGCATTCCCCTGCTCACTTCAACGCCCGCACCCCACAAGGGAGTTCGCATGCCCCAGGTCTACGCGCGTCGACGGCTCGGCATCGTCGCGGCGCTCACCGGACTCATAGCCTCCGCCGGGCTGTTCAACGGCCCGGCCGCCTCCGCGGCGCTCCCGACCCCGGTCAGCGCCGCCACCGCCCGCAGTTACCTCGCCTCCCTCCCGGTCCGCGTCGAGGACCGCACCGGCTACAACCGCGACCTGTTCCCGCACTGGAGCACGATCAGCGGCACCTGCAACACCCGTGAGACCGTCCTCAAGCGCGACGGCACCAACGTCGTCACCAACTCCTCCTGCGCCGCGACCAGCGGCAGCTGGTACTCCCCGTACGACGGCGCCACCTGGTCCGCCGCCTCCGACGTCGACATCGACCACGTGGTGCCGCTCGCCGAGGCGTGGGACTCCGGCGCCGGCGCGTGGACCACCTCCCGGCGCCAGTCCTTCGCCAACGACCTCACCCGCCCGCAGCTCATCGCGGTCACGGACAACGTCAACCAGGCCAAGGGCGACAAGGACCCGGCGGCCTGGATGCCCTCCCGCACCGCCTACCGCTGCACGTACGTGCGTGCCTGGGTACACGTGAAGTACTACTACGGCCTCTCGGTCGACTCGGCCGAGAAGTCGGCCCTGCAGAGCCACCTGGCGAACTGCTGACCGCACGGTTCTCCCGCCGTCCTCCGTCGCTGCGTACCGTACGGGGCGACGGAGGAAGGGGTCACCACATGGCCGGACTGCGACTCGGACCGCTGCTGCGCCACGTCGACGGCTCGTCCGCGACCGTCTGGGTCGAGACGAGCCGTCCGGGCACCGCCGAGGTGCGCTGCGCGGACGGGGCCGGCGGCCGGGCGGAGACGTTCCAGGTCGCCGGTCACCACTACGCGCTCGTCGAGGTGAGCGGCCTGACCCCGGGCACGGCCGTGCCGTACGAGGTGCACCTCGACGGCACCCGCGTGTGGCCGCTGCCCGACGACCCGTTCCCCGGCCTCCCGCCGTCGGTCATCGCCACCCCCGGACGGGCCGACGACACGCGCATCGCCTTCGGTTCCTGCCGCTGGGCCTCCCCGCCCACCGGTGAGCACGACCCCGTCGGCCCGGACGCCCTGGACGCCCTCGCCGCCCGCATCGCGGCCGACCCGGGGGGCGAACGGCCGGACGTGCTGGTCCTGCTGGGCGACCAGGTGTACGCCGACGAGACCTCCGAGGCCACCCGCGCCTGGCTGGCCGCCCGCCGCGACCTGCGCGAGGCCCCGGGCAGCCAGGTGGCGGACTACGAGGAGTACACCCACCTGTACTACGAGAGCTGGCTCGACCCGAAGGTGCGCTGGCTGCTGTCCACTGTCCCCACCTGCATGATCTTCGACGACCACGACGTGATCGACGACTGGAACACCTCCGCCTCCTGGGTCGAGGACATGCGGGCCACATCCTGGTGGCGGGAACGGGTGCTCAGCGGCCTGATGTCGTACTGGGTGTACCAGCACCTGGGCAACCTCTCCCCGCGCGAGCTGGCCGCCGACCCGGTGTACGCGGCCGTACGGGAGGAGCCCGACGGCACCGACGTGCTGCGCGCCTTCGCCTCCGACGCCGAGGCCGACGCCACCACCGTCCGCTGGAGCTACCGGCGCGACCTCGGGCGGGTGCGGCTGCTGATGGTGGACAGCCGCGCGGCCCGGGTCCTCGCGGAGGGCGAGCGGTCCATGCTCGACCCGGGCGAGGCCGCCTGGCTGCGCGAACAGGCCCTCGACGACCCCGCCTCCTGCGACCACCTCCTCATCGGCACGTCCCTGCCCTGGCTGCTGCCGCACCTGGTGCACGACGTCGAGGCGTGGAGTTCCGTGCTGGCCCGGGGCGACAAGGGGCCGCGCTGGGCCCGGTTCGGGGAGAAACTGCGGCGGGCGGCGGACCTGGAGCACTGGGCGGCGTTCCCGGACTCCTTCGCCGCGCTCGGCGAGCTGATCGCCGAGGCGGGCAGCGGCCCGGACGCGCCGGCGACCGTGTGCGTGCTCTCGGGGGACGTCCACCACGCCTACGTCGCCGAACCCTCCTGGCGCGGGCGGCCCGGCCCGGACGCCCGCGTGGTGCAGCTGACCTGCTCCCCGGTGCACAACTCCGTCCCGATGACGATCAAGCTCGGCTTCCGCTTCGGCTGGAGCGGCCTCGCCCGGCTGCTGGGCCGCGCCTTCGCCCGCCACGGCGGCTGCGGACGCCCACCGGTGTCCTGGCGCCGGACGGGCGGCCCCTGGTTCGGCAACCAGCTGATGACCCTGACGACCCGGGGCCGCGCGGCCACCCTCCGCCTGGAGCACGCCCGGGCGGAGGAGGCGGGGGCCCGCCTCACGACGATCATGGAGACGGACCTCACCCGCTGAGAACCGCACGGGCCGCCCGCGCCGCCCGTGCCGCCCGTGCCGTCCAGGCCGTCTGGGCCGTCCGGGGCCACTCGGGCCGCCGCGGCGGTGTGGACGGTGCGGACGGCGCCGGGCGTCGGTGATGCGGAACGGGCAAGCCCCCCGTGACCCTGTCGTCACCCGCCCGGCGTACGCTGTATGGCTGTCTGTCATTGGCCACTCCTGCCACTCCTGCCGCTCCCACCGCGACAGCGCGGCACGGGCTGGCCCCACGGGGGAGCCACGGGAGTTTCGGGTGGAGAGTTTCGGGTCGCTGATCGGCAGCCCATGGATCTACGCGGTGGTGGCCCTGTCGGTGCTGCTGGACGTGTTCCTGCCCGTGCTGCCCAGCGGCGTCCTGGTGATCACCGCCGCCACGGCAGCCGCGGCGAGCACCGCGACCGGCGTCCCCGACATCCTGGCGCTCGTCCTCTGCGCGGCCACCGCGTCCGTCCTGGGCGACCTGGTCGCCTACCGGCTCGCCTGGCGCGGCGGCGCCCGGTTCGACCGCGCCATCGCCCGCTCCCGGCGGCTCACCGGTGCGCAGGAACGTCTCGGCGCGGCCCTGGCCCGGGGCGGCGGCGCCCTGGTGATCCTGGCCCGCTTCGCGCCCGCGGGCCGCTCACTCGTCTCCCTCGGCGCGGGCGCCGCCCGGCGCAGGGCGCGGGAGTTCCTGCCCTGGTCGGCGCTGGCGGGTCTGTTCTGGGCCGGCTACAGCGTGGCGCTCGGCTACTTCGGCGCCCACTGGCTCGGTGCCACCTGGCTGGCGACGGCGGTGTCCGTGGGCGCGCTGTTCGCGGCGGGAGCGGGCGCCGGGTACCTGGTCCGCCGACGGCCTCGGACCACCGAGGTCTCATAGCGCTCGGGCCGGTGAACTGGGCGGGCCGGTGGACGGACGGGCCGCCGGCCCCGGCCCCACCCACGCCTAACGGCCCACGGCTCACGGCTCACGGCTCACGGCTCACGGCTCACGGCTCACCCATGGTCCGTATGCGGCGCACGCACGACTCACCCGCGGCTCACCGACCGTCGCCCGCCCCGCGGCTGTCGGCACAAGCGCGGGTGCGGGCGCACCTCACACCCGGGCGGGCTCGTACGGCCACCGACCCCGGGCAGCGTCCCCGGCTAGCTCGCGGCCTGCTGCGGCTGCCGTGCGGGCGTGCCGCGCACCTCCAGTCCGTCCAGCAGCTCGGCGGTGGCCTCGGCGACGGCCTGCACGGCCCGGTCGAACACCTCGCGGTTCTGGGCGGCGGGTGCCCGGAAGCCGGACACCTTCCGCACGTACTGCAGGGCGGCGGCCCGGATCTCCTCCTCCGTGGCCTCCTCGGGCAGGGCGGGCGGACGCAGGGTCTTGATACTCCGGCACATGCCCCCAGTCTCACCCCGCGCCCCCGGCCCGCACCAGCGCCCGACGGGGGCTCCGGGCGCCGGCTCGGTCCTCGTCCACCAGCGCCCGGCGGGCGCCGGGCTCAGTCCTCGTCGAGGTCCACCCGCCAGTCGTTGGACGTGATCGGGTGGCCCTTCGGGTACTCGAACGCCACCTCGCCCAGCAAGGTGAAGCCCGCCTTGCGGCACACGGCGTTGGACGCCGCGTGGACCGCCTTGGGGAAGGCGTGCAGGTAGCGGTGGCGGCCGGCGGCACGGGCGGCGCCGACGACCGCGCGGGCGGCGGCCGAGGCGAGGCCGCGGCCCTGGAACTCGGGCAGCACGGCCCAGCCCGTCTCCCAGACCGTCCCGCCCTTCCACTCCCGTTCCCAGAAGCCGATGGAACCCACGGTCTGCCCGTCGCCCTCCAGCGTGACCCGGTACATCCGCCCCGGCTCCAGGGTCAGGTACCGCTCGTGCCGCGCGAGCAGCTGTTCCTCGCTCTCCGGGCCGCCCAGCTGCCCGGTCATCTCCAGGCTGTTGGTGCGCCGCAGCAGCCAGAGGTCGTCCTCCGCCCACGGCACCAGCAGGACCGCCACCTTGCCGGCGTCCGCCCCTGCGTCCGTCGGACCGACCGGCCCGTCCGGCCCGTCCGGCCCGTCGTTCCCGCCCACGCTGCCCCCACCCACGATGTCCATGGCGATCACCGTACGACCGGCCGCGGACAAAGGCGCGGGCGGGCTGCTCACGATCGGGTGAACCTCCCGGCGGAACCGTGGGGAACGCGCCACCTCAATTCGAACAGGCGTATCATTGGACCGTGGCTGCGACCTATGATTTCCCCAGTGACCTCCTCGCCGGTCAGGAGGAACTGCATCAGGTCCGGGCCGAGTTGTCGGCCCTGCTGAAGCGCCTCCCCTGGTCGGTCGAGCCCCTCGACGGCTTCAGCGACGACACCGGCTGGCGCCGGGTCGAACGCCCCGCCTCGCCCGGCTGGAGCGAGGACGAACAGGCCGAGGTGGAGAAGCTGCGCCGGCGCGAACACGAGCTCGCCGTCTTCGTCAGCACCCACCGCTACTGGGACGCCCTGACCGGCGCCGACCGCGTGCACGCCCGCTCGCACCTCAAGCACGCGACCGGCCCGGACGGCGGCACGGACGAGACGGCCACCGGCGCATCGTGACGCCCCCGGGAAACCGGAACCGCCCGGGGCTGCCGTCGCACCGGCCCGTGGGCGTGGACGGTGCTCGCGACGCCGGTACCGGAGTCGCGAGAGGGGCGTGAGGTGCGCGAGCGCCTGCTGCGCGGCCGGCCGCCCGGACCCCGTGCGAGCGGGGCCGGGGTGGGAACGGCGCCGACGAGCGGCGCGGACGTCGAAGCGCACGCCGTGCACGCCGCGGAGGCGATCTCCTGAGGATCTCCTGGGGGATCCACGAGAGGCCCCTCACGGGAACCGTGAGGGGCCTCTGACCTGGGTGGGCGCGGACGGTTTCGAACCGCCGACATCCTGCTTGTAAGGCAGGCGCTCTACCCCTGAGCTACGCACCCGTGACCCGGGTCCGCCCCAGGTCGAGTGGACAGCCTACATGGCCCCGCTCGGCCCCCGGCACACCCGTACCGGGGGCTTTCCCCACCCCGGACACGGGAGCGGGCCGGATCCCCCGGGACGCTCCCGGTCCCTACGGTCGGAGGGCGTCGAGAAGCGCGCACCGTCCGTCCCAGGGGAGACCGTCATGACCCGCACGCACCGCACGTCCGCTGCCGCAGCCCGCGCTGCCGCCCGTTCCGCCCCGTACCGCCGGACCGGGGTGCGGGCCGTGGCGGTCGTCGGCGCCGCGGCGGTGCTGGTGGCGGGGCTGGCGGGCTGCGGGGCGTCGGCCGCCGACGACACGGAGCCCGACCGCCGGACGTTCGCCCTGGCGGGCGACACCCTCACCGTCGACTCCCACGACGCCGGCCTGGAGATCGTCGCGGCCGACGGTCACGCGCCGGGGAAGATCAGGGTCACCCGGTGGTTCCGGGGGCGGGTCGTGGTGGGCTCGGACCCGAAGGTCACCTGGTCCATGAAGGACGACCGCCTCGAGCTGCGGCTGAAGTGCTCGGGCATCATCGCCGACTGCGCCGCCCGGCACCGGGTGGAGGTGCCCCGCGGGATCGCCGTCACGGTGCGGGAGCGCGACGGCGGCGTGCGGGCCAGCGGCTTCCAGGACCCCCTGAGCATCCGCACCGGGGACGGCTCCGTGCACGTCACCGACACCTCCGGACCGCTGGAACTGCGCAGCGGGGACGGGTCGGTGCGCGCGGAGGTGTCGTCCCGCACGGTGCGCACCCGCTCCGGCGACGGCTCCGTCCGCCTCGAACTGCGGGCCGTGCCCGACCGGGTGGAGTCGCACAGCGGGGACGGTTCCGTGACCATCGAGCTGCCCCGGGCCGCCTACAAGGTGGACACCCGCACCGGTGACGGCCCCGAACGCGTGTCCGTGCCGCGCGACGACGCCAGCCGCCACGTCGTGAAGGCGCGCACCGGCGACGGAAGCCTCACCGTCCGTACAGTGAACTGACCGGCCCGTGTGTTCGTCCTTCACCGGTGGGACAATGGCACCGGGCCGGGCGAACGACAGTACGGGAGAGGGATGTGACGGCGACATCAGCGCAGCCGCACTCGCCGTCGATGCCATGCGTGCCGCGCACGCGTGGCGCCGTACCCCCTCCCCCACCGGCGCCACCGTCCGTGCGCCCGTCCGTGCCGCGGGCCCGGGCGCGCCGGTCCGGCGGTGCCCTGGGGGACGTGCTCGCCCTGGTGGGGCTGCCGTTGGTGGCGGTGCTGGCCCTGCCCGCCGCGTTCACCGGCGGCGGCACCCGGCGCTGGTTCGGCGGGCGGGCGGAGAGCCAGCGCGCCGAGGCGCAGGCCGCGAAGGACGCGGCGGCAGCAGCGTTCTACGAGCTCGACACCGCACAGCGCGACCTGCGCATCTCCATCGAGACCATCGTCGCGGTCGACTCCTCCCCGGCCGCCCGCAAGGCCGTGGCCGACTTCGAGGCGATCGGCCGCCGCATCGACGAGGCGAGCCACCACTACATCGCCGCCGTCGACGCGCACGACCTCGACCGCGACGACCTGGAGGCGTCCGCGGCCTCCCGTGCCCGCGCCGAACTGACCGCCGCCAAGGACGAACTGGGGCGGGTCAAGCAGGAGCTGGACCGTTTCACCGACGGACTCGGGCCGCTGCTCGACAAGGCCGAGACACAGCTGGCCCGGCTGGCGCCCGCGGTGGAGCGCGCCCGGCAGGCCCTGCTCGCCGCCTCCCGGGCGCTCGACGCCACCCGCGACGCCGGCCTGAAGGCCGACGACCTCGCGGCCCGGCTCGCCGCGCTCTCCCCCGAGCTGACCGCGCTGAACCAGGGCGCCGGACAGCACGGGGTGCCGCAGACCCTGGAGCGGGCCGCGCGCGTCACCCGCGAGGCGGAGGCCGTCCGCGCCGAGGCGGAGCGCCTGCCGGAACGGGCCGCCGAGATCGACCGCCGGCTCGTCTCGCTGCGCACCCGCGCCCAGGCCCTCACCACCCGTTCCGAGCAGGTCGACCCGGTGCTCAGCGAGCTGCGCCGCCGCTTCTCGGTGGCCTGCTGGCAGGACCTCCAGCGGGTCCCCGAGGTCGCCGCGGAGAACGTCCGGCAGGCGGAGGCGCGGCTGGCCGAGGCCCGCACCGCCCGGCAGGAGCAGCGCTGGGCGGACGCGACGGCCCTGCTGTCGACGGTGCGGGCGCTGCTGAACACCACCGACGAGGCCGTGTCCGCCGCCGGTGACCGGCTGCAGCAGCTGAACGCGGTGCAGAAGGACCCCGAGCAGGAGATCGAGCGCACCCGGTTCGCCATCCGCGACGCCCAGCGGCTGGCGATGGCCGGACGGAACACGCCCGACCCGCGGCACGCCCGCCCCCTGGACGACGCGGTGGCCCGGCTGGAACGCGCCATCACCACCCTGGAGGGCCGCCACCCCGACTACTGGCACTTCCTGACGGAGACGGACACGGTCCGGCAGACGGTGGCCCGGGTGGTGTCGCAGATCCGTGAGGAACGCGGCGCGGGCGCGTCCTGACCCGGCGCGGACCGACATGGCACGGGCCGACAGGTCGCGGGCGGCCCGACGCGGGCCGACAGGGCGGGGCGCCACGCGTCCCGGCCCGGCACCGCCTGTCCCCGCCCGGCCCGCACCCGTGCGCGTAGGGCCGTGCCCACCCTGGCGCGGGCCGTACCCGCCCGGGTGCGGTCCGGTTAACCTGGGCGCATGCCTCGTTACGAGTACCGCTGCCGGACCTGCGGCGACACCTTCGAACTGAGCCGTCCCATGGCGGAGTCCTCCGCCCCGGCGGCCTGCCCGGCGGGTCACGACGACACCGTCAAGCTCCTGTCCACCGTCGCGGTGGGCGGCACCTCCGCCGCCCCGGCCCCGACCCCCGCGTCGGGCGGTGGCGGAGGCGGCTGCTGCGGCGGGGGCTGCTGCGGCTGACGCCCCGGGGACGGGGCCGACGGCACCGCAGGTGTGGCGGACGCCGGTCCGGGCACCCGTCCGCCCGTCGTCCTCAGGATCTCTTCAGCTCCCCTTCCCTAGCGTGGTCCCATGACAGCCATCGCAGCACACGGGGTCGTCGCCGCCGCGGGCGACAGTCCCGGACCCCAGTGGGTCACCGACCTCATGGAGGCGCTGGGCGCGCCCGGGGCGGGCCTCGCCATCGCGCTCGAGAACCTCTTCCCGCCGATCCCGAGCGAGGTGATCCTGCCGTTGGCGGGATTCACCGCGAGCAGCGGGCGCATGGGACTGCTCAGCGTGCTGCTGTGGACGACCGCCGGGTCCGTGATCGGGGCGCTGGCGCTGTACGGGGTGGGCGCGCTGCTCGGCCGGGACCGGACGCTGGGCATCGCCGCCCGGCTGCCGCTGGTGAAGGTCGCGGACATCGAGAAGACCGAGGCGTGGTTCCTGCGGCACGGGACCAAAGCGGTGTTCTTCGGCCGGATGATCCCGATCTTCCGCAGCCTCATCTCGGTGCCGGCCGGGGTGGAGCGCATGCGGCTGCCGGTGTTCCTCGGTCTGACCGCGCTCGGCAGCGCCATCTGGAACACCGTGTTCGTGCTGGCCGGTTACGCCCTCGGGGACAACTGGGAGCAGGTCACGGCCATCGCGTCGACCTACTCGAAGGTCGTGCTGGGGGTCGCCGCGCTCGCGCTGGTGGCCTTCCTCGTCCTGCGGCTGATGCGCCCCGGAGCCGGCCGCCGCAGGCGGACCGGGCGGACGGACGGCTCCGGCGACGCGGAGGACGCCGACGCGGACGCGGACGCCAGTCCCTCCGCCGACAGCCACGACGGCGGCGGCACCACCGACACCCTCACCTTGCGCCCCCGGCACCACGAACCCTCGGACCGGTAGGACGACCGCCGGGAACCACCCACAGGTGAGCCGGGAACCACCGACCGGTGGGCCAGAGACCACCGACAGGTGGCGCAGAGCAGAGCAGGACAGGAACAAGCCGAGAGGCGCCACGGAACCGGCCGGACCGGGTGCGAAGACACCTGGTCCGGCCGGACGTGGAGGACACGCCCGGCCCGCGCCCGGAGCGCACGCCACCCGTTTCCGCCAGGCCGGTTCGCCGGTCCCGTCTCCGCCGCTCCCCTCTCTCCGGTCCCGTCTCCTCAGGTCCCGTTTCCGCCGGCCGTTTCGTCCGGGGCCGTTTCCCCAGCGCCGTGCCCGTCCTACCCGGCCCCCCGCACCGTCCGCAGGAACTCCCGCAGGATGCGCTCACCGGCCGCGACCCCCCGCTCGGGCAGGGACGTGACGGTGGGCGCGGTCCAGCCGACGTCGGCCAGTTCGCCGTGGCCCGGACGCCAGCCGCGGTCCGCCGCGAGGAGCAGGTCGGCGTCGAGGAGGGAGTCGCCGGCGGCGAGGGTGAGGTCGGCGCCGGTGTGGCGGGCGACCTCGCGCATGGCCGCGCTCTTGGTGAGCGGCTTGGGCACGGCGTAGATCTTGCGGCCCTGGAGGGAGACCGTCCAGCCGAGGTTCTCCGCCCAGGCGCCCAGTTCCTTCACCCAGTCCGCGGGCAGCAGTTCGCGTTCGACGACGAGGTAGGCGAACAGGTCCTCGGCCACCCGGTGCTTGCGCAGCCAGACCGGGTCGGCGGTGCGCAGCAGGTGCTCCTGGACCTCGGCGAGCGGGGCGCACTCGTCGGCGAGACGGGCGGTCACCTGCGCCTGCCAGTCCGGGTCGGACACGCCGTCGACCAGCAGGTGGCCGCCGTTGGCGCAGATCGCGTAGGCGGGGGCCGGGCCGGGGAGGTTGATGCGCTGGTACTGCTTGCGGGTCCGGGTGGTGGTGGGGACGAAGACGGCGCTGTCGCCGAGGTCGGTGAGCAGCTGGGCCGCCGTCTCGGTCAGGTAGCACAGCGGCTTGCTCTCGTGGACCTCCACGCACAGCAGCCGGGGCGCCCGCGCGTCCGGCATGGTCAGGGCGAGGGCGGCGGCGGAGTAGATGAGGGTGCGGTCGAGGTCGCTGGCGACGAGGACGGGCATCAGCGGGTCACCGCCTTGCCGTCGGCGCCGGTCGCGCCGCGCGTGTAGCGGGGGTGGATCAGTCCGACGCAGGTGTACGGGAGGCCGTCGACCTCCTCGACGGGGACGCCCCGTTGCTCGGCGAGCAGGCGCACGTGGTCGAGGTCGCTGCCGGCCCCGGTGCGGGCGAGCACCTTCCAGGGCACCCGGCGCAGCAGCACCCGGGTGGTCTCGCCGACGCCGGGCTTGACGAGGTTGACGTCGTGGATGCCGTACTCCTCGCTGATGCGTTCCACCGCGGCCCAGCCCTCCCAGGTGGGGGTGCGGTCGGTGGCGAGGAGTTCCTCTGCGCGGGCGCGGGCCGCTTCGGTGACCTCGGGGAAGCGGGCGGAGACGGCGTCGAGGAAGGCCACCGAGCGGTCGGCGTCGGCGAGTTCGCGGTAGAACTTGGCGCCGTGGAAGTCGTGCGGGCCGACCAGGTCGGCGCGGAGCACGGTGCGCGAGATCAGGCCGGAGACGGTGGAGTTGAGGCAGGCGGAGGGGATGAGGTAGTCCTCGCGGGTGCCGTAGGTGCGGACGCAGGAGCCGGGGTCGGCGAGGACGGCGATCTCGGGGTCGAAGCCGGGTGTGCCGCCGGCCTTCTCGAACTCGGTGACGGCCTGGGCCAGTTCGCGGGTGATGGCGCCCTTGCCGGTCCAGCCGTCGACGAACACCACGTCGCGCGGGTCGTGGTGGGCGGCGAGCCAGTGCAGGGCGTTGGCGTCGATGCCCCGGCCCCGGACGATGGAGACGGCGTAGTGCGGCAGGTCGAGGCCGTGCCGGTGCTGTGCCCAGCGGCGCATGAGGATGCCGACCGGTGTCCCGGCGCGGGCCAGGGAGACCAGGACCGGGCGGGGCACGGGGGCCTCCCCGCCGGAGCGGGGCCGGGAGCGCTCGGCGAGCACGATCTCGGTGACGACGCCGACCGCGTGGGCCAGGCGGGCCGCCGAGGCGTCCAGCGCTGCGTGGAACAGCTCCTGGTACTGCTCGCTGGGCTGGTACTCGACCGGCAGCGACTCGGCGTAGTGGGCGCCGCCGCTCTGGATGGCCTCCTCGCGCTCCTCGGTCGGCGCCTCCAGCGTCACGTCCGAGAGGTCCTGGAGCAGCCAGCCGACCTCCTCGGGCGCGTACGAGGAGAAAGCGGGGCCTCTGAGCGGGTCGGGCAGCATGGCGGCGGGCCTTTCGGGGGCGTCCGGTCGGTCGTCGTCCCGGGGCTTCTCCCGGGCGGGGGCGGGCGCGTACGACGGTACGACCGCGAGGAGGACGTGCGGGGTGTGCGCGGCGAGCCGGTCGGTGAGTCCGCCGGGCGCGTGCAGGGCGGGGGTGTCGGCGGCCGAGTCGACGACGGCGATCACGGCGTCGAAGCCCGCGCCGGCCACGTTGTAGGCGTAGCGCTCGCCGGGGCCGTCGGCCGGGTCGTCGTGGGCCGGGAAGACCAGGCGGGTGCGGATGGCGTAACCGGGGTCGTCCACGGCGAGGACGGGTGAGCGGGTGGTGGTGGAGAAGCGGACGTCGGCGGCCGGGGCGAGGCGTTCGAGTTCCCGGGCGAGGCGCAGCGGCGCGTACATCAGCTCCTCGCAGCCGAGGACGAGGACCCGGCGGGCGCCGGCGGGCAGCGCACCGGCGAGGCGGGCGGCCATGGCGGGCAGGGCATCCTCCAGGCGGGCCCGGTGGGCGGGGGTGAAGCCGTGGCGTCCGCCGTCGGGGAGACCGGCGGGCCAGCCCAGGTCGACGCGGCCGACCCGCGGCCCGGACCGCGTGGCACCGGCAGCGGCGGGGTGCGGGTCGTCGCCGGCGGGCGGGGACGCGGCGGCCGGGGACGCGGTCCGTCCCGTCCGCCCGGTCCCCGCCGCCTCCTCCGTCTCGTCCGCGGTGCGTTCGTGGCGCGCCACCAGGGCCTGCCCCTTCGCCAGGACGTCCGCGGGCAGCCGCACGGTGCCCGAGGCGGTCGTCACCAGGTCGATGCGCGCCCCGATCTCCCGGGCGAAGGCGTCCAGCCGCCCGGCGTCGGCGGGCGAGCGCATGTCGACGAGGGCCACGATCACGTACCGCCCACGCGGGTAGCGGGCGTGCAGGGCGCGGACGGTGTTGAGGACCGTGTTGCCGGTGGAGAACTCGTCGTCCACCAGGACCAGGGGGCCGTCACCGGCCAGCAGCCGGGGGTCCTCGGGGAGCAGCAGGTGGGAGGTGGCGTGCGAGTGGGACTCCTCGAAGCCGCCCGCGGTGGGCACGCCGGGGACGGGGCGGCGGGTGGAGTGCAGGTAGGGGGCGGTGCCCAGGCCGTCCGCCACCGAGTGGCCGAGGCCGGTCGCGGTCTCCGCGTAGCCGAGGACCACCGCCCGGTGGGCCGCGTCGCCGAGCAGGTCGCGGACCCGGCGGCCGAGGGCGACGCCGTGGCCGTACACCACGGACGGGGACCGGGGCACGTGCTTGCCGAGGACGTTCGACACCAGCAGGTGCGCCCGCTTGGGGTTGCGCCGCAGCGCCAGGCCCAGCAGGCCGGTCAGCGTGTCGTCGCCGACCAGCTCCACGCCGAGCCGCTCAGCGACCCAGGCCCCGGACCAGACGTCCCCGCCGTCCGGCGTGGCGTCGCGCACCGCCCGGTGCGCCCCCTCGTTCACTGCCTTCTCCATGGATTCCTTGCGTTCGTGTCCGGCGCCGGCCTTCGGCGTCCGGCGGTCGTCCGCCGGCTGGGCGGCGGACCGTGCGGCCGGGCGGGTGCCGGTGTCCGGCGTGCCGACCGGTCCGGCGGGCGTCGGGCCCGGCGGCTCACGGCCGGCGGCCGTGCCCGTCGTCGGCCGCCGTCACTTCGTGAGACCCGCGGCGAGCAGTTCCACGAAGCCGATGTCCTCGTTGGCCACGCCGAACACCTCGGCGCGCAGCAGGGTCCGCTCGGCCCAGGCCCGGTGAGGCTTCACCTCGTTCATCTTGTTGGTGTAGGCCGACTTCATGACACCCCCACCGCCGCTTTCCGGACGCAGGATGTCCTGGGCGTCGCTGTACTCCTCGTGGCTGACGACGGACAGCGCGTGCACCGGCAGCACGTGGGAGGGGTGGATGCAGGTCTTGCCGAGCAGCCCGTTGGCCTGGTCGAGGGAGATCTCGCGCAGCAGCCCGTCCATGGAGTGCTTGATGAGCTGCTCGCGCAGGGCGACCGCCCGGCCCTCCAGGAAGGGGCTCTGCCGCAGTTGCGGCTTGAACATCCGCTCCTGGACCCGGAAGTACTCCCAGACCGGCCCGGTCACGGTGAAGCCGGTGCCGTCGGCGCGGGCGAGCATGTTCACCACGTCGGAGATCACCGAGGCGACGACCTGTATGTCGTAGGCCGTCATGTCGGGGCCCCGGCGCAGCCCGTAGGAGGAGCAGAAGTCGGTCACGCCCAGGCGCAGGGCGAGGACCCGGTCCCGGTACTTGTCGACGGTGCGGAAGATGCCCTCCAGGACCTCCACCCGGGACTCACGGTAGAGCAGCTCGGGCGACTCCAGGACGGGCATGGCGAACAGCCGCCGCCCGCTGGTCGCCTCGGCGTCGGTGAGGGCCTCCAGGAAGGGCATGCCGTGTTCCTGGGTGAACTTCGGCAGTACGAATCCGGACAGCAGGCGGACGGCGGGGCCGAGGCGGCGCACGAGGTCGGGTATCTGCTCCGGGGTGCGCACCCGGATGAACAGCAGCGGCAGTTCCACGCCCGTCCGGGCGTCCAGGTCGGCGAACTGGCGTACCAGGTTCTCCTCGGCGTCGGTCACGTCCGCGTCGCTGATGGAGTCCTCCAGGCACAGCACCATCGAGACGACACCCCGTCCGGCCTGCTTCACCACGTCGTCGGCGAGGCGGGGACGGATGGCCGGACTGTAGAGCGTGGCGCCGAGGGCGGCGGAGAGCAGCCGGCCCGGGGAATCCGGTGTGAAGACGCAGGGCTCCCGGTAGAAGAGACGTTTCCGCACCTCGAGGGCTATGTGACCGAAATGATGCATGGGACTCCCTCGGGGCCTTTGGTACGACAGTGACACGTCAGAAGGTGGCCGGTAATAGTACGTACAGAACGATGTCGACGGTTCCCACCGAGCGTTAACGGCGTATGACTCCGCCGTGTCGGCCGCCCCCCGCATTGTCGTGACCAGGACGCAGCAGGCAGGATGACGGCATGACGCACGCGATGCTGAAGGGGTCGAACGTCCCTCTCGAAGCCACCACGGTACGCGCCGTGCTGCGCTGGTCGCCCGGGCAGGGGGTACCCGACGTGGACGCCTCGGCGTTGCTGCTCGGCGCCGACGACCGTGTGCGTTCCGACGAGGACTTCGTCTTCTACAACCAGCCGCGGCACCCCTCGGGCACCGTCTGGCGGCTCGGCAAGAAGCGCGACGCGGACGGCCTGACCGACACGATCCAGACAGACCTCGCCGGCACCGAGCCCGGCGTCGGACGGGTCCTGCTGGTCGCCTCGGCGGACGGCGTCACCTTCGACCGGGTGCGCGACCTGCGCATCCTGCTGTACGACGCCCAGACCCCGGACGCGGAGCCGCTCGCCTCCTTCGACATCAAGCCGGAGACCGGCCAGGAGACCGCCCTGATCTGCGGCGAGCTGTACCGGCGCGGTGAGGGCTGGAAGTTCCGGGCGCTCGGCGAGGGTTACTCGAACGGGCTGAAGGGCCTGGCCACCGACTTCGGCATCTCGGTGGACGAGTCGGAGGCCGCCGCCGAGGAGCCCGCCGCCGGTGACCCGGCACCGGCGCCCGCACCGTCCCGGGTGCACCCCGAGGCACCTACGCAGCCGCACGTCCCGGCCGCGCCCGAGGTCTCCGGCCCCCTCCCGCCGGAGCAGCCGGCCGGTGTGCCGGCCCAGCCCGCGTACGGCTACCCGCCGCAGCAGCCCCCGGCGCCCGCCCAGCCGGTGGCCGCCCAGCCCGCCTACGGCTACCCGCACCCGGCGGCGCAGCCCGCCTACGGCTACCCCCAGCAGCCCGCCGCGGCACCCGCCGCCCACGGCTTCCCCCCGGCCGGCTCGGCCCCCGACCCGGACTTCCGGCTGCCGCCGCAGGGACCGCAGTTCATCGGACGGTAGGCGCCCCGGGCAGCCCGGGGGCCCCGGGCAGCCCGGACACGGGCGGACGCCCGCGGAACGGCACACCGCCGGGCAGCCCGCCCCGACGGCAGTCGACCCGGCCGCCCGCCCACGGGCGGCCCCCGCGGAACGGCACACGGACGGCACCCCGCCCGGACAGCTCAGCACCCGGCAGGACGACTCACCGCCGAGCCCGACCGGACCAAGGACCTTCCCGGACCGGGCCCTTCCCGGACCGGACCCGACCGGACGGCCCGATCCGCGACCGGACCGGGCCAGAGCCCTACCGCATGGGGTCCCGACCGGACGAGAGCCCTACCGGACGGGAGCCCTCCCGGCCCGCGCCCCGCCGTTCCCGGAGACGCGCCCCACCCGCTCCCGGACCCGCGCCCGACCCGTTCCCGGCGGAAGCCGGCACCGGTCACGAGCCGGCCGGTGTCCGACCGGCCGGTGTCCGACCGGCCGGTGTCCGACCGGCCGACGTCCGACCGGCCGACGTCCGACCGGCCGATGTCCGGACAGCCGTCACCGGCCGGCCGCTCAGCGGTCGACCTTCGTCTTGAAGCCCCGCCCCCACTGCAGCCCCCACCCGTACAACCGGTCGAGTTCCGCCTGGAAGCCGTAGACGAACCGCACCTCACGGCGGACGATGATCTCGTCCTTGACGTTCTCGATCATCACCACCGCGCAGGAGCGGGCCTGCGGCTGGCGTTCGTCCAGGCCGATCTCGATCCGGGGGCCGTTGCTGGGGTAGAGGGTGACCATCGCCTGGGTGCGGTCGAAGGCGGGCGTCTGGTCGTAGATGTACGCGAAGACCAGCAGGCGCTTGATGTTCTCCCGCTGGTCCAGGTTGATGTACATCGTCTCGCCGGACGCCGAACCGAACCGGTCGTCGCCGCTGAGCTTGACGTACGGCGGGGCGTTGACCTCGCCGAGGTAGCCGCCCAGCGGCTGCACCACGCCCTTGGTGCCGTCCTGCAGTTCGTACAGGCAACCCAGGTCCAGGTCGACGTTGACCATGCTCTGGCTGTGCGCGACGACCTCCGGCGGCTTGAGCGCCTTGAGGGGGTGGCGCAGCAGGCTCTCCCGCTGGGGGCCGCCGAAGTCGGACGTCCGCATGCGCCAGCTCAGGTTGATGCGCAGATGGCCGGTGGCCGCCCCCTGCTTGGTGAGGGAGACCTGGCCGTGCCGTTTGGTCAGTTCGATGGCGTTGGTGGCCACGTTGCCCGAGTCGAAGTCCGTCCCGCGTCCTCGCCACAGTCCGTCCAGGAAGCCCATTCCCGTCCCGCCCCATGTCCTCGTGCCTCGAATCCCCGCCCGGAAAGGCCGCCCCGGTGCCTCCAGGGCTCCCGGACGGCCGACGGGGCGGCCGGCCGCGAGGACTGGTCCTCGGCCCGCCGCCCCGTCCAGAGCGTTCCCTCCTGGGGGGTGCCGTCACACCCCCGAGGGCACCTCGGTCTTCTGTCCCGCGTCCCCCTCGGCCGCGGCGAGCCGCTTGTTGCGGCGCACCGACGACCAGAAGGACCAGCCGATGAGGACCACGCCGATGAGACCGGTGATGATCTCGTGGATCTCGTACTGGATGGTGACCAGGAGGATCAGCGCGAGGGCGCCGATGGCGTAGTGCGCGCCGTGCTCCAGGTAGACGTAGTCGTCCAGGGTGCCCTGGCGGACCAGGTAGACGGTCAGGGACCGGACGTACATGGCGCCGATGCCGAGGCCGAGGGCCATCAGGACGATGTCGTTGGTGATGGCGAAGGCGCCGATCACACCGTCGAAGGAGAAGGACGCGTCCAGCACCTCGAGGTAGAGGAACATGAAGAACGCGGCCTTGCCGGCGAGGGCGACCGCCGAGCGGGGCTTGCCCTGGCGTACGGCCTTCTCCTCCTCCTCGTGCTCGCGTTCCTCCTCCTCTTCCAGCTTGTCCTCGAAGAAGCCGGAGAGTCCGCCGACGATCATGTAGGTGATCAGACCGGCGATGCCGGAGAGCATCACCGTCTCGGCCTTGTCGACATGGGTGCCGCCGTGCTGGTGGGCGTTGGCGGCGAAGGTCAGGGCCGAGACGAGCAGGACGATCAGCGCGACGCAGACCGACAGCATGTCGATCTTGCCGAGCTTGGCCAGCGGGCGCTCCAGCCACGCCAGCCACTTGATGTCCCGGTCCTCGAAGATGAAGTCGAGGAAGATCATGAGCAGGAACATGCCACCGAAGGCGGCGATCGCCGGGTGCGCGTCGGTGACGAGCTCCTGGTAGCGGTCCTTGTCGCTGAGCGCGAGGTCGACCGCCTCGATCGGGCCCATCTGGGCGCTGACCGCGACGATAACGACGGGGAAGACCAGCCGCATGCCGAAGACGGCGATCAGGATGCCGATCGTGAGGAAGATCTTCTGCCAGAAGGCATTCATCTTCTTCAGGATTCCGGCGTTGACCACCGCGTTGTCGAAGGACAGCGAGATCTCGAGGATCGAGAGGATCGCCACGATTCCGAAGGCGGTCCACCCCCCGAAGAGGAATGCTGCGACCAGGCCGCCCGCGGTCACCGCGAACGACCAGCCGAAGGTTTTCAGAACCACTGGCTACCCCATTGTGTTGCGAACGGGCTCCCCCGCCGCCGTGAGTCGGCTTTACGAAACGTTGACGCCGAAGTCTAGAGCGATGCCGCGCAGGCCCGACGCATACCCCTGGCCGACCGCCCGGAACTTCCACTCGCCCTGGTAGCGGTACAGCTCACCGAAGATCATCGCCGTCTCGGTGGAGGCGTCCTCGCTGAGGTCGTACCGGGCCAGCTCCTGCCCGTCGGCCTGGTTGACCACGCGGATGAACGCGTTGCTGACCTGCCCGAACGTCTGACCGCGCTCGTCGGCCATGTGGATGGAGACCGGAAAGACGATCTTGTCGCAGCGGACCGGCACCTTGGAGAGGTCGACCAGCAGCGACTCGTCGTCGCCGTCACCCTCGCCGGTCAGGTTGTCGCCGGTGTGCTCGACGGACCCGTCGGGGCTCTTGAGCTGGTTGTAGAAGACGAACCACTCGTCCCCCATGACCCGGCCGTCGCTGCAGACCAGCGCGCTGGCGTCCAGGTCGAAGGGGGCGCCGGTGGTGGAGCGCGCGTCCCAGCCGAGACCGACCATGACCTGCGTGAGGTTGGGTGCGGCCTTGGACAGGGAGACGTTTCCTCCCTTGGCGAGTGTGACGCCCATGATGCTGGTCCCTCCCCGGGTTCTGTTTCTCAGGTGGTCCTGCACGTCCGGCGCCACACGTAAACCGTGCGGCGCCGGACGGAACGGCCGTTCGACACGGCCGGTCCCGGGCGGGCCCGCCCGGGACGGTGAGCGTTGCGCTCGGTGCTGCTCAGACGTTCACACCGAAGTCCTGCGCGATGCCGCGCAGGCCGGAGGCGTAGCCCTGGCCGATGGCCCGGAACTTCCACTCCGCGCCGTGCCGGTACAGCTCGCCGAAGACCATGGCGGTCTCGGTGGAGGCGTCCTCCGACAGGTCGTACCGGGCGATCTCGGCGCCGCCGGCCTGGTTGACGACGCGGATGAACGCGTTGCGCACCTGGCCGAAGGACTGCTGGCGGTTCTCGGCGTCGTAGATGGAGACCGGGAAGACGATCTTCTCGATCCCGGCGGGGACGGCGGCGAGGTTGACCTTGATCTGCTCGTCGTCGCCCTCGCCCTCACCGGTGAGGTTGTCACCGGTGTGCTCGACGGAGCCGTCCGGGCTCTTGAGGTTGTTGAAGAAGACGAAGTCGGCGTCGCTGCCGACCTTGCCCGCGCTGTTCAGCAGCAGGGCGCTGGCGTCGAGGTCGAAGTCGGTGCCGGTCGTGGTACGGACGTCCCACCCCAGTCCGACGACGATGGCGGTGAGGCCCGGGGCCTCCTTGCTCAGCGATACGTTGCCGCCCTTGCTGAGGCTGACTCCCACGAGTCCTCCCTTGGTGTCCGGGGGCGGGGTGCCCCTTGGTGCGTTGGCTGTCGGATCAACGAGTCGATCCTAGTGACGGGTTCCCGGGGCACGCATTCCCCGCGGAGGAACCATTACAGGGTGTCGAGCGCCGTGACGTACTCGTTCGGGTCACGGGCGTCGGCCAGGCCGTTGACCACGGTCCAGCGCACGACGCCCTCCTTGTCGATGACGAAGCTGCCGCGCACCGCGCAGCCCTTGGCCTCGTCGAAGACGCCGTAGGCGCGCGAGGCCGCGCCGTGCGGCCAGAAGTCGGAGAGCAGCGGGTACTCCAGGCCCTCCTGCTCGGCGAAGACCCGCAGGGTGTGGATGGAGTCGTTGGACACGGCGAGCAGCTGCGTGTCGCGCTCGGTGAGGCGCGGGAGGTTCTCCCGCAGCTCGGACAGTTCTCCGGTGCACACACCGGTGAAGGCGAAGGGGTAGAAGACGAGCAGCACGTTGCGCCGGCCCCGGAAGCCGGACAGCCGCACCGTGCGGCCGTGGTTGTCCCTGAGCTCGAATTCGGGGGCCTCGTCGCCGGGCCTGATCGCCATGGCCGCTGTCGTCCCTTCCCGGGGGTCGGTGCCGCTTGCGCTACCCACCCTACGCAAGGGGTACGACAGGCCGACGGACGGGCTGACCGGGGTCAGCCCGTCCGGGACGGTTCGTCGCGGCGGGACTACCGCCGGGACTTGGCGGCCTTCGGCGTCGCCAGGCGGCTGCCGCTCCAGTCCTTGCCGACGCTGACGCTCTTCGACGCCGTCAGGCCCGCCGTGGTGGCGGCCTCCGAGATGTCGCTCGGCTCGACGTAGCCCGAGCGGCCGGTCTTCGGCGTGAGGAGCAGGATCGCGCCACCCTCTTCGATGTACGTGCCGGCATCCACCAGCGCATCCGTCAGGTCGCCGTCGTCGTCGCGGAACCACAGCACAACGGCGTCAGCCACGTCGTCGTAGTCCTCATCGACCAGATCGGTCTCGATGACGCCTTCAATGGCCTCGCGGAGCTCCTGGTCGACGTCGTCGTCGTAGCCGATCTCCTGGACCACCTGCCCGGGCTGGAACCCCAGCCTGGCGGCAGGGTTCGTCCGCTCCTCCGCGTGGTCCGCGGTCGCGCTCACGGGTTGCCTCCTGATCATGGATTGGGAATAACTCAGCCACGCGCGTGCGCGAAGCATTGGCCGTAGTCCACACGGGCGGGACGGATCGCGCAAGTACCCGGCCGCCGAGACCGCCGAAACGGTGACGATCCGGGCCTGTTCACCGCAAGCCGATACGTGTCGTTGCGGCAGGTAGTGAGGTGCACCACACCCTTGTGCCCCGTTTGGGCATTTGGGAACCGTCCGTGGGTAGGCGACCCGGACGAGACCCCCTCCCGGGTCCCGCCGTGGCCGCACATCCGGGTTACCTCGCGGTAGAGATGACGTTTACGCCCCTCGGGTGGACCATGGGAGCGGCGCAGACCCGGCTGCAACCCACCCGGCCGTCCCTCACGGCCCTCGACAGGTAAGGATCAGCGTGGCTTCCGCATCCGATCGCAACCCGATCATCATTGGCGGCCTTCCGAGTCAGGTCCCGGACTTCGACCCGGAGGAGACCCAGGAGTGGCTCGACTCCCTCGACGCCGCCGTCGACGCGCGCGGCCGGGAGAGGGCCCGCTATCTGATGCTGCGGCTGATCGAGCGCGCCCGTGAGAAGCGCGTGGCCGTGCCGGAGATGCGCAGCACGGACTACGTGAACACGATCCCCACCCGGGCCGAGCCGTTCTTCCCGGGCAACGAGGAGATCGAGCGCAAGATCCTCAACGCCACGCGGTGGAACGCCGCGGTGATGGTCTCGCGCGCGCAGCGGCCCGGCATCGGGGTGGGCGGCCACATCGCCACCTTCGCGTCCTCGGCGTCGCTGTACGACGTGGGCTTCAACCACTTCTTCCGCGGCAAGGACGAGGGCGACGGCGGCGACCAGGTCTTCTTCCAGGGGCACGCCTCCCCCGGCATCTACGCCCGCGCCTACCTGCTGGACCGGCTGACCGAGCAGCACCTCGACGGGTTCCGCCAGGAGAAGTCGAAGGCCCCGTACGCGCTGTCGTCGTACCCGCACCCGCGGTCGATGCCGGACTTCTGGGAGTTCCCCACGGTCTCGATGGGGCTCGGCGCGATCGGCGCGATCTACCAGGCGCGGATGAACCGCTACATGCACGCGCGCGGCATCGCGGACACCTCGAAGTCGCACGTGTGGGCGTTCCTCGGCGACGGCGAGATGGACGAGCCGGAGTCGCTGGGCCAGCTGTCCATCGCGGCCCGGGAGGGCCTGGACAACCTGACCTTCGTGGTCAACTGCAACCTCCAGCGCCTCGACGGGCCGGTGCGCGGCAACGGCAAGATCATCCAGGAGCTGGAGTCCGTCTTCCGGGGCGCCGGCTGGAACGTGATCAAGCTGGTCTGGGACCGCTCGTGGGACCCGCTGCTCGCGCAGGACCGGGACGGCGTGCTGGTCAACCGCATGAACACCACGCCGGACGGCCAGTTCCAGACCTACGCCACCGAGTCCGGCGCCTACATCCGCGACCACTTCTTCGGTGACGACCACCGGCTGCGCGCCATGGTCGAGAACATGACCGACGACCAGATCCTGCACCTGGGCCGCGGCGGCCACGACCACCGCAAGATCTTTGCGGCCTACCAGGCGGCCAAGGAGCACAAGGGCCAGCCCACGGTGATCCTGGCCAAGACCGTCAAGGGCTGGACGCTCGGCCCGAACTTCGAGGGCCGTAACGCCACCCACCAGATGAAGAAGCTGACGGTCGACGACCTCAAGCGCTTCCGGGACCGGCTGCACCTGCCGATCGCCGACAAGGACCTGGAGTCCGGTCTGCCGCCCTACTACCACCCGGGCCGGGACTCCGAGGAGATCCAGTACATGCACGACCGGCGCAGGAACTGCGGCGGCTACGTGCCGACCCGGGTGGTGCGCGCCAAGCCGCTGACGCTGCCCGACGACAAGACCTACGCGACGGTCAAGAAGGGCTCGGGCCAGCAGTCCATCGCGACGACCATGGCCTTCGTGCGGCTCCTGAAGGACCTCATGCGGGACAAGGAGATCGGCAAGCGGTTCGTGCTGATCGCGCCGGACGAGTACCGCACGTTCGGCATGGACTCCTTCTTCCCGAGCGCCAAGATCTACAACCCGCTGGGCCAGCAGTACGAGGCCGTGGACCGGGAGCTGCTGCTCGCCTACAAGGAGGCGCCGAACGGGCAGATGCTGCACGACGGCATCTCCGAGGCGGGCTGCACGGCGTCGCTGATCGCGGCCGGCTCCGCGTACGCCACGCACGGCGAGCCGCTCATCCCGGTGTACGTCTTCTACTCGATGTTCGGCTTCCAGCGCACCGGCGACCAGTTCTGGCAGATGGCCGACCAGCTGTCCCGCGGCTTCGTCCTGGGCGCGACCGCCGGCCGCACCACCCTGACCGGTGAGGGGCTCCAGCACGCGGACGGCCACTCCCAGCTGCTGGCCTCGACCAACCCGGCGTGCGTGGCCTACGACCCGGCCTTCGGCTACGAGATCGCGCACATCGTCAAGGACGGCCTGCGCCGGATGTACGGCGGGGACGAGCAGCACCCGCACGGCGAGGACGTCTTCTACTACCTGACCGTCTACAACGAGCCGATCCAGCACCCGGCCGAGCCGGAGAACGTGGACGTCGAGGGCATCCTCAAGGGCCTCTACCGCCTCGGCGAGGGCCCGGGCGGCGCGCTGCCGGCGCAGATCCTCGCCTCCGGTGTCGCCGTGCCGTGGGCGGTCGAGGCGCAGAAGATCCTCGCCGAGGAGTGGGACGTCAAGGCGGACGTCTGGTCGGCCACGTCGTGGAACGAGCTGCGGCGCGAGGCGGTGGACTGCGAGCGGCACAACCTGCTCCACCCCGAGGAGGAGCAGCGCACCCCGTACGTGACGCGCAAGCTGGCCTCGGCGCAGGGGCCGGTCGTGGCGGTCTCGGACTGGATGCGCTCGGTGCCGGACCAGATCGCCCGCTGGGTGCCGGGGACGTACCAGTCGCTGGGCGCCGACGGCTTCGGCTTCGCCGACACCCGCGGTGCGGCCCGCCGGTACTTCCACATCGACGCCCAGTCGATCGTGGTGGCGGTGCTGACCGAGCTGGTCCGCGAGGGCCACCTGGACCGGTCCGTGCTGAAGCAGGCGATCGACCGGTACCAGCTGCTGGACGTGACGGCGGCCGACCCGGGCGTCGCGGGCGGCGACGCGTAGGGCAGGGCGGACGGCGACGCGTAGGGCGGTGGCGGACGGCGCCACGGCCCGCCGCTGAGGGCCCCGGCGGAAGACCGCCGGGGCTCTGCGCTGTTCGGACGCCGCCACCGGGAGCCGGTCGGTCCGTGGGGTGGGGAGAGGGCGCGCGGTGGGCGGTGGGCATGCGGTGCCTGGGGATGCGGTGCCGGTGCGCGTGCGTTGCCTGAGGGTTTCGGTGCGGGTGCGCGTGCCGTGGCCGTGCCGTGCGCACAGCAACGGGCCCCGGCGAGAGTCTGATGCCGGGGCCCGTTGCTCACTTCCGCTCGTGCCGACGAAGGGTCAGAACATGCCGTACCCCATCGTCGTCGCCCCCGCCAGCGCGATCACGGCGAGGAGCGTGTCGATGGCACCCAGGACCACGGCGACCAGGGCCGGTACCGGGCGGGGGCCCGCCCAGCTGCGGCCCATGGCCAGCCATCCGCAGACGATCGCCACCGGGCCGAGGATGATCCCCAGCACGAAGAAGCCGGCGACCGCGCAGACGAGTCCGATGATCCCGAGCGTCGCGCGATCCGGCCCGGACTGTGACCCCATCCGGCCACGTGTGCGGGGGTGCCTGCGCGTTCCGTGTCCGAAGCTCGCCATCATCAACTCCCTGAAGGGTTCGTCGACATGGCGGGTACCCCCGCTTCCCCGGTGAATTCCCGTGGCGCGCACGGCCGGTGTCCCGCTGCCTGCGCGCTGCCCCCCTCCAGCAGCGCGCAGCAGCCGGGCGCCCTCCAATTCCTGCGGAGGACTTGACCCACTGTGACCTGCGGTGCTCCCGAGCGGGAGGGATCACCGCCTCGGTTCACCCTGACGAGCGATCCCGGCCCCACGAACCGTCAGATGTGGCCGACGCCCGCACCCGCCTCCGCGTTCGCGCCGCGCTTGGTGAGGAACGCGACCGCGATCGCCACCGCGGCGACCGCGGCGGCCGTGAGGGAGGCGAGGTGCATGCCGGACATGAAGGTGTCGTGCGCGACCTCGGTGATCGTCCCGGCCACCTCGGGCGGCAGGTCCGGGCTGACCGGCGCGATGCCGAACTGGACGGCCTCCGCGGTCGCTTCGGCCTGTTCGGGACCGAGCGGCGGGAGCCCGGCCTCCTGCCAGTTGCCCGGCAGGTCGTTGTCGACCTTGGACGCCATGACCGCGCCCAGCACCGCCGTGCCGAGGCTGCCGCCGATCTGCATCGCGGACTGCTGGAGGCCGCCGGCCACCCCGGACAGCTCCATCGGGGCGTTGCCCACGATGACTTCGGTGGCGCCGACCATGACGGGGGCCAGGCCGAGCCCCAGCACCGCGAACCAGAGCGACATCACGCCGCTGCCGGTGTCCGTCTCCAGCGTCGACATGCCGTACATGGCGAGCGCGGTGAGCGCCATGCCGCCGGCCAGCGGGACGCGCGGGCCGGCCTTGGTGATCAGCACGCCGGCGAGCGGCGAGCCGACGATCATCATGCCGGTGAGCGGCAGCAGGTGCAGGCCGGCGTCGATCGGGCTCATGCCGTGCACGTTCTGCAGGTAGAACGTGACGAAGAACAGGCCGCCCATGAAGGCGATGGCCATCAGGACCATCAGCACCACACCCGCGGACAGCGGGACCGACCGGAAGAGGGCCGGCGGGATCAGGGGTTCGCGGACCTGCGTCTCCCAGCCTGCGAAGCCGATGAAGAGGGCGATCGCGGCGCCGATGAACAGCCATGTCCACAGGCCGCCCCAGCCCCACTCGGGGGCCTTGATCAGGGCCCAGACGAGGCAGAACATCGCCGCGGACAGCAGGACGATGCCGGGGATGTCGAAGGAGCGCGGGGCGTTCTCCGCACGGTGGTCGAGCAGGATCCACGCGCCGAGGGCGACGGCGAGGACGCCGACCGGCACGTTGATGAAGAACACCGACTCCCAGTTGACGTGCTCCACGAGGACGCCGCCGAGGATCGGACCGCCCGCGGTGGAGGCGCCGATGACCATGCCCCAGATGCCGATGGCCATGTTGAGCCGCTCGGCGGGGAAGGTGGCCCGCAGCAGCCCGAGCGCGGCCGGCATCAGCAGCGCGCCGAACAGGCCCTGGAACACCCGGAAGACGATCACCATGGTGATGCCCTGGGACAGGCCGATGGCGGCCGAGGCGGCGGCGAAGCCGGCCACGCCGATGAGGAAGGTCTGCCGGTGGCCGAAGCGGTCGCCCAGCTTGCCCGCGGTGATCAGCGAGACCGCGAGGGCGAGGAAGTAGGCGTTGGTGATCCACTGCAGGTTGGACCAGGTGGCACCGAGGTCCTTGGCGATGGCCGGGTTGGCGATCGCCACGATGGTGCCGTCCAGGGCGACCATCATCACGCCGACGGCCACGGTCACCAGGGTGAGCCAGGGGTGGCCCCGCAGTCCGGTGCCGCGCTCCGCCGCCCGGGGTGCGGCCGGGCCGCCGTCCCCCGTGCTCTTGTCCATGGTGATCCGACCAGTCATAGGACGAAAACTAATGTCAGCCACTGACAGGTGCCACACCATTTCGCCATGCGGTCGCCGAGGCGTCAGCCGCGTATAGCCTGAGCTGCGGGAAGCGTTCGGAAGGCGTCGAGGGGGAGTCGTGGAACCGGTCGGCGGCGTCGTCACCGGGGCGCCGCGGCCGGGCCTGCGGGAGCTGAAGAAACGGCGCACCCGCGACGCGCTGGTCCGGGCCTCCCTGGAGTTGTTCGCCTCCCGGGGGTTCGAGGGCACCACCGTCGACGACATCGCCGACGCCGTCGGCGTCTCCCAGCGCACCTTCTTCCGCTACTTCGCCGGCAAGGAGGACGTCGCGTTCCACGTCCAGCGGCTCGCGGAGGCGCGGATCGTCGAGGCGCTCCGCGCCCGCCCGCCGGACGAGCCGCCGCTGGAGGCGCTGCGCCGGGCCGTGCTGGGCAGCTGGGACGGCATCACCGAGGCCGTGGAGCAGATCGTCCCCGTGGAGCTGCACATGCGGGTCTACCGGGTCATCGAGTCCACCCCCGCGCTGCTCGCCGCCCATCTGCGGCGGTCCGCCGAACTGGAGGAGGAACTGGCCCGCACCGTCGCCGAGCGCGAAGGACTCGACGTGGACGACGACCCCCGGCCGCGGCTGCTGGTCGCCGCCGTGGCGGGCGGTGTCCGGGTCGCCGAAAGGCTGTGGTCCGCCGGGGACGAGCCGACCGCCGCCGCCCTGCGGGACCTCACCGCCCGGTACCTGGAACGGCTGGGACCGGACCTCGCGGGGCCCTGGCGCACGGAGTGATCGGCACCCGATCCCCGTACCGTCCGCACCCCATCCCCATACCGGCACGCCGAAACGTGATACCGGTCACTTGGCCGACGCGAGACCGTCTCGTTCTCCTAGTGTGTCCTTCCAGTGACTTCCTTCGACACCTCCCCGCAGCTGAACGCCTGGCGGGTGCTGCTCGCGCTCGCCGTCGTCTTCGTCATGCTGGCGACCACCGGCTGGACGGCCATACGCAGCCAGCGGGAGGCCACCCCGCTCCAGGCCTCGCTCGACGCGTGGACCCACGGCAGCGTCGCCGGACAGCGGCTGCCGGACCCGCGGTCGGAGCCGACCCGGCTGGCCCGCTTCTTCGCCGGCCTCGACGACGCCCAGCGCACGCTGCTCGCCCACCGCTACCCGCTCGCGGTCGGCAACATGAACGGGGCACCCGTCGAACTGCGGTACCGCGCCAACCGGATCGCCCTGCGGCAGGCGCGCCAGGTCGAACGGGAGCGCGTGCACGACCGCGACCTCACCGCGGCCGGGCAGCGGCACGCGGCCCGGCGGCTGGACCGCATCGACGCGCTGCTGCGTCCCGGACGGCACATCCTCGCCTTCGACCCCGCCGGTTCCGGCCGGGTGGCCGAGGTCTTCGGCAGCCTGCGCCGCGCCGACCGGATCTCCGTCGTCGTCCCGGGCGTCGACACCGACCTGCTCACCTTCCAGCGCACCCGCCGCGCCCACACGGCGCCCGTCGGCATGGCGCGGGCCCTGTACGCGGCCGAGCGTGAAGCCGCCCCGGCCACCCGCACCGCCGTGATCGCCTGGGCCGACTACACCGCCCCGCGCGGCCTCGGCATGGACGCCGCCACGGCGATGCGCGCGGAGAGCGGCGCGCTGCGGCTGAACGCACTGCTGCGGGGACTGCCCGGCACGGCCCCCGTCTCGCTGTTCTGCCACAGCTACGGCTCGGTGGTGTGCGGACTGGCCGCGGACGCGCTCCCCCGCCGGGTGGCCGACATCGCGGTGGCCGGCAGCCCCGGCATGCGGGCGGACCGGGCCGACGACCTGCGCACCTCGGCGCGGGTGTGGGCGATGCGGGACGCCGACGACTGGGTGCAGGACGTGCCGTACCTGGAGGTCGGCGGGCTGGGCCACGGCGCCGATCCGGTGTCCACCGGGTTCGGCGCGCGCGTGCTGTCCGCGCACCGGGCGAAGGGGCACAGCGGGTACTTCGTACCGGGCACGGACAGTCTGCGCAATTTCGCCGAGATCGGCGTTGGCGCATACCGCGCGGTGGACTGCGCACACGAAGACGACACGTGTCGGAGGGGTTTGTCCGGTACGGACACTTCCGGACGCGCGTAGAAGCGGAGAAACTGCCCTGGACGAGGGGAGGGGACGAAGATGCTCGTGCCGCATACGATGAGCCGCATGGGTGACGTACTGGCCGGATTTCATGCCGCCTGGGAGTTGGAGTCCGACTCCGTGCTCATCCGCTACGAAAGGGGCCTTCGCACACCGAAGTTGTTTCAGGCACTCGGCTCGCGGCGCGTTCCGTTCGAGGCGATCGCCGGGGTCACGCTGACGGCCGGCCGGCGCGGCACGGTGGTGCTGCGCATCCAGCCGCGACCCGGCGCGGACCCGCTGATGGAGGCGGCCGCCGGGCAGTTGAAGGAGCACAGCGACCCCTACCGGCTGGTCCTGCCCGCGGAACGGGAGACGCTCGCCGAGTACTACGCGGACGAACTGCGCGACCGGATCACCGAGTCGGGCCCGGCCGACCACCATCTGGTCGAGGCACCGCCGGCCCCGCTCCGGTTCAAGGCCTACGACGGCCGGGCGACCTTCGACGGCACCGCGGTCTCCTTCCGCTGGTTCTGGACGGGCGCCTCCACCGCCAAGTGGAAGGCCGGTGACCAGCGCTTCCCGGTGGGCGAGTTGGCGGGCGTGGAGTGGCGCTCGCCGGAGGCCTTCGAGGGCTACCTGCGGCTGCTGCCGCGGGACGGCCGGGAAGCGCCGGCGCAGGCCGACCAGGACCCCGCGGCCGTCCTGTTCGGCCTCGGGTACGGGCCGGTGCACGAGTCGCTGCCGTTCGCGGCGGCGGTCCTGGCGGCGGCCCGCACCAGCGAGCCGGTGCCCGCGGTGGCCGCGGTCCCGCGCCGCCGCGACCCGGCGGACATCGCCGAGCGGATCCGTCACCTCGGGGAACTGCACCAGGCGGGGCTGGTGACGGACGAGGAGTTCTCGTCCAAGAAGGCGGAGTTGCTGGCGCAGCTGTAGCGGGACGGCCGGAGGGCGACGCCTGGCCGGGCATCGCCTTCCGGCCAGGCGTCGCCTTCCGGCCAGGCGTCGATCTCCTGCCGCCCGTCCGCTCCCGCCATGGGTGGGCGGCCGAGGCTTGTGCTCCTGCCTCGGGGGGACGGCCGCCCGTGTGCCCCCGCCTCGGGCGTGGACGGCCGCCCGTCGGGGTGGTGCCGTCGGCCCTCAGCCGTCGCCCTGCGTCGTCGCCGGCGCCTGGGCGCCCCCGGCGTCCGTGTAGAAGTCGATCTTCCGGTCGAGCAGGGCCAGCGTGCCCCGCAGCTCGGCGATCCGAGTGCGCACGTTCTCGCGGGTCGCCGTCAGGAGTTCCAGGCGTTCGGGGTGGGTGTGGTCGCCGGCGCGCACCAGTTCCGCGTAGCGCACCATGTCGGCCACCGGCATCCCGGTCAGCCGCAGCTTGCCGACCAGGCCGAGCCAGTCGAGGTCCCGGTTGCTGTAGCGGCGCCGGCCGGTCTGCGAGCGGTCGACGTGCGGCATCAGCCCGATCCGCTCGTACCAGCGCAGGGTGTGCGCGCTGAGCCCGGTCAGGGCGGCGACCTCGCTGATCGTGTAGTGGTCCGCGCCGTCCGGCCGCCGGTCGTCCCGGGGCGGCCCGGCGCAGTGGTCGGGCGGGGTGCCCGCGTCGGTCGTCGTGCTCGCCTCACTCTTGGCGCCCGCTTCGGTCGTCGTCCGCGTGCCGGTCGTCGTCCCCGCCTCGGTCGTGGTGCACGCCTCGGTCGTGGTGCCCGTGTCGGTCGTCGTAGCCGCGTCCGTCCTGGTACCCGCCTCGGCCCTGGTGCCCGTGGTTTCCGTCACCGTCATGCCTCCACGCTAGAACGTCGGGGTGCGCTCCGGGCAAGCGCGCCGGGCGGGAGACCGGCGGACACACGTGGGCGGCGCGCCGTCCGGCCGTTACGGTGCCCGGTATGACTGTCGTACGCCGTGCCGTACCCGAGGACGCGCCGGACGTGCTGCGTCTGCGCCAGGTGATGATCGACTCGATGGTCCGACCCCTTGCTGGAACCGGTGCTCCGAGCGCTTAGGCTCGATGGCATGTCGCTGAAGAGCCTCACGCTGATCGAGAACTGGCCGGCACCCACCGCCGCCGCGGGCGTCGTCCGCGCGGACGGCACCGTGCTGGGCACGCACGGGCCCGCCGGCCACCGCTTCCCGCTGGCCTCGGTGACCAAGCCGCTCGCGGCGTACGCGGTGCTCGTGGCGTACGAGGAGGGCGCGATCGAGCTGGACGAGCCGGCCGGGCCGGACGGCTCCACGGTCCGCCACCTGCTGGCCCACACCTCGGGCCTGGCCTTCGACGAGCACCGGGTGACCTCCGCGCCCGGGGAGCGGCGGCTGTACTCCAACGCCGGGTTCGAGCAGCTCGGGGACCACGTCGAGAAGGCGACCGACATCCCGTTCGCCGAGTACCTGCGGCAGGCGGTGCTGGAGCCGCTGGGCATGACGGGCACCTCGCTGGAGGGCTCGCCCGCGAAGGACGGCGTGTCCACCGTGGACGACCTGCTGCGCTTCGCCGCCGAGGTGCAGGCGCCGCGCCTGCTGGACCCGCGCACCGTGGCCGCGGCGATGACGGTGCAGTACCCGGGCACCAAGGGCGTGCTGCCGGGTTACGGCCACCAGAACCCCAACGACTGGGGCCTCGGCTTCGAGATCCGCGACGGCAAGTCCCCGCACTGGACGGGGTCGGCGTCCTCCCCCCGGACCTTCGGCCATTTCGGGCAGTCCGGCACCTTCCTGTGGATCGACCCGGACGCGGGCCTGGCCTGCGCGGCCCTGGCCGACCGCGCGTTCGGCCCCTGGGCGGTCGAGGCGTGGCCGCCGTTCACCGACGCCGTCCTGGCGGAGGCGCGCGGCTGACGCGGCCCGGCCCGACCGCCGCACCGCACGGCTGACGCGGCCCGACCCCACCCCCGCACCGCACGCCCGACGCGGCCCGACCCCACCCCCGCACCACACGCCCAACGCGGCCCGGTTCCGCGGACGGCACGGGTCATTCGGTCGCGGGTGGCCCGCCACGGGCGCTACGTTCCGGCTCCACGCGACGCGAAGGGGGCCGCCATGGGGGCCGGGGGCACGCGGACGGGCCGGCTGGAGCTGCTGCTGGCGCAGTTCGACCAGGCCAGGGAGATGGCGCAGGTCCGGCTGAAGGGCCTCGGCGACGAGGAGTACCGGTGGGAGCCGGTGCCCGGCTGCTGGTCGGTGCGGCGCCGGGGCGAGGCGGTCACACCGAGGGCGTTCGGGCCGGGTGAGTGGGTGCTCGACCAGGGCGCCCCGGACATCCCGGCGAGCGAGTACGCCGAGATCGCCCGGCAGCGGGCCGCCGGGATGACGGTCGCCGAGATCGCCGGGGACTGGAGTGTGAGCACCGGGCGGGTCGAGGAGGTGCTCGCCCACCGGGGCGAGCCGGAGCCCGACGTGAACCCGGTGACGACCATCGCGTGGCGCCTCGGCCATCTGCACTTCTGCTTCGCGGGCGTCTGGGAGTGGACCTTCGGCGAGCGCCGCCGCGATCCCCGGCTGATCGTCGACTTCGGTCCCGCCGCCGGCCCGGCGCTGGAGGCGTTCCGGTCCCAGCTGGACCGCTGGCGCGCGAGCGTGGCTCAGGTGACGGAGGAACAGCTCGACACCGTCGGCTTCTCTCAGTACCCCTACGGGTCCGACCCGCACGACCCGTTCGTCTCCGTCCTGGCGGGCGCCAACCTGGAGTTGATCCACCACATGGCGGAGATCGCGCTGCTGCGCGACCTGTGGGCGGCCCGGCCGGTGCGCTGACCGTGGCGTGGAGCAGCGGTGAAAACCCTGTGGAAGCGGTGTCGGTGGTGCGCCTTATGCTGCACCGCAAGATCACGCGGGGGCGTCACGCGGACGCACGCGGACCAAGGGGAGGGCGCGGCATGTTCGGCAGGTTGTTCGGCAGGGGCGAGGAGAGACCGGCGGATCCGTACGCCCTCCCCGTCCCCCGGCGGAAGAACGGGATGTACACCGTCGAGGCCCTCGGGGACACCCGGGTGCTGGCGCTGCTGGAGGCGGCCCGGGCCGGCGACTGGGAGGCCGTGAAGGCGGCGCTCGCCCCGTTCGACCTGGGCCGCGACCACCAGGTCCTGGGGGAACTGGCCGATGTGGACGGCGTGCAGGAGTGGATCGGCCGGGCCGTCGAGGAGGACAAGGAGCACCGCGCCGAGGCACTGCTCGTCTCCGGGGCACGCCACATCATCTGGGGCTGGGAGGCGCGGACCAGCGCGCGGGCCGTGGACGTGTCGCGGGAGCAGTGGCAGGTCTTCCACGAGCGGCTGCACCTCGCCGAGCAGCAGTTGTTCGAGGCCGCGGAGCTGCGGCCGGAGTGGGTCACGCCGTGGCGCCGGCTGCTGACCTCGGGGCGCGGCATGTCGCTCGGCGACACGGTCAACGAGACGCGGTTCGAGGCCGGTCTGCGCCGTGAGCCGCTGGGCCTGGAGCTGCACACCGAGTGGCTGTCGCACCTGCAGCCCCGCTGGGGCGGTGAGCCGGGCGCGGCGCTGGCGTTCGCCCGCGAGGCGTCCGCCCGCGCGCCCCAGGGCCACCGTCTGGGCTGCCTGGTCGCCATGGCCCACATCGAGGAGTGGGTCGAGTCGGACGACGGGGACTGCCTGGACCGGCCGGAGATCCAGGCCGAGCTGGCGGAAGCCGCCCGGCGCAGCATCCTGCACCCCGACTACGAGCGACTCCCGGGCTGGCACGGCGACTTCAACATCTTCGCCATGGCGCTGGCCCTGTCCGCCGAGAGCACCGTGTGCCGTCGCGTCTTCCACGAGCTGGACGGCGCGTACACGACGTGGCCGTGGACGTTCACGGCACGGCCGGAGAAGCTGTACGCCCACTACCGGCGCCACGCCTGAGGTCACGTCACCTGACCGGTGGCGGCGGGCCGCGCCCGGGAAGGCGCCCCCGCCGGCGCCCCGGACCGTGCCCGCGCGCCGCCCCGGTCCCGCCCGCGCGGACCGACGGGCGGCGGCCCGCCGCCCGTGCCGGGCCGCTCCCCCGGCGCCGCCCGCCCTGCCACCCGGCCGCACGACCAGGCACTCCCGCCGCGCACCCGTGGCACACCCGCACCGCCGGATCCTCTCCCTCCTCTCCTCACCCCGCCCGCCCCCTCACCACGGACTGCCCCATGACTCTGCCCGACACCACCCCGCACCCGGCCGGCGCCGACCGCACCTTCCAGGTGGACCTGCGCGGACTCGTCGACCTGCTCTCCCACCACCTCTACTCCAGCCCACGCGTCTACCTGCGGGAACTGCTGCAGAACGCGGTGGACGCCCTCACCGCCCGGCACGGCCTCGAACCCGACGCCCCCGCCGACGCGTTCGGCATCCGCCTGTCCGCCGACGGCAAGGTGGTGCGCGTCGAGGACGACGGCGTCGGACTCACCGAGGCCGACGTGCACGCCTTCCTCGCCACCATCGGCCGCAGCAGCAAGCGGGCCGCGGGGGCCTCCCCGGACGGGGCAGCCGGAAGCGTGGGGCGGATCATCGACCAACGGGCCGACTTCATCGGCCAGTTCGGCATCGGTCTGCTCTCCTGCTTCCTGGTCGCCGACGAGATCCACGTGCTGAGCCGCTCCGCCCGCACGCCCGACGCGCCCGCCGTGGAGTGGCGGGGACGCGGCGACGGCAGCTACAGCGTGCGCGCCCTCCCGGCCTCCGCCCGTCCCCGGCCCGGGACCACCGTCACGCTGACGCCGCGCGCCGACGCGGCCGAGTGGACGCGCCCGGCCCACGTACTCACCCTGGCCCGGCACTTCGGCTCGCTGCTGCGCCACCCGGTGACCTTCCACGACGGCCCGGACGGCGGCACCGGCACCCCGGTCAACCCCGAGGCGGCACCCTGGGCCCGGTCGTACCCGACGCCGGGGGCCCGGGCCCGCGCGCTGGCCGCGTACGGCGAGGAGGTGTTCGGGTTCACGCCGCTGGACACCATCGAACTGGACCTGCCGGCCGTGGGCCTGAAGGGCGTCGCGTGCGTCCTGCCCGAGGCGGTGCCCGCCGGGCGGCGCCACGGCCACCGGGTGCACCTCAAGGGCATGCTGCTGTCCGAGCAGGCCGAGGAGATCCTGCCGGAGTGGGCGTTCTTCGTCCGCTGCGTCGTGGACGCCGAGAGTCTGCGCCCGACCGCGTCCCGGGAGGCGCTGTACGAGGACGACACGCTCGCCGCGGTCCGTGACGCCCTCGCCGACCGGTTGCGCGCGTGGATCGCCCGGGCCGCCGCCAGCGACCCGGAGCTGCTCGGCCGCTTCCTCCAGGCGCACCACCTGGCCGTGAAGTCGCTCGCCGTGCACGACGACGAGATCCTGCGGATGCTGCTGCCCTGGCTGCCGTTCGAGACGACCGACGGGCACTGCACCCTCGACGAGTTCGCGCGCACCCACGCCACCGTGCTGGTGACGTCCAGCGTGGAGGAGTTCCGGCAGGTCGCCTCCATCGCCTCGGCCGCCGGTCTCGGTGTCGTCAACGGCGGTTACACCTACGACCGGCAACTGGTCCACCGGCTGCCCGAGATCCGGCCGGAGACGAACGTCGCCGACCTCGACCCGGCGACCCTCACGGCCCACCTCGACCCCGTGGACCGGGAGACCGAACTGGCCGCCGCCGCCTACCTCGCGCAGGCCCGGGACGCCCTCGCCGTCTTCGACTGCGACGTCGCGCTGCGCACCTTCCAGCCCGCCTCCGCCCCGGCGCTCCTGGTGGACAGCCGCGAGGCCCGGCACGAACGCACCCGGTCCCGGCTGGCCCGGGAGCAGGAGGGCGGCCTGTGGGGCGACATCCTGGGCGCCCTGCAGCAGGAGGCGCCCCGGGCCCAGCTGATCCTCAACCAGCTGAACCCGCTGGTGCGCACCGCCGTCGCGATAGACGAGCCGGAGCTGGCCCGCACCAGCGCCGAGGCCCTGTACGGGCAGGCGGCGCTCCTGTCCCGGCGTCCGCTCCGGCCCGCCGAGTCCAGTCTGATCAACCGTTCCTTCCTCGACCTTCTCGCCCACGCCCTGCGCAAGGACAGCTGACGATGCCGACCACCGCACCCCAGACCACCGACGAGCTGTACGAGGCGCTCCGGGAGAACGACGCACGCCCCTACGGCCGCACCCGGACCGTCACCGCCGAGGAACTCGTCGACGCCGCCGAGCAGTTCCAGGTGACCCGGCCGCTGATCGACGCCCTGCTGGAACTCCATGAGGCGTACACCTACGGCGCCGAGCCCCGGAAGTCGCCCGTCGTCTTCGCCCGGGTGCTCACCCTCTTCGACGAGCAGCCCGACGTCTTCGACGAGCGGCTGCGGTACCAGCTCTTCTGGCGGTTCAAGTGGGTCGCCAACGCCCTGCGCGCGCTGCCCGAGATACCGCTGGCCAGCCTGCGCCAGTGGCTGACCGAGATGCGCGACCGCTACGAGAAGGCCGGGCTGGACCTCCAGCCGTACTACGGGCAGGCGTACCAGCTCGCCGCGCACACCGGGGAGGACACCGCCCTCGCCTACGAGCTGTGGGCGGGCCGGTCCCGCTCCCGGCTCAGCGACTGCGAGGCGTGCGAGACCTGCGAACGCGCCCTGTACCACCTGGCGGCGGGCGACGACGAGCGGGCGCTGCGCGCCTGGGAGCCCGTCCTGGCCGGCGAGGAGTCCTGCCGGGAGGAGCCGGCCCGGTCCGTCTCCTACGCGCTGCTGCCGCTGCTGCGGACCGGCCGCGCCGACGAGGCGCGCTCCCTGCACCTCGCCGGGTACCGTGCCTGCCGCCGCGACCCCTCGATGGCCGGGGAGGTCGGCCGGCACCTGGAGTTCTGCGCGCTGACCGGCAACGAGGCACGCGGCCTGGAACTGCTCGCGGAGAACCGGACCCTGTTCGACGAGGTGGACTCGCCGCGGGACGTGCTCGACTTCCTCACCGGGGTGGAGGTCCTGCTCCAGCGCGTCGAGGCCCTCGGCCACGGTGACCTGCCGGCTGCCGGGCCCGCGGGCCGCACCTGGACGGTGAGCGCGCTGCGCGCCGACGCACGCGACCGCGCCGACGACCTGGCCGCCCGCTTCGACGCCCGCAACGGGACCCCGGCCCACACCGAACGCCGCCGGGCCCGCCTGGACCGCGCCCCGCTGCTCGACGCCCTGGAGCTGACCCTGCGCCCGCGCGGCCTGGACGACATGGCCCCGGCGTCGGCCGCGGCTGCCCCGGCGACCGCTTCGGCCGCCCGTGCGGGCGCCGGTGACGCGGAGGAGTCGGTGGCCGAACTCGTCGTGCGGGCGCGGGCGTTGGAGGAGGAGGGGCATCCGGACTCGGAGGCGTGCTGGGAGCGGCTGCGCACCCTCGTCGCGGCTCGCGACTACGCGCACCCCGACGACCCGGCGGTGGGCCCGCGCGTGCGGCTGCACGCGGACCTGCTGTCCGACGAGGCGGGCCGGGCGAGCCTGCGGGACGCCCACGCGGAGTCGGTCGCCCTGTACGAGGAGGCCGCGGGCCTGTACGAGGACGCCGGCCTGCCGGGCCACGCGGCCCTCGCCCGCGCGAACGCCCTGCTGGCCGCCGCCCAGCTGCCGCCGTCGCCGGGCACCTCCGATGCCGGTACCGGTAGCGCTGCCGGTGCCGATACCGGTACCGGTGCTGATACCGCTGCCGGTGCGGCGGCCGGCACGTCCGACACCGCCGGGGCTCCGGCCCCCTCCCCCGCCCCCGACGCCGACGGGGCGCGGGCGGCGCAGGTCGCGGCGCTCACCGCCGCGCACGCCGCCCTGGTCGGGCTGCACGAGGAGGCGGCCGGGCTCGCCCCCTACCAGGAGGGGCGTCTGCTGCGGCTGCGGGCGACCGCGCTGGGCCTGCGCCTGCAGACCGCGCGCGACGAGGAGTACGCGGTGGCGGCCCGCGCCGAGATCGACCTGCTGCACGCCTTCGCCACCCGGCACGACCTCGCCGGCCAGATCGCCGGGGCACTGATCCTGCGGGCGACCACCCACGCCCTGACGGGCGAGCTCCCGGTCGCGCTCGCGGAGACCGACGGCCTCCTGGCCCGGCTGAAGGAGCACGGCCCGGCCTGGCACCTGCCCCGGACGCTCGCCCTGCGCGGCCGGCTGCACCTCGGCCTCGGGGACCCGCAGACCGCGTACGCGGAGCTGTCCGAGGGGCTGCGGCTGGCCGCCGAGTGGCCGGCCGAGTCGATGGACACCTCCCGGCTGCACGCCGACCTGGCGGAGACCTGCATGCACCTGGGCCGCCCGGAGGAGGCGCTGCGGCACCTGACCCGGGCTGCGGAGCAGGACCTGCGCCGGGGCGGCCGGTTCGACGCGTTCTGCACGTACAGCAACGCGGCGCAGCTCAGCCTGGACCTCGGCCGCGTCGAGGACGCCATCGCGCTGCTCGACTCCCTGCTCGTCGAGCCGGACGTGGTCGCCGGGGAACTGGACGACCGGCTCGTCGCCCAGCTGCGCCTGACCCGGGCCCGCGCGCTGCGGGCGGGGGACGACCTGAAGGCCGCCACGGCGGAGTTCGTCGCCCTCGCGGCCGAGTCGGCGGGCTGGGACGACGATCCGGGCAGCCACGCCATGATCGCCGCCGAGACCGCCGTACTCCTCGGTGAGGCGGGCGAGTTCGGGCAGGCCCGCAAGGTCGTGGACCAGGCGCTGGCCGCGCACGCCCGCGTGCCCCGCTACGAGCCCCTCAGCAACTGCCTGCGCGAACTCGCCCGTCTGAAGGCGCAGCAGGAGGGGCCGGACGGCCTGGCCGAGGCCCGCGTCTTCCTCGCCGACGCCGCCCGGGTCGCCGACGAGGCCCGCGCCGCCGGCTACCAGGCGCACGGCCGGTCCCTGGACACCGCCCTGGCCTACGAGCACGGGCGGGTCAACGCCTACGCCGGCGCCTACGAGGAGGCGCTGGCCTCGCTGGAGCGGACGCTCGGGCTGCTGGGGGACCCGGGTGAGGATCCCGGGCAGGCCGGGGAATGGGCGGAAACGGTGCGCCTCGCGGGTGCCGTGGAGGGCCTCTACCTGGAGCGCACCGCCCCCGCTCTGGCCCGGCTCGACGCGGCGGTCCCGCTGCTGACGGGCCTCGGCCACACGGAGGAGGCGGCGGCGCTGACCGAGCTGGCGGCGAGGCTGCGCGACGAGGCGTGAGGCGGTGCCCGGCGGGGGGACGGTGGGCGGCAGCCCGTCCCCCCGCCGGGCCTTCCGCGTGATGGGCAGGGCCGGGGCTGCCCAGATGGGGCCACGCGGAACGGACCGGTGCGAAGGGGACGTGACATGGGGGGATGCGGTTCCACGTCCGCCCTGTGACAGTGATCTCGTTTACCCGGCACGCCTGTACCGTTTGGTGACCTTGTGTCAGCAGCAATGGGCGTCTTGCGTCAGTTCCCTTGCGTGACACCGGTGTTAACGCTGCCGTCCACCTCTTGTGCAATCCGCGTAGACCGATCAATCTTTCGCCTGGCGACAGGCACACGTGATCACGGACGAAGCGTCCGTGTTTGGCATGTACCTGACTAGCGTCCGTTTACACATCCGGGCGGGCGCCCGCCATGTGCGTCCCCCGCGGACGCACCTCCCCCACACTCCCCACCCTCCGAGGAGGAACCCCCGATGGCAGCGAAGCGAAACGCCCGGTCCAGATCGATCGCCGGCATGGGATCCATCGCCGCGGTCGCCCTGGCCGGCGGCCTGCTCACCGCCCTGCCCGCGCACGCCGCCGAGCCCGCGACCGGCCCGATCGCCTACGCGGACGCCCCGAACGCGGTCGAGGACAGCTACATCGTCACGCTGAAGCCCGGCACCGACGCGGACTCCGCCCGCGGCAAGGGCGTCGCGAAGAAGCACGGCGCCCAGGTCGACCACACCTTCCGCGAGGCCCTCAACGGCTACACCGTCGAGGCGTCCGAGGCGGAGGCCGCCCGCCTCGCCGCCGACCCGTCGGTCGCCCTGGTCGAGCAGAACCGCACCTTCACCATCCAGGCGACGCAGACCAACCCGCCGTCCTGGGGCCTGGACCGCATCGACCAGACGGCGCTGCCGCTGAGCGGCTCCTACACCTACGACGACACGGCCGGCCAGGGCGTCACCGCGTACATCATCGACACCGGTGTGCGTATCTCCCACAGCGACTTCGGCGGACGCGCCCGCAACGGCTACGACGCCGTGGACGGCGACAACGTCGCCCAGGACGGCAACGGCCACGGCACCCACGTCGCCGGCACGGTGGCGGGCAGCGCCCACGGTGTCGCCAAGAAGGCCAATATCGTTGGCGTCCGCGTCCTCGACAACAACGGCTCCGGCACCACCGCCGGCGTGATCGCGGGCGTCGACTGGGTCGCCGACAACGCGGTCCTGCCGGCCGTCGCCAACATGTCGCTCGGCGGCGGCGCCAGCACCAGCCTCGACAACGCGGTCCGCAACGCCATCGCCGCCGGTGTCACCTTCGCCGTCGCCGCGGGCAACGAGTCGACCACGGCGACCGGTTCCCCGGCCCGCGTCTCCGAGGCGATCACCGTCGGCGCCACCACCAGCACCGACGCCCGCGCGAGCTACTCCAACTACGGCTCCAACCTGGACATCTTCGCGCCGGGCTCCTCCATCACCTCCGCCTGGCACACCGGCGACAGCGCCACCAACTCCATCTCCGGCACCTCGATGGCCACCCCGCACGTCGCGGGCGCGGCGGCGCTGTACCTGGCGGACAACCCCTCGGCCACCCCGGCCCAGGTGTCCTCCGCGCTGATCTCCGGCTCCGTCTCCGGCGCCGTCGGCAACCCGGGCAGCGGCTCCCCGAACCGCCTCCTGCACGTCGGCGGCAGCGGCGGCACCACCCCGCCCCCCGGCAAGACCTTCACCAACTCCACGGACTACCGGATCAACGACCGGTCCACCGTCGAGTCCCCGATCACCGTCACCGGCGTCTCGGGCAACGCCCCGTCGGCCCTCAAGGTGCCGGTGAACATCGTCCACACCTACATCGGTGACCTGACCGTCCAGCTCGTCGCCCCCGACGGCTCGGTCTACACCCTCAAGTCGGCCGGAACCGGCGGCTCCACGGACAACATCAACACCACGTACACCGTGAACGCCTCCTCGGAGACCGCCAACGGAACCTGGAAGCTCCGGGTCACCGACAGCTACTCCGGCGACACCGGCTACATCAACAGCTGGGGCCTGACCTTCTGACGCCCCGCACCACCGCCTCCGCCCCGGCAGGGATCACCCTGCCGGGGCGGAGGTCCGTCCGGCGGCGGTCAGCCGGAGCGCCGCACGGCCGCATTCCACGCGGTCGACACAGGTCACCTGGCCAGGACGCAGAAGGAGGGTGGTGGCCGCCGCGCGGCAGGGGGGCCAGCACCACCCCGGAACGGGCCGCCAGCCGGATGGGCCGCAGCGCCGGCCCTCCGTAGCGTTCCCGCCATGGAGACGACGAAGAGTGCGCGGTGGGGCCGGTCCGGACGGTGGCGTGCGGGGCTGGCCATGGCCGGGGCCGCCGCGATCGGGACCGCATCGCTTCTCGGGCCGGGCACCACGGCCGAGGCCATGGGCGCCGACCGGGACGCGCGGTCGCGGCTGCAGCGGGACGCGGACGCGGTACGGGACACGGGAGCCACCGGGCTGACGGTGCGCGCCCGTGACGCGGCCGGGCGCGAGACGCGGGCCCGGTCCGGCACCGCCGACCTGAAGGACGGGGGCCGGGTGCCCTTCGACGCCTACTACCGCATCGGCAGCGACACCAAGACCTTCACGGCCGTGACCGCGCTCCAGCTCGTCGGCGAGGGCACGCTGAGCCTGGACGACACCGTGGAGCGGTGGCTGCCCGGGGTGGTCACCGGCAACGGCAACGACGGCAGCCGCGTCACCCTGCGCAACCTGCTCCAGCACACCAGCGGCCTGGCCAACTACACGGACATCGCCTTCGAGGACCCGGCGGAGCTGACACCCGAGCGCTTCCACGCACAGCGGTTCCGCTCGCAGACCCCCGAGGAGCAGGTCGCCCTGGCGATGGAGCGCGCCCCCGGCTGGCTGCCGGACGCGGACGACCCGGGCGCCGAGACGCGGTGGGCGTACTCCAACACCAACTACGTGCTGCTCGGGATGGTCATCGAGAAGGCCACCGGCAACCCCTGGGCGCAGGAGGTGCACGACCGGATCATCGCGCCGCTGGGGCTGCGCCGCACGCTGATACCGGGCACCTCGCCGTACGTGCCGATGCCGACGGCCACGGGGTACACGCAGTTCCCCGGCCGGGACGACCTCACCGACACCACGCTGGCCGTGGGCGGCGGCGCGGACGGCGGCATCATCAGCACCACCCGCGACATGAACACCTTCCTGCGCGCCCTGATGGACGGCCGGCTGCTGCCACCGGAGCAGCTGAAGCAGATGCGCACCACCGTCCCGGCGCCCGGATACACCACCGACGGAAGGACCCGCTACGGACTCGGCCTCGCCTGGCGCCCGGCCGGCGGCTGCGAGGGCGGGATCTGGTACCACGGCGGCACGTCCTTCGGCACCGCCTCCGAGACCGCCGTCACATCCGACGGCCGGGTGTCGGCCGCCGCCGCTGTCTTCACCACGCGCTTCGGTGACGAGAAGCGCTTCCTCGAGCAGGCGGAGGCCGCGCTCCGCATGCTGGACCGCGCGGTGTGCGGCGACCGGAAGCGCGGCTGACTGCGACAGGGGTGGCGTAGTCGGGAACGGACCCCTGCCTCCCGGGTCACCGGCACTCGAACCACACCGTCTTGCCGTGACCGCCGGGCGGGACGCTCACCCCCCATCGGTCCGTCACCGCGTCGACGATCACCCTCCCGCGCCCACCCTCACCAAGCCCGTCCCCGGCGCCCCTCACCGGCAGCTCCGGACAGCAGCGGGCGACCTCCACCCGCACCCGGTCCGGGTGGTCCTGGATGAGGCAGTACTGGACCGCACCGGGAGGTGACGGCCGCTCGCTCCGGCTCCTGCCCTACGGGCGGCCTGGCGACTGGGAAGAATCGGGTACTGAGCACCGCTTCGCGGACCGTGTGCGAGAGCCCCTCAGTGGCCCGCGGGGGATGCCTGTCCACGGCGCGATGAGGGCGGCTGCCATGGAGATGGCAGCCAGGAGGAAGAAGAGCGGGCCGTAACCGCCCAGGGGTGTGGTGAGGGCGGCGCCTGCAAAGGGCGCGAGCGCTGCGGCGGTGGTGGCCGGTGCGGCGAGGAGCCCGGAGAGTCGGCCGTAGTGGGTGGCGCCCCAGCGGTCGGTGATGGCGGTCGCCTGCAGCAGTGTGAGGTTGCCGCGGACCATTCCGGCCACGACCGAGACGGCAATGAGCAGGGGATAAGGGCCGGGGACGACTGCGAAGGCGGCGGTGGTCAGGCTGCCGAGCGCGATCAGGACGGTGGTGCGGGCCGTTGCCGTGGTGCGGCGGGAAAGAGCTGAATAGAGGGTACGGCCGAGGGTCTGTCCGGCGCCCCCGAGGCCGAGGGCCCAGGCCGCCTGGCTGGTGGTGTACCCGCGTTCCAGGAGCAGGGGGACGAGGGCGACGACGACGGCGTACATCACGAAGGCCGACAAGGTGAAGGCAGTGGCGAGCAGCAGGAACGGCTTGCTGTGCCCGACCCCGGCAGCGCCTGCGCCCGGGGGCGGAGCCGCGACGGCCGTGGCTCGGGGCCAGGGTGCGCCCAGGGCCAGGGCGTGAGCGGGGATGGTGACGGCGGCGAGTATGCCGGCCAGTACGAGGTAGGTGTGGCGCCAGGACAGGTGGTCGGCGAGGGCCGCGGTCAAAGGTGCGAAGACGGTGGAGGCCAGTCCGCCGGCGAGGGTGACGATCGTCAGCGCGCGCACGTGATCGGGGGCCCACCAGCGGGTCAGAGCAGCGAACGCGGGCTGGTAGAAGGTGGCCGCCATCGCGATCCCGGCGAGCATCCAACCAGCGGTGAACACGGCGAGGTCGGGGGCTGCGGACACGATCAGCAGGCTGACGACGCCGAGTACGGAGCCGATGGTCATGACGGCGCGGGGGCCACGCTGGTCGAGCACGCGGCCGACGCGGATTCCGGCGAGTGCGGAGACGACGAGAGCGAGGGAGAACGCCGCGGTGGTCGCCGGAGCCGGCCAGCCGGTCGCGCCGGTGATCCGGGGGTTGAGGACGGGGAAGGCGTAGTAGACGCTGCCCCAGCTCACGATCTGCGTGACGCAGAGGGCGGGCAGGACGGCGCGGGGCCGCGACCGGTCCCCTGTTCCGGTCGCGGCACCACGCGCGGAAGCGCTCACGTCACTCACGAGCCGCAGCAGCCGCCCGCCGGAGCCTCCTCGGCAGCCGCCGCCCCGGCCGCGGCGGGAACGCCGAGCTGGACGAGTCGTGTCGCGGGTGCGCAGCACCCACCACCGTCGCTCTCGGCGGCGTCGGGGGCGTCGAACAGGCCGGCGCCGCCGCAGACTCCCGTCTCGGGCAGGGTCAGTTCCACGCGGTCGGCCGCGTCCAGGTCGCCGGCGATCGCCGCGGCCACGGAGCGGACCTGCTCGTAGCCGGTCATCGCCAGGAACGTCGGGGCGCGGCCGTAGGACTTCATCCCGACCAGGTAGACGCCCTGCTCGGGGTGGGAGAGCTCGCGGTGGCCGTGCGGGGGGACGGTGCCGCAGGAGTGCTGGTTGGGGTCGATCAGCGGAGCCAGGGCGACGGGTGCCTGGAGGCGCTCGTCGAGCCCCAGGCGCAGCTCGTCGAGGAAGGACAGGTCGGGGCGGAAGCCGGTCAGGACGATGACTTCGTCGACCGGGTCCAGGCGGCGGCCGTCCTCGCCGACCAGGATCAGGCGGCCGTCGGGGTCGCGTTCGATCGCCTCGGTGCGGAAGCCGGTGACCGCGTCCGCGTGGCCCTCGTCGACGGCGGCCTTCGCCGCCAGGCCCAGGGCGCCGCGCGCGGGGAGCTGGTCGGCTTCGCCGCCGCCGAAGGTGGAGCCGGAGATGCCGCGGCGCAGGATCCACACGCCCTTCGTTCCCGCGCCGTCGTCGGACTCGGCGAGGTCGGCCAGGTGGGCGAGGGCCGTGAAGGCGGAGGCGCCGGAGCCGATCACGGCGGTGCGCCTGCCCGCGTACCGGGCACGGACGGCGGGGGACGTCAGGTCCGGGACGCGGTAGGTGATCCGGTCCGCGGCGGCCTTCTCGCCGAGCGCGGGCAGTCCGCTGCCGCCGGCCGGGGAGGGGGTGGCCCAGGTGCCGGAGGCGTCGATGACGGCCCGGGCGAGGAGGCGCTCCTCGCGCCCGTCGGCGCGGGCGATGTGCACGACGAACGGCTGGGTCGCGCGGTCGGCGTCGACGATCCGGTCCCGGCCGGTGCGGGAGACGCCGGTGACGCGCGCGCCGGTGCGGACGCGCTCGCCGAGGACGTCGGCGAGGGGCTTCAGGTACCGGTCGGCCCAGTCGCCGCCGGAGGGGTAGGCGGCCGGGTCGGGGCGCACCCAGCCGGTGGGGGCCAGGAGCTTCTCGGCGGCGGGGTCGACGACTTCGCCCCACGTGGAGAACAGGCGCACATGGGACCACTCGCGCACCGCGGCGCCGGCGGTGGGCCCGGCTTCCAGGACGAGGGGCTCGATGCCCTGGTCGATGAGGTGGGCGGCGGCGGCCAGGCCGACGGGTCCGGCTCCGATCACGACGACGGGCGGCTCGGTGGTGGCGGTGGGCGCATTCACGACGACTCCTGGCGTGTTTCGACATCCGTCGATGGCTTGCGCGGCCCAGCATGGCACCGGTATTGATGAGCGTCAACATAGACACTCATCGAACTCAGGGGGATGCGCTGATGGAGCACATCGACGTCGCCGTGATCGGCGGCGGCCAGTCGGGCCTCGCGGTCGCCCATGCACTGGTACGGAGTGGGCTGCGGCCGGTGGTGCTGGAGGCGTCCGACCGGACGGCCGGGTCGTGGCCGCACTACTACGACAGCCTCACGCTGTTCTCGCCCGCCCGGTACAGCTCCCTGCCCGGGATGCCGTTCCCCGGCGCCGACCGCGACCGCTACCCGCACCGCGACGAGGTCGTCGCCTACCTCACCGCCTACGCCGGCCGCCTGGAGGCCGAGATCCGCACCGGCTGCCGCGTCGCGGCGGTTCGCCGCACCGGCGACGACTTCGCGGTGGAGCTCGAGGGCGGGGGCCCGCTGTCAGCGCGGGCCGTCGTGGCGGCGTCCGGGACGTTCGGCCACCCGCACCGGCCCGCGCTACCGGGCCTCGAGGAGTTCACCGGGCGGGTGCTGCACGCCGCCGACTACCGCAACCCGGCCCCCTTCTCCGGCCGTCGGGTGGTCGTGGTCGGGGCCGGGAACTCCGCGGTGCAGATCGCCGCCGAACTCGCCGAGACCGCCCACGTGACCCTCGCCACCCGCGGGCCCGTGAAATTCGCGGCCCAGCGCATCCTCGGCCGCGACCTGCACTTCTGGACGGCCCGGACCGGCCTGGACACCGTGCCCCTCGGCCGGATCCTCACGCGCCCGCCGGCGCAGCCGGTCCTCGACGACGGCCGCTACCGGGCGGCCCTGGCCGCAGGCCGGCCCGAGCGGCGGCCGCTGTTCACCGGCGCCGACGGAGCCGAGCTCGTCTGGCCGGACGGGCAGCGGGAGGAGGTCGACGCGATCGTGCTCGCCACCGGCTACCGTCCCGACCTGCCCTACCTCGCCGACCTCGACGGCGCCCTCGACGCCGGAGGCAATCCCCGGCACCGCGAGGGCCTCGCCACCGGCGTGCCGGGGCTCGCGTTCGCCGGACTGGAATGGCAGCGCAGCCTGTCGTCGAACTCGCTGCGCGGTGTCGGCCGGGACGCGGCGCGCGTCGCCCGGCACCTGGCCACCCGTCTGGACCGCCGGTGACGGACCCCCCACACTGGTTCGACATGTGTCAACATAGATGTATGTCGAATGCGAAGGTGCTGCCACTGCTCGAGCCCGCCGACGGTCAGGTGACGCCGTGCTGCCCGCCTCTGACCGAGCGCCCGATGACCGCCGAGGAGGCCGAGACGGCGGCGCGGATGTTCAAGGCGCTCGGTGACCCGGTCCGCCTGCGCCTCTTCTCGGCCGTGGCCTCCCACGAGGACGGGGAGGCATGCGTGTGCGACATCTCCGACGTCGGCGTCTCCCAGCCCACCGTCTCCCACCACCTGAAGAAGCTCAAGGAGGCCGGACTGCTCACCTCCGAGCGACGCGGCACCTGGGTCTACTACCGGGTCGAGCCGTCCGTACTGGCGGCGATGGGCAAGCTGCTGGCCCTGCCGGCCACGGCCTGACCGGAGGCGGTGGCGGGGGCGGAGCCTGGACGCGGGCACGGTGTGCGACGTGTGCATCACCATGGGGGCGCGGCGCCCCCAGCCCCGTCTTCCGGCAAACACCACCCGGACCGGAGTGGGCAGCAGGACAACGCGGAGGGGGATGCGGCTGACGGCCCGTCAGGCTCCCCGCATCTCCCACAGCAGCAGTTCCGCCGGCGCGTCCCCCGCGACCGCGGCGACCCCCTCGGTACCGGTGAGGCGCGCGGAGTCGCCCGGGCCCAGGCTGTCGGCGTCCAGGGTCACCTCGCCCCGCACCACGTGCGCGTAGACGTACGCCGCGTCCGGAACCGCCGTCCGCTCCCCCGCCGCCAGGCGGCGGACGTGGAGCATGGCGCCGGCCTCCGGGAGGGCGTAGGGGGTGGAGTCGGCTACGCCCCGGACGACCTCGTAGGAGGGCTCGCCGCCCGGTTCCAGCGGGGCCAGCCACATCTGCAGGAAGACCAGCGGCTCCGGGCCGGCGTTGCGCTCGACGTGGCGGACGCCGGACGCGGCGCTCAGGCGTTGGACGTCGCCGGGGCGGACCACCGTCTCCTCGCCCGTGGAGTCGCGGTGGGTCAGCTCGCCCTCGATCACCCAGGTGACGATCTCGGTGTGGCTGTGCGGGTGCTCGTCGAAGCCGGCGCCGGGGGCCAGGTGCTCCTCGTTGCAGGCGATCACCGCGCCGAAGCGGAGGTTGTCCGGGTCGTAGTGGGGGCCGAAGGAGAAGGCGTGCCGGGTGGTGATCCCGGCCGCCGGGTCGCCGCCCCGGTAGCGCTCGTCGGCGCGCCGTACGTGCATCACGCCGTCCACCGTAGTCCCGGGCCCCGAGCGCCCGCTCCGGACCCGGCGGGCCACCCCGTTGCCCGGATGAGGCAGTCTTGTCCCCGTGCCCGAACCCGAAACCAGTAAGCCCGACGCCGCAGTGCGCCCCGCCCACCCGCATGCCGCGACGCTGAAGCGGCTGGAGCAGTCCTCCGGCAGTCTCGCCGCGCAGGCCATCGCGCGCATGGACGAGACCCTGCCCTGGTACCGGGCGATGCCACCGGAGAACCGGTCCTGGATCGGGCTGGTCGCCCAGGCGGGCATCGCCGCGTTCACCGAGTGGTTCCGGCGCCCGGACGCCCCGCAGGCCATCTCCACCGACGTCTTCGGCACGGCGCCGCGCGAGCTGACCCGGGCCATCACGCTGCGCCAGACCGTGGAGATGGTGCGCACCACGATCGAGGTCATGGAGTCGGCCATCGACGAGGTGGCCGCCCCGGGCGACGAGTCGATCCTCCGCGAGGCGCTCCTGGTCTACGCGCGGGAGATCGCCTTCGCGACCGCCCAGGTGTACGCGCAGGCTGCGGAGGCACGGGGCGCCTGGGACGCGCGCCTGGAGTCGCTGGTGGTGAACGCCGTGCTCAGCGGGGAGGCCGACGAGGGTGCCGTGTCGCGGGCCGCGGCGCTCGGGTGGAACTCGCCGGAACACGTGTGCGTGGTGCTGGGCACCGCGCCGGAGGGCGACTCGGAGCTCACGGTGGAGGCGATCCGGCGCGCCGCCCGGCACGCCAAGCTGCAGGTGCTGACCGGGGTGCTCGGCCACCGCCTGGTGGTGATCGCGGGCGGCAGCGACAACCCGCTCGCCGTCGCCAAGTCGCTGATCGGCCCGTACGCGGCCGGTCCGGTGGTGGCGGGGCCGGTGGTGCCGGACCTGCCGGCCGCCACCCGCTCCGCGCAGGCCGCGGCGGCCGGCCTGAAGGCGTGCACGGCATGGCAGGACGCGCCGCGCCCGGTCCTCGCCGACGACCTGCTGCCGGAGCGGGCCATGGCCGGAGACCCTTCGGCGCGCGAGCAGTTGGTGGAGGAGATCTACAGACCGCTGGAGGAGGCGGGGGCCGCTCTGCTGGAGACGCTGAGCGTCTATCTGGAGCAGGCGAGCAGTCTGGAGGGCGCCGCGCGGATGCTGTTCGTTCACCCCAACACCGTGCGGTACCGGCTCCGACGTGTGACGGACGTCACCGGTTGGTCACCCTCCGATGTACGCTCTGCCTTCACCTTGCGGATCGCCCTGATCCTGGGGCGTCTGGCTGACGGCGATCTTCAGTCCTAGTCTTTTGTCGGGGCTCCACAAAAGCCCTTCGTGTTCTTCGTCCTTGTCCTCACGGGCGGCCCCGGCCGTCCCCAAGAGAGAGTGTGAGAGTGCTCGTACTCGTCGCTCCCGGCCAGGGCGCTCAGACGCCCGGCTTCCTGACTGAATGGCTCGACCTGCCCGGTGCCGCGGACCGCGTCGCCGCCTGGTCCGACGCCATCGGACTCGACCTCGCCCACTACGGCACGAAGGCCGACGCCGACGCGATCCGCGACACGGCCGTCGCGCAGCCGCTGCTGGTGGCGGCCGGTCTGCTGTCCGCGTCCGCGCTCGGCGGGCTGTCGGACGTCCGGCCCGGAGCGGTCGCCGGTCACAGCGTCGGCGAGATCACCGCCGCCGCGTTCGCGGGGATCCTCGACGACACCGCCGCCCTCTCCCTGGTCCGCAAGCGGGGCCTGGCCATGGCCGACGCGGCAGCGATCACCGAGACCGGCATGGCGGCACTGCTCGGCGGCGACCCCGACACCACCGTGGCGCACCTGGAGAAGCTGGGCCTGACCCCGGCGAACATCAACGGCGCCGGCCAGATCGTCGCGGCCGGCACGAAGGAGCAGCTGGCCGCGCTGGAGGCGGAGAAGCCCGAGGGCGTCCGCCGGGTCGTGATGCTCCAGGTCGCCGGCGCGTTCCACACGCACCACATGGGTCCGGCCGTCGACACGCTCGCGAAGGCCGCCGAGGCCCTCACGCCGGGCGACCCGCAGGTCACCTACGTGTCGAACAAGGACGGCCGTGCGGTCGCGACCGGTACCGAGGTGCTGGAGCGCCTGGTCGGCCAGGTGGCGAACCCGGTCCGCTGGGACCTGTGCATGGAGACCTTCAAGGAGCTCGGGGTCACCGCGCTGCTGGAGGTCTGCCCCGGCGGCACCCTGACCGGGCTGGCCAAGCGCGCCCTGCCGGGCGTGAAGACGCTCGCCCTGAAGACCCCCGCCGACCTGGACGCGGCCCGCGAGCTCATCGCCGAGCACGCCGCCTGACCCCTGAGGAGCCCCGCATGGCGAAGATCAAGCCCAGCAAGGGCGCCCCGTACGCGCGCATCCTCGGCGTGGGCGGTTACCGGCCCACGCGCGTGGTGCCGAACGAGGTGATCCTGGAGACGATCGACTCCTCCGACGAGTGGATCCGCTCGCGCTCCGGCATCGAGACCCGGCACTGGGCGTCGCCCGAGGAGACCGTCGCGGCGATGTCCGTCGAGGCGTCCGGCAAGGCCATCGCCGCCGCCGGGATCAGCGCGGACCAGATCGGCGCCGTCGTCGTCTCGACCGTCTCCCACTTCGCCCAGACGCCGGCCATCGCCACCGCGATCGCGGACCGGCTGGGCACGGACAAGGCCGCGGCCTTCGACATCTCGGCGGGCTGCGCGGGCTTCGGCTACGGACTCACCCTCGCCAAGGGCATGGTCGTCGAGGGGTCCGCGGAGTACGTGCTGGTGATCGGCGTGGAGCGGCTCAGCGACCTGACCGACCTGGAGGACCGGGCCACGGCCTTCCTGTTCGGCGACGGCGCGGGCGCCGTGGTGGTCGGCCCCTCCCAGGAGCCGGCGATCGGCCCGACCGTGTGGGGCTCGGAGGGCGACAAGTCCGAGACCATCAAGCAGACCGTGTCCTGGGACCGCTACATCCCCCACCTCCGGCTTCGCTCCGGCGGGGGGACCCCCACCGGCGACGTCTCCGAACTCCCCCTGGACAGCGAGGGCAACGTCAAGTTCCCCGCGATCACCCAGGAGGGCCAGGCGGTGTTCCGCTGGGCCGTGTTCGAGATGGCGAAGGTCGCCCAGCAGGCGCTGGACGCGGCCGGCATCTCCCCCGACGAACTGGACGTCTTCATCCCGCACCAGGCCAACGTGCGGATCATCGACTCGATGGTGAAGACCCTGAAGCTGCCGGAGCACGTCACGGTCGCCCGTGACATCCGCACCACCGGCAACACCTCGGCCGCCTCGATCCCGCTCGCGATGGAGCGGCTCCTGGCGACCGGCGAGGCGAAGAGCGGCGACACCGCGCTCGTCATCGGCTTCGGGGCGGGTCTCGTGTACGCCGCTACGGTCGTTACCCTCCCCTAGGCACTCCGTGCCGGATCACCCGGTCCGGTACGGGAACCGCAACACCTGCCGCTGACGCGGCGGGCGCCACACCCTCTGGAATCACTGCGAAGGAGCGCCATCATGGCCGCCACTCAGGAAGAGATCGTCGCCGGTCTCGCGGAGATCGTGAACGAGATCGCCGGCATCCCGGTTGAGGACGTCCAGCTGGACAAGTCCTTCACCGACGACCTGGACGTCGACTCGCTGTCCATGGTCGAGGTCGTCGTCGCCGCCGAAGAGCGTTTCGACGTCAAGATCCCGGACGACGACGTCAAGAACCTCAAGACGGTCGGCGACGCGACCGAGTACATCCTCAAGCACCAGGCCTGAGCCCTGCTCGGGCCGGGAGCCCCCGGCCCCGCCACCCGGCGGTGGCGCCGTACGAATCCTCGTAGATCCGTTGGAGAAAGAATTCCGATGAGCCCGACCAATCGCACCGTGGTCGTCACCGGTATCGGCGCAACCACACCGCTGGGTGGCGACGCAGCCTCGACCTGGGAGGGCCTGGTCGCCGGACGTTCCGGCGTCAAGCCCCTGGAGCAGGAGTGGGCCGCCGAGCAGGCGGTCCGGATCGCGGCCCCCGTGGCCGTGGAGCCGACCGAGGTCATCCCCCGGCCGCAGGCCCGCCGCCTGGACCGCTCGGCGCAGTTCGCGCTGGTCGCGGCCAAGGAGGCGTGGGCCGACGCCGGTTACGAAGGCCCGGCCGGCGAGGACCCCAAGGTCGACCCGGACCGGCTGGGCGCGGTCATCGCCTCCGGCATCGGTGGCGTGACGACCCTGCTGGACCAGTACGACGTGCTGAAGGAGAAGGGCGTCCGCCGCGTCTCCCCGCACACCGTCCCCATGCTGATGCCGAACGGCCCGTCCGCGAACGTCGGCCTGGCCGTGGGCGCCCGCGCGGGCGTGCACACGCCGGTCTCGGCGTGCGCGTCGGGTGCCGAGGCCATCGGCTACGCGATCGAGATGATCCGCACCGGCCGGGCCGACGTCGTCGTCGCGGGCGGCACGGAGGCGGCGATCCACCCGCTGCCCATCGCCGCGTTCGGCAACATGATGGCGATGTCCAAGAACAACGACGACCCCGAGGGCGCCTCGCGCCCCTACGACGTCGCCCGGGACGGCTTCGTGCTCGGTGAGGGCGCGGGCGTCATCGTCCTGGAGTCCGCCGAGCACGCCGCCGCGCGCGGCGCCCGCGTCTACGCGGAGGCCGTCGGCCAGGGCATCTCCGCCGACTCGCACGACATCGTGCAGCCGGAGCCGGAGGGGCGGGGCATCTCCCACGCCCTGCAGAGCCTGCTGGACGGCACCGACCTGGACCCGGCGGAGATCGTGCACGTCAACGCGCACGCTACGTCGACGCCGGCCGGTGACATCGCCGAACTGAAGGCACTGCGGAAGGTGTTCGGCGACGACACCGACCACATGGCGGTGTCCGCGACGAAGTCGATGACCGGGCACCTGCTGGGTGGCGCGGGCGGCGTGGAGTCGGTGGCGACGGTGCTCGCGCTGTACCACCGGGTGGCTCCGCCGACGATCAACGTGGAGAACCTGGACCCCGAGGCTGCCGCCAACGCGGACGTCGTGCGGGGGGAGGCGCGGAAGCTGCCGGTGGACGGGCGGATCGCCGCGCTGAACGACTCGTTCGGGTTCGGGGGGCACAACGTGGTGTTGGCGTTCCGCACCGTGTGACTGCCGTCGGCTTGACGGGGTGGGGGTTTCGCCTGTGGGCGGGGCCCCCTTTTCGTTGGGGGTGTGTCTGTGCGCGGTTCCTCGCGCCCCTTGGGGGTGACCCGGGGGTCGCCTGTGAACCGGGGGTTCGTGTCTCGTGCGCGGTTCCCCGCGCCCCTGAGAGGGGTGACCCGGGGGTCGCTTGTGAACCGGGGGTTCGTGATTCGTGCGCGGTTCCCCGCGCCCCTTGGGGGGTGACCCGGGGGTCGCCTGTGTACCCGGGGTTCGTGTCTCGTGCGCGGTTCCCCGCGCCCCTGAGAGGGGTGACCCGGAGGTCGCCCGTGAACCCGGGGTTCGTGATTCATGCGCGGTTCCCCGCGCCCCTGGGAGGGGTGACCCGGGAGGGTCAGACGACCTGGTGGAGCCAGCGGACGGGGGCGCCTTCGCCTGCGTAGCGGAAGGGTTCGAGTTCGTCGTCCCAGGGCTTGCCGAGGAGCTTGGCGACCTCGGACTCCAGGTCCGTCTCGCCGGTGGCGGAGCGCAGGAGGGCGGCGCGCAGGCGGTCCTCGGGGATCAGGATGTCGCCGTGGATGCCGGTGACCGCGTGGAAGATGCCCAGGTCGGGGGTGCAGCTGTAGCGCTCGCCCTCGGCGTTGGGGCTGGGCTCGGCGGTGACCTCGAAGCGGAGCATCTGCCAGCCGCGCAGCGCGGAGGCGAGCTTGGAGGCGGTGGCGGCCTGGCCCTGCCAGGAGAACTCCGAGCGCCAGGTGCCGGGGGCGGCCGGCTGGCGGATCCAGTCGAGGCTGACGCGCGTGCCGAGCACACCGGCGACGGCCCACTCGACGTGCGGGCACAGCGCGCGGAGCGGAGTGCACGTACAGAACTCCACGTGTCGTCACCGGAACCTCCGGACTGGGCGGGACATCTCGTAGGCGGGCGGAACAGCCGCGACCGGGCCGGTCACGTTGATGGCGAGGCTACCGTGCGTCGGCGTGAGGAGTGTGACGTACCGTCGGTCCGGGAGCCGGGAAACATCCGCCATTCACCCGGCAGGACGCGTGTCCGGGCGGGTGGCGTTGCCTCCGCGCGGCGGGAACCCTCGGTCTGTGCCGGGAGTTGGGGACGATGACGGGAGCGGCGGTCCGCGGCGTGGCGGGTGCGCGGCGGTGACACGACCGGATCAGGGCGACACGCGGGGAGGCGGCGGTATGGAGCGGGACAGGCGGCGGCACGGCGGCCGCGCGCGGGCCGTCCTGGCCGTGGTGGCGGCCGTCGTGCTGGGTGTGTCGGGGTGCGACGCGGTGGGCGGTGACGCGCCGGCGCCGTCCGGCACGGAAGCGAAGCAGGGGCGCCCGTCGCCGAGCCCCACGCCCCTGTGGGACACCCGCCCGGGGTCCGTCGCCGCCGTCGGGGACTCGATCACCACCGGGTTCGACGCGTGCGGCGTGCTGTCGGACTGTCCCGAGGTGTCGTGGGCGACGGGCACCGGCGAGCAGGTGGACAGTCTCGCCGTCCGGCTGCTGGGCCGGGCGAAGGCCGCCGACCGGAGCTGGAACCACGCGGTGAGCGGTGCGCGGATGGCGGACCTGCCCCGGCAGATGGACCGGGCGGTGCGGCACCGTCCGGAGCTGGTGACGGTGCTGATCGGGGCGAACGACGCCTGCCGGCCCACCCCGTCCGCCATGACGCCGGTCGAGGAGTTCCGCGCCGACTTCGAGGACGCCCTGCGCCGGCTGCGCACGGCCCTGCCGAAGACGCAGGTGTACGTGGCGAGCGTGCCGGACCTGAAGCGGCTGTGGTCGCAGGGGCGGACCAGCGAGACGGCCCGGCAGGTGTGGAAGCTGGGCATCTGCCCGTCGATGCTGGCCGAGCCGGAAGCGGAGGACGCGGCGGCTGTGCAGCGCCGGGAGACGGTGCGGCAGCGGGTGGAGGACTACAACCGGGTACTGGCGGAGGTCTGCGCCGAGGACCGCCGGTGCCGTCACGACGGCGGCGCGGTGCACGACTTCCGGTTCGGCACGCGGCAGTTGAGCCGCTGGGACTACTTCCACCCGAGCGTCGACGGGCAGGCCCGGCTCGCGGAGATCGCCCACCGCACGGTCACGGCCGAGAAACCCGTGACCTAATGTTCCGCACATGAACGAACTCTTCGGAACACTTTCCGACGGCACCCCGGTGCACCGCTGGACCCTGGAGCGGGCCGGGGTCCGCGTCCGGGTGCTGTCCTACGGCGGGATCGTGCAGGACGTCGAGGCACCGGACCGGGCGGGCCGGACCGGGAGCGTGGTGCTGGGCTTCCCCGGCCCGGAGGGCTACGTCGAGCACCGGGGCCTGTACCTGGGGGCGGTGATCGGCCGCTACGCCAACCGGATCGGCGGGGCCCGCTTCCGGCTGGACGGGCGGGAGCACGTGCTCACCCCGAACGAGGGGGCGCACTCGCTGCACGGCGGCGAGGGCGGCTTCGACCGGCGGATCTGGGAGGTGACGCCGGACGGCGGCCACGGGCTGCGGCTCACCCGGGTCAGCCCCGACGGCGAGGACGGCTTCCCGGGCCGCCTGGAGGCGGCGGTGACGTACACGCTGGACGAGCGGGGCGCGCTGAGCATCGCCTACGAGGCGGTGACGGACGCGCCGACGGTGGTCAACCTGACCAGCCACACGTACTGGAACCTGGCCGGCTCGGGCGGCGCCGGCGGGCACGAACTGCGGCTCGCCGCCTCCCGCTACACCCCCGTCGACACCGGTCTCATCCCGACCGGGGAGCTGCGGGACGTCGACGGTACGCCCTACGACTTCCGCCGGGCCAGGCCGGCGGGCTACGGGTACGACCACAACTTCGTCCTCGACAAGGGCGTGACGCCCGCGCCGGAGGAGGCCGCCGAGCTGTACGACCCGGCGTCGGGGCGGGTCCTGACGGTGTCCACCACCGAGCCGGGCATCCAGGTGTACACGGCGGACCACCTCAGCCCGCCGTTCGCGCCCGGGGACGGCATCGCGCTGGAGACACAGCACTTCCCCGACTCCCCGAACCGGCCGGACTTCCCGAGCACGGTGCTGCGGCCGGGCGAGGTGTACCGCTCGGAGACGGAGTACGCGTTCTCCGTGCGGTGACGGCTGCTGGGGAACGGATGAGCCCGGGTCCGGGATCGCCGGGGAACGGATCAGCCCCACCGGCCCGGGCCCGCCGGGGAACTGATGAGCCCCGGTCCGGGGTCAGGGTCCCGGACCGGGGCTGCTCATATGGCTACCACCCGGATCAGACGCTAATCCTCCGGGTGACTCCCGGTTACACGTTCCGTGCTCCCCGCCGGGATCCCGTACGAACCCTTCACAAACGAACCGTTTCCCACCGCCCGGGGACCGTCGGGATCCGGCCGCGCGCCGCCCGGGCGCATGGCGCCGTCCCCGTCCGTCACGTGATACTGCGCGCCCCGGCAGTCACGTACGTACCCCACGACGACGGAAAGGCCCCGACCCCCGTGAGTCTGCTCCCCGTGCGCACCGGTGTGCTCGGGCTGGCGCTGCTGACCGCTGCCGCCACGCCCGCCCTCGCCGCCCCCGTCTCCCCCACCTCCGTCCCCGCTCCCGTCCCGGCTCCCGTCCCGGCTCCCCGGGCCGCCGCCGGGAGCGGGGTCCTGTCCCCCACCGTCGAGGAACAGCGCCTGGAACGGGCGGCGCCCCGGGAGATCCTGCGCCGCTCCGGCTTCGACGACGTGGCCCCGGACTTCGCGCGGACCCTGGCACGGTCCCGTTCCTATCCGCAGGCCCGCGCGGCGGTCCTGCGGGAGGGGAGCGCGCTGTGGCGGCGCGCGGTGGACCGGGTGCAGGGGCGTGGCCCGGCGGGCGGCGACCTGAGCCGGGACGACGACCGGCCGCTGTACTGGGCGCGGCTGGGGATGACCCGGGAACTGCGCACCTGGCGGCCGCGGTTCGTCCTCGGCACGGAGGAACGGGCCCGGCTGCTGGAGGCGCTGGAGCGGTCCTCGCGCGGGCAGGACGCGATCCGCTTCCCGCACGGCAAGGGCCTCAAGCGCGTGCTGGTCACCGGATTCGACCCGTTCACCCTGGACCGGGACACACGGATCTCCAACCCCTCCGGGGCGGCGGCGCTCGCCCTGGAGGGCACGGTGATCGACACGGCGGCCGGTCCGGCGCGGATCGAGACGGCCGTGTTCCCGGTGCGCTGGGCGGACTTCGGCGACGGCACCGTGGAGCGGACGCTGCGGCCCCACCTGCCGCGGACCGACCTGTTCGCCACGGTCAGCCAGGGCCGGGCGGGCCGCTTCGACCTGGAGCGCACCAACGGGGCCTGGCGGGGCGGCTTCCCGGACAACGACGACGTCGGGCGCACGGAGACCGTCCCGGTGAGCGACCCGTCCTCCCAGCCCCAGTGGACGTCGACGACCCTGCCGTACGCGGACGTGGTGGCCGCGGACACCGGGCGCTTTCCGGTGTACGACAACACGAGTGTGACCGAGATACCGGCCGGCGGGACGCGGCCCGTGGTGCGGCCGGACGGGCCGACGCCCGGGTCGACGGCGCGGGCCGGGGGCGGCGGCGACTACCTGTCGAACGAGATCGCCTACCGGGCGACCCTGCTGCGGGACCGTCTCGGGCTGCACGGGACCCTGCCCGGCGGGCACGTCCACACCCCGGTGCTGCAGTTCGGCGCGGACAACGCCGATCCGGCGACGGGGACGGTCACGGACCCGGAGTTCGTGCGGAACCGGCGGGACATCGTGGCGCAGGTGCGGTCGATCGTGGCCGTGGCGGTGGGCGCCGCGGAGCGGGTCGGGGGCGCCGGGGCCTCCCGGGACTGAGCACGCGGAACCGCCCGCCGGGAAGGTCCCGGCGGGCGGTGGCGGTGGCTGTGGCGGTGGCTGTGGGCCGCCCGGCCGTTGCGGTGGGCCCGGCGCTCCCGGAGGACGCGGCGGCCCCGGAGGACGCGGCGGAGCGGGTCAGGGCGTGACGCCGGTGTCCGGGCCGGCGACCGGCTCGGCGCGGGCGGCGCCCTCCTCGTCGGTCTCCTCGCCGCTCAGCTCGCGGGCCATGAGCGTGGCACCGGCGACCGCGCCCGGCATCAGGAACACCGCCACGAACGGCACCAGGAAGGCCACCCCCAGGGGCGTGCCGAAGCCCCAGACGAGGGTCTTGCGGGAGCGCAGCAGGGCGAGCCGCTCCCGGAGTTCCACCCCGCGCCGCTGGAGGGCGACCGCGGTGAGCTCCTCGGTCAGGAAGAACCCGGTGACGAAGAAGCCGATCACCGGGACGACGGTCTGCCCGGCGAACGGGATGAAGCCGAGCGCAAACAGCAGCACCGCCCACACCAGGGCGCGCGCGAGGATCCGCAGGCTGTCGCGGGCGGAGATCCACAGCTCCCGCATCAGCGGCAGGTCCGACTCGGGGGCGGTGCCGTCGGGCGACACGTCGCGGTCCACCTTCTCGGAGAGGCTCTCGTAGAAGGGCTGTCCGACGAGCAGCGTCACCGCGGTGAAGGTGAGGACGGACAGCAGCAGGCCGAGGGCGAACAGCACCGCGGTGAGGAAGCCGCGGAACAGGCCCTGCCAGGGACTCGACCAGTCGTCGGCGAACGGTGTCGCCCAGGCCACGGCGTCCGGCCCCCACAGGGCGAGGGCGACGAGGGCCGCCGCGTAGAGCACCAGGGTGATCAACCCCGGTACCAGACCGAATCCGTACTGCTTGCCGTGCCGGGCCACCCATCGCTGGCCTCTCAGCAGATATCCGAAACCCACCCCGAGATCGCGCATGGGGGCACTGTATCCGGCCCGCCGGACACGGCCGCGGGCCGCGGTTGAGTCGAACGGGCCCGCCCCGCCGTACCGCTTCCGGGGAGGGCTTTTCGGCGGCCGTTCTGTTGAGGAGGGCGCATGACCCAGGAGATCCATGGCACCGTGGCCGACGGTTTCGAGGCGGTCCGGGAGGAGTTCGCGGCGGTGGCGGCCGGGGAACGGCCGGACCACGAGAGTCAGTTGTGCGTCCACGTGCACGGCCGCAGGGTCGTCGACCTGTGGACCGGGGGCATCGGCCCGGACACCCTCTACGGGGTCCACGAGGCCACCCAGGGCGCCACGTTCCTGGTGGTGGCGGTCCTCGTGCAGGACGGCACCCTGGAGCTGGACCGCAAGGTCACCTACTACTGGCCGGAGTTCGCCGCCGAGGGCAAGGGCGCGCTGACGCTGCGGGACCTGGTCACCCACCGCGCGGGCGTGGTCGGCACGGACGGCGGCTTCACCCTGGCGGAGCTGGCGGACGACCGGGCGCTGGCCGAACGGCTCGCGGACCAGCGGCCGTTGTGGCGGGCCGGCGCGGCCTGCGGCTCCCATCCCCTCGTGATCGGGGCGCTGGTCGGCGAGGTGGTCCGGCGCGCCACCGGGCACCGGCTCCAGGAGGTGTACGAGGAGCGGATCCGGGCTCCGTACGCGCTGGACTTCCACCTGGGGCTGCCGGCGTCCCAGGAGCCCCGGTTCCGCTCCGTGCAGCCGCTGGTGCCCACGCCCGCCGAGCAGGTGCGGCTGGACGCGCTGCCCACCGGCCCGCACACCCTGCGGGCGATCGCCCTCAACCACGGTGCCACCGGTCCGGCGGGTCCGGCCGGGCCGGTCCTGCTGCCCAACGAGCGGCTGATCCGCGCCGCCGGTCAGGCGTCGGTGGGCGGGGTCGCCTCGGCGCGCGGGCTGGCCGGGCTGTACGCGGCGGCGATCAGTGGGACGGAGGAGCACGAACCGCTGCTGAAGGCGGACACCATCGCGGAGGTCGGTCAGCTGCACGCCTGCGGCCGGGACCCGGTGACCGGGGAGCACACGGCGTTCGGACTGGGGTTCCGGGCCGTCGCGGACGTCTGGTACCGCTTCCTCGGCGCGGGCGCCTTCGGGCAGGCCGGGGACGCGGGCTCCTTGGCCTTCGCCGATCCGCGCAGCGGTCTGGCCTACGGCTTCACCCGGCGCCGCTGCGCCTTCCCCGGCGGGCCGGCGCCGGAGAACGAGCGGCTGGTCCGGGCCGCGCACCGGGCGGCCCTGGCGCGGTGACCGGCACGAGGGCCGCGCCCCGGGGTCCGGGGTGCGGCCCTCGTCGTGACCGGGCGGGCGGTGCCGTCAGAGCTTGACGATCATCTTCCCGGTGTTGTCGCCGCGCAGGACGCCGAGGAACGCCTCCAGGGTGTTCTCGACGCCCTCGACGACGGTCTCCCGGTACTTCAGCTCGCCCGAGCGGATCCAGGGGCCGACCTCCTGGACGAACTGCGGCTGCAGGTCGTAGTGGTCGCCGACCAGGAAGCCCTCGATGCGGCCGCGGGTCTGGATGAGCCGGGCGAGGTTGCGGGGGCCGGGGGCGGGCTCGGTGTTGTTGTAGACGGAGATCGCGCCGCAGACGGCGATCCGGCCGCCCCGGTTGAGGGAGCCGATGGCCGCCTCCAGGTGGTCGCCGCCGACGTTGTCGAAGTAGATGTCGACCCCGTCCGGGGCGGCCTCGCGGAGCTGGTCGCTGACCTTGCCGTTCTTGTAGTTGAACGCGGCGTCGAAGCCGTACTCCTTGACGAGGAGTTCGACCTTCTCGTCGGAGCCGGCGGAGCCGATGACCCGCGAGGCGCCCTTGAGCTTGGCGATCTGCCCGACCTGGCTGCCGACGGCGCCCGCGGCACCGGACACGAAGACGGAGTCGCCCTCCTTGAAGGCGGCGGTGCGCAGCAGGCCCGCGTAGGCGGTGAGCCCGGTCATGCCGAGCACGCCCAGGTAGGCGGACAGGGGTGCCGCCTCCGGGTCGACGCGGACGGCGTTCTTCGCCTCCACGACGGCGTACTCGCGCCAGCCGTAGAAGTGCAGCACGTGGTCGCCGACGGCCAGGCCCTCGGCGTTGGAGGCGACGACCTCACCGACGGCGCCGCCCTGCATCGCCTTGCCCAGCTCGTAGGGGGCGACGTAGGACTTGGCGGCGCTCATCCGGCCGCGCATGTACGGGTCGACCGAGAGGTACAGGTTGCGCACCAGCACCTCGCCCTCGCCGGGTGCGGGGACCTCGGTCTCGACCAGCTCGAAGTCCGTGGGCTCGGGCCAGCCGACGGGACGGCTGAGCAGGTGCCATGCGCGACCGGTGGCGGGGGGCGTGGGGGCGTCGGACATGCGGGCACCTCTCCTGGAACTCTCGGAATACTTCACTACCTGAAACAACCATGCGCGTGAATATTTCAGGATGTCAAGCAAGTGGGTACCCTGGACGGCATGTCCGTACCGCGCAGCCCCCGCCCAGACCCCCTGACCCTGGAGGTCGTCGAGCTGATCGGCGCGGTCGTGGCGCGGTACCACGAGGAGTACGAGTCGGCCGCCGCCGAGCACGCGCTGACCGGCGCCCAGGCACGGCTCCTGAGCCTGCTGTCCCTGGAGCCGCTGCCGATGCGCAGGCTGGCGCAGCGACTGAAGTGCGAGCCGTCGAACGTCACCGGCATCGTGGACCGGCTCGAGTCACGGGGCCTCGTGGAGCGCCGCCCGGACCCGGGCGACCGCCGCGTGAAGCTGGCGGCGGCGACAGCCGAGGGACGGCGGGTCGCGGCCGGACTCCAGGAGTCGCTGCGGTTCGCCCGGGAGCCCCTGGCCGGGCTGTCCGAACCGGAGCGCGTCGCCCTGCGCGACGCGCTGCGGACCATGTTGCGGGACGGCTGACCCGGACACCCGTCGGCTGGAGCGACTCCGGCACGGCGAACCTGCCGCACCTGCCGCACCTGCCGCATCTGCCGCGTCATAGGATCTGTTGATCAGATCCGAGCGACCATCCCGACCGGGAGAACTGCGGAGAAGGGCGGGGGGAACTCCAGAGGTGACCGAGACGGCTGGGTCATCACGTAACGACAGCCTTGGCCGATCCCCGGCAGTCACAAGGGAGCAGGGCTGGTGCCTGAAGCAGTAGAGGGCGGACGGAGGACATATCGCTCCCTCTTGGCCGTCACGGCAACGGTCATCGCTGCCCTGATCGTGATCGGCAGCATTTTCATCTTGTCGGATGATGATGCCTCGGACCCTGGCGAGGAGCTCTGCTGGAGTCTCGTTTCGTCGAAGTCGAGTGAGGATTCGGGACCGCTCACCAAGTGTGGTGAAGCGTTGGAGTCTGCCATGACAGGGCGCCCTGCAGGAGAAGTTGCTCCCCGGACGACTCATCGGCACTCCGTGGAACAGGTCAGGATGACGGAGCGCGTGATCAGCGCTTACACGGAGTCCGAGACGACTGTCGTGCCGGAGGCCATTCGCAAGAATTTCGGGAACGCACTCTCCCACTACTCTTCCGACGTATCGGATATTCTCCAAGTCGATGTCGATTACTCATACGCATATTTTGCCACCAAGCCGAACAATCTGAGCGTAACGGTTGCTGATCTGAGCGACTTCATTTTCAAGCTGGGTGCGGATTCCGACGCCTTCGACGTCGTCTATGAATCACAGTTCAACATCATTTCTCGGCAAATCGACGCGCTCACGCGCAGGGACTTTACCGCCACTCCCACAGGGGCAACAGACAGACCTCTCGGGATGATGCGGCAATTCGGGCGGGCCACCGGCATACTCCACAGGATCACCGAGAAGGAATCCTTCACTGATACCGAGAAGTACGGGTTCCCTCGACTGCGGAACGCCTTGGACGAGCGGATCGAGAAGGTGGGGGTGAGCAGGAAGGACTGGCGCGTTCAGAATCTCTACCGTGCGGCTGAGGAATCGTTCCTTGATTGGTCGTGAAGCTCCGCCCCCCAACGCGGGGTCTCGAGGCTGATCGATCCGCGGATCTCGGCCATTGCGCGAAGGCGGGGAAAGACGCCGCTCCCCGTGCCGGGATCGCGGACACACACCTCAGCGCCGCTCAGCAAGCCGCTTAACCCGTCGAAGGCCGGGCGTAGGGGCGATCGGAGATTCCGGAAGGCTGCTGACGGTCCGACACGACCGAACCCCCACAGGGAAGACAGCGTGAAGCAGGCAAGGATTTCGGGTCCCAGAGCGGCCATGGCCGCTCTGTGCGTCAGTGGCCTCCTGGCAGGGCTGGGTTCGTGGCTGTACCTCGATTCCCGTGAGGAACCGGACCTGTGCCGACAACTGCTGCAACACGAGCGCGTCTCCACGGCTCTTGGGCCGGGGCATCAGCCCGACCTGAAGTGCGGCGACCTCGGCCGCGCCATCGAGCACGCGACAACCGGGGCACGGCATGAACAGCGATCACTGCCCCAGGCCCAGGCGATGAAGGACGTACTGGTGGCCGTGGGCGACGTCATCGAGGACGAGCCCGCGACCCTGGACCGGCCCTTGGCCGACTCCGTCGCGAAGGCGCTGGCCGGTCACGCCCGGGACATGTACGCGATCCTGGTGCCCGGCGACACGGAGTACGTCCGCCGCGCCCTTCCCTCTCAAGGAGCTTGGGAAGACTCCGAGGGTGCGCACATGTCGGTCTCGCACGATGCGCTGATCCGCGTCCTGGTGTCCCTTTCCGTGAGCCCCGAGGCTTACGCGACCCTGCGCGAGGCGGTGACCCACGAGGTGGCGCAGGCATTCGCCGCCGCACCCCGCACCACATCCGAGAAGAAGTTGTCGCCCTACCCGTCGATCACCGCGTGGGCACTCGGCAGCATGGACGCGGTGGCACATGCGGCGCGGGACGGCATGGGCGAGGACGAGCGGGCCTCGTGGGAGGAGAAGGTCAGGACCCGTCTGTCATCGAGGGCGCCGGCAACGGCCGTTCCTTCCTTCGAGAAGGACCCTGTCGACCATCTGGTCGCCTCCTGGAAGAGGGCGCTTCCCCCGGACTAGTCCGACGATCTCCTCAAGGTCCTTGAGACGCAGAGCCCCGAGATGGTCCGGACATGGACCGCCTCCCTGGGGACGGACAGCACGGTTCAGGCTTCTCTCGCTGACGACGCCACCGACAGGGCCTGGGCCGCACAGCGTTCCACGCTGCGGGACCTGCGCGGCTGACGGTTCGGGCAGGACGGAGTCACCGGCGCCTTTGTGACCGGCCCGCACCGTCCGCCCTACGTGCACCACCACAGGAAGCGGTCGCAGGTCTTCGACGGTTCGGGTTCCGGTTCCGGTTCGGGGTCCGGTTTCCCGGTCGTCGGCTTCGGGGCGTCCGGGGTGCCGGGGCCGGCGGGGGGTGTGCGGGTGGGCTCCCGGGTGGGGCGGGGCGCGGAGGTCTGCTGGGCGGGCGGTCCGCTCTGCCCGGCCGTCTCCGCCGCCTCCTCCGGCTCCGCCTCCTCGGACTGAGACGCGGATGCCGAGGGCGAGGACGACGTGGACGGCTCCGCCGACGGTGACGCCGGGGACGTACCGGGAGCGGGGGCACTCTCCGTCGTCGCGCTCGGCGGCAGTTCGGCCGCTCCGCCGTCCGGTGTCTCGTCCGTGGCCGTCGAGGGCCGCGGGCCCGGCTCCTGGGCGCCGGATCCCAGCGCGGCCACGCCCAGCCCGCCCGCCGCCAGGACCACGCCGGCCGTGGCGAACAGCACCCGACGGCGCCGCCGGCGGTGTGCCGCGGCCTTGCGGTCCCGGCGGCTGCCCTCCGCAGGCCTCCGGCGCGGACCCCGGGCGGCATCCGTGTGGGGCTCCGCCTCCGGTTCCGGTTCCGGTTCCGGTTCCAGGCCCGGGTCCGCTTCCGGTTCCGGGTCCCGGTTCGGGTTCGGGTCCGGACTCGCCGCCGGGACGGGGTCCACTGCGGACGGAGTCTCCGGAGCCGGCTGCCCGGCGGCGTACCCGGCGCCGCCGCCGTACCCCGCACCACCTCCGCCGTTCCCGGCGGGTCCGGGGGCCCCGGCGTACCCGGCGTACCCGGCGGGCTCGGCTGGCCCCGCAGGCCCGGCTGGCCCCATCGGCCCGGCGGCCCCCTCCGCATCGGTGCGGAACGTCTCGACGGGAGTGCCGCACCCGGGGCACGCGAGCGCGCCGTTGAGGTGCCGTCGGCAGGGGTGGCAGTAGTCCATGACGCGGGAAGGTTAAGTTCCGTTCGGGTCGGGTTCCCAGGGCTCTGGGTGAAGGTTCGGTGAGGACCGTTGCCCAATGGTTTGGAATCGACCGAAACCGCTGCGCGCGCGACCCATTGACACCCCGCCGACCCGTCCTTATTGTCACGCCAGCATTTCGAACGGGTGCCGAAATATCGAACATACTGGATCCGGGTCCGAGCCGACGGGAGCCGGGCCGAGGACACGAGGGGCAACTGCCGTGCGCATCACCGGAATCAGTACCCACGTGGTCGGGACGCCGTGGCGCAACCTGACCTATGTGCGGGTGCACACCGACGAGGGCCTCACCGGGGTGGGTGAGACCCGGATGCTGGGCCACACCGACGCCCTGCTGGGGTACTTGAAGGAGGCCGAGGCCAACCACATCGCCGGCTCCGACCCGTTCGCGGTCGAGGACCTCGTGCGGCGCATGAAGTACGGGGACTTCGGGCGTGCGGGTGAGATCGTGATGTCCGGGATCGCGGTCGTGGAGATGGCGTGCTGGGACATCAAGGGCAAGGCCCTCGGCGTCCCCGTCTGGGAGTTGCTCGGCGGCCGGGTCACCGACCGGGTGAAGGCGTACGCCAACGGCTGGTACACCACCGAGCGCACCCCGGAGGCGTACCACAAGGCGGCCCGGGCGGTGATGGAGCGCGGCTACCGGGCGCTGAAGATCGACCCGTTCGGCACCGGCCACTACGAACTCGACCACGCGCAGACCCGTTACGCGGTCTCCCTCATCGAGGCGGTGCGCGACGCGATCGGGCCCGAGACCGAGCTGATGCTGGAGATGCACGGGCGCTTCTCCCCCACCACCGCCGTGCGCCTGGCCCGGGAGCTGGCGCCGTTCGCCCCGGCCTGGCTGGAGGAGCCGGTGCCGCCGGAGAACCTCAAGGCGCTGGAGAAGGTCGCCGCGAAGGTCGACATGCCGGTGGCGACCGGGGAGCGCATCCACGACCGCATCGAGTTCCGCGAGCTGTTCGAGAGCCAGGCGGCCGACATCCTCCAGCCCGACGTGGGGCACATCGGCGGCATCTGGGAGACCCGCAAGCTGGCGGCGACCGCCGAGACCCACTACATGCTGGTCGCCCCGCACAACGTCGGCGGCCCGGTGCTCACCGCCGCGAGCCTCCAGGTCGGGTTCACCACCCCGAACTTCAAGATCCTGGAGCACTTCAACGACTTCGCGGACGCGGAGATCAAGAAGGTCGTCAAGGGCGCGCCGCAGGTGGACCCGGAGACGGGCTGCTTCCACCTGTCCGACGCCCCCGGCCTCGGGGTGGAGCTGGACGTGGACGCGGCGGCCGAGTTCCCGCAGCAGCAGGCCCGGTTCGACCTGTGGGCCGAGGGCTGGGAGCAGCGCAGGCCGAAGGGCACGGCGTGAGCCCCGCGGCGGGCGCGGGCCCGGCCGGCGGCGCGGTGAGCGTCGTCGTCGAGGCGCCCGGCGAGCACCGTCTCGCCCCGCACGAGCCGCGCGAACCGGCTCCCGGCGAGGCCCTGGTCCGGGTCCACGCGACCGGCATCTGCGGCAGCGACCGCGAGCTGTACCAGGGCAACCGCCCCGAGGGCTACGTGCGGTACCCGTTGACGCCGGGCCACGAGTGGTCCGGGACGGTGGAGCGGGTGGGCGCCGGGGTGCCGGCGGCCCTGCTCGGCCGCAAGGTGGTGGGCGAGGGGTTCCGCAACTGCCAGGTCTGCGACCGCTGCCACGCGGGCGAGACCACCCTGTGCACCGCCGGGTACGAGGAGACCGGCTTCACCGAGCCGGGTGCGATGGCGCCCACGCTCACCCTGCCCGCCCGGCTCCTGCACGTCCTGCCCGACGACGCCGACCTCACGGCCGCCGCGCTGCTGGAGCCCGCCGCGTGCGTCGCCGCCGCCGCGCTCAAGGCCCGGGCGGTGCCCGGCGAGCGGGTGGCGGTGGTCGGCACCGGCACCCTCGGCATGTTCGCCGTGCAGTTCCTGCGGGCCGCCTCCCCGGGCGAGCTGCTGGTGGTCGGCACCCGGCGGGACCGCGAGGGCCTGGCGCGGGAGTTCGGGGCGACGGACTTCCGCACCCGGGACCAGGAACTCCCGGGTGACATCGACGTGGTGATCGAGACCGCCGGGTCCGCCGACGCCGCGCGCACCTCCGCCGCCCTGCTGCGGCGGGGCGGGCGGCTGGTGCTCACCGGCATCCCGGCGCCGGGCGCGGCCGGCCTGGACCCGACGGACCTGGTGGTGCGCCAGTTGGAGGTGCACACCGTCTTCGGGGCGCCGCCCGCCGCCTGGGCGCACACGGTGCGGGTGTTCGCCGCCGGGCTCCTCGACCCGCTCCCGCTGGTGACCCACCGGCTGCCGCTCACCGCGTTCGCGCGCGCCATCGAGCTGGTGGGCTCGGGCGACCCGGCGGTGGGCAAGGTGCTGCTCCATCCCGAGGAGCCCGAGAAACCCGAGGAACCCGGGGCGCCCGAGGCGCCCGAGGCGCTCGAAGCGACCGAGGCGCCCGGGAAGCCGGAGGAAGAACCCCACTGACGGTGCGCCGGGCCGGGGGCTACTGACGGTCCCCGGCCCGGCGCACGATCCGGCGGCCCCGGCCCGCACCGCGTGCCACGAACACCGTCCGGGATACCGAACGGCAGAACCGAACACAAAGGACACCCCGTGACCGACGCTGTGACCGTTGCTTCCGCCCGGACGGCCCGCAGGCCCGGTGAGCAGGCACTCACCGCGCTGGGGCTGGGCGCGCCCGCCCCGGACCCGGCCGACGCCTCGCCGCACACCTTCCCCGGCGGCGGCCGATGGCGCACCGAGATCCCGTCCTGCGAGGGACCCGAGGCGCTCGCGGTGGTGCTGAAGGAGGCGTCCCGGCTGGACGTGCCGGTGCACCGGATCAGCCAGGGCAGCGGCGTGTGGATGCTGACCGACGCCGAGATCACCGAGATGGTCGAGGCCACCGCCGAACGGGACATCGAGCTCTGCTTGTTCACCGGTCCGCGCGGCACCTGGGACATCGGCGGCTCCACCCGTACCGACTCGCGCGGGGCGGGGCTGCGCGCCCGGGGCCACGACGCGGTCGCGGGCTGCGTGGAGGACGCCCTGCGGGCCACGGAGCTGGGGGTGCGCTGCCTGCTCGTCGCGGACGAGGGCGTGCTGTGGACGCTGCACCGGGCCCGCGCCGCCGGCCTGCTGCCCGCCGACACCACCCTGAAGGTCTCCGCGCTCGTGGGACCGGTCAACCCGGCCTCGTACGCGGTGTACGAGCGGCTGGGCGCGGACTCGATCAACGTGCCGAGCGACCTGACGCTCCGTCATGTCACGGAGATCCGGCGGGTTTCGGCCACGCCGATGGACCTGTACGTCGAGGCCCCCGACGATCTCGGCGGCTACGTCCGGATGTACGAGATCGCCGAACTCATCCGCCGGGGCGCCCCGTTGTATCTGAAGTTCGGACTGGCCAAGGCCCCCGGGATCTACCCGTACGGCCACCATCTGCGCGAGCTCACCCTGGCCACGGCCAAGGAGCGGGTGCGCCGGGGCCGGCTGGCCCTGGACCTGCTCGCCCGGCACGGTGCCGACGGGGACATGGCCCCGCTGGGCTCGCGACTTCCGGGTGATCTGAGCCGATTCGACGCCGGGTCATAACGTTCTTGAAATCTGACTTCACAGAAGTAGACACAGTCGCGCACAATCCCACACAACCCTTCGTGGGCCCGCCCGGCACCCGTCTCCGCACCCCCCGCAGCACCTCCTGCCCGACCCGTCCCACACGTCAAGGATGATGATCATGCGTAACCGCAGAGCCGCACTCACCGCCCTGGCCGGTGCCGTCTCCCTCTCCCTCGCCCTGTCCGCCTGCGGCCAGAACAGCGAGGGCGGCAGCGAGGAGGACGCGAAGGGGTCCGACGGGGCCGTCATCGGCGTCGCGATGCCCACCAAGTCCTCCGAGCGCTGGATCGCCGACGGCAACAACGTCGTGGAGAACCTGAAGTCCAAGGGCTACGAGACCAAGCTGGTCTACGGCGAGGACGACCCCGACCAGCAGGTCTCCCAGGTCGAGAACCTGATCACGCAGGGCGTGAAGGCCCTGATCATCGCGGCCATCGACAACAAGTCGATGAACAACGTCCTCCAGCAGGCCAAGGACGCGGACATCCCGGTGATCTCCTACGACCGCCTGATCCTCGGCACCGAGAACGTCGACTACTACGCCTCCTTCGACAACGAGAAGGTCGGCGAACTCCAGGGCAGCTACATCGTCGAGAAGCTGGGCCTGAAGGACGGCAGCGAGAAGGGCCCCTTCAACATCGAGCTGTTCGCCGGCTCCAACGACGACAACAACACGCGGTACTTCTTCCAGGGCGCGATGAACGTCCTCAAGCCCTACATCGACAAGAAGCAGCTCGTCGTGCGCTCCGGCCAGACCGACCTCAACCAGGTCACCACCCTGCGCTGGGACGGCGGCACCGCGCAGAAGCGCATGGACGACATCCTCACCTCGTCGTACAAGACCGAGCGGGTGGACGCCGTGCTCTCCCCGTACGACGGCATCTCCATCGGCATCCTGTCCGCGCTGAAGTCCGACGACTACGGCTCCAAGGCCAAGCCGCTGCCGGTCGTCAGCGGCCAGGACGCCGAGGTCGCCTCGGTGAAGTCGATCATCGCCGACGAGCAGTCGATGACCGTCTACAAGGACACCCGTGAACTCGCCAAGGTCGCCTCGAACATGGTCGACGCGCTGCTGAACGACAAGAAGCCCGAGGTCAACGACGAGAAGACCTACGACAACGGCGCCAAGGTCGTCCCCGCCTACCTGCTGGAGCCGGTCGCCGTGGACAAGTCCAACTACCAGAAGGTCGTCGTCGACTCCGGCTACATCAAGGAGAGCGACCTCACGTAACCGTCCCCCACGACCCATCACCGACCGGAAGGCACGACCATGGCGGGACCCGTCCTGGAAATGCGCTCGATCGTCAAGACCTTTCCCGGCGTCAAGGCGCTGTCGGACGTCACGCTGACCGTCCGGCAGGGCGAGGTCCACGCCATCTGCGGCGAGAACGGCGCCGGCAAGTCGACCCTGATGAAGGTCCTCTCCGGCGTCCACCCGCACGGCACCTACGAGGGGGAGATCCTCTTCGAGGGGGAGCCCTGCCGGTTCAAGGACATCCGGGCCAGCGAGCAGCGCGGCATCGTGATCATCCACCAGGAACTGGCCCTGGTGCCCTACCTCTCCCTCGCGGAGAACATCTTCCTCGGCAACGAGCACGCCACCCGGGGACTGATCAACTGGAACGAGACGCTGCGGCACGCCACCGAACTGCTGCGCCGGGTCGGCCTGAACGAGCACCCGGAGACCCGGGTGGCGGACATCGGCGTCGGCAAGCAGCAGCTGGTGGAGATCGCCAAGGCGCTGTCGAAGAAGGTGAAGCTGCTCATCCTCGACGAGCCGACCGCGGCGCTCAACGACGAGGACAGCGGCAAACTCCTCGACCTGATCCTGCAGTTGAAGGAACAGGGCATCACCGCGATCATCATCTCGCACAAGCTGAACGAGATCCGCCGGGTGGCCGACTCGGTGACCATCCTGCGCGACGGGCGCACCATCGAGACGCTCGACGTGAAGGACCCGGCCACCACCGAGGACCGCATCATCAGCGGCATGGTCGGCCGCGACCTGGAGCACCGCTTCCCCGAGCGCACCCCGCACCACCCCGAGGAGGGCGCCGCCCCGGCGCTGGAGGTGCGGGGCTGGACCGTGCACCACCCCATCGACCAGCAACGCAAGGTCGTCGACGACGTGTCGCTGACCGTGCGGCGCGGGGAGATCGTGGGCATCGCCGGGCTGATGGGCGCCGGGCGCACCGAGCTGGCGATGAGCCTGTTCGGCCGCACCTACGGCCGGCACGCCTCCGGCACCGTCCTCAAGGACGGCGTGGAGATCCGCACCCGGACGGTCCCCGAGGCGGTGGCGCACGGCATCGCGTACGTCACCGAGGACCGCAAGCACTACGGACTGAACCTGATCGACACCATCAACCGCAACATCTCGCTCAGCGCGCTGGGCAAGGTGGCCCGGCGCGGGGTGGTGGACGAGCACCAGGAACGCCAGGTCGCCGAGGGTTTCCGGACGTCCATGAACATCAAGGCGCCCACGGTGTTCGAGCCGGTGGGCAAGCTGTCCGGCGGCAACCAGCAGAAGGTCGTCCTCAGCAAGTGGATCTTCGCCGGTCCCGAGGTGCTGATCCTCGACGAGCCGACCCGGGGCATCGACGTCGGGGCGAAGTACGAGATCTACACGGTCATCGACCGGCTGGCCGCCGAGGGCAAGGCGGTCGTCTTCATCTCCTCCGAGCTGCCGGAGCTGCTCGGCATGTGCGACCGCATCTACACCATGGCCGCCGGACGGCTGACCGGCGAGTTCTCGCGCGCCGAGGCCTCCCAGGAGTCGCTGATGCGGCAGATGACGAAGGACAAAGAGGTGTCCCGATGAGCACGGAAGTCACCGACAAGAGCCCGGCCGCCGCGCCGCCGGGCAAGAGCGGGCCAGGGGTCGGTGACGGCCTGCTCCGGCTGATGCTGGACGGCATGCGCCGCAACATGCGGCAGTACGGCATGCTGATCGCGCTCGGCCTGATCGTGGCGCTGTTCGCGGTGTGGACCGACGGCGACCTGCTGCTGCCGCGCAACGTCTCCAACCTGGTGCTGCAGAACAGCTACATCCTGATCCTCGCGATCGGCATGATGCTGGTCATCATCGCGGGCCACATCGACCTGTCGGTCGGCTCGCTGACGGCGTTCGTGGGCTCCATGGCGGCCGTGTTCATGGTCCGCAACGACATACCGTGGCCGATGGCCGTGGTGCTGTGCCTGGCCGTCGGCGCCATCGCGGGGGCGATCCAGGGGTTCTTCATCGCCTACGGCGGCATACCGTCGTTCATCGTGACCCTGGCGGGCATGCTGACCTTCCGCGGGCTGACCGAGATCTTCCTGGAGGGCCAGACGCTCGGCCCGTTCCCCAAGGGTCTGCAGAAGGTCGCCAACGGCTTCATGCCGGAGGTCGGTCCGGAGACCAACTACCACAATCTCACCCTGCTCCTGGGGCTGGGGCTGATCGCACTGGTGGTCTTCCAGGAGGTCCGCGACCGCCGCCGCCAGCAGGAGTTCGCCCTGGAGGTGCTGCCCGCCAGGCTGTTCCTGCTGAAGCTGGTCGCGCTGTCGGCCGCGGTGCTCACCGTGACGCTGCTGCTGGCGAGCTACAAGGGCGCCCCCATCGTGCTGCTCATCCTGGGCGCGCTGCTGGTCGGCTTCGGCTACGTGATGCGCAACGCCGTCATCGGCCGGCACATCTACGCCATCGGGGGCAACCTGCCCGCGGCCAAGCTGTCGGGCGTGCGGGACAAGAAGGTGACCTTCCTGGTCTTCCTGAACATGGGCATGCTCGCGGCCCTGGCGGGTCTGGTGTTCGCCGCCCGCTTCAACGCGGCCTCCCCCAAGGCCGGACTCAACTTCGAACTGGAGGCGATCGCCGCCGCGTTCATCGGCGGCGCGTCGATGAGCGGCGGGGTGGGCACCGTGCTCGGCGCGATCATCGGCGGTCTGGTCCTGGGCGTGCTGAACAACGGCATGAACCTCGTCGGCATCGGCACCGACTGGCAGCAGGTCATCAAGGGCATGGTGCTGCTCGCGGCGGTCGGCTTCGACGTGTGGAACAAGCGCAAGGTCGGTTCGTAGGTCCCATCGGGCCCCGCCGGACGGCGGGGCCCCTCCTCGACGGAGTGGTTCATGGAACTGAACAGACGCACCATCATGGCGGGCGCCGCGGCGGCCGGCCTGGCCGCCGCCACCGTGGGCGGGGGCACCGCCCAGGCGGCCTCCGGCCCCTCCGGGGGGTCGGGCGGGCGCGGGCCGGTCAGGACCCCGTTCGGCCGGCTCGCGGACGGCACACGGGTCGACAGCTGGGCCCTGCAGAACGGCGGCACCCGGATGCGGGTGCTGTCCTACGGCGGCATCGTGCAGTCCCTGGAGATCCCGGACCGGCGGGGCCGGTACGCCAACGTCTCCCTCGGCTTCGACAGCCTGGAGCCCTACGTCTCCTCCAGCCCCTACTTCGGCGCCCTGATCGGCCGCTACGGCAACCGCATCGACCGGGGCCGCTTCACCCTGGACGGCCGGACGTACCAGCTCTCCGTCAACGACGGCGAGAACAGCCTGCACGGCGGGGAGCGGGGCTTCGACAAGCGGGTCTGGGACGTGGAGCCGTTCACCCGGGGCTCCGACGTCGGCCTCCACCTGAGCCTCACCAGCGCCGACGGCGAGATGGGCTATCCGGGCACGCTGCGCGTCCGGGTCACCTACACGCTGACCCGCCAGGGCGACTGGCGCATCGACTACGAGGCCCGCACCGACCGGGCCACCGTCGTCAACCTCACCAGCCACGTCTACTGGAACCTGGCCGGCGAGAGCAGCGGCACCGTCCTGGACCACGAACTGTCCATCGACGCCTCCCGGTTCACGCCGGTCGACGCGGGGCTGATCCCCACCGGCGAGCGGGCCCGGGTCGCGGCCACCCCCTTCGACTTCCGGCGGGCCAAGCCGATCGGCCGGGACATCCGCACCGCCCACCAGCAGGTGCTCTACGGGCAGGGCTTCGACCACAACTGGGTGCTCGACAAGGGCATCACCTCCCGGCCGGGGCACGCGGCGACCCTGCGCGACCCGTCCTCGGGACGCACCCTGCGGATCACCACGAACGAGCCGGGCCTGCAGTTCTACTCCGGCAACTTCCTCGACGGCACCCTGGTCGGCACCGGCGGCCGGGTCTACCGGCAGGGCGACGGGCTGTGCCTGGAGACCCAGCACTTCCCGGACTCGCCGAACCAGCCGTCGTTCCCGTCGACCGTGCTGCGGCCGGGCGAGGTGTACCGGACGACGACGGTCCACTCGTTCGGCGTCTGAGCGGTGCGCGGCGGGCGGGGAACACCGGGGCCGAGCGGTGGTGCCGCGGGGCCCTGGCCCCGGGGCCGAGCGGTGCGCCGGGGGCGCGTGACACCCGGGCGCGAGGCGTGCGCCACAGGCGCGTGACGCGCGCGGTGGGCCCCGGGTTCCCGCCGTCACAGTTTTTTCACACCCGTTGAACGGCGTCCCAGCCTCCTTCGTATGTACCGGTGGCCCGTGCTCCCCCGCGCGGGCCACCCACGCATGACGGGCCCGTTTCGTCCCCGGCGGGCCCGCCGTACACGGAGGTTCCATGCCCGACAACGTCACCTCGTTGTTCCGCAGCACCGCGGCGCACAGCCCGTCGATGGCGGCGCTGGCGCGGGAGAGCGACGGGGCCGGGCCGGTGGACTTCTGCATCCCCTGCAATCCGTACTTCCCCACCCCGGCCATGTTCGAGGAGATGGCGGCCCGGCTGCGCGACATCATCACGTACTACCCGAGCGGGGCCGACACGATCACGGCCGAGCTGTGCAGCCTGCTCCAGCTCCCCCCGCAGTGCGTGGCCATGGGCAACGGCTCCACGGAGCTGATCACCTGGATCGACCACCTCCTCGTCCGCGAGTCGCTCGCCGTCCCCGTGCCCACCTTCGGCCGCTGGACCGACCAGCCCATGGAGACCGGCAAGCGGGTCGACATGTTCCCGCTCCAGGAGTCCAGCGGCTTCGCCCTGGACCTCGCGCAGTACGGCGAGTTCATCCGGGCGCGCGGCACCCGGGTGGCCGTGATCTGCAACCCCAACAACCCCGACGGCGGCTTCCTGCACAAGCACGCGGTGGTGCAGTTCATGGACGCCATGGCCGACCTGGACCTGGTGGTGATCGACGAGTCGTTCCTGGAGTTCGCCGACGCGGAGAACGAGCCCAGCGTGGTGCAGGAGGCGATGCTGCGCCCCAACGTCATCGTGCTGCGCAGCCTCGGCAAGAACTTCGGCCTGCACGGCATCCGCTTCGGCTACCTGGTCGCCAACCCGGCGCTCGCCGGGCGGGTGCGCTCCATGCTGCCCAAGTGGAACCTCAACTCCTTCGCCGAACACGTGGTGTTCATGCTGAAGGAGCACGGGGCGGAGTACGCCCAGAGCCTGCACCAGGTGCGCCGCGACCGGATGGACATGTCCGGCCAGCTCTCCTCACTGCCCGGTCTGACGGTCTACCCGTCGCAGGGCAACTTCCTCTTCGTGCGCCTCCCCGTGGGCGCCGAGGGCACCGTGGTCCGGGACCGGATGCTCACCGAGCACCGGATCCTGGTCCGCGAGTGCGGCAACAAGATCGGTTCCTCCAGCCGCTTCCTGCGTCTCGTGGTGCGTCCCCAGGTGGACGTGCGTCGCCTGGTGTCCGGCCTGGAACAGGTGCTCTACGGGACGTCCAGGAGGGGAGCCGCCGTGTCCGAGCCCGCTCACGGGACCGGCTACAGCTCGGGCACGGCGGCGGTGGACCGCCTGGTGAGCGAGACCAACGGGGCCGGCACCCGGGGCCTCGCCGCGCAGGCCGTCGGGGCGGGCGTGCCGGGGCTTCCCGCCGCCGCGGCCGTCGGCACCGGCATGCCGCTCCCCGCCGCCGCGTCCGCCGCCCCGGCGGACACCTTCGGCGGGATGCCGGTGCCGGCGGCAGCCTCCCCGGGGCCGCAGCAACCACCGCAGCCGTTCCCGCAGCAACTGCCGCCCCCGGCACCGCAGTCGGCACCCGCCCCGGCGCCCGCCCCGCAGGCCGTGCCGCAGCCGGCGGCCGCGCAGGGGCCGGTGACGTACCCGGACCCGGTGCAGCTGCCCGTCCCGGAACCGGCGCAACTGCCCGTCCCGGAACCGCTGCCGGTGCCCGAACCGCAGCCGGTGCCCGCCGCCGCGGCGGCGTTCGCGGCGCCCCAGGTGCCGCAGCAGCCCTCGGGTCTCACCCCGCCCGGGGTGCCGGCCCGCGGCGGTCTGACCGCCGCCCAGGTGCGGGGCACCGACGGCCTCTCCGCCGCCCCGGCGACCGGCTGGCCGGGGGCCCAGTCCTGGCCCAACGCGGCGGGCTGAGCAGGGCGGAAGACACCGAACGGAGGCCGGACGCACACCGGGTGCGCGGGCGGAACGAACCGTCCCGGGCCGACGGACCGAACCCCGGAGGGGCCCCGCAGCGGACGGACCGGGCCCGGGACCGGCCCCGCTGCGGGTGGACTGACCGCGCCCGGGATCGCCCCCACAGCGGGCGGAGCGACCCCCGCAGCGAACCGACCGGCCCCGGGCGGACGGACCGGCGCGCGTCCCGCCGGGTGCGCGCCGGTCCACCCGGTCACCTCAGGACTTGCCCGGGCACTGCTTCCAGGCGAGGTGGTAGATCGTGCTGATGTCCCCGTCGGTGGAGTCCATCGTCATGAAGCTGACCTTGTGCGGGGACGAGGTGCCCGCGCTCAGCCGCAGCTCCGTGTTGATGTTGAAGTTGCGCTGCACTCCGCAGGGGGCCCAGACCAGTTGGGCCCAGTCGGTGGTGTCGGTGGCCTGCCAGTTGTCGTTGTAGGGGCCGGCGTAGTGGTGGGTGCGGTACTCGGTGTTCGGTGAGCCCTGGAAGTAGTACGAGGCTCTCTGGGTGCCCTTGGCGCCGGACTGGAGCGACGCGAAGCCGCGGTAGTCGGCGCTGGCCACGGCGTAGGTGAAGCCCTGGGGGACGTGGACGAGCAGGCTGAGCTGGCAGTTCTTGCGGAAGTCGGTGGGCCCGGAGTTGCCGCCCACCTGGGCGAGGTAGTCGCTGTAGGTCACCGTGAACGCGGTGTTGTCCGCCGAGACGGCGACGGCGGCGGTACCCGCGGGACAGCCGGAGCCGTTCACCGTGGCGACCTTGATGACGATCCTGTCCGGGGGCGGGTCCTCGAAGCTGCTGCCCGCGGACGGGTTGTGGGCGGGTATCGCGGCGGTCAGCAGCGTGGCCACCGCTGCGCTCATGAGCAGGCCACCAGCCATGGTTCTCCATCCGATCGGTGGGGGGTGTGCCGCCCGCCCGGGACCGGGCGGGCGGCGCCTTGTCGCACGACACTCATTGAAGCGTCATGCACATGCCAAACATGCGGAAGCGCGGCCCCCGGCCCCGTGAAGGAGGCATGAAGGTGCTGTGAAGGCCGGGAGCGGTGGAATCGTACGGAGCACCCCGCTCCGGAGGACAGGGCGAACTCCGGCCATTCACGTCCGGCGCATCGGGCGGGGACGAACCGGACGTAACGGGACCGCGGGTGAACGGCGGACGGCCGATTCGTAGACAATGGCCCACCAGCACCACCAGCAACCCCCGCGCCCGCCACGGCAGCAGGGCGGCGGGCAGCACGGCAGGAGGCGCTCCCTTGGAGCTCAGCAGGCGTACCTTCACCGCCCTGGCCGGGACGGCGGCGCTCGGTCTCGCCCTGGCCGGCAGCGGCGGGACGGCCACCGGCACCCGCGGGTCACGTGCCGTGCCGACGGGTCCGCCTCCCCCGCCGCCCACCGCCGACGGCCGGCGGCACCGGGTCGGCCACGACCGGTACTCGCTCCTCGTCGACGACCGGCGCCTGGTGCTGTGGTCCGGCGAGATGCACCCCTTCCGGCTGCCCAGCCCCTCGCTCTGGCGGGACGTGCTGCAGAAGCTGCGCGCCCACGGGTACAACGCGGTCACCGTCCCGGTCGCCTGGAACCACCACTCCCCCGCGCCCGGCGAGCACGACTTCGACGGCGTGCGCGACCTGGACCTGTTCCTGCGCACCGCCGCCGAGGAGCGGCTGTACGTGGTGCTGCGCCCCGGCCCCCGCATCGGCGCCGACCTGGACGCGGGCGGCCTGCCCGGCTGGCTGACGGCCACCGCGGGCGCCGCGCGCGGCGACGACCCGGAGTACCTGCGGCACGCCGACGCCTGGCTCGGCGCGGTCAACTCCATCGCGGTGCGGCACCTGTACACCAACGGCGGCGGCACCGTCCTGCTGTACCAGCTCCAGGACGCGGGGGACGCCGACCCCGCCCGGGCGCGCGCCGCCGCCGAGCGCGTGTACACGAGACTGCGCGCCGACCGCATCGACGTCCCGGTGTTCCGCACCGGCGGCCCCGCGGGCGCCCCCGACGCGCCGTGGCTGTACGCCGTCGAGACCGGCACCGCGCCCGGTCGGGTCCCGGCGGACCCGGCGCGCCTCGCGGGCGGCGCCGGCTCCCGGCCGCGCACCCCCGGCATCGTGGCCGCCGCGGCGCTGGGCGCGGCCGATCCGTGGGGCGGGGCGGTCTCCGGCGGCAAGGGCTACGGGGAGATCCGCCGGACCCGCGACGCGGCCCACGCGCGGCGCACCACGCTCACCTCGCTGGCCGGCGGGGTGACGGTGCACAACGCCCGCACGGCCTTCGGCGGCACCTCCTGGGGGTGGCTGCCCGGCACGAACGTCTACACCTCCTACGACCACGGCGCGGCCGTCGACGAGGCCCGCCGCGTCTCCCCCGAACTGGCCGCGATGCAGCAACTCGGACACCTGCTGCACACCGTGCCGGACCTCGCCCGGCTCGACCCGGCGAAGGAGGTCCGGGCGGAGGACGACCGGGTCACCGTGTACCACCTGGCCAACCCCGACACCGGCGCCCAGGTGTACGTGCTGCGCAACGACTCCGACGAGCAGGTCACCACGTCCCTGCCGGGCACCGCCGTCGACGCCCCGGTGCGCATCGGCCCGCGCGACGCCAAGCTGCTCCTCGGCGACGTCCGGCTCGGGCACCGCAGGCTGGCGTACTCCACCGCGCAGCCGATGCTCAGCCTGAACGCCGGCCGGCACGACATCGCCGTGTTCGCGGGCCGCCACGGGGAGATGGCGCAGGTCACCCTGGACTGCGACACCCAGCCGCTCACCAACCGCCTGGACCCGGAACCTGCCTGGTCCTACGACCAGGGCCGGCTCAACGTCGCCGTACCGCTGGGGGCGGGCGGACTGGCCCGGGTGCTGGTGGAGGACGGCGACTCCGGCACGCCGATGGTGCTGCTGTTCGTGGACGACGCGAGCGCGCAGCGGATGTGGCCGTACGAGACCCCGTCCGGCTCCCTGCTCGTCTACGGCCCGGCCCTGCTGCGGAAGGCCGAGGTGCGCGGCTCCACCGTCCACCTCACCGGGGACACCCTCGACGAGACCGGCATGGAGGTGTGGGCGCCGCGCGGTGTGACCGCCGTGACCTGGAACGGCCGCCCGGTGCGCACCACGGCCGGCCGGGCGGGGAGCCTGGTGCTGGAGGGACTGCTGCCGGGGGTGTCCGAGCCGAAGCTGCCGGCCCTGACGGGCTGGCGGCGGCGGGCGGAGAACCCGGAGGCCGATCCCGGGTACGACGACTCCGGGTGGCGGCGGGCCGATCTCACCGCGTCCGCCGGGGAGACGCCCGTGCCCGAGGGGCAGCCGGTGCTGTTCGCCGACGACTACGGCTTCCACTACGGCGACGTCTGGTACCGGGGCCGGATCCGCGACGCGGGCGGTCTGACGTCGGTGTCCCTGTCCTACCGCACCGGCACGCAAGGGCTGTTGATGGCCTGGCTGGACGGACGGCCGCTGGGCACCCACCGGATGCCGGTGCCGGACGCCGAGAGCGCGGACCGGGGCAGCTGGAAGGCCACGGTGTCCTTCGCCGTGCCCGGTGAGCTGCGCGGCCGGGACCGGCACGTGCTGTCGGTCCTGGTGCGGCCGATGCAGCACGCCGACGGGGAGGGACCCGACGGGTACCGGGCGGCGCGCGGACTGACCTCCGCCGGCTTCGAGGGCGCCGACGCCACCGTGCGCTGGCGGATCCAGGGGGCCGGGGAGCCGGACCGGGTGCGCGGACCGCTGAACAACGGCGGGCTGCACGGCGAGCGGGCGGGCTGGCACCTGCCGGGGTACGACGACGCGGACTGGCGGGCCGTGGACTCCCCGCGCGCGGACCGGCGGCAGGGAGTGGCCTGGTACCGCACGGAGTTCCGGCTGGGCGTCGACCCGGACGTGGACGCCTCCGTCGGCCTCACCCTGGACGACGACCCGGGGCGCGCCTACCGGGCGCAGATCTTCCTCAACGGCTGGAACCTGGGCCAGTACATCAACGACGTGGGCCCTCAGCACACCTTCGTGCTGCCCAACGGGATCCTGCGCACCCGGGGTTCCAACACCCTCGCCCTGGCCGTGCTGTCCGACGGGACGACCCCCTCCGGGCCGCGCGAGGTACGGCTGACGCTGATGGGGGCGGCCTCCGGCGGCATCCCGGTGGAGCCGGTGGAGTCGCCGGGCCGGTGAGCCACGGGCCGGCCGCCCGGCAGGACCGCACGGCCCCGCCCCGGGGTCACGGTGACGGGGCACGGAGCGGCCGGCCCGTCCGCTCCGCCGCGCCGCCCGTCGTCCGCCCCGCGTCAACTCCCCGGCCGGGCGGGCCCTATGGTCGTCCCGCACGGCCCGGGCGTCGCCGGTTTTCGCCTGACGCGGGCGGGCGCGGGCGCGTAGTCTCGGACGACGGTGACCACGGCGGTGACGGAAGCGGGGGACGCCATGGAGCGCGTGGACGCGGCCCTGGGCCCGGCCTCGTTCCTCAGCGACTTCTACCCCTCGTTCTGGTGGGTGCCGGCGGCCGTGCTGGCCGCCGCCCTGGCGATCAAACTGCCCACGATCATCCGGCTCTGGACGGATCCGCTGCTGCGCGCGGTCGGCGGGCTGCTGCTGCTGGCGTGCGCGGTCTTCGTGTTCGTCGCGCCGTCGACCATCGTCTGGGTCAACCGGGTCACCGGCATCCCCAACATCTCGGCCCCGTGGGTGTATTCACTGCTCACCGCGTTCTGCGGGTCCTGCCTGGTGCTGATCATCGCCTGGCGCAACGGCCTGTCGGAGCACTCCGCCTCCACGCGCCGCGCCACCCGCTGGGTGCTGTCCTGCTACGGCGGCGTGATCGTGCTGCTGTGGGTGCTGTTCGCCCTCGCCGACGTTCCCGTGGAACGCACCCGCGACCTGGACACCTACTACGCCACCACCCCGTTCATGCGCGAGGAGATCCTGCTGTACCTCCTCGCGCACACGGTCGCCGCCCTCATCACCTCGAAGCTGATCTGGAACTGGATCCGCACCGACGGGCTCGACGCGCTGCTGCGCTGGGGGCTGATGTTCCTGGGCATCGGCTACGCGCTGAACCTGGGCTTCGACGCCGCCAAGCTCACCGCCGTCGGCGCGCGCTGGGCGGGCCGGGACCTGGACTGGCTGAACCTCCACGTGGCGCCGGCGCTGGCCTGCCTGTCCGCGGTGTCGATCGCCGTCGGCTTCATCCTGCCGCACGCCGGCCAGTACCTGCACGAACGGTGGCGGCTGCGCCGGGCCCACCACCAACTGCGTCCCCTGTACCTGCTGATGCGCCGGGTGCACGGCTCCGGCGTGCCGTTCGCGCTGCACGCCAGCCCCGAACTGCGGCTGACCCGCCGGGAGACCTTCATCCGCGACGTGCTGCTGCCGCTGGCCCGGCGCATCGACGAACGGCTGCACGAACGCTCCCACGCCGCCGCCCTCGCCCTGGGGTTCGCGCCGGACCGGGCCAGGGCGCTCGCCGCGGCCGTGGCGATCCTGGACGCCGTGGAGGCCGGCCCTCAGGAGGACGGCGGCCGGGACGCCCGCGACCCGGACACCACGGACCTGCTCCGGGGCATCGGGGCGGTCTCCCGCGCCCTGCGCCGCCCCGACGACCTCCGCGCGGTGCGCGCCCACGCCACCGAGGCGGTGGCCCTGACCGAGTGACCCGCGCGCAGAGGTGGCCGGATCGACACCTCGCTTGGCATATTGCACGGGTGACCGAACCAGGCCAGGGTTCCGGGAGAACAGGGAGACCGCGGTGCGTACCAGGAAGGAGATGCGGCGTCTCGCCGACGCCCTCATCGACCCCATCCGGGTGGCGGTCCCGGCGGACCCGGAGGACCTGTTCGACGCCCTGGTCGCCTCGGTCGGCGCCTGGCGGGGGCGTGAGGTCGTCGTCCACCGGGCGGCGTTCCCGCCGCACACGGCGAGCGGGCTGTGGCTGGACCGGGAGAGCCACGACGACGTGGTGGTGGACGAACGGGCCGCGGTGTGGCACCAGATCGTGATCCTCTGCCACGAGGTGTGGCACATGCACCGGGCGGGCACCGGGCCCGCGTCCGCCGGCGTCCCGTCCGAACGGGTCGCCGCCCGCACCTGTTTCAACGAGGCGGAGGAGCAGGAGGCCGACCGTTTCGGCATGCTGATGGGCCGTCGGCTGCGGACCTGGCTGGAGGCCACCCCCGACTCCGTGTTCGCCACCGAGGGCGGCGCCGCCGAGGAGCCGCAGGACCTCGCCGCGCGCATCGGCGCCGCGCTGAACCACCGCGGGACCCGCCGGTGAACGGCCTGATCAACTACCTCAGTTGCGGGCTGCTCTGGCTCGGCCTGCTGGTCCGGGCGCCGGACCTGCTGCGGCACCGCGGCGATCCCTACCTGCGGGCCATCTGCGCGGTGCTGGGCCTCGCCGGGCTCTGCTTCGCGCTGGGCGCGCCCCCGACGGTCGGCGCGATCAACCGGCTCAGCGGGGTGCCCAACCTCGCGGCGCCGGTCACCTACGCGGCGATCACCGCGTACTGCGCCGCCTCCCAGGTGCTGATCGTGCACTGGCGGGGCGGTCCCCGGGTGCACCGCACCGCGCGGCGCTGGACCCTCGCCTACACCGGCGTGATCCTCGGGATCGCGGTGACGTTCGCGCTCGCCGACGTGCCCGAGGAGCGCCGGACCGACCTGGACACCTACTACGCGACCACGCCGTGGATCGCCCAGATGATCGTGCTGTACCTCCTCGCCCACCTGGTCGCGGTCGCCGTCACCACCACCTCGTCGCTGGCCTGGGCGCGCCGGGTGCGCGGCCGGCTGCGGGTGGGGCTGACGCTGTTCGGCGCCGGGTCCCTGTGCGGCGCCGGGTACAGCGTGGCCAAGCTCGTCGCGGTGGGCGCGCGGTGGACCGGACGGGACTGGTCGGCGCTGGGCACCGCCGTCTCCCCGGCGGCGGCCGGGCTGGGCGCGGTGACGACCGTGGTGGGCGTGCTGGTCCCGCTGGTCGGGCCGCGGGTGACGGAATGGCGGACGGCGCGCCGCACCTACGCCCGGCTGGCGCCCCTGGAGCGGCTCCTGGACGACCTGATCACCCGCCGCGCGCTGCGGCTGCCCCGTCCACGCTGCGCCTCCCCCGCCACCCGGCTGATGTGGCGTCAGACGGGCATCCACAACGCGCTGGGCCACCTGGACGCGTACTTCGACCGGCACCTGTACGAGCGGACCCGCGCGGCGGCCCTCGGCACGACGGGCGACCCGGAGTGGGCGGAGGCCGCCGCCTGGGCGGCGGTCATCACCGCGGCGGCCCGGGACGAGGCGGACGCCCGGCCCGGCACGCCCCCGCCGCACCCCGGCGGACGGCCCCTCGACCGGGTGCCCGGACCGGCCGGGCTGGCCCGCATCGCCGACGCGCTGGCCTGCGTGGCGCCGCCGCGGCGGGCCGCGCCGGTGGCGGGCGGCACGACCCCTGCGGGGACCGTGTGAGCCTTCTCGTCTACCTCGGCGGCCTGGTGTTCGGGCTGACGTCGGTGCTGATCGCCCGCCGCCCCCGGGCCGCGCTGCGCAACCCCCTCACCCTGTCCACCTGGCTGGCGATCGTGCTGGGCGCCCTGGTCTTCGTGTGCGCCGCCCCGCCCACCCTGGCCGCCGTCAACGACCTCACCGGCATCCCCAACTTCGGCGCCCCGCTGACCTACGGCATGCTCAACGCGTACAGCTGCGCCGTGCTGGTGCTGATCATCAACTGGCGGGGCGGGCCCCGGGAGCGGGTGCGGCGCCTGGTCCTGCGCACGGTGGCCGCGTACGGCGCGCTGACCGTCGCCCTGGTGGTGCTGTTCGCCCTCGCCGACCCGGACACCGAGCGGCTCACCGACCTCGACACGTACTACGCCACCACGCCGTTCCTGCGCGAGATGATCGTGCTCTACCTGCTGGGGCACAGCGCGGCGATGCTGGCGTTGGTCCGGGTGTGCCTGAAGTGGGGGCGGGAGGTCACCGGGTCGCTGCGCACCGGGCTGCGGCTGATCGTGCTGGGCGCGCTGCTGGACCTGGTGGGTTTCCAGCTGGCCAAGTACACGGCGGTGGTGGCCCGTTGGGCGGGGCACGATCTGGACGTGCTGTCCACCCGGGTGGCGCCGCCGATGGCCTCGCTGGCCGCCCTGCTGTGCTCGGCGGGGTTCCTGCTGCCCCGGCTGCTGCCGCCGGTGCTGGCCCACCGCCGGGCTCTGCGGGACCACCGGCGGCTGGAACCGCTGTGGGCCCTGGTGCGGCCGGCGTCCACCGCGCCCGGGCCGCACGCGGCCCGCTGGCTGCTGCCGCAGGAGCGGCTGCAGTGGCGCGAGGTGGCCATCCACGACGCCCTGCTGACCCTGGCCCCCTACTTCGACCACCGGCTCCGGGAGCGGGTGCGGGACGCCGCCCTGGACGCGGGCCGCTCCCCGCACCGGGCCCGGCTCGCGGCGGAGGCGGCCATGCTCACCGAGGCCGCCCGCCGCGCCGCCGCCCGCGAGGAACCCCCCGAGCCCGCCGCCACCTACCGGCTGCACGCCACCGAGGTGTCCGGCGCGGGCGGCCTGGTGGAACTCGCCGAGGAACTGAACCGTCCACCCGCGGCCTCCGACGGCGCGGTGCCGTCCCCGGTGGCCGACCCCCTGACCTGAGGAGCCCCATGTCGCGTAGAGCAGTCGTCATCGGTGCGGGCCTGGCCGGCATGCTGGCCGCCGCCGTCCTGTCCGACGCGGGCGTGGACGAGGTGATCGTGCTCGACCGCGACGCGTTGCCCGACGGCCCCGAGCCCCGCCGGGGGCTGCCCCAGGGGCGGCACGCCCACCTGCTCATGGCCGGTGGCGCACACGCCCTGGAGGAGCTCCTTCCGGAGGCGGACCTGCGCAAACGGCTGCTCGCCGCCGGGGCGCACGAGATATCCCTCAGCAACGGCATGCTCGCGCTGACCTCGGAGGGCTGGCTGCGGCGGTGGCGGCACGAGGGACCGGCCATGATCACGTGCAGCCGGGCGCTGCTGGACTGGGTGGTGCGCTCGGTGGTGCTGGAACGGCCGGCGGTGCGGATCCGCCGGTCGGCGGTGGTCGGGCTGACGGGATCCCTCACGCGGGTGGACGGGGTGCGGCTGGCGACCCCGGGCGGGGACACCGACCTGCCGGCCGATCTCGTGGTCGACGCGAGCGGGCGCGGCACCCGGGTCGTGGGCTGGCTGGACCGCCTCGGGCTGACCGGCGTCCGGGAGCGGACCGTGGACGCCGGGCTGGTCAACGCCACGCGCCTCTACCGGATGCCCGAGGGCGCCGAGCGGTTCCCGCTGACCGTCGTGCAGTCGGACCCGTACGCCTCCCGCCCGGGGCGCAGCGCGATGGTCATGCCGATCGAGGGCGACCGCTGGCTGGTGAGCTGCGGCGGTACCCGGGGCGGCGAGCCCCCGGCGGACCCGGAGGGGTTCCTGCGCTACACGCTGTCGGTGCGGGACCCGATCGTGGGACGGCTGATCTCCGGCGCCGAACCGCTCACCGACGTGCACCTGAGCCGGTCGACCAGCAACGTGCGGCGGTACCTGGAGAAGGCGCCGCGCTGGCCCGAGCGCTTCACGGTGATCGGCGACGCGCTGGGTACGTTCAACCCGGCCTACGGGCAGGGCATGTCGGTGGCCGCGTTCGGGGCGCGGGTGCTGGCCCGGGAGCTGGGGCGCGCGGAGCCGACCGCGCCGGGGCTGGGCCGGCGGGTGCTGCGCGGGGCCGCCCGCGCGGTGGACGCGGCCTGGTCGTCGGCCATCAGCCAGGACATCCACTACCCGGGGGTGCGGGGCGGCCGGCCGGGCGTCGCCGACCGGGTCGTCGGGGCGTACGCGCGGCGCATGATGCGGGCGGCCACCGGCTCGTACCCGGCGGCCCGCGCGGTCTGGGACGTCACCAGCATGCGCACCCCGGCGACCCGCATGTTCCGCCCCGACACCGTCCTGGCCGTGCTGGCCGGTTCACCGCTGCCCCCGTCGGACGAACCGCCGCTGACCCCGTCCGAACGCGCCCTGCTGGAACGCCTGGACCGCACCGGGGGCTGAGGCGTCGGCCGGCCGGGGCGCCCCGGTCCGCGCGGGCGGCCCCGGCCCACGGGTGTTGGTGCCGGCGGGGGTGCGGCCTTCGCTCGCCGGGCGCCTCGGTCGGACTCCTCCGCCGGGCGCCCCTCGTCGCTCGGCGGCCGCTCAGCCGCCGAACGCCGGCTGGGCCATTCCCTGTCCGGCGTCCGGCACGACCAGCAGGGACCCGGCCAGCGGGTGCGGGCCCGTCAGGCCCACGCGGGCGGTGGTGAGATACAGGTCGCTCAGGCCCGGACCGCCGAACGCGCAGGCGGTGACCCGGGGGACGGGGAGCGGGACGACCCGGTCCAGGGTGCCGTCCGGGGTGTAGCGGCGGACCGCCGCGCCGTCCCACAGGGCGACCCAGACGCAGCCGTCGGCGTCGACGGTGAGCCCGTCGGGGAAGCCCGCGCCCTCCTCCACCACGGCCAGGGGACGGCGGCCGGAGACCCGGCCGTCGGGACCGACGTCGAAGACGTCGACGCGGCGGGTGGGGGTGTCGACGTAGTACATCCGCCGGCCGTCGGGGCTCCACCCGGTGCCGTTGCTCACCGTCACGTCGTCCAGCACGGTCTCGGCGGTGCCGTCCGGCAGGAAACGGGTCAGGGTGCCGCCGCCGACGGCCTCGTCGTAGCGCATGGTGCCCGCCCACAGGGATCCGTCGGGGGCGACGGCGGCGTCGTTGCCGCGCCGGCCGGGGACGGGCTCACGGTGCAGCCAGCGGAAGCCGTCGTCGGGGTCGAGCAGGCCGATGCCGTCGCGCAGGTTGAGCACCAGGCCGCCGCCCGCGCGGGGCTTGGCCGCGCCCACGTGCTGGTCCAGGGTGCGGACGGTGCGCCGGCCGGTGGCCGGATCGTAGCCGTGCAGGCGGGCGCCGAGGATGTCGATCCACAGCAGGCGGCCGGTGGCCGCGTCCCACGTCGGTCCCTCGCCCAGGGCCGCCTCCGCCCGGACGGCCACCTCGTAGGCGGTGCGGGGCCGGCGGCTCACGACGGACTCCGGTGGCCGAGCCGCTCGGACAGGTCGGCGGCGCCCTTGACGGCGAGGCGTTCCAGCTCGGCCTGCCGTTCCCCGCTCCAGCGGATCATCGGTACGGAGATGGACAGGGCCGCCACCACCTGCCCGGTGCGGTCGCGCACCGGGGCGGCCACGCAGCTGACGTCGGGGTTGGACTCCCGGTTCTCCACGGCGACGCCCCGGGCGCGGATCGCGGCGAGCGCCTCGCGCAGTGCGGCCGGGTCGGTGATGCTGTCGGGGGTCATCGCGGTCAGCCGGGCGTCGTCCGGGATGCGCACGGCGAGTTCCTGCTCGGGCAGGGAGGCCAGCAGCATCTTGCCGACGGAGGTGCAGTGGGCGGGCAGCCGCCGCCCGGCCGCGGAGACCATCCGCACGGCGTGGGTGGAGTCGACCTTGGCGATGTAGATGACGTCGGTGTCCTCGAGGATCGCCACGTGCACGGTCTCGTCGCAGGTCTCGGCGATCGAGCGGGCCACCTGCCTGCCCTCGGCGGCGAGGTCGAGGTGTTCGGCGTAGCGGGCGCCGAGCTGGTAGGGGCGGACCCCCAGCCGGTAGCGTCCGGGCTCGCCCGGCACGGGGACCAGGTACTTGCGGGCGGCGAGCGTGGTCACCAGCTCGTGGACGGTGGTGCGCGGCAGTTGGAGCCGGCGCACGATCTCGGGGGCCGACAGCGTCCCGTCCCCGTCGAGGAAGAGCTCCAGGATGTCCAGAGCCCGGGTCACGGCTGGTACGAGGCGTCCCACGGCCGGCCCCCTCCCTGTCTGTCTCTGTGCCCGCTGCCGTTCGAGCCGCCGGAGCACCGCGGACGGTACCGGCGTTCGGTATATCAACAGGCGATCGGAATGACGAACACAGGCTAACCACCCACACCCGGCCGGGCAATGGCCCCGGTGCGGGGGCCTGCGGGACGGAGCGGGGCGGAAGGGAAGGGCGCGGAGGGAGGGAACAGGCCCAGCGGGCTGGGTGGGGTGGAAGGGAGCCGTGCGCGGCGGGAGCAGCTGCCCGCGCCCCGTGCCCGCTGCCCGTGGGGCCCCGGATCGCAGCCCGCGCCCGGCGCCCCCTGCCTCTGGGGCCCGTTGGCGGGCGCTCCGGGCATGCGGGCGAGGGCACGGGGGATGGGCCCGCGGGCGCGGGCGGGCGGGCGCAGGCGGACCGGCGACCAGCCGGCCCGGCAGTCAGGCGGCCGGCCCGGTCAGCCGGGCGGGCACGGACTCAGCGGCCAGGCGCGGACGAGACGAGTGGACGCAGGTGAGCGGGAAGCAGCGCGGCCGGCCGGGCAGGCCGGCGCCCGACCCCCCCGTGCGCCGCCCGGGCAGCCGCCCCCGCCGCTCAGCGCCGTGCCCGCGGGCCTCCCAGCTCGCCTCTCAACCGCTGGGCCCGCAGGACCAGTTCCAGCTCGAAGCGGCGGTCCGGGTCGTCGATCTCGTCGCCCCACAACTCCCGGATCTGGCGCAGCCGGTAGCGGACGGTCTGCGGGTGGACGCCGAGCCGGGCCGCCACCTCGGGTGCGCCGCCCCGGGTCTCCAGCCAGGCCAGCAGGGTCTCCGCGAGCCGCCGTCCGTGGGTGGGGCCGCAGTGGGTGAGCGGGGCCAGACAGCGCTGCGCCAGGTCGTCGATCAGTTCCTCGGGCTGGAGCAGCACCAGCGCCTCGGTGTGTTCGGTGCAGTACAGCACCTCCCCGGCGGGCAGCAGCCCGCGCCGCATCAGCCGCACGGCGGCCTCCGCCCAGCGCAGCGACTTCGCGGCGTCGGCCAGTGGCACCGGCGGCCCGATGGCGCCGGACCAGCCGGCCAGGGCGCGGTGCAGCAGGTCGGAGCGGCCGGCGGCGTCCGGTTCGGGGACGACCATGCGCGGCTCCTCGTACTCCATGTCGAGCAGCACGCCCTGCCCCACGGCGGGGGCGACCGCCTCGCGCGCGGGGCGCCGCAGGACCCCGACCGCGACCTTGTCCGGCAGCGGCCAGCCGATCCGGGCGGCCCGCTCGCCGAGTGCCTCGGCCGGGTCGCCCCGGTGCTGTTCGGTCAGCAGCACCTCCATCAGCCGGCGTTGCAGCCGCAGCCGTTCGCCGGCCTGGCGGGCGGCGGCCTCGGCGTAGCCGCGCACGGACTGGTCGACCAGGCCGTCGAGGTACTCGTAGCCGGCGTCGACGAGTTCGTACATGGCGGGCGGCGGGATGTCGATGCGCTGGCCGATCTCGGCGAACCGGCGCCAGGCCAGCCGGACCCCCAGCCGGTAGATGGCCTGGAGCGAGTCGAGGGACCGGCCGTGCAGGCCCTCTCCGCGCCCGAACTCCTGGAAGACGCCCGGCGGTACGGTCGGCCGGCCGGCCGAGTAGTCGGCGTGCTCCAGGTGGCTCACGAAGACCTCGATGGCGCGGCGGATGCCGATCAGGGCCATCGGCTCGCCGGAGTCGTCGAGGACCACGGGCAGGTGCGGGTACTCGCGCCGGATCTCGTTCATGATCTCCTGCGCGAGCGCGGGCGCCTCGGCCATGGCGATCTCGGCGAAGCGGCGCACCTGGTGACGCGGCACGTCGTGCCAGGCGGAGCGGGCCGTGACCGTCCTGACCGGGCCGGTGGGAGCCGTCACGGCTCAGCTCCCCTGCCCGGCCTGCTCATAGGTGATCAACGGGGTGTTGGGCTGGTCGGGCACCGTTTCCAGCAGTGCGACCGCGCCGAACGCGGCGGCCACGGCCAGGGCCGCGCCGAGCGCGACGGTCAGGGTGGCGGCGATCAGTCTGGACATGGCTGGGTCAGCCTCTCTGTCGGGAGGTTCCCCACCCCCGCACGTGACCGGCCACCCCCGCCTGTCCCGCTCCAGTGTCGACACGACATTGACACCTCGTCAAGGGGCGCATACCGTTCCCGGCCCATAAGGGGTGTCGGGTGGACCAGCCCTCTCGCATGCGCTCATGCCCGCGGTGGCGACCCTCGCGCGTCGCGCCGACCCAAAGCCCCTGGAGTGCCCGGATGCGTCGTACAGCTTCCCCGTTTTCCCTGATCCTGCTGGGTCTCGGCACCTTCCTGCTGGTGCTGGCCCCCCTGCTGGCCTGGTACGTGAAACCCCGGGCGGCCGTCAATCCGGTCGACATCGACACCACCGCGGTCTACGAGGGCCGGGGCAGCGTGTTCGACACCGGGAAGATCGAGACCGTGCCGGACCAGCGGATCACGGTCACCCAGCGGGTGCGCGGCAACGTCGAGGCGAGCGAGCGCAGCGGCCACGCCGTGTGGGACGTGATCACCTCGGTCGACACGGACGAGTCGCTGCCCGCCGCGGATCCGCACGACGCCCTGGACCTCAACCCGCACCGCTGGGTGCTGGACCGCCGGACCACCGAGCCGGTGCACTGCTGCGGGGAGTCGCCGCGCATCGAGGGCGAGGCGTACCTGAAGTTCCCCTTCGACGTGCAGAAACGCTCCTACCAGTGGTGGGACAACACGCTCGGGGACACCGTCGTGCTGAAGTACCGGGGCACCAAGAAGGTGCAGGGCTACACCGGTTACCGGTTCACCGGTTCGGTGCCGCCCACCCGGGCCGGCAGCCGGCTGGTGCCGGGCAGCCTCGTGGACCAGCCGGAGCGGCCGCAGGTGCTGGCCGAGGAGTGGTACGCCAACCACGGCGTGGAGCTGGTCGTGGACCAGCGCACCGGCCGGGTGATCTACGCGCAGACCGGGCCGAAGCGCACGCTGCGGGCGCCCGGCGCGGACGAGGACGCGGCGGTGCTGCTGGACGCGAAGAGGATCGCGTTCACCCCGGAGACGCAGCGCGAGGCCGTACGGCAGGCCGAGCGGGACAGCGGGCAGCTGCGCCTGGTGGGCGAGACGCTCCCGGTGGGCGCGGTGGTGGCCGGTTCGGTGCTGGCGGTCGCCGGGGGGCTCCTGGTGGCCCGTGGGCGAAAGCAAGAGGACCGGCCGGATTCCACCGGTACGTCCGGAACGCCCCAGCCGGTGCTCACGAAATGACATCGCGCCGGCTTCAACAAAGCCGGAAATTGTCACATCGGTGAGTAGCCGTGGGGGACGGGGCGGCGAAAACTGTCCCACTCCACCCAAGCACCGCACCGCCCGCACCCCGCGTCCCGCACGGTCCGGGGAGTCCCGTCCCGGGACCCTCCGGTCCGGAACCCACCCCGTCACCGACCGACCACCCGCGCCACCGGTCCCGCCCGCCGCACGCCGGCGCACCCCACCGCGCCGGCCCCGCGCACCGCGTTCCCCACGCCACGTTCCTCACTCCGAGACGAGTTGGAGCACCGATGCCCCAGCACGTGCCGTCCCGCCCTCCCCTGCCGGCCCCGGCCGGACGGGGGGACTCCCCGCGCACCGCGGCCGTCACCGCGACCGCGCGCCCTCCGGCGCTCCCCCCGCACCCCCGCCGGATCGTCTTCCTCGCCCACCGCGACCTGGACAACCCGTCGGCCGGCGGCTCCGAGCTGCTGGTGGACCGGCTGGCCGACGGCCTGACCCGGCTGGGCCACCAGGTCACCCTGCTGTGCGGGGGACCCGCCTCCTTCCGTGAGTACCGCGTGGTGTCGGCGGGCGGCCCCTACGGCCACTACCTGCGGGCCCGTTCCGCCTTCGCCCGCCAGGTCGGCGACTGCGACCTGCTGGTCGAGGTGTGCAACGGCATGCCGTACCTGGCCCCGCTGTGGCACCGCGGGCCCACCCTGTGCCTGGTCAACCACGTGCACACCGACCTGTGGGCGATGCGGTTCGGCGGCCCGCTGGCCCCGGCCGCGCGGCTCGGACGGCGTCTGGAGCACTGGGCGCTGACCGGGGCGCGGCAGCGCGGCCTGCTGGTCGCCGTGTCCCCGTCCACCGCGGACGCGCTGAGCGGGATCGGGGTGCGGCGCGACCGGATCCGGATCGTGCACAACGGCGTGGAGGAGCCCGGTCCGCGCACCTCCCGCTCCGTCGAGCCGCTGTTCGTGGCGGTGGGCCGGCTGGTCGAGTACAAGCGCGTCGACCTGCTGCTGCGGCTGTGGGAACGGGTCCGCCCGGTCACCGGCGGCCGGCTGGTGATCGTCGGCGACGGGCCGGAGCGCGGGCGCCTGGAGCGCCTGGCCGGACCCGGCGTCGAGTTCGCCGGACACGTCCCGGAGGCGGAGAAGCACCGACTGCTGTGCGCGGCCTGGCTGCTGCTGCACCCGTCCGCCGTGGAGGGGTGGGGCCTGGTGGTCACCGAGGCCGCCGCCCGCGGCACCCCGGCCGTCGCGTTCGACGTGCCCGGGCTGCGGGACTCCGTGGTGGACGGCGAGACCGGCGTCCTCGCCTCCGGCGAGTCCTCCTTCGCGGCGGCCTGGTGCACCCTGGCGCTGTCCGGGGCCCGCCGGGAACGCATGGGCGAGGCCGCCCGCGAGCACGCCGCCCGGTTCCGCTGGGACCGCACGGTCCGGCAGTTCCGCGCGGTCGCGACCGAGGCGGTGCGGAGCTGGCGGCCATGAGCGGCAGAGGGCGGAAGGACCCCTCGATACGCCGCTCCCTCGCCCTCTTCCGCGCCTTCCTGCGCGAGCAGGAGGACCCCGAGACCTGCTACGCGCTGCTCGCCCGGGACGCCGCCGACCAGGTCGAGGCGTACGACGGTCCGGTGGCCGGCCGGGTCGTCGTGGACGTCGGCGGCGGCAGCGGGCACTTCACCCGGGAGTTCCGCGCCCGGGGCGCCCAGGCCCACCTGTTCGAGCCCGACGTTCGGGAGCTGGCCGAGAAGCCGCCCGAGGGGACGGTGATCGCCGACGGCTACCTGCTGCCGCTGTGCGACGGCGCCGCGGACGTCACCTTCTCCTCCAACGTGCTGGAGCACGTGGCCGATCCGCAGACCTTCCTCAGCGAGCTGGTCCGGGTCACCCGGCCCGGCGGGCTGATCTACGTCTCCTTCACCAACTGGCTGTCGCCGTGGGGCGGGCACGAGTGGGCCCCCTGGCACTACCTCGGCGCCGAGCGGGCCCGCGCCCGCTACGAGCGCCGCACCGGCAGGCCCGCCAAGCACCGGCTCGGCGAGAACCTGTTCCGCGTGCACATCGGCGGCACCCTGCGGCTGGTGCGCGCCCGCGAGGACGTGACGCTCGTGACGGCGCGGTCCCGCTACTGGCCCTTCCTCACCCAGACCGTGGTCCACGTGCCCGGTCTGCGCGAGTTCGCTACCTGGAACCTCCTTCTCATCCTCCGGCGGTGTCCCGAATGACGACCACGGTCCAGGCTCCCCCTCCGGCAGCCGTCCCGACGCGCGCGGCCAGCGCGGGCCCTCCCGAGGGCCCGCGCTCGCGGCGCTGGCTGCTGGGCTTCTGGGCGGTGGTGTTCGCCCTGCTGCTCGCGGTGCAGCCGGGACGGCAGACCTTCGACACCAAACTCGGGGTGACGGTCGATCCGGGCCGCTTCCTGAAGGACCTGGGCCAGTTGTGGCACGACCAGAACTCCTTCGGCGGCATCCAGGACCAGTACATCGGCTACGTGTGGCCGATGCTGCCCTTCCACTGGCTGGCCGACCTGGTGAACCTGCCGGTGTGGCTGGCCGAGCGGCTGTGGATGTCGCTGATCGTGGCGGTCGCCTTCTGGGGCGCGCTGCGCCTGGCGGAACGGCTGCGGGTGGGCAGCGGCGCCTCCCGGCTCCTGGCGGCCACCGCCTACGCGATGTGGCCGGTGTTCACCGCCGTCATCGGCTCCACGTCGGCCGCCGCGCTGCCCGGCGCGTTCCTGCCGTGGGTGCTGCTGCCGCTGGCCGACGAACGGTACTCGGCCCGGGTCGCCGCACTGCGCTCGGCGCTGGTCGTGCCGTTCATGGGCGGCGTCAACGCGGCCTCCACGCTGGCGTCGCTGCTGCCCGTCGGCCTGTACCTGCTGTCCCGCCCGCGCGGACCGCGGCAGCGCAAGCTGATCGCCTGGTGGACCCCGGCGATGATCGTGGCGACGGCGTGGTGGTGGATCCCGCTGCTCCTGCTGGGCGTCTACGGCGAGAACTTCCTGCCGTTCATCGAGACCGCGAAGACCACCACCGACACCATGTCCGCCACCGAGGCGCTGCGCGGCGGCGGCAACTGGGTCGCCTACCTGCACTTCGGTGAGGCGTGGCTGCCGGCCGGCTGGACCGTCGCCTCCTCGGTGCTGGTGATCGTCTGCTCGGCCCTCGCGGCCGGCTTCGGTCTCGCGGGCCTGGCCCGGCGGGACATGCCGGAGCGGCGCTGGCTGGTGCTGACCGTGCTGGTGACGGCGCTGATCCTGCTCGCCGGGTACGGCGGCGCGTTCGGGGCGCCCTTCCACGGTGTGGTGCAGGACTGGCTCGACGGCTGGCTGGCCCCGTTCCGCAACATCTACAAGTTCCAGACCGGCCTGGCGCTGGCGCTGGTGCTGGGGCTGGCCCACCTGGTGGGCGTGGCGGCGGCGGAACGCGGCGGGCGCCCGGTGCGCGGCCGGCGCCTCGCCCCGCTGGCGGCAGCGGTGCTGGTGCTGCCGGGGCTGGTGTTCCCGTACCTCAACGGCTCGGTCCTGAACCCCGGTTCGTTCCAGGAGATCCCCAAGTACTGGTACGCCACCGCCGACTGGCTGAAGAAGTACTCCCCCGACTCGCGGGCCCTGGTGGTCCCGGCGACCGCACACGGCATCCACACCTGGGGTTCGACCATCGACCAGCCGCTGGACGTGGTCGCCGGGTCGCGGTGGGCGCAGCGCGACTACGTGCCGTTCGGCACGCCCGGCAACCGGCGGGCCATGGACGCCGTCGAACAGGCCCTGCTGACCGGCTCCGAGGTGCCGGGGCTGGCCGACTACCTGAGCCGCGCGGGCATCTTCTACCTGGTGGTCCGCAACGACCTCGACCCCGAGCAGGTCGGCCAGGTGCCGACGGCGGTCGTCAAGCGCACCCTGGAGCAGTCCGGGTACCAGCGCGTCGAAGGGCTCGGACCGGTGATGACCGGCGGGGTCATCGCGCAGGACGCCCCGCTGGCGGTGGAGGGCCTGTACCCGCGGCACCGGGCGGTGGAGATCTACCGCCCGGCCGGTGCGGACGTCCCGCGTCCGGGTCAGGCGGGGCTCGCGCCGGTCGCGGACACCGCCGTGGTCTCCGGCGGGCCCGAGGCACTGCTGCCGGTGGCGGACTCGCTGCGCGGCCGGCCGGCCGTGCTGACCGGCGACCGGCACCCCGGGCTCGGCACCGCGCCGCTGCAGGTGACCGGTGACGGCATGCGGTACGCGGACACCCGCTTCGGCCTGGTCAACGCCAACACCTCGTACACGTACACCCGCGACGAGCGCAACGCCCCGGACGCGGAGCAGGACCCGGGCGAACGGCCGCGGCAGATCCTGCCCACCGAGGGCCTGCGCCACCAGACGGTGGCCGAACTGCGGGGGGCGAAGTCGGTGACCGCGTCCTCGTACGGCAACTGGCTGTTCCACCTGCCCCAGTACGACCCGGTGAACGCCTTCGACGGCAACCCGGACACCGCCTGGGCGGAGGGCTCCGCCGAGTCGCCCGACGGGCAGTGGCTGCGGATCGCCTTCGACGAGGACGACTACGCGATGCCGGACGCGATCGGGGTCCTGCCGCTGCCGCAGGACGGCGTGCGGGCGGCCCCGACCCGGGTGCGGGTGGAGACCGAGAAGGGCTCGGTCACCTCCTTCGTCCAGGCCAACGGCAAGAAGCAGCGGATCCGGGCGCCCGAGGGCCCGACGTCCTGGATGAAGCTCACCATCGTCGGCTCGACCGCCGAGCGTCCCGGCCTGACCGGGGCGGGCTTCGCCGAGATCGAGCTGCCGGACGTGCAGGTGACCCGGCTGCTGCGGCTGCCCGAGGACGCGGAGGACTCCACCTCCCCCGTCCAGATGGTGTCGCTGCACCGGGCCGCCGACCCGACCGGGCTGTCCCTGACCGGCAGCGAGGCCGGCCTGCACCGCACCTTCACCACCGGCACCGCGGGCACCTACGAGCTGTCCGCGAAGGCGGTGGCGGTACCGGGCGAGGCACTGGACCGGCTGCTGTACGAGGTGGCACCGGAGCAGCGCCGACGGGTGGTGGCCACCGCGGACTCCACCGCGCGCCTGGGCGCCGGCCTGTCGGCCCGCAACCTCACCGACGGGGACCTGACCACCGCGTGGATCGCGGGCGACCGGCCGACGATCCACCTGAGCTGGTCCGGCAAGGAGGAGATCGGCGAGCTGGTGCTGCCGCCCGCCGGTGGCCTGTCGGCCAGGGCGGCCGAGGTGCACATCAGCTCCCCGGACGGTGCGGCGATCGCCGCCGTCGACGAGACCGGCATGGTCCGCTTCCCGCCGATCACCACCGACCGGCTGGACATCACCGTCACCCAGACCGCACCGCTGACCCTGCACAACCCGGTCGTCGACGACGACCTGCAACTGCCGGTCGGCCTGACCGAGGCGTACCTGCCGGCCCTGGAGGACGAGACCCGCACCGAACAGCCCTCGCGGAACCGCGCGTTCGCCCTGGAGTGCGGCAAGGGGCCCGTGGTGGCGGTGGACGGCCGGCTGTACGAGACGTCCGTGAAGGGCACCGTGGGCGACCTCACCGACCGGCGCCAGGTCGACGTGACGCTCTGCCAGGGCGGCGAGGGCGACTCCCGGCTGGAGCTGTCGGCCGGGAAGCACCGGGTGGAGGGCGGGGACGCCGGGCCGCTGGTGCTGACCGACGTCACCCTGGTCCGGGGCACGGTCCCGCAGCCCGCGACGACCGGGCGGGACCTGGAGATCCGGGACTGGCTCGGCGACCAGCGGGAGGTGACGGTCGGTTCGGGCGCGGCGTCGTACCTGACGACGTACGAGAACTACAACGAGGGCTGGACGGCCACCCTCGACGGCAAGGAGCTGACCCCGCTGCGGCTGGACGGCTGGCAGCAGGGCTGGCAGATCCCGGCGGGCGCGGGCGGCACCGTGAAGCTGTCCTACGGCCCGGCCACCACCTACGACGCCGCGCTGATCGGCAGCGGGGCCGGGATCGCGGTGCTGATCGGGCTGGTGCTGTGGCGCCGCCGGGCCGAGAACCCGGACGCCCCGCAGCCGGTGCCCCCGCAGCCGGGGCTGTGGCTGGGCGCGGTGGCGCTGACGCTGGCCGGCGTGGTCGTCGCGGGCTGGTGGGCGCTGCTGGTGCCGGCGCTGGCGGTGCTCGCGGCGCGGCGGCACACGCTGCTGGTGCCGATCGCGCTGGTGTCCCTCGCCGGGGCGGGCGTGGCAGCGGCCGTCGGAGCCGGCGAGCCGGTGGGCGCGGGTTCCGGAGCCTTCGGCCACGTCGCCCAACTCCTGGCCCTGACCGGCCTGTTCGCGGCCCTGGTGAGCATCGGCGAGGCGTCCGGCCGGGCGACCGGGCCGGAACCCGACGGCGCCGGGGGCCGGGACACGGGGACGACGGAGGTCCTGCCCCCCGTCCCGGCGACGGCACCACCGCCGCCCCCGGCCCGGCCGGACGGCACCCGGCGGGACGCCGGGGGACGGGGGGAGCCCGGATGACCGCACCCCTGCGCATCCCGTTCCCGGTGGTGGACGAGGTCTCCCGGCACTGCGCCCAGGAGGCGGAGCCGGAGACCGTCCACATCGAGGTGCACCTGCCCGGACGGCTGGACCGGGACCGGCTGCGCAAGGCGTTCACCGAGGCGCTGCGCCGGCACCCGCGCGTCCTGATGCGCGAGGCCGGGGGTCCCTGGTACCGGCGGCGCTACGAGTGGGAGCTGACGGACGGCCCGGACGTGGAGGTGGTGACCTTCGCGCCGCCGGGCGCCGCCGCCCTCCGGGACGCGCGCACCCGGGCGCTCACCGAGGCGCCCCCGCTCACCGCGTCCCCGCCGGTCCGCCTGGAGGTGATCCCCTCCGGGGGCCCCTCCGACGGCCGGGCGGGCGGTGGGGAGGGGGACTCCCCCGCCCCGCCGCCGGGCGGCACCGCGCTGGTCCTCACCCTCAACCACACCGCCCTGGACGGCCCCGCCTGCCTGCGGATCGTGGCCACCGCCGCGGAGATCTACGGCGGCCGGGACAACGCCCCGGCCGCGCCGCCCGTGCGGCCGGCCGACGAGCCGCAGCCGCCGCCCGACCTGCCGTCGAACTGGTCGCCGCCCGCCCGGGTGGCCCCCGGGCGGCCCGGGACGGTGCCCGGCAACGGGCTGCTGGTCACCGAACTCACCCTGCCGCACCGGCCGAAGGGCTCCCCGTACACCGTCAACGACCAGCTGATGGCCGCCACCGCGCTGACCCTGGTGCACTGGAACCGGGAGCACGGCGCCCGGCCCCGCCCGCTGCGCATCACCATGCCGGTGGACGACCGTCCCCGGGACGCCGGCATGCCCATCGGCAACGGCACCCGGCTGGTCGAGGTGCCCTTCGCGCCGGAGGAACTGGACCCGGCCCTGATGCCGGAGCTGCTGCGGCGCACCGCCCGCCGCACCCGCGCCCTGAAGGCCCTGTCCCGGCCGCAGCTCGGGCACGGCGCCGCCCTGCTCACCGCGCCCTGGGCCCCGGTGGTCTGCCGGGCCGCCCTCACCCGCGCCCTGCGGCGCACCGCGGCGCCGTGGACGTCGACGACCCTGCTGAGCAACATCGGCCGGATCCCCTATCCGCTGGACTTCGGCGAGGAGGCGGGCCGCGCGCTCGCGGTGTGGTTCTCCGCACCGGCCCGGATGCCCCGCGGCCTGACGTTCACGACCGCGTCCACGGCGGGCCGGCTGCACCTGTCCCTGCGCTGGTCGCGCACCCTGCTCGGCCACGGCGACGCCGTCCGGCTGCGCGAGCTGTTCACGCACTACCTGCACGCGACGGAGGCGACGCCGTGACCACCACCGCTGCCCCGCCCCCCGGCCTGCGGGACTTCTACGAGAACCCGGCGGTGCCGGTGGCCTCCGGCGCCTCCCGCAGCCGCCGCCAGGCCCGGATGCTGGCCCGCGCGCTCGGCCCGGCCGGGCCCGGCGGCGCGCGGACGGTCCTGGACATCGGCTGCGGGGACGGCACGGCCGCCGCGACCGCCGCCCCCTTCCTGCGCGGTCACCGCCTCGTCGGCGTCGACTGGTCGCAGGACGCGCTGGCCCGCGCCCGCACCCGGCTGCCGTACGCGGTGCGCGGTGAACTCACCGACGGTGGCCTGCCGTTCGCGGACGCCTCGGCCGACGCGGTGCTCTTCAGCGAGGTGCTCGAACACCTCGTGGACCCGGACGCGGCCCTGGACGAGATCCGCCGCGTGCTGCGCCCCGGCGGCCACCTGATGCTGTCCACGCCGAACCTGGCCGCCTGGTACAACCGGGCGCTGCTGCTGGCCGGGGTGCAGCCGGTGTTCTCCGAGGTCAGCCTGCGCGGCATCCACGGCCGGCCGGGCAGCGAGGTGGTGGGCCACCTGCGGCTGTACACCGCCCGCGCGCTGCGGGAGTTCGTCGCCGCGTCCGGCTTCACCGTCGAGGCGCTGAGGGGCGCCCCCTTCCACGGGGTGCCGCGCCCGCTGCGCGCGGTGGACCGGCTCGCGTGCGCCCGGCCGCCGCTCGCCTCGATCCTGCTGCTGCACGCACGCCGGACGTGAGGGGGGCGGGGGGCCATGTGGTGGGGAGTGCTCGCGGCCCTGTCGGCGAACGTCCTGTACAGCGCCGGTTTCGTCCTGGAGAAGCGGGCGCTCGGCGCGCTGCCCGAGGTGTCGGTCCGCAGGCCCGCCCGGCTGCTGCGGCTGGTGCTCGCCAGCCCGCTGTGGATCTGCGGCTCGCTGGCGCTGGCGGCCGGGTTCGCGGCCCAGCTCGTGGTGTACGCCACGCTGCCGATCGCCGCCGCGCAGGGCATCTTCGTCTCGGGTCTGGTGCTGCTGGTGCTGCTGTCGGCGCGGCTGCTGGGCGAGGAGACCAGCGGCCGGGAGCGGTACGCGCTGGGCGCCATCCTGCTGGCACTGCTGATGGTGGTGCTGTCGCTGCGCGAGGGGGGCGCGGACGCCGACACGGTCGGCCGGGACGCCCCCTACCCGCTGATCCTGCTGGTGTGCGTGCCCGCGCTGGCGGCCGGGGTGGGGCTGTACGCCTCGGCCGAGCGCAACGCCCGCCGCCGGCACCGGCTGCCGACGACCGGCGTGGAGTACGGCGTGGCCGTGGGCCTGCTCTACGGCGTCAGCTCGCTGGCCGTCAAGGGCGTGTCGAGCCATCTGACGACCGGTGGGATCGGCGGCGCGGTGCCCGCCCTGCTCCGCTCGCCGTACCCGTATCTGCTGCTGTTCACCGCGGTGTTCGGCCTGGTGATGTCGCAGGCGGCGCTCCAGCGCTGCCGGGCGTCGCTGATCGTGCCGGTGTGCACGACCGTGTCCTGCCTGTTCACCGCCGTGCTGGGCACGCTGACGTTCGGCGAGGAACTGCCGGACGAGCCGCTGCGGCTGGCCCTGCGGGTGGCGGGCACCCTGCTCGCCGTCGCCGTGCTGCTCGCCATGCCCAAGCACGACACCGCTCCGCAGTCCCCCGCCCCCGCCGAGGAGTTGACCCCGCCGTGAAAGCCGACGACCCGCTGCTGAGGATCCTCGCCTGCCCGCTCGACAAGGGCCCGCTGGACCTCCTCGCCGCCGACGACGGCGGCGGGGAGGCGCTCTACAACCCGCGGCTGCGCCGCCGCTATCCCATCGTCGACGGCATCCCGCAGCTGCTGCCGTCCTCCGGGGAGCAGGTGTCCGCCGAGGAGCACGAGAAGCTGCTGCTGACCCGGGTGACCGCGGGCGGGGACGTCGGCGGGCCGGGGGACGGCGACGCCGGGAAGGCCGCCGGCCCCGGCGACGGCGGTCCCGACGGCGGGGCCGGCGCGCGGCCGGGGAGCGCCCCGTGAGCGACCGCACCGTGGCCGCGCGGCTGGCGTCCGTGCTGCCCGGCCGGGTGGTGGCCGCGGCGGCCCGGGCGGTCTACCCGCGCTTCGAGCCGGAACTGGCCCGGCTGCCCGACCTGTGCCCGGCGGACTGCGGCACCGCGGTCGACGTGGGCGGCTGGTACGGCCCCTGGACGCACCGGCTGGCCGCGCGGGCCCGGCGCGTGGTGACCGTCGAACCGGTCCCCCGCCTGGCCCGGCTGCTCGCCGCCACCGCCCCGCCGAACGTCCGGGTGGTGCGCGCGGCGGCCTCCGACCGGCCCGGCGTCGCCCGCCTGTGGCTGCCCTCCGGCGACCGGGGCGAGCGGGGCGTGTCGTCCCTGGTGCGGCGGGACATCCACGACGACGCCCTCGACGTCACCTGTGTCGCCCTGGACGACCTCGGTCTGACGGACGTCGACTTCGTCAAGATCGACGTGGACGGCAACGAGTCGGCGGTGCTGCGCGGCGCGACCGGCATCCTCACCCGTGACCGGCCCGCCCTCTTCGTGGAGCTGGAGGCCCGCATCCAGCCCGTCGCCCCGGTCGTCACCCAACTGTCCGAGCTGGGCTACGACGGCTGGGTGCTGCCCGCCGGCGACTGGGTCCCGCTGTCCCGGTTCCCGCTGGAGGCGCACCAGGCCCGCTCCTGCCACGTCGCCACCCACGGCCTGCTCCGCCGGGTGCTGCCCCGCGGCCTGCGCTACGTCAACTCGGTGCTGTTCCTCCCGGACGGGCGCCGCCCCGGCGCGGGCCCGATGCGCGACGATGGAGCACGTGCCGACCGGACCACGCCCCCCTGAACCGTTCACGCCCGTGCACCTCCAGCTCGTCCTGCTGCGCCGGATGGCCGACCACAACCCCGGGCTCGTGGAGGACGCCCGGCGCGCCCTGGGCGCCTCCGCCGCCGACCTGCGGGAGGCCAACCGGCGCTGGCAGGCGATGCTCCGCTCGCCGCGCCCCCGCCCGGCGCTCGACCGCTACCGGTCCGTGCTGGGCGCCCCGGAGTCCCGGACCCCGCGCCGGGTCGGCGACCTGGACTGCGAGGCGTGGCAGTGGCCGCTGCCGCTCTGGCCCGACCTGCGCTTCGAGGTGCTGACGGCGCCCGGCGGTGCGGTGTGGAACGAGTGGCTGGTGCGCGCGCCGGGCGCCGCGCCGCCCGTCCTGCGCACGGTGGCCGACCTGGCGCCCTGGTCCTGCACCGTCGAGGAGGCCGCCCGCGCCTTCGCCCCGGCCCGCCCCCTCCAGGGCTCCGCCCCGACCCGCTGGGGACTGGCGTTCACCGCCCCCGACGCGGACGGCGTGCCCCGCGAGGTGGTCGCGGAGTTCACCTGGGGCCTGCTCCAGCGGACCGCGGTCGGGGACCGGCGGCGGCCGTGACGATCGCGGCCGTCACCGCGGGCAGCGAGGCGGGGTGCAGCGACAGGAACAGGTTGGGCTCCACCAGCTCCAGTTCCATCACCTGCGGCCGGCCGTCCGCGCCGTCCACCAGGTCGACGCGCGCGTACAGCAGCTCCGGCGCCCCCGGCACGGCGGCCAGCGCCCGCTCGGCGACCTCGCGTTCGGCCGCGTCCGGCGTCCAGGGCGTCAGGCCGGGCTGCGCGGTCTTCCGGGCGTCGTAGGGCGTACCGGGCCGCAGCACGGCGCCCTTGCGGGAGGAGTGCAGCAGGCGACCGCCGAAGAACTGGAGCGCCCGCTCGCCGGTCCGGTCGATGGCGGTGACGTAGGGCTGCACCATCGCGGTGTACCCCTCGGCGTGCATCCGCCGCAGCTGCTCCCGGGCCGTGTCGTGCTCGTCCGGGGTGTAGCGGGCGGCGAGCCGGGCGCCCGCGCCGGAGGTGGGCTTGACGACGAACGCGTGCCCGGCGGGCAGGTCCGGCGGGTCTCCGGGTGCCAGGTAGCGGGTGGGCACGATGGGCACCCCGGCCGCGGCGAGGTCGCCGAGGTAGCGCTTGTCGGTGTTCCAGCGGACCACGTCCGCCGGGTTGGCCAGCCGGGTGAGCCGCCCGCAGCGCTCGGCCCACGCCGTGAACTCGGCGGCCCGCCAGCTGTAGTCCCAGGTGGACCGGATCACCGCGAGGTCGAAGGCGGCCCAGTCCACCGCCGGGTCGTCCCACTCCACGGCGGCCGCCTCCACCCCGGCCCCGGTCAACTCCCGCACCAGGACCGGCAGGTCCGGGTCCTCGGCGATCCCGGGCCGGGGCCGGCACGTCACGAGGGCGACTCGGGGCACGGCGTACTCCTGTGCGGACGGGCCGGGCACCGCACGGGGTGTACGGAACCGGCGGGGCGGGCGATGCCGGACGGGCGCCCAGGGCGGCCGGCGGCCTCCCGGGCAGCGCCGCCACCCGGCCGGCGGGCGGCCGTCCGGCAGGCTAGCAAGCCCCCTCGCGCGGCCCCACGGCACCACCGTCCGCGCCCGCCCCACGGGTGTCGCGCGGCCCCGGCCCGGGTACCCGGCGCGGCGACCGGGCACATCGGCACCCCGGTGTGCCGCCGGCTCGGAAAGGAGCCCGCCATGAAGGCCGCGCGCTACTACGGCATCGAGGACATCCGCGTCGACGACGTCCCGGAACCCGAGGTCCGGCCGGGGACCGTGAAGATCGCCCCCGCGTGGACCGGCATCTGCGGTTCCGACCTGCACGTCTACTTCGGCGGTCCGGTCAGCCCGATGCCGACGGAGGGCAACCCCCACCCGCTCTCCGGCGAGGAGCCGCCCCTGGTGTTCGGGCACGAGTTCTCGGGGACCGTGGAGGAGGTGGGTGACGGGGTGGAGGGCCTTGCGCCCGGGGACTCCGTGGTCGTGGAGCCGCTGCTGGTCTGCGGGGAGTGCTTCGCCTGCCGCGAGGGCCGCTACAACATCTGCGCCAAGCTGGGCTTCATCGGCCTCTCCGGCGGCGGGGGCGGCATGTCGGAGCACATCGTCGTCGAACGGCGGTTCGTGCACCCCGTCGGTGACCTGCCGCTGGACCAGGCGGCCCTGATCGAGCCGCTGAGCGTGTCCGCGCACGCGGTCCGGCTCTCCGGCGCCGCTGAGGGCGACGTGGCCCTGGTCGGCGGCGCCGGCCCGATCGGCCTGTTCACCGCGGCCGTGCTGAAGGCCCTGGGGGCGACGGTGATCGTCAGCGAGATGAGCGGGCAGCGCAAGCAGAAGGCGAAGGACACCGGGGTCGCCGACCACGTCCTCGACCCGGGCCAGGAGGACGTCGCCGCCCGCGCGACGGAGATCACCGGTGGCAAGGGCGTCGACGTCGCGTTCGAGTGCGCGGGCGTCCAGCCGGTCCTCGACACGCTCCTGCAGGCGCTGAAGGTCGGCGGACGGCTGCAGGTCGTCGCCCTGTACGGGGACAACCCCACGCTGGACACCATGGCCCTGCTGTTCAAGGAGATCGAGATCCAGGGCAGCATGGGGTACGCGGACGACCACCCGGCGGTGATCCGCATGGTGCAGGAGGGCCGCGTCGACCTCAGCCCCTTCATCACCCGGCGCATCCCCGTCGAGGACCTCGCGACGGAGGGCATGCGACGGCTGGTGGACCACAAGGACGAGGAAGTGAAGATCCTCGTCCACCTGTAGGCGCCCCGGAGCGCGTCGGCGGCGGCCGACCGGTGATCGCGCCCGGTCCCGGAGCCGGTCCGGAGTCGGATGCGGAGCACCCCCCTGGGTAGGACCCCCTGCGGCACCACCCAGAATCACCGCTACCGCCCTCACCGGCCACCGACCCGAGGAGTCCGACGCGTGTCCAGTCTTTTCCCCGCCCTGACCGGCGCCCCGGCCGACCGGCCCGCCCTGCGGTTCGGCGGGTGCTCACTGACGTACGGGGACCTCGCCGGGGCGACCGGCGCCGTCGCCGGCGGGCTGCGGACGGCGCGGCGGGTCGCCGTGTGGGCCACCCCCGCGCCGGAGACCGCGGTCGCCGTCGTCGGGGCGCTGCGCGCCGGGGCGGCCGTGGTGCCGCTGAACCCGGCGTCCGGCGACCGGGAGCTCGGGCACATCCTCGCCGACAGCGCCCCCGACCTGGTGCTCGCCCCGACCGGGGCGGACCTGCCCGGCCCGCTCGGGGACCTGCCCCGCCGCACGGTCGACGTGACGGACCGCGCCCCGCACGGCCCCCTCCCCGAAGACGACGCCGACGGCGGGGACCCGGCCCTGGTCGTCTACACGTCCGGCACCACCGGCCCGCCCAAGGGCGCCGTGATCCCCCGCCGGGCCGTCGCCGTGACCCTGGACGCGCTGGCCGACGCCTGGCAGTGGACCGGCGACGACGTGCTGGTCCACGGACTGCCGCTGTTCCACGTGCACGGCCTGGTGCTGGGGGTGCTCGGCCCGCTGCGCCGGGGCGGGTCGCTGCGCCACCTGGGCCGGTTCAGTACCGAGGGCGTGACCCGCGAGCTGTCCGCCGGCGCGACCATGCTGTTCGGGGTGCCGACGATGTACCACCGCATCGCGGAGGCGCTGCCCGGCGACCCCGCGCTCGCCCGGGCGCTGGCCGGGGCCCGGCTGCTGGTGTCCGGCTCCGCCGCGCTGCCGGTGCACGACCACGAGCGGATCGAGAAGGCGACCGGGCGCCGGGTGATCGAGCGGTACGGCATGACGGAGACGCTGATGAACACCAGCGTCCGCGTCGACTCCCCGTCCCGCCCCGGCACGGTGGGGGTGCCGCTGCCGGGGGTGGAGCTGCGGCTGGTGGAGGAGGACGGCTCACCGGTGACGGCGGCGGACGGGGAGAGCGTCGGCGAGATCCAGGTGCGCGGCACGCACCTCTTCACGGAGTACCTCAACCGCCCCGACGCGACCGCCGCCGCCTTCACCGCCGACGGCTGGTTCCGCACCGGCGACATGGCGGTGCGCGAGGACGACGGATCGGTCCGGATCGTCGGCCGCAAGGCCACCGACCTGATCAAGAGCGGCGGCTACAAGATCGGTGCCGGGGAGATCGAGAACGCCCTGCTGGAGCACCCGGGGGTGCGGGAGGCGGCGGTGACCGGGGAACCGGACGCCGACCTGGGCGAGCGGATCGTGGCGTGGGTGGTCCCGGCCGACCCGCAGTCCCCGCCCGGCCTGCCGGAGCTGGCCGACCACGTGGCCCGCCGGCTGGCCCCGCACAAGCGCCCGCGGGTGCTGCGGCTGCTGGACGCGCTGCCGCGCAACGACATGGGGAAGATCATGAAGCGGGCGCTGAGCCGTGACTGACCGCCTCCCGGCCCGCGCGGTCCTCGCCCTGGTCGCCGACGACTTCGCCGAACTCCCCACCCCCGGCGGCCGGTCCGCGCCCGACGGCCCGCTCGGCTGGCCCGGTTACGGCTCCTCCCGGGCCCGCGCCGCCGAACGCACCGGCGAGCGCGAGTCGGTGGTCTGCGGCACCGCCCGGGTGGCGGGCACCCCGGCCGTGCTGATCGCCTTCGAGTTCGGCTTCCTCGGCGGGTCCCTCGGCGAGCGCACCGGCGACCTGCTGGTCGCGGCGTACGCCCATGCACGGGAGCACCGGCTGCCGGTGGTCGCGCTCGTCGCCACCGGCGGCAGCCGCATGCAGGAGGGCATGCTCGCGCTCACCCAGCTCCAGCGCGTCGCCCGCGCCTCCGCGCTGGTCCGCCGGGCGGGGCTGCCGCAGATCGCGGTGGTCCGGGACCCGACGACCGGGGGCGGCTGGGCCACGCTCGGGGCGGGCTCCGACGTGGTCCTGGCGCTGCCCGGGGCCCAGGTCGGCTTCGCGGGCTCCCGGGTCCGCCCGCCGGACGCCGACCCGGCCGCCTACACCGCGGAGGCGCAACTGGCGGCGGGCGCGGTGGACGCGGTGGTCCGGCCGGCGGAGCTGCGGGAGACCCTGGGCGGGTGGCTGCGGCTGCTGACCTCGCCCTCCGCCGAACCGGCACCGCCGCCCGCCGCACTCGGCTCGGCCGAGCCGCCCGCCACCGGCTGGGAGGCGGTGCTCCGCGCCCGCTCCCCGCACCGCCCGCGCGCCACCGCCTACCTGGACGCCTACTTCTCCCACCGGCTGCCGCTCCGCGGCGACCGCGCCGGGGGCGCGGACCCCGGGGGCATGCTGTGCGGTTTCGGCACCCGCTCGGGGCGCACGGTCGCCTTCGCCGCGCAGACCGGCACGGCGACCCGTCCGGCCGGCTACCGCACCGCCGCCCGGCTGATACGGCTGGCGGACCGGCTCCGCATCCCGGTGCTGACCCTGGTGGACACCCCGGGTGCGGCCAACGACGCGGCGGCGGAGCGCGAGGGCGTGGGGGCGGCCGTCGCGGACCTGTTCGCGGCGGTGGCCGAGGCCCGCACGCCGGTGACCACGCTGGTGATCGGCGAGGGCGGCTCCGGGGGCGCCCTCGCCCTGGCCGCGCCCGGCCGGACCTGGGTGACGCCCGACGCCTACTTCTCGGTGATCGCGCCGGAGATGGCGGCGGCCATCCTCAAACGCCCATGCTCCGAGGTGGAGCTGACGGCCGACCAGCTGCGCGTCCGCCCGCAGGACCTGGTGGACCTGGGCGTGGTGCGCGGGATCGTCGGCACCGAGGCCACCGGGGCCACTCACGCCACCGAGGCCACCGAGGCCACCGAGGCCACCGAGGCCACCGAGGCCACCGAGGCCACCGACAGGGTCCGCCCCGCCGAGGACAGCCGCACCGCCCCGGAAAACTCCGGGACCCCCGCAACGTCCGAGGCTCCGGAAGGCTCCAAGCCCCCTGGCGACCGAACACGCGATCACCTGTTCCCTGGAACAGGTGATCGTCGCCCATGAGAGTGCATGGGGCACGCATCGTTGACCATACTCACGGTGTGCCACCGGCGGGCTGCAGACCGTGGTCGGCACAGGTCCCATTCGTGCTTCACCGCAAGGAGACACCGCACTCATGAACGTTCTCACCGACGTCCTCGCCGGCCTCGTCCACCTCGTCGGCTGGCTGGTCTGACGTCCGGAGGAATCCGCCCGCGGCGCCGTCTCCCCGTCCCAGGGAGGCGGCGCCGCCGCGTTCCCCGGCGCGCCCCCCGTTCGGCGGCCCCCCGCCCGGCCCCTCAGAACAGGCGCCCCACCCGGCTTCCGCGCACGATGCCTGCAGAGGTCCGTCAGCCGGCGGACCACGAGGTCCGCACTCGGGAGGATCTGCCGTGACCGCCAGTCTGGAGCAGTTGCGCCGCTGCCACTTCGCCGTCGACCTCGGTGCGGCCCGCACCCGGGTCTACGTCAAGGGCGTCGGTCTCGTCGTCGACCAGCCGTCCGCCGCCGCCGTGAACACCAGGACCGGCGCGCTGATCGCGGTCGGCGAACTCGCGGAGAAGATGACGGGCCGCACACCGGGCTACATCCGGGTGGTGCGGCCGGTGTCCGGCGGCACGGTCGTGGACATCGAGATGGCCCAGCGCATGCTGCGGCACCTGCTCGGCGACAAGATCCGCCGCACCCTGCGGCGCAAGCCCCGGCTGCGCGCCGCCGCCTGCACCCCGCACGACTCCGACCCGCTGGCCCGGCGCGCCGCGACCGAGACCCTGGTCGGCCTCGGCGCCCGCAGGGTGGAACTGGTCGACACCCTGATCGCCGCCGCCGTCGGCTGCGGTCTCCCCGTCGAGCAGCCCGAGGCGACCATGATCATGGTCTGCGGGGCGGCCGCCACCCAGGTCGCGGTGCTCTCCCTCGGCTCCATCGTGACCGCCGAACGCATTCCGGTGGGCGGCGAGGCCGTGGACCACGCGATCGTGCAGCACCTGCGCCACCAGCACGAACTGATGCTGCCCAGCCAGTCCGTCCGGCCGCTGCAGATCGCCCTGTCCGGCAACGGCCTGACCCCGCAGGGGCCCGACTCCACGGAGATCCACGGCCGGGACGTCGCCACCGGACTGGCCCGCTCGGTCACCATCGACACCGCCGCCGTGCGGCAGGCCATCCAGACCCCGCTCACCGCCGTCCTGGACGGCATCGGCAAGGTGCTGCGCGCCTGCCCGCCCGACCTGGTGGCCGACCTCGCCGACCGCGGCATCATGATGGTCGGCGGCAGCGCCCTGCTGCCCGGCCTCGACCAGATGCTGCGCGAGGCGACCGGCATGCCCGTGCACATCGCCGAACGCCCGGACGTCTGCGCGGTCCAGGGCCTCGGCGCGATGCTGGAGGGCCGGATCGCCCCGCTGGTGCTGGACCCGCTGGCGAGCTGACGCCGCCGCCCGCATCCCGGCCGGGGGCCGACGACCGGTGCTCAGCCGGTGAACCAGCACCGCACCGTGGTGCCGTCCTCCGCCGTGTGGACGCGCACCAGGTCGGCGATCAGATGCACCATCAGCAGCCCCCGCCCGCCGCGCTGGTCCCGGCTCGCGGGACGACGGCCGGCGAGCGGATCGGTGAACCGTCCCCCGTCCCGCACCTCGCACACCACCCGGCCGTCCTCCGCCCAGACCCGCAGCACGCCCGAACCCCCGCCGTGCACCACGCTGTTCGTGGTCAGCTCGGCGGTGGCCAGCGCCAGGTCCTCCAGCGGCATCCCGGTCAGCCCGAGCCGCCGGCCCTCGTCCGAGGCGGCGTGCCGGGCCGCCGTCAGCGTCTCCGCGACGAACGGGAAGACCATCGCCTCCGGCGCCGGGGGCAGCGGCTCGTTGGCGCGGGCGACGGCCTCGTCCGGCGCGTACGCCGGACTCGCCACGGGCGTCCGGGCCCCCGCCTCGATGACGACCGGGTGGGTGACGCGGGCGTCGGCCAGCGCCCGCGGGGACAGCGTGCGCACGTCGTAGGGGCACAGAATCGTCACTGCACGCCCCCGGAACGCGGCGTTGATCAGTGCCTCGTGCTGGAGGCAGGCCGGGTACTCGACGGCGGACCGTCCGGCCCAGACCGGCTCGCCGACGATCCGCACCCGCCGCCCGTCCGCCGGTGCGTCGGCGAAGGCGTGCAGCACCCGGGGCAGGATGCGGCCCGGGTTGCGTCCGGCCTCCCGCATGTCCAGCAGGCGCACGGCCGACGCGTCGTCCCCGAGCGCCTCCCGGATCAGCTCCAGGTTCTCCCCGGGCACGGCCACCGCGACCGGCTCCCCGGCCGCCAGGCCCTCGCGCACGAAGGACACGGTGCCCTCCAGGTACGCGTCCCGGCCCCCGTAGAAGAGGGCGGGATGCCGGAAGGGGTCCGGGCCTGCGGTCGGCCCGGCGGTCTCGGCCGCAGCAGTCATGACATCGACACCTCGATCGTCGGAAGGTCCGGCCAGAACAACTCCAGCACCCTGCGCAGTGCCTGCGGCGGCCGGTGCACCACGAACCGCCGGCCGTCACCGAGCCGCCCCGCGGCAGCCGCCAGGGCCCCGGCCCCCGCCACGTCGACGAAGGTCACGGCGGACAGCTCCAGGCAGTACACGGCGTCCCCCTCGCGCACCGCCCGGTCCAGCACGTTCTCCCAGACGGCCCGGGTGGCCAGGCCGACCTCCCCGGCGGCGCGCACCCCCGTGCGCCCGTCGAGGGGGCGGACCGTCAGGACGGGTCCCGGCGTGCCGGGCCCGCTCGGTGTTCGCTGGTGAGTGCCCAACACCCGTCTCCCCACACTCCTGGACCAGGGCAGGTCTGCCCCGCAGGAGCCCGGGGCAATCCCCCGCCCGGTGTGTAGCGAGCCGCAGGGTGGGCAGGCGCACCGCAGTGCGACCGGGACCGCGCGCAGCCTACCGCCCGGTTCCGGCAGCGGAAGGACGAAGGGCCGACGACCACCCACGAGTACCGACAAGGCGGTGACATGACCTCCGCGGCCACCCCGCCCCCTCTCTCGGGCAGGCTCAACACCCTGGTCATCGGTGGACACACGGACGCCGGGGGCACCCTGCTCACGCCCCGCGGCGAACTCGTCGAGGGCTGCGCCGACGTCCTGGCCGAGACACTGGACGCGCTGCCCGCCGACGCCACCCGCGTCGACCTGGACATGAGCGGCGTCCACTTCATGGACACGGCCGGGCTGCGCTTCCTGGACGTGCTGCGCGCGTACGGCCACCGCCACGGCGTCCCGACCACCGCCACCTGCTGGAACGGCCAGCCGCGCCGCATCCTGGAACTGGCCGGCCTGGACACCACCGACCCGCTGCGCACCCCCGCCCCCGAGCCGGTGCCCGAGCACGGGCCCACCACCTCCGCAGTGGCCCTGGAACGCGCCGAGCAGCTGCACGTGCTGCGCGCCGAGGTCGAGCAGCTGCGCCAGGCGATCGTCTCCCGTCCCGTCATCGACCAGGCCCGCGGCATCCTCATGGCCACCCACGGCTGCACCTCGGACGAGGCGTGGCACATCCTGCGCGAGGCATCCCAGCTGTCCAACACCAAGCTGCGCACGGTCGCCGCCGCGCTCACCGCCGGCGCCGAGGCGGAGGGCACGCCCCCTCCCCCGGCCGTCCGCACCGCCCTGGCCCGCGCGGTGGCCCGGCGCCGCCCCTGACCGCGGGAAGCGGGGGCCCGGGTGCGCCCGGCAGGTTCGGGGTACCCGGCATCCGCCCTGCGGGGACACCCCCGTCCCCGTCGGACGGACGCGGTCCCCGACCCGTGACCAGGAGGCATCCGATGAGCATCACCGAGCCCCCCACCCCGTCCCAGGCCGAGGGCGAACGCGACGACGACGACCGCCCCGGCGCCGAGGCGTCCCCGCCGCACCCCACCCCGTCGCAGGCCGAGGGCGAGCGCGACGACGAGGAGACCACCCCGGGTTGACCCCGGACCGCCCGGCCACCGGCCACCCGGCCGCCCGTTCCGCCCGCGCCGCATCGGCCCGTCGGCATCACGCCGGCGGGCTCGCTGGCGCGGTGACCGCGGGGCGTGGAAGGCCGCGAGGCGTCAGAGTCCGCCGGCGTAGAGGAAGAGGAGGGTGAGCGGGACGAGCACCGCCACCGAGCCGGTCACGAGGCCGATGGCGCACTGGGCCCGCTTCCCGGCCCCGCTGACCAGGCCGAGGACACCGAAGGTGACGGCGAGAGCGCCGGCCAGGATGCCGAAGAACGGGAGGAAGGGGAGAAGGACCAGTCCGAGGAGTCCGAAGAAGAGGGAGACGGGCCCGTAGAGGGTGGCCGGGCTCTCGGTGTCACCGATGGTCATCCCAGGTCCCTCGTCCGTGGTACGCCCGCGCACCGGCACCGTCCGCTCGCAGTGCTGCGCTGGTGGGGCGGGTGGGACTCGAACCCACGGCCGACGGATTATGAGTCCGTTGCTCTAACCGGCTGAGCTACCGCCCCATAGCGGCGTGTCGCGTACATGTGTACGCGCCGTCTGCCGCAGCATAGCCGCTCATACGATCTCCTGCTCCGGCTGGTCGGCAGCGTGCGGCCCTGCCGACCATGAGGACTGCCCCGCGTGGTGAACGGTTCCCCCGGGCATGAAAAAGGACCCCTGCGGGGTCCTCGTTCAGCATGCTCCCCCGACTGGACTCGAACCAGTAACCTGCCGGTTAACAGCCGGCTGCTCTGCCAATTGAGCTACGGAGGACCGAGCTCCCCCGACTGGACTCGAACCAGTAACCTGCCGGTTAACAGCCGGCTGCTCTGCCAATTGAGCTACGGAGGAATGCCTCGTTGCATCGAACGTACCTCCCTGGGTATCCGCCAGGGGGCGCGCGCTCGCTGCGACACATACATTAGCGCAAGCAGGGGGGTGCTCCGCCAATCGGTACTCCCGGGCGCCGTGCCGCACGAGTCCGACGCTGACACGCAGACCTACACAAGGGAAGGGTGGCCGCCATGCGGTACCGGCTCACGTTCGTCGCCGGAGTCGTCCTGGGGTACGTGCTGGGCACGCGCGCCGGGCGGGAACGCTACGAACAGCTGAAGAAGTCCGCCCAGCAGTTCGCGCAGAACCCCGCCGTCCGCAACACCGCGGAGACGGCCGCGCAGCAGAGCCGCGAGTTCGCCGGCAAGGCGTACCACGTGGTCAGCGACCGGGTCGGCGACCGCATGCCGGACTCGGTGGCCCAGCGGGTGCGCACCCTGCGCGAGCGCAGCACGCACGGCCCCGCCGAGGACGACTGGGGCACCAGCAACACCTGAACGTGCCCCCCGACGGGTGCCGGAACCGCACGGCCGGCATCCTGCCCGCACCCGGACGGCTCCCTGGGCCGCCCCGGGTGCGGTGATACGGCAGAATTTCGGCCATGGGGATAGTCGCCGGGCTGGACAGTGCGCCCGATTTCACTCGCATCGTGGTCTGTGACGCGGACACCGGAGTCGTGCTCAGGCAGGGCTACGCGCCGCATCCGGTGGAGAGCCCCGACGGTCACCGCCCCTCCGACGTGGACCCGCAGGCCTGGCTGCTGTCGCTGGGCGAGGCGGCGGGCGGCGGGCTGCTGGAGGGCGTCCAGGCCATCGGGGTCTCCGCGCAGCAGAACGCGCTCGTCCCCCTGGACTCCCAGGGCAACACCGTGCGGCCCGCGATGGTCGGCGGCGACAAGCGGGCGCAGGTGGCCGCGGCCGACCTGGTGGACGCGCTCGGCGGGCGCGAGGCGTGGGCGCAGGCGGTGGGCTGCGTACCGCAGGCCGCGCAGCCGGTGACCAAGCTGCGCTGGCTGGCCCGCACCGAACCCGACAACGCGCTGCGCACCGCCGTGGCGCTCCAGGCGCACGACTGGCTGGTGTGGCAGCTGCTGGGCCGGCCGGTGCGGCGCACCACCGACCGCGGCGGCGCCTCCGGCACCGGCTACTGGGCGGCGGCCACCGGCGGCTACCGTCCCGACCTGGTGGAGCTGGCGCTCGGGCACCAGGTCCTCCTGCCGGAGGTGATCGGCCCGGCCGAGGCGGCGGGCGCGACCCCGGAGGGCCTGCTGATCTCCGCGGGTACCGGCGAGACGATGGCGGCGGCCTTCGGCCTGGGCATCGGCCTGGGTGACGCGGTGGTGTCGCTGGGGGCCTCCGGGTCCGTGATGGCCGTGCACCCCGAGGCGCTGTACGACCACACCGGCATGATCACCGCGCTCGCCGACGCGACCGGCATGCACCTGCCGGTGGTCACCACGCTGAACGCGGTCCGCACGCTGCGCGGGACGGCGGAACTGCTGGGGCTGCCCGACCTGGAGAGCCTGTCCGACCTGGCGATGAAGTCGACGCCGGGCGCGCACGGACTGGTGCTGCTCCCCTATCTGGAGGGCGAACGCACCCCGAACCTGCCGCACACCGCCGGGACCCTGGCCGGGCTGCGCCGGGAGTCGATGAAGCCGGAGCACCTGGCGCGGGCCGCGTTCGAGGGCATGCTGTGCGGGCTCGCGGACGCGCTGGACGTGCTGCGCGGCCGGGGCGTGGAGGTGCGCCGGGTGTTCCTGCTGGGGTCGGTGGCCGAGCTGCCGGCCGTGCAGGCGGCGGCGCCCTCGCTGTTCGGGGCGCAGGTGATGGTGCCGCAGCCCGCGGACTACGCGGCGATCGGCGCGGCCCGGCAGGCGGCCTGGGCGCTCGGCGCCTCGCAGGGCACCCTGGATCCGCGGACCCCGCCCGTGTGGCAGGGCGCGGCGGCCCAGGTGCTGGATCCGGGCGAGGAGCTGGCGGTGGGTCAAGCGGTGCGCCAGCAGTTCGTGTCGGTGCGGGAGCAGACCCACCCGGGGGCGTTCGGCGGTCAGCGGTGACTCGGCCGCTTCGGCGCCGGCGGTGGGGGCCGTCGGAAATTCGGTTGGGGTAACGCGGGTGGGGTGCACGACGATGGGCCCACGGGCGACGTCCCGTGCCGCCCCGCGCCCCCACCGACCCCTGCCGAAAGAAGCAGCGTGCTCATACGACTTCTGCGGACCTTCCTCGGGCCCTACCGCAGACCCATCGCCCTGCTGGTGCTGCTGCAGTTCCTGCAGACCAGCGCCACGCTCTACCTGCCCACGCTGAACGCGGACATCATCGACGAGGGCGTCGTCCGGGGCGACACCGGTCACATCGTGCGGTACGGCGCCGTGATGCTCGTCGTCTCGCTGGTGCAGGTGGGGTGCAACATCGGGGCCGTGTACCACGGCGCCAGGACGGCGGCGGCGGTCGGCAGGGACGTGCGGGCGGCCGTGTTCGACCGGGTGCAGTCCTTCTCGGCGAGGGAGGTCGGTCACTTCGGCGCGCCCTCGCTGATCACCCGGACCACGAACGACGTCCTCCAGGTGCAGATGCTGGTGCTGATGGCGTTCACCCTGATGGTGTCGGCGCCGATCATGTGTGTGGGCGGCATCGTGATGGCGCTCGGGCTGGACGTGCCGCTGTCCGGGGTGCTGGTCGCGGTGGTCCCGGTGCTGGGGATCTGCGTGACGCTGATCGTGCGGCGGCTGCGCCCGCTGTTCCGGACCATGCAGGTGCGGCTGGACACGGTGAACCGGGTGCTGCGGGAGCAGATCACCGGCAACCGGGTGATCCGGGCGTTCGTGCGGGACGACTACGAGCGGCGGCGGTTCGGCCGGGCCAACACCGAGCTCACCGACGTGTCGCTGGCCACCGGCAACCTGCTGGCGCTGATGTTCCCGGTGGTCATGACGGTGGTGAACCTGTCGTCGATCGCGGTGGTCTGGTTCGGCGCGCACCGCATCGACAGCGGCGGGATGCAGATCGGTGACCTGACCGCCTTCCTGGCCTATCTGATGCAGATCGTCATGTCGGTGATGATGGCCACCTTCATGTTCATGTCGGTGCCGCGCGCGGAGGTGTGCGCCGAGCGCATCCACGAGGTGCTGGACACCTCGTCGAGCGTGGTGCCCCCGGCCGAGCCGGTGACCGCGCTGCGCCGGCACGGGCACCTGGAGCTCCGCGGGGCGGGTTTCCGCTACCCGGGCGCCGAGGAGCCGGTGCTCCGGTCCGTCGACCTGGTGGCCCGGCCGGGCGAGGTCACCGCCGTGATCGGGTCCACCGGCAGCGGCAAGTCCACCCTGCTGGGGCTGGTGCCGCGGCTGTTCGACGCGACCGCCGGGGAGGTGCTGGTCGACGGGGTGCCGGTGGCCGCCCTGGACCCGGCGCTGCTGGCCCGGACGGTCGGGCTGGTGCCGCAGAAGCCGTACCTGTTCGCGGGAACGGTGGCGACCAACCTGCGGTACGGCAACCCCGACGCCACTGACGAGGACCTGTGGCACGCGCTGGAGGTGGCGCAGGCCAGGGAGTTCGTGGAGCGGCTGGAGGGCGGGCTGGACGCGCCCGTCTCCCAGGGCGGCACGAACGTCTCCGGCGGTCAGCGGCAGCGGCTCGCGATCGCCCGCACCCTCGTGCAGCGGCCGGAGATCTACCTCTTCGACGACTCCTTCTCCGCGCTCGACTACGCGACCGACGCGGCCCTGCGGGAGGCCCTGGCGCGGGAGACCTCCAAGGCGACGGTGGTGATCGTCGCCCAGCGGGTGTCGACCATCCGGGACGCCGACCGGATCGTGGTGCTGGACGAGGGCCGGGTCGTCGGCACCGGACGCCACCACGAACTGATGGCGGACAACGAGACGTACCGGGAGATCGTGCTCTCCCAGCTGACGGAAGCGGAGGCGGCCTGATGGCGGGGCCCGCGGGGCGGATGATGGCCGGGGGCGGACCCGACCAGCGCTCGATGGACTTCACGGGGTCGTCCAGGCGGCTGGTGGCCCGCTTCGGGCCGGAACGCCTCACCCTGTACGCGCTGCTGGCGTGCGTGGTGCTGAGCGTCGGGCTCAGCGTGGTCGGGCCGAAGATCCTCGGCCGGGCGACGGACCTGGTCTTCGCCGGGATCGTCGGCCGGGACATGCCGTCGGGGCCGTCGAAGGAGCAGGTGCTGGACGGCATGCGGGAGCGGGGCGACGGCGACGTCGCGGACATGCTCCGCAGCACCGACTTCACCCCGGGCGAGGGCATCGACTTCTCCGCCGTCGGTCAGGTGCTGCTGCTCGCGCTGGCGGTGTTCCTGGGGGCCGGGCTGCTGATGGCGGTGGCGACGCGGCTGGTGAACCGGGCCGTGAACCGCACCATGTTCCGGATGCGCGAGGACGTGCAGGGCAAGCTGTCCCGGCTGCCGCTGTCCTACTTCGACCGGCGGCAGCGGGGCGAGGTGCTCAGCCGCGCCACCAACGACATCGACAACATCGGGCAGACGCTCCAGCAGTCGATGGGGCAGCTGATCAACTCGGTGCTGACCGTTCTCGGCGTGCTGGCCATGATGTTCTACGTCTCCTGGATCCTCGCGCTGGTCGCGCTGGTGACGGTGCCGCTGTCGTTCGTGGTCGCCACCCGCGTCGGCAGGCGGTCGCAGCCGCACTTCGTGCAGCAGTGGCGCAGCACCGGCACGCTCAACGCGCACATCGAGGAGATGTACACCGGTCACACGCTGGTGAAGGTGTTCGGCCGGCAGGAGGAGTCGGCCCGGCGGTTCGCCGAGGAGAACGAGGCCCTGTACGAGGCCGGGTTCCGGGCGCAGTTCAACAGCGGCATGATGCAGCCGCTGATGTTCTTCGTGTCGAACCTGAACTACGTGCTGGTGGCGGTCGTCGGGGGGCTCAGGGTGGCGTCCGGTTCGCTGTCCATCGGGGACGTGCAGGCGTTCATCCAGTACTCGCGGCAGTTCTCGATGCCGCTGACGCAGATCGCGTCCATGGCGAACCTGGTGCAGTCGGGGGTCGCGTCGGCGGAGCGGGTCTTCGAACTGCTCGACGCCGAGGAGCAGCGGGCCGACACCGAACCGGCGGAGCGTCCGGCGGTCCTGCGCGGGCGGGTGGCGCTGGAGCACGTGTCGTTCCGCTACGACCCGGAGAGGCCGCTGATCGAGGACCTGTCGCTGACGGTGGAGCCGGGCCGGACCGTGGCGATCGTCGGCCCGACCGGGGCGGGGAAGACCACCCTGGTCAACCTGCTGCTGCGGTTCTACGAGGTCTCGGGCGGGCGCATCACCCTGGACGGGGTGGACATCGCGCGGATGACGCGCGACGACCTGCGCTCCGGGATCGGCATGGTGCTGCAGGACACCTGGCTGTTCGGCGGCACCATCGCGGAGAACATCGCCTACGGCGCCGCGCGGGAGGTGAGCCGCGAGGAGATCGAGGAGGCGGCCCGGGCCGCGCACGCCGACCGGTTCGTCCGCACCCTGCCGGACGGCTACGACACGGTGATCGACGAGGAGGGCAGCGGGGTCAGCGCCGGGGAGAAGCAACTGATCACCATCGCGCGGGCGTTCCTGTCCGATCCGGTGATCCTGGTGCTCGACGAGGCGACCAGCTCGGTGGACACCCGGACCGAGGTGCTGATCCAGAGGGCGATGGCCCGGCTGGCCCACGGCCGGACGTCGTTCGTCATCGCGCACCGGCTGTCGACGATCCGGGACGCGGACACGATCCTGGTCATGGAGGACGGCGCGATCCTCGAACAGGGCACCCACGAGGACCTGTTGACGGCCGGCGGCGCCTACGCCCGCCTGTACCGGGCCCAGTTCGCCGAGGCGGTGGTGGAGGTCGAGTAGGGCGGGCTCCGGCTCCGGCGGGACCGGCGTCCCGCCGGGGCCCGTCGGGGCGGGCGGTCTCAGTCGAGGTACCCCCGGAGCTGGTCCGCGAAGGCGTGGTCGCGCAGTTTGCCGAGGGTCTTGGACTCGATCTGGCGTATGCGTTCGCGGGTCACGCCGAAGATCCGGCCGATCTCCTCCAGGGTGCGCGGGCGGCCGTCGACCAGTCCGTAACGGAGCTGCACGACCTTGCGCTCCCGCTCCCCCAGCGTCGACAGGACCGCCTCCAGGTGCTGCCGCAGCAGCAGGAACGCGGCGGACTCCACCGGGCTGGCGGCGTCCCCGTCCTCGATGAGGTCGCCGAGGGCGACGTCGTCCTCCTCGCCGACGGGCGCGTGCAGCGACACCGGTTCCTGCGCGAGCCGCAGCACCTCGCCGACCCGCTCGGGGGTGAGGCCGAGGTGCGCGGCGACCTCCTCGGGCGTCGGCTCGTAGCCCCGTTCCTGGAGCATCCGGCGCTGCACGCGGACCACGCGGTTGATCAGCTCCACCACGTGCACCGGCACCCGGATGGTGCGGGCCTGGTCGGCGAGCGCGCGGGACATCGCCTGGCGGATCCACCAGGTGGCGTAGGTGGAGAACTTGTAGCCGCGGGCGTAGTCGAACTTCTCCACGGCGCGGATCAGTCCGAGGTTGCCCTCCTGGACCAGGTCGAGCATGGTCAGGCCGCGGCCCACGTAGCGCTTGGCGACGGAGACCACGAGCCGCAGGTTGGACTCGATCAGCCGCCGCTTGGCCATCCGGCCCATGACGACGAGCCGGTCCAGGTCCAGGGCGAGCCGGCTGTCGAGGTCCGGGGTGAGCCGCAGTTTCTCCTCGGCGAACAGGCCGGCCTCCACGCGCCGCGCCAGCTCGACCTCCTCGGCGGCGGTAAGCAGCGGGATGCGGCCGATCTCCCGCAGGTACTGGCGGAACAGGTCGGAGGTGGGACCGCCGGTCTCGGTGCGCGCGGGCGGCGGCGCGGTCTCCTCGGGTTCGGCCGGCTCGACGGCCTCCGGGGGGTCCGGCGCGTCGAGCTCCGGCTCGGGCGGTTCGGCCCGGGTGGTGTCCGGTTCCGCCGGGGGCCGGTGCCCGGCACGGCCCGGCGCGGGCACCGCCAGGAGCACGTCCGCGTCCGGCCGGGGGGCGGCCGGGGCCGGGCCGGTCTGGGTGAGGGTCCGGGTCTGCACGGGGGCGACCTCCTGGGTGATCGCTGCCATGGAGGGCGGCAGCGGTACTTCGGGGGCGGAGTCGGCGGCCTCGCCGCGGTCCGTCCCGTACGCGAGGAGCACGACCGCGGGGGTCCGGGAACCGTCGGGGACGGGCCGGCCGCGCTCCGAGGACTCAGGCACCGCCCCCAGTGTGGGGTACGACACATCGTCCTCACGAGGGGCGTGCGATGACTTTTTGCGACCGTCCCGTGACGGGCGGGTGACCGGCGCCGCCCGGACCCTGCCGTCCGGCGGGGGCGGGCGCCGCCCGGATCGCGCCGATCAGCCAGGGCCGCGCCGACCGGATCGCGGCCGACCGGCCGGGACCGCGCCGACCGGACCGTGACGCCCGGACCGCGCCGCCCGCCGTGCCGTCGGCCACCGGCCGGCCGGGGCGCGCGCCGGTGGCCCCGGGCGGGAGGGTTACAGCGCCGCCGCGCCGTGCTCCCGGAGGGACTGGTCGTACTGCTGGAGGACCCACAACTCGTTCTGCACGGCGGTCAGTTCGGCCGGGTCGGCCTGGGTGCCGAGGCGGGTGAGGCGGCTGGTGATGTCCCGGATGCGGCGTTCGACGGCGCGGCGGCGGACGGTGACCAGCTGGGCGCCCGCGTAGGTCTCGTCGACCTCCTTGACGCCGCGGTGCAGCAGGATCGCCTCGACGGCCAGCTCGGTGACCATGGCGCGGACCGTGTCGTCGGGGGCCGCGTCACGGACCCGGATCAGGTACTGCTGCGGGTCCTGCGTGCCGTACTCCGCGCCCCCGGCGTCCAGGATCGCCTGGCGGACGGCCGCGTAGGGCGGGGCGGTGAACTCGTCGACGCCGTACGCGTCGAAGGCCGGGGAGACCAGCTCGGGGCGCTGGAGAGCCAGCTTGAGCAGTTCGCGCTCGGTGGCGAAGACCGGGTTGCGCAGGTTGAGGGCGGGGCCGCGCGGTCCCGCCGGGGCGGCGGCGGGCTGCTGGGGGGCGCCGCCGTGCTGCGGCCGGCCCTGCCGCTCGGGGGCGGGGCCCCGGCCGCCGCGGTCGCGGGCCCAGCGGGCCAGCTGGGCGACCCGCCGGACGACGAACTGGGTGTCGAGGATGCCGAGCATCCCGGCGAGCTGGACGGCGACCTCGTGCTGGGCCCCGCTGTTCTTGATGCGGGCGACGACCGGCGCGGCCTCGTCGAGGGCGGCGGCGCGGCCGGCCGGGGTGTCCAGGTCGTAGCGGCCGACGATCTGGCGCAGCGCGAACTCGAAGAGCGGGGTGCGGGGTTCGGCGAGGTCGGCGACCGCCTCGTCGCCCTTGGCGAGGCGCAGGTCGCAGGGGTCCATGCCGTCGGGGGCGATGGCGATGTAGGTCTCGGCGGCGAACTTCTGGTCGTCCTCGAAGGCCCGCAGCGCGGCCTTCTGCCCGGCCGCGTCACCGTCGAAGGTGAAGATCACGCGGGCGCTGCCGTTGTCCATGAGCAGCCGGCGCAGGATCTTGATGTGGTCGCCGCCGAAGGCGGTGCCGCAGGTGGCGATGGCGGTGGTGACGCCGGCCAGGTGGCAGGCCATGACGTCGGTGTAGCCCTCGACGACGACGGCGCGGGAGGACTTGGCGATGTCCTTCTTCGCCAGGTCGATGCCGTAGAGGACCTGGGACTTCTTGTAGATCGCCGTCTCGGGGGTGTTGAGGTACTTGGGGCCGTTGTCCGCCTCGTACAGCTTGCGGGCGCCGAAGCCGACGACGTCGCCGCCGATGTCGCGGATGGGCCACATCAGCCGGCCGCGGAAGCGGTCGATGGGGCCGCGGCGGCCCTCCTGGGCGAGGCCGGAGAGGAGCAGTTCCTTGTCGCTGAAGCCCTTGCCGCGCAGGAAGCGGACGAGGTGGTCCCAGCCCTGGGGGCTGTAGCCGACGCCGAAGTGGACGGCGGCGGCCTGGTCGAAGCCGCGGTCGGCGAGGAAGACCCGGCCGGTCTCGGCCTCCGGGGAGCCGGCGAGCTGCTCCGCGTACCACTCGGCGGCGATCTTGTGGGCCTCGACCAGGCGGATCCGCTCGCCGCGCTGGTGGGCGGGGTTGTAGCCGCCCTCCTCGTAGCGCAGGGTGATGCCGGCCTGGGCGGCGAGGCGTTCGACCGCCTCGGAGAAGGACAGGTGGTCGACCTTCATCACGAACGTGATGGTGTCGCCGCCCTCCTGGCAGCCGAAGCAGTGGAAGAGCCCCTTGCTGGGGCTGACCTGGAAGGACGGCGACTTCTCGTCGTGGAAGGGGCACAGGCCCTTGAGGTTGCCGCCGCCGGCGTTGCGCAGCTGGAGGTACTCGGAGACGACGGCGTCGATCGGGACCGCGTCCCGTACCGCCTTCACGTCCTCGTCGTTGATCCGTCCAGCCACACCGCGAGTCTACGGTGCCCGGCCGGCGCTCCCCGGGCCCGGCACCGGGGCCCGCTCCGGCACGGCGTCCGGCACGGTGCGGGCCCCCGGCCGGGGCCTCAGGGGGCGAGGCTGTCCAGCGGGACGTGCGGGTCGGCCAGGGCGTCGGTGTCCACCACCGCCCGGGAGCGGATCAGCCGCTGGACGGTGTCGGTGACGTCCCAGACGTTGACGTTCATGCCCGCCAGCACCCGGCCGTCCTTCACCCAGAACGCGATGAACTCCCGCTTGCCGGTGTCGCCCCGGACGACCACCTGGTCGTAGGAGCCCGCCGGGGCCCAGCCGCTGTACTCCATGCCCAGGTCGTACTGGTCGGTGAAGAAGTACGGCACGCGCTCGTAGGGCTCGTCCCGGCCGAGCATGGCGCGGGCCGCGGCCGGGCCGCCGTTGAGGGCGTTGGCCCAGTGCTCGACGCGCAGCCGGGTGCCGAACAGCGGGTGCGGGAAGGACGCCACGTCCCCGGCGGCGTGGATGTCGGGGTCGGAGGTGCGCAGCCGAGCGTCGACCAGGATGCCACCGCCGTCCGCCGGGCCGGCGAGTTCCAGGCCGGCCGCCTCGGCGACGGCGGTGCGCGGGGCCGCGCCGATCGCCGCGAGGACGGCGTGCGCGGGGTGTTCCTCGCCGTCGTCGGTGCGGACGGCCAGCACCATGCCGTCCTGGCCGGTGATCTCGGTGAGGGTGGCGCCGAAGTGGAAGCGGACGCCGTGCGCCTGGTGCAGGTCGGCGAAGAGCTGGCCCAGCTCGGGGCCGAGGACCGAGTGCAGCGGGGTGGGCCCGCGGTGGACGACGGTGACCTCGGCGCCGTAGCCGCGGGCGGCGGCGGCGACCTCCAGGCCGATCCAGCCGGCTCCGGCGATCACCAGGTGACCGTTGTCCCGGCCGAGGGAGGCCAGGACGCCCTTGAGCCGGTCGGCGTGGGAGAGCCGGCGCAGGTGGTGCACGCCGGCCAGGCCGGTGCCGGGGATGTCGAGGCGGCGCGGCTCGGCCCCGGTGGCCAGCAGCAGCTTGTCGTAGCGGACCGTGGTGCCGTCCTCGCCGAAGCGGACGGTCTTCGCGGCGCGGTCCAGGGCGTCGACGGTCTGCCCGAGGTGGAGTTCGATGTCGTGGCGGGCGTACCAGGCGGGCTCGTGCACCTGGGCGCTCTCGCGGGCGTCCTTGCCGAGGAGGTAGCCCTTGGACAGGGGCGGGCGCTCGTAGGGGTGGTCGCGTTCGTCGCCGATCAGTATCACCCGGCCGGTGAAGCCCTCCGCTCGCAGCGTCTCGGCCGCCTTCGCGCCGGCGAGTCCGCCTCCGACGATGACGAATGTCTGGTCCGCGTCGACCACGTGATGCCTCCTCCTGAGCGTGCCGCCACGTGCGAGCCTCCCGCACCCGCTCAGCCGCGGGAAGGGGGAGTGACCCGATCAGGCCACACGGGGGCACGATCGGGCGGGCTCGCGCCGCTCGCGCCTCACCGGTCCCGGTGGTGGCGGTCCTTCCTGGTTCCTGCCCCGGTGAGGCGGGCGTGAAGCGAACGGGCCGAGGCGTCGGTGAGGGAGGCCAGCTGGTCGACGACCACGCGCTTGCGGGCGCGGTCGTCGGGGGCCCGGTCGAACAGGGAGCGGAACTGGGGGTCCAGGCCGTCGGGGGCGCGGGCGGTCAGCGCCTCGGCCAGTTCGAGGACGACGATCCGCTGGTCGGCGCGGAGCCGCTCCTGTTCCGCGCGCTGCATGACGTAGCGGTCGGCGACGGCCTTGAGCACGGCGCACTCCATGCGGGTGCCCCGGGGCACCACGAGTTCCGCCCCGTAGCGGGTGAGGCGTCCGGTGCCCCAGGTCTGCCGGGTGGCGCCCTCGGCGGCGAGGCAGAACCGGCCGATGAGCTGGCTGGTGGCGTCCTTCAGCCGGGCCTGGGCGACGGCGGTCCCGTCGTAGCCGTGCGGCCACCACTCCTGGGCGAGGAGCCGGTCGAGGGCCTCGGCCAGCTCCGCCGGGTCGGTGCCGGCGGGCACGTAGCGGCCGATCGCGACGGCGAAGACCGCCTCCCGTTCGGGGTCGGCGTGCAGGCAGTTGGGGTCGATGTGACCGGCGTGCAGGCCGTCCTCCACGTCGTGCACGGAGTAGGCCACGTCGTCGGACCAGTCCATGACCTGCGCCTCGAAGCAGATGCGGGCTCCGGGGGCACCCTGGCGGACCCAGTCGAACACCGGGCGGTCGTCCTCGTAGACGCCGAACTTGGGCGAGTCCGGGTCGTCGGGGTGGGCGCCCCGGGACCAGGGGTACTTGGTGGCGGCGTCCAGGGTGGCGCGGGTCAGGTTGAGCCCGACGCCGGTGGCCTCGCCGGTGCCGGGGTCGGTGACGAACCGCTTGGGCTCGATGCGGGTGAGCAGGCGCAGCGACTGGGCGTTGCCCTCGAAGCCGCCGCAGTCCGCGGCGAACTCGTTCAGCGCCTGCTCGCCGTTGTGCCCGAAGGGCGGGTGGCCGAGGTCGTGGGAGAGGCAGGCGGCCTCCACCAGGTCGGGGTCGCAGCCGAGGGCGGCGCCGAGTTCCCGGCCCACCTGGGCGCACTCCAGGGAGTGGGTGAGGCGGGTGCGGGGGCTGGCGTCCCACACGGGGTTGGCCTCGCCGGGGGTGACGACCTGGGTCTTGCCGGCCAGGCGGCGCAGGGCTGAGGAGTGCAGCACGCGGGCGCGGTCCCGCTGGAAGGCGGTGCGGCCGGGGCGCTTGTCGGGCTCGGCCGCCCAGCGCTCGACGGCCGCGGGGTCGTACCCGGCGGGCGGGACGTGGTTCTCGTACGGGACGGGTGTGGCGGGGGTGCGGGCCGGGGTGCCTTCCATGCACCGACAGTAGACGCAGGCGGGGGCGAACGGGCATGCGGGAGGGGAGGGGCGCCGGACGGCGCCCGCCGAGAGGGCGGGGCACCGGCGGGACCACGGCCCCCGGGGCGCCGGGGGCCGGGGGGCAGGGCGGGCCGCCACCGCCGGCAGGGGCTGGGAGGTGGAACAGGGAGGTGAGGCGAGACGGGCGCGGGAGGACGGACGCGGGGCGCGGGGCGCGGGGAACCGCACACCGGGAGGGGGCCCTCCGAGGCAGCGCCCCGCACGGGGCTGGGCCTGAAGGGCGGCTGTACACCAGGATGCGGAGCCGACGGGGCGGGGGCCGTGCGGGCCGAGGGCCGCGCGGGGAGCCGTGGGCCGTGCGGGGGCGGGGGCCGTGCGGGGACGTGGGCCGTGCAGGGCCGTGGGGCCGTGCGGGGCGGCCGGTTCAGGGCGACGACCGCCGGGCCCGGGAGCGCGCAGCCCGCTTCAGACCGGTGCGAGGGCCGTAGGGGGGTGGACGGCCGGAGAGGCGAGGGCCTCGTCGTAGCGGTGCAGGAGGAGGCGGGCCAGCGCCGGGTGGGTGCCCAGGGGCGCGGACGCGATCCAGGGCGCGGTCCGGGCGCACTCGGTCGCGAAGCGGCCGGGCGCGGCGAAGCAGGAGGCGACGGCCACCCGGTGACGGCCCCGGGCGGCGAGGGCCCGTACCGCGTCCGGCACGGCGGGTCCGCCGGCGGACGCCTGGGCGGGGACGACCGGGACGCCGAGCCGGGCGGCGAGCAGCCGCGCGGTGCGCCCGGTGTCGGCCCGCGCCTCGGCATCGCGCGAGCCGGCCCAGGCGAGGACGACCGCGCCGGTGCGGCGGGTGGTGCCGTCGGTCTCGTCGGGCCAGCCGGCCTCGGTCAGGCGGGCGTGCAGGGCGTCCACGAGCAGGGGGTGCGGGCCGAGGGGGGCGGCGACCCGGAGGGGCGTCCGGGCGCCGGCGGCCAGCGCGGGGATGTCCCGTTTGACGTGGTGGCCGCGGCCGAACAGCAGCGGGACCAGCACGGCCGGGCCGGTGTCGCGGGCGTCGAGCGCGGCGAGGGTGTCGGGCAGCAGGGGCGTGTTGAGCTCGATGTGGCCGAGGTGCACGGGCAGGCCGGGGCGCAGGGCGCGTACCCGGTCGAGCAGGGCGGTGACCGTGGTGAGCGCGCGCGGGTCGCGGCTGCCGTGGGCCACGACGACGAGGGCGGGCCGTCGGGGCGGGCGCCGCCCGTCCGGGGCGAGTCGGCCGAGCCGCCCGGCGAGCGTGGTGCCGATCCGGTGCAGGAGGTCGCCGGAGGTGTCGAGGCGGGCGGCGCCGTCGGGGTGCGCCGGGCCGGCGGGAGGGGTCGCGGTCATGCACCGATGCTGGACCGGGCACGTTGCCGGGCGGTTGCGCGGGCGTGACGGGCGTTTTCCGGTCCGTCACGGCCCGCCCGGCGCGCCGGGTGAGGCGTCCTGACCTGGGCGCACGCCACCCGCGTGAGGCCGGTCACACCGCGCCCGCCGAACCGGCGGTGCCGCCGTGACGTCTTGGACCGGCGAGTACCGCCCCGGGAAGGACCGCTCCGATGCGCCGATTCACCGTCCGCCGTCCCCGCCTGCCGCGCACCCGCGCGGGACAGCGCCGCCTGGTGCGGGTGGTGGCGGGTCTCGGCACACTGGCGCTGCTCCCGTCGACGTGGCTGCACCTGACGACGGACGGCCGGCTGCACACCGCGGCCGGCGTGCCGCGCACCGACGTCGCCGTGGTGTTCGGCGCGGGCCTGTGGGACGGGGAGCCGTCGCCCTACCTCGCGCACCGGCTGGACGCGGCGGCCGAGCTGTACCGGGCGGGCCGGATCCGGGTGGTGCTGGTCACCGGCGACAACAGCCGCGAGGACTACGACGAGCCGGACGCGATGCGCGCCTACCTCACCCGGCACGGCGTGCCCGACGCCCGGATCGTCAGCGACTACGCGGGCTTCGACACTTGGGACTCCTGTGTCCGCGCGAAGAAGATCTTCGGGGTGGACCGGGCGGTGCTGATCAGCCAGGGCTTCCACGTCCGGCGGGCGGTGGCGCTGTGCGAGGCGGCCGGGGTCACCTCGCACGGGGTCGGGGTCGACGAACGGCACGACGTCACCTGGTACTACGGGAGCGCCCGGGAGATCCTCGCGGCGGGAAAGGCCGCCGTCGACGCCGTGTTCCGGCCCGACCCCACCTTCCTGGGCCCCGAGGAACCGGGCGTGGAGCTGGCGCTGACCGAGGCCCGCACCTCCGGTTGACGCGCGGATCACGCCGACGCGCTCTCGCGCGTCGAGGCGACGTCGAGGCCGCGTTGGAGGCCGGGCCGGGGCCGGGCCGGTGACCGAGCAGGTGACCGAGCAGGCGGCGAGGACGTCGACGGCCCTGCTCGAGGCCGTGGGCGCGCCCGCCTCACCGGTACGCCATGGATCCCCCGGTGGCCGCGTCCGTCCCGTCGGCGTTTGACCGCGGGCGCCGGCCGGCCGCCCCTCACCGCGGGCCGTCGCCGGCGGGGAGGGCGCCGTCCCGGGCGCGTAACACGGGCCGGTGCGACGCGTAACACCGGGCGCGCAGGGTGGACGGCATGCACAGCACCGTGACGCCCACGCACTGCCCCTACTGCGCGCTGCAGTGCGGGATGAACCTGGCCCCGGCCCCGGACGGAACCGTCGCGGTGACGGAACGCGCGGACTTCCCGGTGAACCGGGGCGCGCTGTGCGGGAAGGGGCGTACGGCGCCCGCCGTGCTCTCCCCGGCCGCGCGGCTGACCTCGCCCCTGGTGCGGTCCGCGGACGGCACGCTGGTGCCCGCCTCCTGGCCGGAGGCGCTGGACCGGATCGCCGACGGGCTCCGGCGGACCCGCGCCGGTCACGGGGCGGACGCGGTCGCGGTGTTCGGCGGGGGCGGGCTGACGAACGAGAAGGCGTACGCGTTGGGGAAGTTCGCCCGGGTGGTGCTGGGCACCTCGCAGATCGACTACAACGGGCGGTTCTGCATGTCGTCGGCGGCGGCTGCGGGCACCAGGGCGTTCGGGCTCGACCGCGGCCTGCCGTTCCCCCTGGAGGACATCCCGCGGACCGGCTGCCTGATCCTCGTCGGCTCGAACCCGGCGGAGACCATGCCGCCGTTCCTGCGGTACGTCACCGAACTGAAGGAGAACGGCGGCACCCTGATCGTCGTCGACCCGCGCCGCACCCGGACCGCCGAGCACGCCGACCTGCACCTCGCGCCCCGCCCCGGCACCGACCTCGCGCTGGCCCTGGGCCTGCTGCACCTGGTCGTCGCCGAGGGCCGCACCGACGAGGCGTACCTCCGCGAGCGCACCACCGGCTGGGAGGCGGCCCGGACGGCGGCGATGGCGCACTGGCCGGAGTACGTGGAGCGGATCACGGGCGTCTCCGTGCCCGAACTGCGGGAGGCCGTACGGCTGTTCTGCGCGCCGGAGGCCGCGATGGTGCTCACCGCGCGCGGGCCCGAGCAGCAGTCCAAGGGCACCGACACGGTGAGCGCGTGGATCAACCTGTGCCTGGCGACGGGCCGCGCCGGACGCCCGCTGTCCGGGTACGGGTGCCTGACCGGGCAGGGCAACGGGCAGGGCGGGCGCGAGCACGGCCAGAAGGCCGACCAGCTCCCCGGCTACCGCAAGCTGACGGACCCGGCGGCGCGGGCGCACGTGGCCGGGGTGTGGGGGGTGGACCCCGGCACGCTGCCCGGGCCGGGGCGCAGCGCCTACGAACTGCTGGACGCGCTCGGCACGGACCTCCGCGCGCTGCTGCTGATGGGCTCCAACCCGGTGGTGTCGGCGCCGCGTGCCGCGCACGTCGAGGAGCGGATCCGGGCGCTGGACTTCCTGGCGGTGTGCGACGTCGTGCTCTCGGAGACGGCCGCGCTCGCCGACGTCGTCCTGCCGGTGACGCAGTGGGCGGAGGAGACCGGGACGACGACGAACCTGGAGGGCCGGGTCCTGCTGCGGCGGAAGGCGGTGTCCGCGCCCGAGGGGGTCCGCAGCGACCTGGAGGTGCTGCACGAGCTGGCCGCCCGGCTGGACGACGGCACGGGACGGCACAAGGGCTTCCCCGCCGACCCGGAGGAGGTGTTCGAGGAGCTGCGCCGGGCGAGCGCGGGCGGCCCGGCGGACTACTCCGGCATCACCTACGGCCGGCTGGAGCGCGAGCAGGGCGTCTTCTGGCCGTGCCCCGCCCCGGCCGAGGGGACGGCGGGCCCGGACACGGCCCATCCCGGCACGCCCCGCCTCTTCCTCGACCGGTTCGCCACCGAGGACGGCCGGGCCCGGTTCGTCGCCGTCTCGCACCGCCCGGCGGCCGAGGAACCGGACGACGACTACCCGGTGCTGCTCACCACCGGGCGGGTGGTGGCCCAGTACCAGTCCGGTGCGCAGACCCGGCGGGTGGCGGAACTGAACGACGCGGCCCCCGGCCCGTTCGTCGAGCTGCACCCGCGGCTCGCGGAGCGGCTGGGCGCGGCCGAGGGCGACCCGGTGGCGGTGGTGTCCCGGCGGGGCCGGGTGGTGGCCCCGGCCCGGATCACCGGCTCCGTCCGCCCCGACACCGTGTTCATGCCGTTCCACTGGCCGGGCGAGGGCCGCGCCAACACCCTCACCAACCCTGCCCTGGACCCGGTGTCGCGGATGCCGGAGTTCAAGACCTGCGCGGTGCGGGTGGAACGGGCGGGGCCGGTCGCCGGGGCCCCGGGCGGCGCGTGACAATCGGTGCCGTCAGGCCCTTCGGCGGCGCCCGCCGGGGGGCGGCCCCGACCCGCGCTGGTGGACCCGTGACGCCTCTCCCGTTCTTCGTGTACGGCACCCTCCGCCCCGGCGGGGTCAACCACGGCCCGTTCCTGGGCGGGCGGACCCTGCGCGAGGAGCCGGGCCGGCTGCCGGACGCGGTGCTGTACGACGGCCCCGGCTACCCGTTCGCCGCGGAGGGGTTCGGCCCCGGGGTCGAGGTGCGCGGGGAGCTGGTGACGGCCCTGCCGGAGGCGTACCCCGGGCTGCTCGCCGAGCTGGACCGGCTGGAGGAGTACACGCCGGGTGATCCGCGCAATCTCTACGAGCGGGTGGCCCGGGAGGTCGTCCGGGAGGCGGACGGAGCGGCGGTGCGGGCCTGGGTGTACGTCGCCGCGCCCGCCGTGGCCGCGCGACTGCGGGCCCGGGGGCGGCTCGTCGAGGGCGGCGACTGGTTCCGCCGCCGGCCGGGCCCGTCCTCACGGGCGCGGGCCCGCTGAACGGCCGTCCGCTGCGCCCCGGGCCCGTGTCGGAGCCGACCTGGAGTGACGGGCCGGCCTTGGCGACGGGTCGCCCCTTCGCGGTGGGCCGGCCCTTCGCGGTGGGATCGACTCCCGCGGTGAGTCTGACTCCCGCGGTGGGCCTGACTCCCGCGGTGGTGGTCACGCCGAAACGGGGCGACGCTCCGGAGCGGGTTGCCCCTCCGACGCGGGTCGACGCTCCGGTACCGGCTGCTGTCGAGGGGGCGCCCGTTCACCGCGGCGCGCCCCGGGCACCCGGGCCCCGGGCCCTGTCCGGAGCCCCCGTTCCGGACCGGCCACCTCACGCGTCGGGCGTGCGCGTTCCGCGACTCCTCCGGGTCAGGGCCTCCTGGACGCGCGGTCGCGCGTACACGCCGGCCAGGCCCAGCGCACCGGCCCCGAGCAGCCACGCACCGGTGACCACGTCCTCGCCCGCCGCGCGCTGCACCTCCCGCTGCTCCTCGAAGGTCCGCGTCTCGCGAGAGCCCCGTTCGGGACGGCAGGTGTCTCCGGGATGCATCCGCGAGGGGTGCGACTCGCCGTCCGGGCCGAGGTTGAACCAGGGGCAGTGGACATCTTCACGGCCCGCCCCGTCCAGCACGCCCCCGCAGGACTGGACGGCACCCCACATCACCAGGACCCACAGCACCGACAGGACTGCGGTCCGGCCCCTGGGCCTCATCCGTCTCACCGGCTTCACCGGCTCCACCCCCTCCCCGTACCGCACGGTAGTGCCCTGCCCGGCGCACCCGGGGCGTGGGCCGGTCACCCGTTCACCGTCGCGGGACCCGTCCGTTCGGGGTCCGTTCCGCCGCTCGGCCGCCGGGACGCCGGTGACCTGCCGAAACGCGGCGCGGGCGGGCCACGGCCGGCGGCGCCTGACACCCGTTCAGCCCGCGTCCTGACGCCCCCTCAGGGAGCGGTCGGGGCCCACCGGCACTTTCCTCTAAGGAGCAGGGCGCGTCCGACGGCGGCACATGGGGGTGCCGCGGGCCGCGGCCCGTTCGTGACGTCGAGGAGCATCGATGCGAGGTTCCGCCCGGCTGCTGGCCGGCACCGTGCTCGCCGTGGCCACCGCGGGGGCCCTGGTCTCCCCCGCGCAGGCCGCCCCGGCGGGCCATCCGTCCGGCACCTCGGCGGGCGGCCTGGAGGTGTATCCCTCCTCGGCCGTCCCGGGGGACCACGTCAGCGTGAACACGGCGGCGTGCGGGGACGACGGTGCGGCGGCGGGTGACGCGACCGCCGTCGGCGCGGGCCGGTTCACGCTCGCGCCGACCACGCACGAGCAGAAGCTGGTCGGCCGGTTCCGGGTGCCGCCGAGCGCGGTGCCGGGGACGTACGAGATCGTCGCCCGGTGCTCCGAGAACGACCGGCGGGTGACCGGGGACCTGGTGGTCACCCTGACGTCCGCCGGACAGCAGGTGGCCCCGCGGGGCAGTGTGAAGACGGGGGTCGGTGGCGCTCTGGGCCCCGATCCCGCGCGGACCGCGGCCGGTGTGGCGGCCCTTGCCGTCGCCGCCGCGGGCGGTACCTGGCTCCTGCATCGCCGGGCGAGAGGCGACGGGATCTGACGGGCACCCTCCGCTGCCCGTCCGCCGGTACCGCATGTCCCCTCCCCCTCCGGGTCCGACGCCCCTCGCGGCCCGGAGGGGGTACGGGGACGCTTCCAGAAAGGGGTCGGTCCGTCATGCGCCGAAGGCTCCGACCGTTGCGCGGGCCGGGGAACACGGCCATAGCGGCCGTCACCGTGCTCGCCCTCTGCTCCGGCCTGTGGCTGCTGCGCGACGGGCCCGCCCCGCACGCCCCGCCCCAGCCGTCCGCCGCCCAGGCCCACGCCGGGGACGACGACCGCAGCGGCCCGGCCGCGGCGCCCGCGCTGCCGCCGTCCCCGCCGGAGCGGATCCGCATCCCCGCGATCGACGTCGACGCCCCGCTGACGGGGCTGGGGCTGACCCCGTCCGGCAGCCTGGACGTCCCCCCGGCCGCCCGGAAGAACCTCGCCGGCTGGTACGAGGCCGGGACCACGCCCGGTGAGACGGGCACCGCGATCGTCGCGGGCCACGTGGACAACGCCGAGGGCCCGGCCGTCTTCTTCTCCCTGGGCGCGCTGCGCAAGGGCAGCACCGTGGAGGTGGAGCGGCGGGACGGCCGGGTCGCCGTGTTCACCGTCCACGCCGTCGAGGTGTACGACGCCCGGGACTTCCCCGACGCGAAGGTCTACGGCGCCGCGCAGCAGCCCGAGCTCCGGGTCATCACCTGCGGCGGCGGCTACTCCCGCGCCACGGGCTATCGGGGGAACGTGGTGGTGTACGCCCACCTGACGGGCAGCCGCTGACCCGGCGCGGGCGGAGGCGGGGCGGAGCACGTCGCTCCCGGCCCGAGCCGCCGTCACCGTCACCGTCACCGTCGCCGTCACGTCGGCGCGCGGGGGCCTCGGTCGCCCCGGGCGGCCGGGGCGCGGTCCCGGCCCGGCGGTACGGCGCCTACGGGGTCCCGTCCCGGTGTCTCAGGCCAGCCACTGCTCGTACGCCAGGTTCGCCACCAGGGCGAAGACGACCACCAGCAGGACGACGCGGACGAAGCCGCTGCCCCGCTTCAGGGCGGTGTGCGCGCCGAGGGTGCCGCCCGCCAGGTTGAACACGGCCATCAGTGCGGCGAGCTGCCACAGCACGGCGCCCTGCCAGGCGAACATCGCGAGGGCGCCGGCGTTGGTGCAGCAGTTGACGATCTTGGCGGTGGCGGACGCGGTGACCAGGTCGAGGTGGAGCAGGGCGGTGAGCGCCAGGACCAGGAAGGTGCCGGTGCCGGGGCCGACGAGTCCGTCGTAGAAGCCGATGCCGAGGCCGGCCAGGCCGATCGCCGCCAGGGTCCGGCGGCGGCTCACCGGGCCGGGCGCGGGGGCGGTGGTGCCGAAGGCGGGGCGCAGGATGACGAAGGCGGCCACCGCGAGCAGCACCACCATGATCACCGGCTTGAGGACCTCGGTGCTCATCCCGGCCGCGAGGAACGCGCCGCCCGAGGAGCCCGCGAGGGCGGCCAGGCCGATGCGGACGGCGGTGCGGACGTCGACCGGTGCCTTGCGGGCGTAGGTCACCGCCGCGCCGGTGGTGCCGACGATGGCGACCGCCTTGTTGGTGCCCAGCGCGTGCGCGGCCGGGGTGCCGGCGGGCAGGCCGAGCAGCAGGGCCGGCAGGAGCAGCAGCCCGCCGCCGCCGACCACGGCGTCGATCCAGCCGGCGGCGAGCGCCGCCACGCAGAGCAGGACGACGGCGGTCAGGGAGATGTCGGGCATGCCCGCGACCCTACGAACAGATAGTTGGTACGTCCATCAAGATGAGCGTTTCCTGAGGTTGACGGTGCTCACACCCCGGGCCGGGGCCCTCGGACCAGGTTTCCCGGGACCGGGCTCCCCCGGCGCCGGGTCCCCCGATCGCCCCTCACAGCCGTCCCGCTCCCCCGCTGAGCGCAGCGTTCCGCGCGGGAAACAGCCGGGATGCGACCGGGAAACACCCGCCCCGCAGGCTCGGTGCATGACCTCGAACGAGCGTGTGGTGGTGATCGGCTCCGGCCTGGCGGGCGTCCGCCTCGCCCGGCGGCTCGGCGAGCTGGGCCTCCCCGTGACGCTGATCGGCGAGGAGGAGCACCCGCCGTACAACCGGGTGCTGCTCGCCGAGGTGCTGGCGGGGCGCTACCGCCCCGAGGTGATCGCCCTGCCCGCGCCCGCCGAGCCGGTCCGGGGCCGCGTCACCGGCATCGACCGCGCCGCGCGCACCGTCACCCGCGCCGACGGCACGGTCACCGGGTACGGCCGGCTCGTCCTGGCGACCGGCTCCAACCCGGTGCTGCCGCCGCTGCGCGGACTGTTCACCGCCGGCCGCGAGCTGCCCGGGGGCGTGCACGCCTTCCGCACCCTGGACGACTGCCTGAACCTGTCCGCGGCCGTCCGGCCGGGGACGCGGACGGTGGTGATCGGCGGCGGACTGCTGGGCGTCTCCGCCGCCCGGGCGCTGGCCGCACGCGGTGCGCAGGTGGTGCTCGCCCAGCAGGCCGAACGTCTCATGGAACGCCGCCTCGACCCGGCCGCCTCGGCCCTCGTCGAGCGGTACCTCACCGGTCTCGGGGTGGAGGTGCACACCGAGTGCCGGGTGCGGGACGTGCGCTCGGTGGGCGGCACGGTCCGTTCCGTGGAGCTGGCCGACGGGTACGCGCTGGACGCCGACCTCGTGGTGCTGGCCTGCGGGGTGCGCCCGAGGACCGGGCTCGCGCGGGCCGCCGGACTCGACGTCGACCGGGGTGTCGTCGTCGACGACCGGCTGCGCACCTCCGACCCGCACATCCACGCCGTCGGCGACTGCGCCCAGCACGCCGGCACGGTCTACGGGCTCGCCGCCCCCGCCCTGGAGCAGGCCGACACGCTCGCCGCGCTGCTCGCCGGGGACACCCGCGCCCGCTACACCGGCACCCGCTCCCTGACCCGGCTCACCCTCGCCGGAGCGGAGGACCCCTTCGACCTCGCCGCGTTCGGCGAGACCGACGGGCGGCCCGGCGACGACGTCGTCCGCCTCGCCGACGCGACCCGGGGCACCTACCGCAAGGTCGTCGTCCGCGAGGACCGGCTGGTCGGCGGGGTGCTCGTCGGCGACCTCGGCACCGTCGGCGCCCTCGCCCGCGCCTGGGAGGGAGCAGAGCCGCTGCCCTCCGCCGGCGGTCCGCTGCTCCACCTGCTCACCACTGACGGAGGCTGCTGATGTCCACGACGGTTCCGCCCGCCCCCTCCCGCCCGACCCTCGTGCTCATCGGCCACGGCATGGTCGGCCAGCGGTTCCTGGAGGAACTCGCCGAGCGCGGGGTGACGGCCACGCACCGCGTGGTCGTGCTGTGCGAGGAGCCGCGGCCCGCCTACGACCGGGTCCGGCTCACCTCGTACTTCTCCGGGTCGACGCCCGAGGACCTGTCGCTGACGGACCGGGCGTTCCTCGACGCGCACGGCATCGACCTGCGCGTCGGGGACCCGGCGGAGCGCGTGGACCGGGCGGCCCGCCGGGTGACCGCCCGCTCCGGGCTGGTCGTCGGCTACGACACGCTGGTCCTGGCCACCGGCTCCTCCCCGTTCGTGCCGCCGGTACCCCACCGGGACGCCGAGGGCTGCTTCGTCTACCGCACCATCGAGGACCTGCTGGCCATCGAGGAGTACGCGCGCGGGTCCACGACCGGTGCGGTGGTCGGCGGCGGGCTCCTCGGACTGGAGGCGGCGGGTGCGCTCCAGGGCCTCGGACTGGACACGCACATCGTGGAGTTCGCGCCGCGCCTGATGCCGGTGCAGGTCGACGAGGGCGGCGGCGCGGCGCTGCTGCGCACCGTCGAGGGCATGGGGCTGAGCGTCCACACGGGCGTGGGCACGCAGGAGATCCTGACCGGCGCCTCGGGCGCCGTCACCGGCATGAAGCTGTCCGACGGACGTGAACTGCCCACCGACATGGTGGTGTTCTCCGCCGGGGTCCGCCCCCGCGACCAGCTCGCCCGGGACTGCGGTCTCACGGTCGGCGAGCGCGGCGGCATCACCGTGGACGAGCAGTGCCGCTCGGTCACCGACCCGCGCGTGTTCGCGATCGGCGAGTGCGCCCTGGCCGCCGACGGCCGGGTGTACGGCCTGGTCGCGCCCGGCTACGAGCAGGCCGGGACCGCCGCCGCGGCCATCGCCGGGGACGCGTCCGCCTTCACCGGCGCGGATTTGTCCACCAAGCTGAAGCTGCTCGGCGTCGACGTGGCGTCCTTCGGCGACGCCCACGGCACCGCCGGCGACTGCCTCGACGTCGTCTACTCCGACTCCCGGGCCGGCCTCTACAAGAAGCTGGTCATCGGCCGCGACGGCACCCTGCTGGGCGGCATCCTGGTCGGCGACGCGGAGGCGTACGGCACGCTGCGCGCCTTCACCGGCTCGGTACCGCCGGTGGCGCCCGAGACCCTGGTCCTGCCCGCCGGCTCCGGGGCCCCCGCACGGCTCGGCCCGGCCGCACTGCCCGACGACGCGGTCGTCTGCTCCTGCCACAACGTCACCAAGGGCACCGTCCGCGGGGCGGTCACCGAGCACGCGTGCACCACCGTGCCCGAGGTGAAGAAGTGCACCAAGGCCGGTACCGGCTGCGGAAGTTGCGTCAAGGTGCTGGGCCAGCTGGTCGACGCGGAGCTGGAGGCGAGCGGCGTCGAGGTCGACAAGGGCCTGTGCGGCTGCTTCCCGCAGACCCGCCAGGAGCTGTACGAGATCGTCCTCGCCCTGCGCCTGACCTCCTTCCGGGAGCTGCTCGACCGGCACGGCCGCGAGGCGGCCCGGGGCGGCGACGGCTGCGAGGTCTGCAAGCCGGCGGTCGGCTCGATCATCGCCTCCCTCGCCCCGGCCATCGGCGCGAGCACCCACGTCCTGGACGGCGAACAGGCCGCCCTGCAGGACACCAACGACCACTTCCTGGCCAACCTCCAGAGGAACGGCTCGTACTCGGTCGTGCCGCGCGTCCCCGGCGGGGAGATCGCCCCCGAGAAACTGATCGTGATCGGCGAGATCGCCCGCGACTTCGGCCTCTACACGAAGATCACCGGCGGTCAGCGGATCGACATGTTCGGCGCCCGCGTCGAGCAACTGCCCCTGATCTGGGCCCGCCTGGTCGACGCCGGCTTCGAGTCCGGCCACGCCTACGGCAAGTCGCTGCGCACGGTGAAGTCCTGCGTGGGACAGACCTGGTGCCGCTACGGCGTCCAGGACTCCGTGCGCATGGCGATCGACCTGGAACTGCGCTACCGGGGCCTGCGCTCCCCGCACAAGCTCAAGTCGGCGGTCTCCGGCTGCCAGCGCGAGTGCGCGGAGGCGCAGTCGAAGGACTTCGGCGTCATCGCCACCGCCAACGGCTGGAACCTCTACGTCGGCGGCAACGGCGGCGCCTCCCCGCGCCACGCGGACCTGCTCGCCCAGGATCTCACCGACGACGCGCTGGTCCGCCTGATCGACCGGTTCCTGATGTTCTACCTCCGCACCGCCGACCGCCTGGAGCGCACCAGTGTCTGGCTGGAGCGGATCCCCGGGGGCCTGGACCACGTGCGGGACGTGGTCGTCCACGACTCGCTCGGCATCTGCGGTGAACTGGAGGCGCTGATGGCCGCCCACGTCGCGCACTACCGCGACGAGTGGGCCGAGACCCTCCGCGACCCCGGGAAACTGGCCCGCTTCGTCTCCTTCGTGAACGCCCCCGACACCCCCGACCCGGTGGTCGCCTTCGTCCCGGAACGCGACCAGATCAAGCCCGACCTGCCCCTGCTGAACATCGGCCTGCGCCCCGCCGACGACCTCCTGGAAGGAAGCGCCACGCGATGACCCTGGCACTGGAGACCACCGATCTGAAGGTCCGGCTCCGCCTGGCGGACGCCTGGTTCGCGGTCTGCGACCTGAGCACGCTGCTCCCGGGCCGCGGGGTGGCGGCCCTCCTCCCCGACGGCCGCCAGGCCGCCGTCTTCGCCGACCGCACCGGCCGCCTGTACGCCATCGACAACCGCGACCCCTTCACGGGCGCCGCGGTCCTCTCCCGCGGTCTGACCGGCACCCACCGGGGCCGCCCCTTCGTCGCCTCCCCGCTGCTCAAGCAGCGCTTCGACCTGGAGACGGGCCGCTGCCTGGACGACGACGCGGTGCGGGTGACGGCCTACGAGGTGGAAGCGGCGTGAGCACCCCGCAATGACAGACGTCCTGTCGAACCCACCGCAGGACCACTCCTCCTGCCGGCGGCGGAGGACCTGAAGATCCGCGAAGCTGTCGCGGACCGCCGGCCCTCGCCTTGACGGACGGCTACCGGGCGGTCACGTCACGTTCGCATCACGGGTCCGTCATAGGGGCACAGCACACCACAGTCCCTCCCCTAACGTCGGCATCCCACATCCGGCGGACCGCCAGGGAAGCGGTCGTGCCGCCGGACATCCGCACACCGCTGGGGGGCTCCCTGTGACCGTGTTCCGTATGCCTGCCGCCGTGACCGTGGCCGTCGCCGCCGTCGCGCTCGCCGTCGTTCCCGCCACCGCCGTGGCCCACGACGGCGCCCACCCGTTCAAGAACTGCTCCGAGGCGTACGCCGCCGGGTACGAGAGCATCGCGAAGGGCGACGACCACTACGGCAAGCACCTGGACCGCGACAACGACGGCGTCGGCTGCGACCAGCCGCCCGCGGACTTCGTCCCGCACAACGACGACGACAAGCCCGCCGGCGGCACCGGCAAGGACACCGGCGCCGGTTCCGGCACCGGTTCCGGCGCCGGGGAGCAGGGCGGTGCGGACCTCGCGGAGACCGGCGGCAGCAGCGCCACCCCGTACCTCGCGGCGGGCGGCGCGGCCGTCCTGCTGGCGGGCGGCGGCGTGCTGTTCGCGGCCCGCCGGCGCCGCGGCGACACCGGCTGAGGCGCCCCGCACTACAGGCCGGAGGGCGGCTCCCCCGCACGGGTGCCGCCCTCCGGCCGTTCGTGATCCGGAGCCGCTGCCGATCGGTGAGGGTGGTCGGGTGACAGACAGCGGCTCCGGGGTCGTGCGCCCCGGGCGGGGTCAGCGGTGGTCGCTGCCCTCCGAGGTGACCGCGGCGCGGCCAGCCTCCAGGCGGGCGACCGGGATGCGGAACGGGGAGCAGGAGACGTAGTCCAGGCCGACCTCGTGGAAGAAGTGGACCGACTCGGGGTCACCGCCGTGCTCGCCGCAGACGCCCAGCTTCAGGTCGGGCCGCGTCGCGCGGCCGGCCTTCGCGGCCAGCTTCACCAGGGAGCCGACGCCGTCCTTGTCGATCGTCTCGAACGGCGACACCCCGAAGATGCCCTTCTCCAGGTAGGCCGTGAAGAAGCTGGCCTCCACGTCGTCCCGGGAGAAGCCCCACACCGTCTGGGTGAGGTCGTTGGTGCCGAAGGAGAAGAACTCCGCCGCCTCGGCGATCTGACCGGCGGTCAGCGCGGCGCGCGGCAGCTCGATCATCGTGCCGACGGACAGCTTCAGCGAGGTGCCGGTGGCCGCCTCGACCTCGGCGATGACCTGGTCGGCCTCCTCACGGACGATCTCCAGCTCCTGGACGGTGCCGACCAGCGGGATCATGATCTCCGCCCGCGGGTCGCCCTTGGCGCCCCGGCGCTCGGCCGCCGCCTCCGCGATGGCCCGCACCTGCATGGTGAACAGGCCGGGGATGACCAGGCCGAGCCGGACGCCGCGCAGACCCAGCATCGGGTTCTGCTCGTGCAGCCGGTGCACGGCCTGGAGCAGGCGCAGCTCGTTCTCGTGCGGCTCCTGCCGGGACTCGGCGAGCGCGACGCGCACCGACAGCTCGGTGATGTCGGGCAGGAACTCGTGCAGCGGCGGGTCGAGCAGGCGGATGGTGACCGGCAGGCCGTCCATCGACTCGAAGAGCTGCACGAAGTCCTGCCGCTGGAGCGGCAGCAGGGCCTTCAGCGACTCCTCGCGCTCGTCCTCCGTGTCGGCCAGGATCAGCCGCTCGACCAGTTCGCGGCGGTCACCGAGGAACATGTGCTCGGTGCGGCACAGGCCGATGCCCTGGGCGCCGAAGCGGCGGGCGCGCAGCGCGTCCTCGGCGTTGTCGGCGTTGGCGCGCACCCGCAGCCGGCGCTTGCGGTCGGCGAACGCCATCATCCGGTGCACGGCCTCGACGAGTTCGTCGGCGTCGTCGGCGCCCGGGTGCATCCGGCCCTCGAAGTACTCCACGACCGGCGACGGCACGACCGGGACCTCGCCCAGGTAGACCTTGCCGGAGGAGCCGTCGATGGAGATCAGGTCGCCCTCCTCGACGACGTGCCCGCCGGGCACCGTCATCCGCCGGCGCTTGGTGTCGACCTCCAGCTCCTCGGCGCCGCAGACACAGGTCTTGCCCATGCCGCGGGCGACGACGGCCGCGTGGGAGGTCTTGCCGCCGCGGGAGGTGAGGATGCCCTCGGCGGCGATCATGCCGTCCAGGTCGTCGGGGTTGGTCTCACGGCGGATGAGGATGACCTTCTCGCCGGAACGGGACCACTTCACGGCGGTGTAGGAGTCGAAGACCGCCTTGCCGACGGCCGCGCCCGGGGAGGCGGCGATGCCGCGGCCCACCTGGGCGACCTTGGCGTCCTCGTCGAAGCGGGGGAACATCAGCTGGGCGAGCTGGGCGCCGTTGACCCGGCACAGGGCCTCGGCCTCGTCGATCAGGCCCTGGTCGACCAGCTGTGTGGCGATGCGGAAGGCGGCGCCCGCGGTGCGCTTGCCGACGCGGGTCTGGAGCATCCACAGCTGGCCGCGCTCGATGGTGAACTCGATGTCGCAGAGATCCCGGTAGTGGTTCTCCAGGGTCTCCATGATCTGCATCAGCTGGTCGTACGACTTCTTGTCGATCGTCTCCAGCTCGGCCAGCGGCACGGTGTTGCGGATGCCGGCCACGACGTCCTCGCCCTGCGCGTTCTGCAGGTAGTCGCCGTACACGCCCTGATGGCCGGAGGCGGGGTCACGGGTGAAGGCGACGCCGGTGCCGGAGTCCGGGCCGAGGTTGCCGAACACCATGGAGCAGATGTTGACGGCGGTGCCGAGGTCGTGCGGGATGCGCTCCTGGCGGCGGTACAGCTTGGCGCGGTCGCCGTTCCAGGACTCGAAGACCGCCTTGACGGCGAGGTCCATCTGCTCGCGCGGGTCCTGCGGGAAGTCCCGGCCGGCCTCGGTCTTGACGATCTTCTTGAACTTGGTGACCAGCTTCTTGAGGTCGGCGGCCTCCAGTTCGGTGTCGACCGTGACCTTCTTGGCCGCCTTCGCCGCCTCCAGCGCGTCCTCGAACAGCTCGCCGTCGACGCCCAGCACGGTCTTGCCGAACATCTGGATCAGGCGCCGGTAGGAGTCCCAGGCGAACCGGTCGTCGCCGGCCTGCTTGGCCAGGCCCTGCACGGACTTGTCGGACAGGCCGATGTTCAGGACGGTGTCCATCATGCCGGGCATGGAGAACTTGGCACCGGAACGGACCGACACGAGGAGGGGATCGTCGGCCTGGCCCAGCTTCTTGCCCATGGTCTTCTCCAGGGCGTCGAGGTGCGCACTCACCTCGTCCCGGAGGGCGGGCGGCTCCTCGCCGCTGTCCAGGTAGACCTTGCAGGCTTCCGTGGTGATGGTGAAGCCGGGTGGCACCGGGAGACCCAGATTGGTCATCTCGGCGAGGTTGGCACCCTTGCCGCCCAGCAGGTCCTTGAGGTCCTTGTTGCCCTCGGTGAAGTCATAGACGAACTTCACGCTGTCAACACTCTTACCGTGCCCAGGTACCTGGGGATCTTTGTTTTCCGACACGGGTCTCGACTCCTCGAGGACGCGGTGGCTGCCCTGACGGCGAGGAATGTACCCAGATCGAAGGCTCGTGGATACGTCCACCGACGCGTCATGCGCCTGTAACCACCTGCTCGCCAGTGGATCGAAAGTCAAGGCTTGGCAAGCCCTGACCGCCGCATGTTTTCACTTCTTGAACGGAGCCCTGCACATAAGGCCACCTTGTCCGCTCACCTGAGCGGCGATGCCCACCTCTGTTTTCGCTCGATGAACGATCATCGAATGGCACTGAGTGCCATTCTTTCCAGAAGTGCAGCCGCTCTAGATCCGCTCATCTGAGCGCACCCCTTATCAAGGGTGGCGAGAATCACGCTGCCACACCGGCCGGCATTTCACCATGCGGACCCGCACGGCGCCCCGGCTGAACGTTCCGGTCGGCGCGCCCGTACGGAACGGCGGCGGACCCGGACCCCCACGCCGGGTCCGCCCCTCCAACCGAGTTCCGCACGGGTACGGAAGGACCTCCGGGTGCCTGGCTACACACGCTCGCTCCGGCCACATCGCACGACCGACGGGGACGGAGGGAAGGAGCGGCCCGAGGCGCCCGACGGCACCCGGGAGCCGGGCACCGGCCGGGAGCCGGGCACCGGCCGGGAGCCGGGCACCGGCCGGGAGCCCGACGGTGACCGGGGGGCCGACGGCCCCGCCGAGCGGGGAGCGGGCCTGGAGGTCGAGAGCGCCGACGCGCGGGAAGCGGACCAGCGGGCCGAAAGCACCGACGCGCGGGAAACGGACCAGGAGGCCGCGAGCGCCGACGCGCGGGGAGCAGGCCGGGAAGCCGGGCCCGCCGAACCGGAGGAGAGCGCGTCGGAGGGAGCCGGGCCCGGCTCGGGGGATGGCCGTCCGGCCGAACCCGACGCAGAAGGGGCCCGTCCGGCCGAACCCGGCTCAGATGAGCACGGTCCGGACGGACAGGGCCCCCTCGCTCCCGGTCCGGCCGTCCACATCCCCGTTGCTCCCGGTCCGGTTGGCCAGCGTCCCGCCGCTCCCGCGCCGGACGCCACCGGTCCGGACACCTCCGGTCCGGACACCTCCGGTCCGGGCGCCGTCGATCCGGGCGCCGTCGATCCGGGAGCCGCCGGTCCGGACGCGCAGGACGCGGCCGAACCCAGCCCCGGGGGCCCTGATCCGGCCGACACCGGCCCCGCCGACCCCGACCGCCCCCGTCGTCCGGCCGACACCGGCCCCAGCGACCCCCGTCCGGCCGACTCCGCCCCCGACGCCGCCCGGGACGGTGCCGATTCCGGCCCGGACGCCCCTCGCCGCACCCACCCGGAGGACCCGGCTCCCGCCCCGACCGAACTCGCTCCCACCCCGGAGGACCCCGCTCCGGCCCCGGAGGCCGCCGGCCGGCAACCGGCGGACGCGCCGCCCGGCCGCTTCGCCCGGTGGCGCCGGGACCGGCCGCGTGCCGCCCGGAACCTGCGCCGCACGGTGCACGTCCTCGCCGCCGTGCTCGTCGTGGGTGCCCTGCTGCTCCCCGACACGGGCGGTGCGCTGCGCCCCAACCGGTTCACCCGGATCCCGGCCGAGGCGGTCGTCGGCGCGGCGCTGCTGCTCGCCCTCCCCCGCCGGCCCCGGACCGTCGTGGCCGCGCTGTGCGGTACCGGCATCGGACTGCTGACCGTGCTGAACCTGCTCGACATCGGGTTCGAGGAGTACCTGGGCCGGGGCTTCAACCTCGTGCTCGACTGGGAACTGCTCGACGACGCCCACGCCTACGTCGCGGACACCCTGGGCGGTGCCGCCGCCGCAGCCGCGTCCGTCGGCGCGGTCGTCCTGGTGCTGCTGGTGGTGGCCGGCACCGCGCTGGCCACCGTCCGTCTCGGCGCCCTGCTGGACCGGCACCGTCCCCGCGCCACCCGGGGCACGCTGATCGCGGGCACGGCGTGGATCGCCTGCACCGCGCTGGGCGTGCAGATCGCCGGTGTGCCGGTCGCCTCCGACCGGGCCGTCGACACGGTGCGGAGCCAGGCCGACCGGGTCGCGGACACCCTGCGCGACGAGGCCGCGTTCGCCCGGGAGTCGCGGTCGGACACCTTCGGGGCGACGCCCCCGGACCAGTTGCTGCCGGACCTGCGGGGCAAGGACGTCGTCCTCGCGTTCATCGAGAGCTACGGCCGCAGCGCCGTCGAGGACCCGGCCATCGCCCCCGGCGTCACCCGCACCCTGCGGGCGCGCACCGAGGCGCTGGCGAAGGCCGGGTACCGGGCGCGCAGCGGCTGGCTGACCTCCTCCACGTACGGCGGCAGCAGCTGGCTCGGCCACTCGACCGCGCTGTCCGGCCTGTGGATCGACAACCAGCAGCGCTACCGCACCGTCACCACCGCCGGTGACCACCTCACCCTCACCGAGGCGTTCCGCCGGACCGGCGCCTGGGACACGGTCGGGGTGATGCCGGGCGTGCAGAAGGCGTGGCCGGAGGCGGAGTGGTACGGCCTGGAGAAGGTCTACAACGCCTTCCAGCTCGGCTACCGGGGACCGAAGTTCAGCTGGTCGACGATGCCCGACCAGTACGCGCTGGAGGCGTTCGAGCGGCTGGAGCACGGCAGGGAACGCGACCGGCCGCTGATGGCGGAGATCATCCTGACCTCCAGTCACCAGCCCTGGGCGCCACTGCCCGAGCTGGTCGACTGGGAGGACCTCGGCGACGGCTCCGTCTTCGAGGCGATCCGGCAGGCGGGCGAGGACCCCGGCGACCTCGTCACCGACTCCGCGAGATCCCGGCGTGCGTACGGCAGGTCCGTCTCGTACTCGGTCGAGAGCCTCACCCGGTGGCTGGAGCGCTACGGCACCGACGACACCGTGCTGGTGTTCCTCGGCGACCACCAGCCGATCGCCCGGGTCAGCGGCAGCGGCGCGAGCCGGGACGTGCCCGTGTCGGTGGTCGCCAAGGACCCGGAGGTGCTGGAGAAGATCGCGGACTGGAACTGGACCGAAGGGCTCACCCCGGCGAAGGACGCCCCGGTGTGGCGGATGGACGCCTTCCGCGACCGCTTCCTGACCGCCTACGGCTCCACCCCGCACCCCACCGCCGGGTGACACGGCCGGCGCCACGGCCCGCTGCACGGCCGGAGCCGCGCCCCGGTCGCTCACGGTCGCGACCCGGCCGCGACCCTGACGCGACCAGGCCGTGACCTCGGACGACACCCCGTGCCAGGTCCCGCCGACGCGCCCGCCCACTGGACGGAACACCCTGTTCCGCGCGCGTTCCTCTTGCTAGCGTGCCGCGCTACGCAAAGAAAATGACCAAGGAACCGTGATCATGTCCAATCCTTCCCGTGAGCAGTGGGGGAGCCGCGCAGGTTTCCTGTTCGCCGCGATCGGATCGGCGATCGGGCTCGGCAACATCTGGCGCTTCCCCGCCGTTGCCTACGAGAACGGCGGCGGGGCCTTCCTCCTGCCGTATCTCGTCGCGCTGCTGACCGCTGGCATCCCGTTGCTGATCCTCGAATACTCGATCGGCCACAAGTACCGGAAGTCGCCCCCGGCGGCCTTCCGGCAGATCTCCCGGCCCGCGGAGGCGATCGGCTGGTGGCAGGTCGCGATCTGCTTCGTGATCGCCGCCTACTACGCCGTCATCATCGCCTGGGCGGTCCGGTACATCGGCTACTCCTTCGGCGAGCAGTGGGGCGACGACGCCAACGCCTTCTTCTTCGGCGACTTCCTCCAGGCCGCCGACGCGCCCGGCTTCGTCTCCGACTACGTCGGCGGGGTGCTCTGGCCGCTGATCGCGGTGTGGGCGGTGGTCCTGGTCATCCTGGCGCTCGGCATCCGCAACGGAATCGAGAAGGCCAACAAGTTCTTCATCCCGCTGCTGGTGGTCTTCTTCGTCGTCCTGGTGGGCCGCGCGCTCACGCTCGACGGTGCGGGCAAGGGGCTGGACGGGCTGTTCCGGCCGGACTGGTCGGCGCTCGGCGACGGCAGCGTGTGGGTCGCCGCGTACGGGCAGATCTTCTTCTCGCTCTCCATCGGCTTCGGCATCATGATCACGTACGCCTCCTACCTGCGGAGGCGGGCGGACCTCACCGGCACCGCGATGGTCGCCGGATTCGCCAACAGCGCCTTCGAGATCCTCGCGGGCATCGGCGTCTTCGCCACCCTCGGCTTCATGGCCGCGGCCCAGGGCGTCGGGGTCGACGAGGTCGCGAGCTCCGGCATCGGCCTGGCGTTCATCGCCTTCCCGACGGTCATCTCGCAGATGCCGATGGGCGCGCTGTTCGGCGCGCTGTTCTTCGGCTCGCTGGTGATCGCCGGTCTGACCTCGCTGATCAGCATCGTGCAGGTGGTCATCGCCGCCGTGCAGGACCGCACCGGCATGCGCCGGGTCCCGGCGGTGCTGGGCGTCGGCGGGGCCATCGCCCTGGTGTCGATCCTCCTCTTCCCGACCGACAGCGGCATCTACCTGCTGGACGCGGCCGACCACTTCATCAACCAGTACGGCGTCGCGCTCGCCGCGCTGGTCGTGCTCGTCGTCATCGGCTGGGTCCTGCGCCGCCTGCCGGCCTTCCAGCAGCACGCCAACGAGGCCTCCGCGATGCGGCTCGGCCGCTGGTGGCTGATCTGCCTGGGCATCGTCACCCCGCTGGTGCTCGGCTGGATGATGGTCGACAGCCTGCGTGCGGAGTTCTCGGAGAACTACGAGGGCTACCCGACCTCGTTCCTGCTCTGGGCCGGCTGGGGTGTCGCCGCCGGGGCGGTGATCGTGGCCGTGATCCTCAGTCTGCTGCCCTGGCGCTCCGCCGGCGCCGAGCCCGTCGAGGAGGCGGGCGTGGGGGTCGGCTCCGGCTCCGCGGCGATCGAAAAGGAGGAGAACTGATGTCGACGAGTGCGATCATCATGCTGATCGTGGCCATCGTGATCGTCTGGGGCGGTCTGGTGGGCGCCATCGTCCACCTGCGCCGGCACCCCGAGCGTCCCGAGGACGACGGGCCCACGGCCGAGCCGACGGCCTGAACCGCCCGGTGACCCCCGTACGGCTCCGCTCCCGCCCGGAGCGGAGCCGTACGGCAACCGGCACACCGCCCGGCCGGCCCGGCACACCGACCGGCCGGCCCGGCACACCTCCTGCCGGCTCGGGCACACATACGGGCGACTCGGGCGCACCCACGGCCGGCCCGGCACCCCGCCCAGCAGGTCCGCCGTACCCCCGGCCGCCCGCCGCGCCCCCGCCCGGCCGCCCGCCGCGCCCCCGCCCGGCCCGCCGCCCCGCCGGGGCGGTGCCGCTCAGCCGCCCGAGGTGTCCAGTTCGGCCTCCTCGCCGACGCCCGCGCAGTCGTACGGGTCGTTCAGCCAGCCGTCCGGCAGCACCACCCGGTTGTTGCCGGAGGTGCGCCCGCGGGGACCGTCGGCGCCCGTCGGCCAGGGCTGGTCGAGGTCCAGTTCGTCGAGCCCGGCCCGCAGTTCGGCCAGCGAGGACGTGACCGCCAGCCGACGGCGCATCTCGGAGCCGACGGCGAAACCCTTGAGGTACCAGGCGACGTGCTTGCGGAAGTCGGTCACCCCCCGGGTCTCGTCGCCCATCCACTCCCCGAGCAGGGTGGCATGCCGGACCATCGCGTCGGCGACCACGCGCAGCCCGGGGCGCACCGCCTCGTGGGGGCGGCCCTCGAAGGCGGCCACCAGGTCCGCGAACAGCCACGGCCGGCCCAGGCAGCCGCGCCCCACGACCACGCCGTCGCAGCCGGTCTCCCGGACCATCCGCAACGCGTCCTCGGCGCACCAGATGTCGCCGTTGCCGAGGACCGGGATCTCCGGGACGTGCTCCTTCAGGCGGGCGATGGCGTCCCAGTCGGCCGTGCCGCCGTAGTGCTGGGCGGTGGTGCGGCCGTGCAGGGCGATCGCGGTCACGCCCTCCTCGACGGCGATGCGCCCGGCGTCCAGGTAGGTCAGGTGGTCGTCGTCGAGGCCCTTGCGCATCTTCATGGTGACCGGCAGGTCCCCGGCCCCGGCGACCGCCTCGCGCAGGATGGCGCGCAGCAGGTTCCGCTTGTAGGGCAGGGCGGAGCCGCCGCCCTTGCGGGTGACCTTGGGGACCGGGCAGCCGAAGTTGAGGTCGATGTGGTCGGCGAGGTCCTCGTCGACGATCATGCGGACGGCCTTGCCGACGGTCGCCGGATCCACGCCGTACAGCTGGATCGAGCGCGGGGTCTCGCTCGCGTCGAAGTGGATCAGCTGCAGGGTCTTCTCGTTGCGCTCGACCAGCGCCCGGGTGGTGATCATCTCGCTGACGAACAGCCCCTTCCCCCCGCTGAACTCGCGGCACAGGGTACGGAAGGGGGCGTTGGTGATCCCGGCCATGGGGGCCAGCACGACCGGCGGCGACACCGTGTGCGGGCCGATCGCCAGGGTGGATCCGGGGGCGGCGGTGGGCGTGGGCATTCCCCCATTGTCACGCATCCGGCCCGCTGCCCGGCGCGCTGCCCGTGCATCAGCCATTAGTTAGGCGCACTATTGATGCGTGCGTACGATGGGGTCCATGCCCGAGCTCAGCCCGCGCCGCCGGCTCCTGGTGCTCGCGATCTGCTGCATGAGTCTGCTGATCGTGAGCCTGGACAACACCGTGCTGAACGTCGCGCTGCCGGCGCTCCAGCGGGAGTTCGACGCGAGCACCGCGGGCCTGCGGGCCTGCAGTGGACCATCGACGCCTACACCCTGGTCCTGGCGTCGCTGCTGATGCTGGCGGGCTCCACCGCCGACCGCATCGGCCGCAAACGGGTCTTCAGCGCGGGCCTGGTGGTCTTCACCCTGGGCTCGGTGCTGTGCTCCCTCGCCCCGAGCCTGGAGGCCCTCATCGCCTTCCGCATGGTGCAGGCGGTGGGCGGTTCGATGCTCAACCCGGTCGCCATGTCGATCATCACCAACACCTTCACCGACCCGCGCGAACGGGCCCGCGCGATCGGCGTGTGGGGCGCGGTGGTCGGCGTCTCGATGGCCGCCGGCCCGCTCGTCGGCGGTCTGCTGGTGGAATCGGTCGGCTGGCGCTCGATCTTCTGGGTCAACGTGCCCGTCGGCCTCGCCGCGCTCCTGCTGACCTGGCGCTTCGTCCCCGAGTCCCGGGCACCCCGGGCCCGCCGCGCCGACCCGGTCGGACAGCTGCTGGTCATCGCCCTGTTCGGGACGCTGACGTACGCGATCATCGAGGCCCCGCACGCGCCGCTGTCCACGGTCGCCCCCATCGCCGTCGTCTCCCTGGCCGCCCTGGCCGGGCTGCTGTACCACGAGCCGCGCCGCCACGAACCGCTGATCGACCTGCGGTTCTTCCGCTCCGCGCCGTTCAGCGGGGCCACGGTGATCGCGGTGTGCTCGTTCGCCGCGCTGTCCGGCTTCCTGTTCCTGTCCACCCTGTACCTGCAGAACGTGCGCGGGCTGAGCGCCCTGGAGGCGGGGCTGTGGATGCTGCCGCTGGCCGCGCCGACGTTCCTGTGCGCCCCGCTGTCCGGGCGGCTGGTCGGCAGCCGCGGGCCACGCGTGCCGCTGCTGATCGCGGGCGTGGCGATGACGGCGAGCGGGCTGCTCTTCGCCCTGTTCGAGGCGGAGACGTCCGACGGCACGCTGTTCGCGGGCTACGTCCTGTTCGGCATCGGCTTCGGCTTCGTCAACGCCCCCATCACCAACACCGCCGTCTCCGGGATGCCCCGGGCGCAGGCGGGCGTGGCCTCGGCGGTGGCGTCCACCAGCCGGCAGCTGGGGGGCACGCTCGGCGTGGCGGTGGTCGGCGCGGTGCTGGCGGCGGGCGTGGGGTCGTCGTCGTACGCGGACGCCTTCGTGTCCGCGGCGGGGCCCGCCTGGTGGGTCCTGGCCGGGTGCGGGCTGGCGGTGCTGGTGGTGGGCGCGCTGACCTCGGGCCGCTGGGCGCGCGCGACGGCGCTGCGCACGGCCGAGCGGCTGGAGTCGGCGGAGATCCGCGAGGCGGCGGGGGCGGGACGCTGACCGCGCCGGGCCCGACTCCCGCCCCGCGTACCCCTGTTGATGTTGGTCTTGCTGCACACTCCTTGTCGTCCCCGCTCGGTCCCCCGGGCCGGGGACGTGGCACGCCCCCGGCCCGGGGACGTGCCGGGTCGAGACCCGCACGCGGATGCCGGAGCCGTCATGACGCAGACCGACACGAGCAAGGTCAGCCGCTGGGACCAGCACGGGCGTGAGCACGTCGTGCGCGTCCGGCGCACCGGAGTGCAGCGCACCATCCGCTGCGACACCTGCGGCTGGCGCAGAGGGGCGCAGTTCCTGCCCTGGCTGAAGGCCGAGGAGCACCTCGCCGAGGCCCACCAGGCCACGGTGGACCCGACGGCGGCCTGAACCCCGCCCGGCGGCCCCTCGCCCCGCCCTGCACCGCCCGGCGGGGGCGCAGCCGCGCGGACCCCGCGCCCGCCGGCCGCCCCCGGCGGGCACGGCGGGCCGGAAACGCCGGAACGCCGGGCCCCGGAGTGATCCGGGACCCGGCGTTCCCGCCGGTCAGGCGGTGGGGCGGGGTGATCAGGCGCCGACGAGGCGGGTGGCCAGGTAGCCCTCGATCTGGTCCAGCGAGACGCGCTCCTGCTTCATGGTGTCGCGCTCGCGGACGGTCACCGCGTTGTCGTCCAGGGTGTCGAAGTCGACGGTGACGCAGTACGGCGTGCCGATCTCGTCCTGGCGGCGGTAGCGGCGGCCGATGGCGCCGGCGTCGTCGAACTCGATGTTCCAGTTCTGCCGCAGGGTCTGGGCCAGGCCCTTCGCCTTGGGCGACAGGTCCGCGTTGCGGGACAGCGGCAGCACGGCGACCTTCACCGGGGCGAGGCGGTGGTCGAGGCGCAGCACGGTGCGCTTCTCCATCTTGCCCTTGGCGTTGGGCGCCTCGTCCTCGACGTAGGCGTCCAGCAGGAAGGCGAGCATCGCCCGGCCGACACCGGCCGCAGGCTCGATGACGTACGGCGTCCAGCGCTCGCCGGCCTCCTGGTCGAAGTAGGAGAGGTCCTGGCCGGAGGCCTTGGAGTGCGCGCCGAGGTCGAAGTCGGTGCGGTTGGCGACGCCCTCCAGCTCGCCCCACTCGCTGCCGCCGAACTGGAAGCGGTACTCGATGTCAGCGGTGCGCTTGGAGTAGTGGGAGAGCTTCTCCTGCGGGTGCTCGTACCACCGCATGTTCTCCTCGCGCAGGCCGAGACCGGTGTACCAGTTCCAGCGCTGCTCCATCCAGTACTCCTGCCACTTCTCGTCCTCGCCCGGCTTGACGAAGAACTCCATCTCCATCTGCTCGAACTCGCGCGTGCGGAAGATGAAGTTGCCGGGCGTGATCTCGTTGCGGAAGGACTTGCCCATCTGGGCGATGCCGAACGGCGGCTTCTTGCGCGAAGCGGTCTGCACCTGGGCGAAGTTGGTGAAGATGCCCTGGGCGGTCTCGGGACGCAGGTAGGCGACGGAGCCGGAGTCCTGGGTCGGGCCGAGGTGGGTGGACAGCAGGCCCGAGAACTGCTTGGGCTCGGTGAACTGGCCCTTGTTTCCGCAGTTGGGGCAGTTGACGTCCGCCAGGCCGTTCTCCGGGGCGCGGCCCTTCTTCTCCTCGTACGCCTCCTCCAGGTGGTCCGCGCGGAACCGCTTGTGGCAGGCGGTGCACTCGGTGAGCGGGTCGGTGAAGGTGGCGACGTGGCCGGAGGCGACCCACACCTCCGGGGCCAGGATCACGGACGAGTCGAGGCCGACCACGTCCTCGCGCGACGTCACCATGTAACGCCACCACTGACGCTTGAGGTTCTCCTTGAGCTCGACACCGAGGGGCCCGTAGTCCCAGGCGGCACGCTGGCCGCCGTAGATCTCACTGCAGGGGAATACGAAGCCACGGCGCTTGCTCAGGCTGACGATGGTGTCGATCTTGTCGGCGGCCACGGTGCTCTCTTCATTACGACGACGGTGACTGACTGGTGCGGCGCGAGGCGCCTCGGTGGGGATCCTGGTCAGGAGACGGGCTCGGCGAGGCGCGATTGCTTCCAACGAAGCTCTCAGGCTACCGGCGTGGCCTGCTCCGGGACCAATTCGGCCCCCGTTCACGGGCCTCACGTGCGTTGTTGACAACGGTTTCCATCATCATTGAAAATGACTGTCATGAACGTACGACGACTCATACCGACGGCCGCGGTGACCGCCGTCACCTTTCTCGGCCTCGGCACCCTCTCCGCCTGCGCCGGTGACAGCGCGGCGGTGGGCAACACCGACAAGTTCGACGTCGTCGCGTCGTTCTACCCGATGGCGTTCCTCGCCGAGCGGATCGGCGGCGAACACGTGAACGTCACCACTCTCACCCAGCCCGGCCAGGAGCCGCACGACCTGGAGATCAGCGCCAAGCAGACCGCGCAGCTCCAGGAGTCCGACGCGGCCCTCTTCCTCAAGGGACTGCAGCCCTCCGTCGACGAGGCCATCGGCCAGGCCGAGCTGAAGACGAAGATCGACGCGGCGACCCTGACGTCCCTGCGCGTCCACGGTGACGACCACGACCACGGCCACGGCGACGAGCACGAGGACGAGCACGGCCACGAGGACGAGCACGCCGAGGACCACGGTCACGACCACGAGGGCGGCAAGGACCCGCACGTCTGGCTCGACCCGGTCAAGTACGCCGAGGTCGCCGAGGGCGTCGGCGCGGCCTTCGCGAAGGCCGACCCGGACCACGCGGCCGACTACCGCGAGAACACCGAGGCCCTCGTCGCCGAACTGGGCGAGCTGAACGGCCGCTTCGAGACCGGGCTGAAGAACCGCGGCACCGACGTCTTCATCACCACCCACGCCGCCTTCGGCTACCTTGCCGACCGCTACGGCCTCACCGAGGAGGCCATCAACGGCCTCGACCCGGAGTCCGAGCCGAGCGGTGCCCGCGTGAAGGCACTGGAGCGCACGGCGAAGGCCGAAGGCGTCACCACCGTCTTCTACGAGACGCTGGTCAGCGACCGGACCGCCAAGACCCTCGCCACCGACGCCGGGCTGCGCACCGACGTCCTCGACCCGATCGAGGGCATCACCGACGCCTCCCGCGGCGAGGACTACTTCCAGGTCATGGACGCCAACCTCGCGGCCCTCAAGAAGGCCCTGGGAGCGAAGTGACCGTCCGACCACCGGAGGACGCCATGCCCGAGCCCGTGATCTCCCTGCGCGGTGTCCACGCCGAGCTGGGCTCCCGCCCGGTGCTGCGCGGCATCGACCTCACCGTGCGCCGCGGTGAGGTCGTCGCCCTGCTCGGCGCCAACGGCTCCGGCAAGTCCACGGCCGTGCGCAGCATCATCGGCCAGGTGCAGCCCGGGGCCGGCGAGATCGAGCTGTTCGGCACCCCGCGCCGCCGCTTCACCGACTGGGCCCGCGTCGGCTACGTCCCGCAGCGCACCACCGCCGCGGGGGGCGTGCCGGCCACGGTCACCGAGATCGTCTCCTCGGGCCGCCTGGCCCGCACCCGCTTCGGCCTGTTCCGCCGGTCCGACCGCGAGGCCGTGCGCCGCGCGCTCGACCTGGTCGGACTGGCGGACCGCGCGAAGGACTCCGTCGACGCCCTCTCCGGCGGCCAGCACCAGCGGGTGCTGATCGCCCGCGCGCTCGCCGCCGAACCCGAACTGCTGATCATGGACGAGCCGATGGCGGGCGTGGACCTCGCCAGCCAGGAGGTGCTGGCCGCGACCCTGCGCCACCAGGTCGCCGAGGGCGCCACCGTCCTCCTGGTCCTGCACGAACTGGGCCCGCTGGAGCCGCTGATCGACCGCGCGGTGGTGCTGCGCGACGGCTGCGTGCTCCACGACGGCCCGCCGCCGAAGGCCGTCGGCCAGCACGCCCTGCCGGGCCACGACCACGTCCACCCGCACGCCCCCGCGGGTGCCGAACCGATCCGCACGGGACTGCTGAGCTGAATCCGATGGACATCCTCGACTACGCCTTCATGCAGCGGGCGCTGCTCGCCGCCGTCCTGGTCGGCATCACCGCCCCCGCCGTCGGCATCTACCTCGTCCAGCGCCGCCAGGCCCTCATGGGCGACGGCATCGGCCACGTCGCCATGACCGGCGTCGGCCTCGGCTTCCTGCTGTCCTGGTCCCCGGTGTGGATGGCGACGCTGGTCTCCGTCCTCGGCGCCGTCCTGATGGAGCTGATCCGCTGGTACGGCCGGACCCGTGGTGACATCGCGCTCGCGATGCTCTTCTACGGCGGCATGGCCGGCGGCGTCATGTTCATCAACCTCGCCCCGACGGGCTCCAACGCCAACCTCACCTCGTACCTCTTCGGCTCCCTGTCGACGGTGTCCTCCTCCGACGTCACCGCGATCAGCTTCCTCGCCGCGTTCGTGATCCTGGTCACCGTCGGGCTGCGCCGCCAGCTGTTCGCGGTCAGCCAGGACGAGGAGTTCGCCCGGGTCACCGGCCTGCCGGTGCGCCTGTTGAACCTGCTCACCGCGATCACCGCCGCGGTGACCGTGACGGTCGCGATGCGGGTGGTGGGCCTGCTGCTGGTCAGCGCGCTGATGGTGGTCCCGGTCGCGGCGGCCCAGCAGCTCAGCCGCAGCTTCGCCGCCACCTTCGCCATCGCTGTCGCGATCGGGGTGAGCGTGACCATCGGCGGCACGGTCACCTCCTACTACCAGGACGTGCCGCCCGGCGCGACGATCGTGCTGCTCACCATCGGCGCGTTCATCGTGCTGACCGCCCTGGCCACGCCGCTCGCCCGGCGCCGGGCCCGTGCCGCCGCGGCCGCGCGGCCGGCCGGGGAACCGGCCGAGTGCGCCATTCCGGCCAGCCGGGCGAGCGGCGACGGCGCAGGCGTCTGACCGCCCGGAAGCCCGACTGGCACAATGGCCGGGCAGGCAGTGCAGACGTGAGGAGGCAACCGGTGACCACCGCTGGACCGCCCGTGAGGGGCCGCGCCACTCGGCAGCGCGCCGCCGTGGCGGCTGCGCTTCTGGAGGTCGACGAGTTCCGCAGCGCTCAGGAACTCCACGACATGCTCAAGCACAGGGGCGACTCGGTGGGACTGACCACGGTCTACCGCACCCTGCAGTCCCTCGCCGACGCCGGCGAGGTCGACGTGCTGCGCAACGCCGAGGGCGAGTCCGTCTACCGGCGCTGCTCGACCGACGACCACCATCACCACCTGGTCTGCCGCACCTGCGGCAAGGCGGTCGAGGTGGAGGGTCCGGCCGTGGAGAAGTGGGCCGAGGGTGTCGCCGCGGAGCACGGCTTCGTCGACGTGGACCACACGGTGGAGATCTTCGGCACCTGCGCGGAGTGCGCGGCGGCCTGCGCGGGCTGACAGCGCGACGGCGGGCGGAGGCCCGCGCCGGTCCCGGGTGACGCCCCGATCGCGGCCGTCACCCGGGAACCGAGGGGAACGAACACCGCATGCCGCCGCCGGGCCGGCAGGGCCGACGGCGCCCCGCACCACCCGACGGTGCCCCGCACCACCCGACGGTGCCCCGCACCGCCCGGCGGCGTGCCGGCCCGGACGACCGTCGCGCCCCGCCGCTCCCGACGACCGTCGCGTCCCGCCGCTCCCGGCGGCACGCGAGGGTCCGCCTCCCCGCGGGCGGGCGCCCGCCCGCACCCGCGACGCGCGCGTCAGCCTTCGCGGACCTCGGACCGGCCCTCCATCGCCAGCAGTTCCTCGTTCGGGATCGCCCCGCCGAACCGGCGGTCGCGGGAGGCGAACTCCAGGCAGGCCCGCCACAGGTCGCGCCGGTCGAAGTCGGGCCACAGCACGTCCTGGAACACCATCTCCGCGTACGCGCTCTGCCACAGCAGGTAGTTGGAGGTGCGCTGCTCCCCGCTGGGCCGCAGGAACAGGTCGACGTCCGGCATGTCCGGGTAGTACAGGTACTTGGCGAACGTCTTCTCGCCGATCTTCGACGGGTCGAGCCGCCCGGCCCGCACGTCCTCCGCCATGGCCTGCGCCGCGTCCGCGATCTCCGCCCGGCCGCCGTAGTTCATGCAGAAGTACAGCGTGAGCCGGTCGTTGTCCTTGGTCTGCTCCTGGGCGACCTGGAGTTCCTTCGCCACCGACTTCCACAGCTTGGGCATGCGCCCCACCCAGCGCACCCGCACGCCCAGTTCGTCGAGGGTGTCGCGGCTCTTGCGGATGAAGTCGCGGTTGAAGTTCATCAGGAAGCGCACCTCGTCGGGCGACCGCTTCCAGTTCTCGGTGGAGAAGGCGTACAGGGAGATCGATCCGACGCCCATCTCGATGGCGCCCTGGAGCACGTCGACCACCCGCTCGGCGCCGACCTTGTGCCCCTCGGTGCGCGGCAGCCCGCGCTCCTTGGCCCACCGGCCGTTGCCGTCCATGACGATCGCCACGTGCCGGGGCACGAGTTCCCCGGGGATCCTGGGCGGCCGGGCGCCGGAAGGGTGCGGTTCCGGCGTCCTGTACTCCCGGCGCTGACGCCCCAGGAACCCGCGTACGGCCATGTGTCTCTCGTCTCCCTCTGGCTGTTCGTTCTGTTCGCCTGGTGGTCGCTACTTCTCGACGTACCGCAGGGAGCGCAGCCCGCGCTCCAGGTGCCAGTGCAGGTACGCGGAGACCAGTCCGCTGCCCTCCCGGACGTGCCGCGCCTCGGCCGCGTCCGCGGTCTGCCAGTCTCCCGTGAGCAGGGCACCCAGCAGTTCCAGTGCCTCCGGCGAGGGTACGACGCTGCCGGGGACCCGGCAGTCGCCGCACACGGACCCGCCCGACGCGACCGAGAAGAACCGGTTCGGGCCGGGCATCCCGCACTTGGCGCAGTCGCCGAAGGTGGGGGCGTAGCCGTTGACGGCCAGGGAGCGCAGCAGGAACGCGTCGAGCACGAGGTGCGGCGCGTGCTCGCCCCGGGCGAGGGTCCGCAGGGCGCCGACCAGCAGCAGGTACTGCTGCACCGCCGGTTCCCCTTCGTGGTCGGTGAACCGCTCGGCCGTCTCCAGCATGGCCGTCCCGGCGGTGTAGCGCGCGTAGTCCGTCACGATCCCGCCGCCGTAGGGGGCGATCGTCTCGCTCTGCGTGCACAGCGGCAGGCCGCGGCCGACCAGCTCGCTCCCCCGGGAGAAGAACTGCACGTCCACGTGCGAGAACGGTTCGAGGCGCGCGCCGAACTTCGACTTCGTCCGGCGCACCCCCCTCGCCACGGCGCGTACGCGTCCGTGACCGCGCGTGAGCAGTGTGATGATCCGGTCCGCCTCACCCAGCTTCTGGGTGCGCAGCACGATGCCGTCGTCGCGGAACAGACTCATGCCGCCCATTGTCGCCTACGTTCACGGCACCTCACCGCGGCTGCGGGCATTGGCGTACGCCGTCGCCTCCCGCAGCCGCTCCGCGGCGGTCGCCTGCCGCACGGCGCCGGGCTCCGCGTCCCACTCCTTGCCCCCGCCGTACGGCCGCAGTTGCACGTAGGGCCCCTCGTGCCCCATCACGACCCCGATCCGTCCGGTTCCGGTGTCCACGACGTACGCGCCGAGCGCCGGCCTCACCGCACCACCGCCGCGAGCCGCTGCGCGGTGCGGACCGGGATCCGCCCCGGGTCGACGAGCGGACAGGGCGCCTCCCGCGCAAGACTCACCGGGTCCAGCCCCAGTGACGGCAACGTAATTCCCGTCTTTGCGAACGCCGCCCGCAATTCCTTCACCACTTCCTCCGCTTCTTCGACGCAGAGCGCCGAGTGCTGTGCCTCCACCCTGCTCCCCTTTCTTTTCGGCTTTCACTCTTCTCACCCCAAGAGGGGGGCACCCTCCCTACACTCGGAAGAGTTTCAGCCGCACAAGTGCGATTCTGCGCAAAGGGTTTGATCGATGGCCAACGGTTCACGCCAGGCGGCGTGGGAGTTCTCCGGCACGGAACTGAAGCGCAGGCGTGAGGACGCCGGGTTCACGCAGGTGGAGCCGGAGATGCGGGTCTTCGTTTCGGCGGCCGCATCGGACAGTTCGAACAGGCCATTCGTGGGCCGCAATGAGATGGGGCGCAGCGGATCGACTCCGTCCTGCACACCGACAGCATTTTCGAGCGGATGTGGCACAACCTGATTCGTGACCGGCGCTATGCGGATTACTTCGCGAGCGAGGCCGAGCTGGAAGCATCGGTGACGACGAGCATCTCCGAGTTCTCCCCCACGCTGTTTCCGGGTCTCGCCCAGACGCCCGAGTACGGACGCGAGGTCACCCTCGCCATGAATCCGCTCACGCCGGAGGAGTTCGTCACGGAGAAAGTGGCTCCTCCAGCGACGGCAGGGGAGGCGGCTGCCTCGAAGCCGCCGACGGACTCTCCGGTGTTGTCCCCGTGCGGGACAGCAAGGTGGCCGGAGGGCCGGTGGTCGTGGTGGGGGCGGTGGCCGTGGTGGGGGCGGTGGCCTGGACGGAGTTCACAGGCGCCGTGGGGGCCACTCGCTTCTCTGCCAGTGTCGTGCCTCCACGAGCCGCGTAAAGGGCGCTGCGCGTCGCCTGCGGCGATGGGCCTGCGGCCCACCCTTGACACGGCTCGCTCCGGCACGGGTCAGAAGCGAGCGAGCGGCCCGGAGGAACGGGTGCCCGAGGTCGGCCGCTCTCACGTTCGCTGCAGCAGTGGCCGGAGCCGGAGGGCGCATCAGCGCCTCGCCTGCACGCCGGGCCGTCTCGGCGGCCGACGGCCCGTACGTCCTACGGCAATCACTGCCCCGCAGGGCCAGCGGCAGGGGACTGGCCTGACGGCCCGGACTGGCCTGACAGCCCGGCGACGGGGACCGGCCGCCGTACAGCCCCTGGCCCAACCTCTCTCCGCATCCGCGCGCACAGTGCCCGGCATCGGTTACCCCCTCCCGAATCCGTGAACACTTGAGGCCAAAGTGCTCACGGAATTCAAGACACTCCCCCGCCACACGGCGCCACACGGCCGGTGCCAACCCCCAGCAGCACACAGCCCCCACGAACTCGACCCCCAGCACCGAGCACCGAGCACAAGTTCCGAGCAACGAGCACGAGTTCCGAGCAACGAGCAGGAGTTGCGAGCACCGGGCACCGAGCACGAGTTCTAAGCGCCGGGCAGCGAGCACGAGTTCCGGGCACCGGGCACCGGGCACCGGGCACCGGGCACCGAAATATCACCCACCATCGCTGCCGCACCACTACCCGCCACCACGGCCCACGGGTCCACAACCCACGGCCCACAACCCACGGTCCGCAACCGACAACCGACAAGCTGCCAGCCGCAAACTGCGAGCTGCCAACTGCGAGCTGCGAGCTGCAGGCCACGAGCTGCAAGCGACAACCACTGGACGATCCGTGCGGGCGCCCCCACGGCGGGCCGGCCCCCGACAGACCGGCCGCCAGAACCACCCGGCGTGCCCCCCACCAGCGCGGAGCGCATCCCCCCAGCCGAAGACCGGCCGGCCGCCGAGACGGCCCGGCGTGCCCCCACCCCGCCGACGCGCATCCGTCACCCCCGGCCGACCACGCAACCACCGTGAGCGTCGCCACGCCCGGGCCCCCCATTCCCCCCGGCCGCCCGCACGCTTCTCCCCCGCGCTGGAGCGCCCCGTGTCAAGGGTGGGCCGCAGGCCCATCGCCGAAGGCGACGCGCAGCGCCCTTTACTCGGGGTGCGCAAGCGCGACACTGACCAAGAAGCGGGTGGCCCCACGGCCACGTGCAACCGCCCCCGCATCAGGACACGGCAGCCGCCGCCCCCACGGCCACGTGCGACCACCCCCACATCAGGACACGGCAGCCGCCGCCCCCACACCCGCGCCCCCTCCGACACCCGCCGCCCCAGTCCCCGCCCCCGCCCGCGTCCCCACGGCAGTGCCCCGCGCCATGGCCAGCCGCAGGCCGACCTCCACCAGGGTCCAGCCGACCCGGGCACGCCAGACCGCCGGGAGTGACGGCCCGGACACACCGGCCGGGCGCCTCGTGTCCGCCTCCGCGCGGAGTTCCGCCGCGCGCATGCCGTGCAGCATGAGATGGGTGTCGGGATGCATCACGTGACCTCTCACTTCCTGCGAACGGGCATGAGGTGCGTGTGGATGCGCACCTGTTCGGTCTCCGGGGTTCCCTCGGTGGAGTCCGGTGTGCGGTAGCTCGCGACGAGGTCGTGCATCCTCTGACGGAGCTCGCGGGCCGACTCCGGCGTCAGATCGAGTGTCCAGTCGCTCATGTCGGAGCTGTCGCGCCACTCCTGCGACCAGTCCTCGCGGGTGCCGAGCCAGGTCGCCAGCTCCTTGGTGTGCTGGTTGGCGACCTCATGCAGGAACAGGTCGGCGGCGCCCCGCACGTCGGGGTCGCTGTCCTGGAGCAGGGCCGCGTCGAAGCGGACGCCCTCGTGGACGGCCCGCCACCACCGCTCGCGGCCCTTGCCCTGCTCCGGGGCGTCCTCCACGAAGCCGTAGGCGGCCAGTTGGCGCAGGTGGTAGCTGGTGGCGCCGCTGGACTCGCCCAGCTTGGCGGCCAGTCGGGAGGCGGTGGCGGGTCCGCCGCGACGCAGCTCGTTGAGCAGCTGCATCCGCATCGGGTGGGCGAGACCGCGCAACGACCGTGCGTCGAGGCTGTGGAGCTCGGGTTCCTGCGGTGCCTGCGGTTCCTGGGATTCCGTCATGGCGACCACCGTAGCGATGCAAAGAAAGCCTTGCAAGGGAATCTTTGCATTCAGAGCTTTGCAAGCACTCCTTTGCATGGGCGGGCTGCGCGCGAAGTGCCGAACAGGCGCCCGGGGCCGACCCGTTCGTCGGACCGGCAGATGAACTGGCGATGACGCCGTCGGCGTGACGTTCCCCCGTGCACGCAACCGGGGCGGCAGCCCGAACGCTCCTTCCCGGCAGAACCGACACCCCTTGGTGAGGAGACCGACATGACCGCCACCGCTTTCGAGTACGGCCCGGAGCATGTCTTCGTCGACCCCTACGCCTGCGGAGACGACTTCCTGCTGTCGCCGCCGGACCCGGCCGACCGCCTCGACATCGCCCTCGACCCGCGCGACCGCCGACGGCTGGACCTGCACGCGGCGCTGACCGCCGCCGGCATCCCGCCGCGCCCGGAGGACCGGGAGGCGATCGAGAGCCTCAGCGCGCTGCCGGGCAGCGTCAACACCACCATCCAGCGCTGGCTGCACCACACGCTCTGAGGCGGGACGGCCGTCACACCGCGCCCGGGGCCACCAGTCCCGACTCGTAGGCGACGATGACGAGTTGGGCCCGGTCCCGGGCGCCCAGCTTGCCCATGATCCGGCTGACGTGGGTCTTCGCCGTGAGCGGGCTCAGCCCCAGCGCCTCCGCCACAGCGGCGTTGTTCAGGCCCCGTGCGACGAGGGTGAGGACTTCGCGCTCCCGGCCGGACAGGCACTCGGGGCCCTGGGACAGCGCGGGCGCCGGGGTGCGCAGGAAACGCTGGATGAGCCGGGCGGTGGGTCCCGGCGAGAGCAGGGCGTCACCGGCGGCCACCGTGCGGACGGCGTCCAGGAGGTCGGCCGGCCGGGTGTCCTTGACCAGGAACCCGGAGGCGCCGGCCCGGAGCGCGTCGACGATGTTCTCGTCGGTGTCATAGGTGGTGAGGACGAGCACCTTCACCCCGGCGAGATCGTCGTCGGCCGCGATCAGCCGGGTCGCCTCGATGCCGTCCAGGTCGGGCATGCGGATGTCCATGACGACGAGGTCGGCACGCCGGGCGCGGGCGAGTTCGACGGCCTCGCGTCCGGTGCCGGCCTGGCCGACGACCTCCATGCCGTCGGCCGAGTCGACGAGCATGGCGAACGCCTCCCGCACCAGTCGCTGGTCGTCGGCGAGCAGGACGCGGATGGTCATCGGGCTCCCTCGTCGGTCGTGGTGGCGGGCCTCGTCAGGGGCAGGGTCGCCGTCACCCGGAAACCGCGCTCGTCCCCCGGCCCGGCATCGAGTGTGCCGCCCACGCTGCGGGCCCGCTCCCGCATGCCGGTCAGGCCGAAGCCGGGCGGACGGTCCGGCGGCGGGCCGGTGCCGTCGTCGGTGACGGACAGGTGCAACGTACCGTCCTCCTGGCGCAGTTCGACCAGTACGGCCGGGTCGGGCCCGGCGTGCCGCACCACGTTGGTCAGGGCCTCCTGGACGATGCGGTAGGCGGCGGCCCCCACGGCGGAGGGGACCTCGCCGGCATCACCCGTCCGCTCGACGCGCGCACCGGCCAGGCGGGCGGTCGCCACCAGGTCGGGCAGGCCGTCCAGGCCGGGCAGCGGGCCGCGGGCGTCGGTGTCGTGCTCGCGCAGCACCTCCAGGGTGGAGCGGAGTTCACCACGCGCGGTGCGGCACACCTCGGCGATGTCGTCGAGGGACCGGGCGACGGCCTCCCGGTCGAGCCGTTCGGGGTCGGCGGCCAGCACGTGCGCGGCGACAGATGTGCGCACCCCGATCACGGTGATGCTGTGGGCGAGCAGGTCGTGCAGGTCGCGGGCGATGCGCAGGCGTTCCTCGGCGACCCGGCGGCGGGCCTCCTCCTCGCGGGTGCGTTCCGCGCGTTCGGCCCGTTCGACGATCGCTGCGACGTACTGGCGGTAGAAGCGGACGTCGACGCCCAGGACCAGCACGGCGACGGCCCAGCCGATGATGCGGAGCAGCTCGGTGAAGCCCTCCGGGTTCGTCAGCGCGTTCACGGTGAGGGTGCCGCCGATGACGGCGGCGCCGATCGCCAGGGTGCGGCGCGGGGTGGTGGTCGCCGCCACGGTGTACAGGGCGACCATGGTGGCGGCGACGGGCGCGGCGTGGGTGTTGTCCAGGGCGTGGTACGGCGCGGCGGCGGCCAGCACCAGACAGAGCACCGTCAGCGGGCGCCGGCGGCGCCACGGCAGCGGGACGTGCGCGGCCAGCAGCAGCGTCCAGCCGAGCGCGTCGGGCGACCGGGCGGGGTCGACGGTCAGCGCCAGGACGAGGGCGGCGACGGCCAGGCAGACGGCGAGCACGGTGTCGTTGCGGACCGCGTGCGGGGCGGTCAGGGGATCACGGTTGAGTGCCGCCATCACCCGGTGGCCGATCCGGGACCGGGGCGGTGTCGGCGCGTCCGTCGTCGTTGCCTGCACGGGTTCATCCTCCTGGACGGGGGCGCCCCGGCGGGAGGCCGGGGCGCCCTCACGTCGTCGCACCGGGCGCTACACCGGCTCGGGCTGCCGCTGCGGCTCCGCGGGCTCCGGGGCCCGGGCGAGCCGGCCCGGCCACCACAGCCGGCGGCGCAGCAGCACGCTCACCGTGGTGACGAGGTAGGTCCGCACGAGGAAGGTGTCCAGGAGGACGCCGACGGCGATGACGAAGCCGAGCTCGACGAGGGCCACCAGCGGCAGCGTGGTGAGGACGGCGAACGTCGCCGCGAGCACGATGCCCGCCGAGGCGATGACCCCGCCGGTGGTGCGCAGCGCGGACAGCGCGGCGGCCTCCGGTTCGGCGCCCCGCGTGGACTCCTCGCGCATCCGGTGCAGCAGGAAGATGCCGTAGTCGACGCCGAGCGCGACGAGGAAGACGAAGGACAGCAGGGGCAGGCCGGGATCGGTGCCCGCGAAGCCGAACAGCGGCCCGAAGACCAGTCCGCCCAGGCCGAGCGCCGCTCCCCACACCGCGACGACGGCGCCCAGCAGCAGCAACGGTGCGACCAGGCTGCGCAGCAGGGCCACCAGGATGAGGAAGACGGCGGCCAGGACGAGCGGGACGACGACCGCGCGGTCGCGGTCCTCGCTGTCGGCGAGGTCGAGGCGCTGGGCGCTGGGCCCGCCCACGTAGGCGCCGTGGTCGTCGAGTCCGTCGCGCAACGCCTCGACGGTGCGGGTCTCGGCCGGGGACTCGGGGGCGGCCGTGGTGAACACGGCGATCTCTCTCCAGCCGTCGCCCTCACGGCCGGCCGTGACCTCCGCGACGCCCTCGGTGCCGCGGGCCTCCGCCACCACCGCGTCCACGCGGTCGGCGGGCGCCATCACGGTCAGCGGGCGGCTGCCGCGCTCGGGGTACTCCCGGGCGAGCGTGTCCATGGCGGCGATCGACTCGGGCCGGTCGGTGAAGGAGTCCTCCTGCTTGAGGTCGCCGGTGAGGCCGAGCGTGCCGAGGGCGAGGGCGCCGAGGAGGAGGCCGCCCGTGGCGAGCACGGTCCGCGGGCGGCGGGCGGCGGAGGTGCCCATCACGGCGAACACGGTGCGCCGGGCCTTCGGTTCGCTGCCGAAGGCGGGGATCAGGGGCCAGAAGACGCGGCGGCCGAGGAGCACCAGGACGGCGGGCAGCAGGGTGGTCATGGCGATCAGCGCGGCCAGCACACCGATCGTGCCGACCGGGCCCATGCCGCTGCTGCTGTTGAGGTCGGCGGCGAGCAGGCACAGCAGTCCGGCCGCGACCGTGCCCGAGGAGGCGAGGATCGCCGGCCCGCAGCCGCGCAGGGCGGCCCGCATCGCGTCGTAGGGGTGTTCGTGACGGCGCAGTTCCTCGCGGTAGCGGGCGACGAGGAGCAGCGCGTAGTCGGTTCCGGCGCCGAGGACGAGGACGGTCATGATGCCGCCGCTCTGCCCGGTGACGGTGACGTCGAACAGCTCGTGCAGCCCGTACCCGGCGGCCATCGCCACGGTGGTGGCGACACCGGCGACGGCCAGCGGGACCAGCCACAGGAACGGGCTGCGGTAGATCAGCACCAGCAGCACGGTGACGACGGCGAGGGTGGCCGTCAGCAGGGCGCCGTCGATGGTCTCGAACACCTTGTTCATGTCGGTGGTCAGCGCGCCGGGCCCGCCGACCTCGACGCGCAGCCCGTCGCCGCCCTCGGCGATCTCCCGCACCCCGTCGACGAAGGCGGTCCTGGCCTCCTCGTCCTGGCCGGGCGCGGTGCTGGAGACCGGGAACATCAGCGTGCTGCCGTCCTCCGAGGGCACCCCGCGCGGGGCGTCCGCCAGCTCGTACGTGTCCCCGACCTCGGCGACCTGCTCGGCGGCGGTCTTCCGGTCGGCGGCGGTCAGGCCCCCGTCGCGGTGGTAGACCAGCACCAGATCGGTCGCCTCACCGCCGGGCAACCGGTCCTGGATGCGGGCCACCTGGGTGGAGTCGGCGCTGTCCGGCAGATAGTCCGTGGCCCGGTTCTGCTGGATGCCGCCGAACTTCCCCGCCAGTGGTCCGAGAAGGACGAGTGCGGCCAGCCAGAGGCCGACCACCGCCCACGGCACGGCCGTTCGCCGTGTCCCCCTGCTTCCTGCCCCCATGGGGCGGCTCCCTCCGCTCGGCTGTCCGGTCGCTTCCAGACTCCCGGCGGACGGGGGCGTGTTCGTCGGGCGTGAGGCCGAGATGCGGGGTACTGCGCGGGGCGGTGCGGGGGCGGCGCTACTCCCCGGGGAGTAACCGTGCCGGGGGGCCGGGAGGCAGGGTTCAGCCGCGGTCCGCCGGCCGGGTGCCGTCCTGCTCGTCGTCCACCCGTTCCTCCAGCTCGCGCAGGCCCATCCCGGCCTCCCACAACTCCTCGAAGCGGCGCAGGCGTTCGCGGACGTGGTCGGGGCGGGCGTCGATCCGCGTCCGGACGTCCGCCCCGCGTGGGTCCCGCTCGACCTCGTACGCCACCTCCGCGTCGACGACGAGGCCCGGGGCGGCGCCGCGCGCCAGGTGCGGGGGCAGTTCGGGGAGGACGACGACACGCACGTCGATGCGCAGCAACTCCTGTTCCTCGCACCACCGCAGCAGCACGTCGTCCAGTTCGGTGGTGCTGTCCAGCAGGAACAGCCTCCGTACCGGCACCCCGCGGTCGCTGATCGCCTCCTCCTGGGCGCGGAGCCGGCGGCCGGCGGGCTCACTGCTCCGGAATTGCCGGTCCGCGGAGGTGCTGGTGGCGTCGATGGACCGCTCGGCGGCGCGGATGAGGGAGAGCGGCCAGTCGTGGTTCTCCCCCGGGGACTCCACGGCGAGCGTGGCGAGCGCGGCTATCTGCTCCCGTACCCGGCGGATCTCCGACCGGGCGAACGCGCGCAGGACCGGCGGTCCGCCCTCCGGGTCCGCCTCGGGTCCGGTGCCACGGCCGTCCACCGCGACGGAGGGGGCCGGCCCGGCCGCCCCGGGAGTACCGCTGTCCGCCGGACGTCCCGGTGAGGGTGCCGCCCGGAGCAGGTACGGCACGACCACCGCGCCGAGGGCGCAGAGTCCGGCGGCGGTCAGGTGCCGGGTCGGGCCGTCCTCCGGGCTGAGCAGCGCGGCCACCCCCCAGACGACCAGCCCGACGGCGGCCCCGGCCAGGAGGGTCCGGGTGGCCGTCGCGGACACGGCCGGGCGGCGACCGGCCGGCGTGCCGCCCTTCGCGTCGGGGGGCGGCGGTGCGGTGCTCATGGCGGCCCCCAGGGGAAGCGGCGGGCGCGGTCGGCGTTCGTTCCCGGGAGCGGCGGACTCCGGTCGGAGGGCGGGGGCCGGCGGCACCCCGGAAGAGGCGGTCGGCCGGCGGCGCCCCGGAAGGCGCGGTCGGCGGGCGGCGCCCCGGAAGGCGCGGTCGGCGGGCGGCGGTCCCGGCACGGGGGCCACCGGGGGGACGGCCCTCGGGCCCGGCGGTGTCCGGAGGTCCTCGTTACGACGGCGTCCTGGCCGCCGTCAGCAGGCGGGTGACGTCGTCGGAGCAGATGGTGAGGGCTGCGCCGACGGTGGCGAGGGCGTCGCGTTCGGCGGGCGTGTAGGGGCCGTCGGCAAGGGCGATGCGGGCGCCCTGGAGGAGGATCGACTCGCGGCCGGCGGCGGCGAGGTGCGGGGCGAGCGGGTCCAGGGCCTCGTGCAGTTCGATGGCGAGGCCGGCCGTGCACGGCTCCCCGGTGAAGCGGCCGGTGTCGTCGGCCAACGCCTCGACGAGGGACTCCAGTTGCTCCTCGGTGCAGTCGTCGAACCCGGCGGCGCGGACCGCGGTGACGGCCGACTCCAGGGCGGCGCGGGAGCCGGTGCCGCCGGCCGCGAGGACCGCCAGCGCGACGGTGTGCACGGCGTCCCGGAGCATCGCGGAGAAGCGGGTCGTGGTCGGGTGGTCCAGCACGTCGGTGCCGAAGTGGCGGCGGCAGGCGGCGCACTCGACGACCGGGCCGGTGCTGCCGCGCGGCAGCACGGGCAGGCCGAGGAGGGAGAAGCGGCGCCGGCCGGTCAGCCGCTGGTAGTTGCGGTCGCCGCCGCAGCCCGGGCAGAAGAACTCCCCGTCGCCGACGGGCGTCCACGCCGTGCGGGTGCCCAGCAGGCGCGACAGCCCGGTGGCGGCGGCACGGCCGTTCGGTTCCCGTCCTGGCAGCACGTCGCACCTCCACAACTCCCCCGCTGCCGGACGGCGCGGGCGGTGCCCCCGGCGGCACCCTTGCCGCTTGCGTGATGTTAGCCACATCCACGAGCCGGAGTCAGCACCTCGGACGAGACCTCTCCGTGACCTCCACACCTTTTTGGCCGGTTGACGACGGCGGCTCCGCCCGCCCCGGGGGGCGGACGGAGCCCGGGAGTCCGTCGAAGCGGCAGGTCAGCGGGCCGCCCGGTTGACGGCCGAGACGACCGCCTTCAGGGAGGCGCGCGTGGTGTTCGCGTCGATTCCGATCCCCCACAGAACCTTGTCGCCGATCGCGCACTCGATGTACGAGGCGGCCTGCGCGGAGGCGCCCTCGCTCATGGTGTGCTCCTGGTAGTCCAGCAGGCGTACGTCGATGCCGATGCCCTGCAGTGCGTCGAAGAAGGCCGAGATCGGGCCGTTGCCGGAGCCGGTCAGGGTGGTCTGCTCGCCGTCGACGGTGGCCTCGACGGCGAGGGTGTCCACGCCGTCGCGGTCGGTGGTGGACTGGCCGGTGGCGACCTGGATGCGGCCCCAGGGGTTGTCCGGGTTGGGCAGGTACTCGTCCTGGAAGACCGCCCAGATGTCCGCGGGGGTGACCTCGCCGCCCTCGGCGTCCGTCTTCGCCTGGATGATCTTCGAGAACTCGATCTGCATCCGGCGCGGCAGGTCCAGCTTGTGGTCGTTCTTCAGGACGTAGGCGATGCCGCCCTTGCCGGACTGCGAGTTGACGCGGATGACGGCCTCGTAGGAGCGGCCGACGTCCTTGGGGTCGATGGGCAGGTACGGGACCGCCCACTCCAGGTCGTCGACGGTGACGCCCTTGGCCTTCGCGTCAGCCTCCATGGCGTCGAAGCCCTTCTTGATGGCGTCCTGGTGGGAGCCGGAGAAGGACGTGTAGACCAGGTCGCCCACGTACGGGTGGCGCGGGTGGACGTCCATCTGGTTGCAGTACTCCCACGTGCGACGGATCTCGTCGATGTCGGAGAAGTCGATCTGCGGGTCGACGCCCTGGGAGAACAGGTTCATGCCCAGGGTGACCAGGTCGACGTTGCCGGTGCGCTCGCCCTGCCCGAACAGGCAGCCCTCGACGCGGTCGGCGCCGGCCATCACGGCCAGTTCGGCGGCGGCGACGGCGGTGCCGCGGTCGTTGTGCGGGTGGACGGACAGGCAGACGTACTCGCGGCGGGAGAGGTTGCGGCCCATCCACTCGAAGCGGTCGGCGTGCGTGGAGGGGGTGGAACGCTCCACGGTGGCGGGCAGGTTGAGGATGATCTCGCGGCCCGGACCGGGCTGGTAGACGTCCATCACCGCCTCGCAGACCTCCAGGGCGAAGTCCAGCTCGGTGTCGGTGAAGATCTCCGGGCTGTACTGGTAGCCGAACTCGGTCTCCTCACCCAGCAGCTTCTCCGCGTACTCCATCACCAGGCGGGTGCCGTCCACGGCGATCTGCTTGATGTCGTCCTTGGAGCCGCGGAAGACCACGCGGCGGAAGACGGGCGCGGTGGCGTTGTACAGGTGGACGGTGGCGCGCCGGGCGCCCTTCAGCGACTCCACCGTGCGCTCGATCAGGTCCTCGCGAGCCTGGGTCAGCACGGAGATGGTGACGTCGTCCGGGATGGCGTCCGGGTCCTCGATGATCGAGCGGACGAAGTCGAAGTCGGTCTGGCCGGAGGCGGGGAAGCCGACCTCGATCTCCTTGTAGCCCATGCGGACCAGCAGGTCGAACATCGCGCGCTTGCGGGCGGGCGACATGGGGTCGATCAGCGCCTGGTTGCCGTCCCGCAGGTCGGTGGAGAGCCAGCGGGGGGCCTGGGTGATCCGGTTGGCCGGCCACGTGCGGTCGGGGATGTCGACCTGCTCGTAGCGGCCGTACTTGTGGAACGGCATGGAACTGGGCTGCTGGCGGTTTGCCATGGTGCGTGGGCTCCTCGGGGGTCCGCGGGGGTGTCCGGATGGACGGCCGACGGCGCAGCGCCACACTCCGCGGGGAGGGGGTCGGCCTCTACTGCAGGCCCTCGCCGCGGCAGCTAAGGAGAAGCAGCCCGAAACGCATGATGCTCCGTAGCCTAACCGAGCCGCGCTGCGTGCGGGGGTGTGTATCAGTATGCGGGACCGGGCCGACGAACTGGCCCGAAAGTGCCGAATACCACGCCGAGGACGGACAAGAGGGGTATTGGCGGGGCATTTCATCCGTCACGGTTGCGTCGCCGTCGCGGACAGTGACAGCGGGAACACGGAGTGCGATTCTGCGTCCATGGCCACTCACGGGGGCTTCGAGCCCGTCTTCTGCACCATCGTCCCGCCCCACGTCCTCGACCGGCTCGCGCAGGCCGACGACCCGGTGCTCGCCGGACCGGCGCGCCGCACCCTCCAGCGCGACGCCTACGAACGCACCCAGCGCCGCCTGACCACGGTCGTCGGCGCCCGCGCCGTCACCCCGCTCGCCGCCGAGCCCGGGACGCCGCACCGCACGGTCCACGACGCCGGTCACGGCACCGACCTGCCGGGGCGGGCGGTACGCACCGAGGGCGACGAGCCCGGGCCGGACGCCACCGTCAACCGCGCCTACGCCGGCCTCGGCGCCACCTTCGAGCTGCTGCTGTCGGCGTACGGGCGCGACTCGATCGACGGCGCCGGGATGCCACTGGTGGCGACCGTGCACTACGACCGCGACTACAACAACGCCTTCTGGAACGGCGAGCAGATGGTGTTCGGCGACGGGGACGGGGAGATCTTCCTCGACTTCACCCTCCCGGTCGACGTGATCGGCCACGAGCTGGCGCACGGTCTCACCCAGCACACCGCCAACCTGACCTACTTCGGGCAGCCCGGCGCGCTCAACGAGTCGGTGTCGGACGTCTTCGGCGCGCTCATCAAGCAGTACACGCTCGGCCAGACCGCTTCCGAGGCCGACTGGCTGATCGGTGCCGGGCTGCTCGCGCCGCGGGTCACGGGCACGGCGCTGCGGTCGATGAAGGAACCCGGCACCGCGTACGACGACGACGTCCTCGGCAAGGACCCGCAGCCCGCGACGATGGACGACTACGTCCGCACCGGCCGGGACAACGGCGGTGTGCACATCAACTCCGGCATCCCCAACCACGCCTTCTACCTGGCGGCGACCACGCTGGGCGGGCACGCCTGGGAGCGTGCGGGGCAGGTCTGGTACGACGTGCTGACCGGCGGCGAACTGCCACAGGACGCGATGTTCACGGACTTCGCGACGCTGACGGTGAAGGCGGCGCGGGCGCGCTTCGGGGAGGGCGAGGAGCTGCTCGCGGTGACCAAGGCGTGGGAGCGGGTGGGGGTGCGCACGCTGTAGCCGCGCGCTCCCGCGGGGTGGGCGTGCCGGGTGTTCTCGTACTAGACAGGGAGCCATGCGGATTCAGGTGCGGCGCTCGGGCGGGTTCGCGGGCATCGAGCGGCAGGCCGAGGTGGACACCGTGGGGCGGGCGGACGCCGCGGAGTGGCACGCCCTCGCCGAGCGGGCGGTGGCCGCGGGCAGCGGCTCGCCGCCCGCCGGGGTGCCGGACGGCTTCGGCTACCGGATCACGGTGGACGGCCGGACGGTGTACTGCGCGGAGCCCCGGCTGACCGAGGAGCAGCGCGCGCTGGTCTCCCGCGTGCTCCGGGAGGGCGCGTAACAGCCTTTTGCGGCCGGGGCGTTGACTCCGCTCGCCGGCGGTGCGGATGATCCACCCCATGGTGACGACGAACCCGGTGCCCCGCTTCCCGGACGGCTTCCTGTGGGGTGTGTCCACCTCGGCGCACCAGATCGAGGGCGCGGTGGACGAGCGGGAGCCGTCCGTGTGGGACGTGTTCACGGCCGAGCCGGGCCGGGTGCGGGACGGGTCGACGGCGGCGGTGGCCTGCGACCACGTGCGCCGGCACGGTGAGGACGTGGCGCTGCTGGCCGGCCTGGGCGTGGACGCGTACCGGTTCTCGGTGTCCTGGCCGCGGGTGCGTGCCCGGGGCGGCCTGGACTTCTACGACCGGCTGGTCGACGACCTGTGCGCGGCCGGGGTGCGGCCGGTGCCGACGCTGTTCCACTGGGACCTGCCGGCCGGGCTGGACTGGCGGGAGCGGGACACCGCCGAGCGGTTCGCCGCGTACGTGTCCGAGGTCGTCGGGCGCCTCGGCGACCGGGTGACGAAGTGGATCACGCTCAACGAGCCCGCCGAGCACACCCTGCTGGGCCACGCCCTGGGCATCCACGCGCCCGGTCTGAAGCTGCTGTTCGACGCGCTGCCGGTGGCCCACCACCAACTCCTGGCGCACGGCCTCGCGGTGCGCGCGCTGCGGGCGGGCGGAGCGGACGACATCGGCATCGCCAACTCGCACGGCCCGACCTGGCCGGCGTCGGAGGACCCGGCGGACGTGGAGGCGGCCGACTTCCACGACCTGCTGCTGAACCGGCTGTTCGCCGACCCGCTGCTGCTCGGCCGCTACCCGGACGGCATCGACGCGCTGATGCCCGGGGACGTGGCGGCGGACCTTCAGGTGATCTCCGAACCGCTCGACTGGTACGGGATCAACTACTACGCGCCGACCCGCGTGGGCGCCCCGCAGGGCACCGAGACCGACTTCGGCGGCATCCGGATGCCGGCCGAACTGCCCTTCTCCGTACGGGAGATCAGCGGGCGTCCGGTGACCGACTTCGGCTGGCCGGTGGTGCCGGAGGCGCTGACGGAGGTCCTGACGGCCTTCCGCGACCGCTACGGCGACCGGCTCCCCCCGGTCGTGATCACCGAGAACGGCTGCTCCTACGAGGGCGTCGACGACCCGGAGCGCATCGCCTACCTGGACGGCCACGTCCGTGCCCTGCACCGGGCGCTGGAGGCGGGCGTGGACGTGCGCGGCTACTTCGTGTGGTCGCTGCTGGACAACTTCGAGTGGGCCGAGGGCTTCGCCCGCCGCTTCGGCCTGGTCCACGTCGACTTCGCCACGCAGCGGCGCACGCCGAAGGCGTCCTACGCCTGGTTCCGGGAGCTGCTGCGCGAGCAGCGGTCCTGAGCCGCCGCGCGGCTCAGGACCCCGGCCACCGCGACTGCTTCAGGCGCCCACCCCGGCCCGCCCGCGTCAGAACCCCAGCCGCCGCAACTGCTTCGGGTCCCGCTGCCAGTCCTTGGCCACCTTCACGTGCAGGTCGAGGAAGACCGGGGTACCGAGCAGGGCTTCGATCTGCTTGCGGGACTTGATGCCGACGTCCTTCAGGCGCTTGCCCTTGGGGCCGATGACGATGCCCTTCTGGCTGGAGCGCTCGATGAAGAGGTTGGCGTGGATGTCCAGCAGGGGCTTGTCGGCGGGGCGGTCCTCGCGGGGCAGCATCTCCTCGACGACGACCGCGATGGAGTGCGGCAGTTCGTCCCGGACGCCTTCCAGGGCCGCCTCGCGGATCAGTTCGGCGACCATGACCTGCTCGGGCTCGTCGGTGAGGTCGCCCTCGGGGTAGAGCGCCGGGCCCTCGGGCATCAGCGGGATGAGGAGGTCGGCCAGCAGGTCGACCTGCTGGTTCGCGGTCGCGGAGACCGGCACGATCTCCGCCCAGGTGATGCCCAGCTCCTCGCCCAGCCGGTCCACGGCGATCAGCTGCTCGGCGAGGGCCTTGCTGTCCACCAGGTCGGTCTTGGTGACGATGGCGATCTTGGGGGTCTTCTTGATCCCGGCGAGTTCCTTGGCGATGAAGCGGTCGCCGGGGCCGATCTTCTGGTCGGCGGGGAGGCAGAAGCCGATGACGTCGACCTCGGCCCAGGTGGTGCGGACCACGTCGTTGAGCCGCTCGCCGAGCAGGGTGCGCGGCTTGTGCAGGCCCGGGGTGTCCACCAGGATCAGCTGCGCGTCGGGGCGGTGCACGATGCCGCGCACGGTGTGCCGGGTGGTCTGGGGCCGGTTGGAGGTGATCGCCACCTTCTGCCCGACCAGCGCGTTCGTGAGGGTGGACTTGCCGGCGTTGGGGCGGCCCACGAAGCAGGCGAAACCGGCCCGGTGGACAGCTTCGGCCGGCTGCTCGGATGACTGGGTACGAACGCTCATGCGCCCATTGTCGCTGATCCCCGGAGCCCCGCCGCACCATCGGAGCCGGCTCCCGGCCCTCCGCCCCCCGGGACCGGGGCGCCGGGCCGGGCACCCGAGGGTCCCCGGCCCGGCGCTCCGCCCGGTGCGGATCAGTCGAAGACGAACGGGCCCGGGGACTGCGGTCCCGTGGCGGTGCAGGTGATGGTGATGAAGCCGAACGCCGTCACCTTCAGGGTGCCGCCGAAGGCCTCCAGGCTGTCCCCGGGGGCGACGGTTCCGGTGAGCGGGCCGACCTCCAGGGCGTCACCGGTGGACATGGCGGGGTTCTTGGTGCCCTTGAAGACGGTGGTGCCGCCGCCCTCCTTGACCATCTTCAGCTCGGACACCAGGGAGTCCTTGCCGATGGAGAGCGGCGCGGTGACCGCGGAGGTGTTGATGGTGAGGGTGGCGGACGTGCCGTTCTGGGTGGCCGTGAGGGTGGCGGCGCCACCGCCCCAGCTCCCGCAGTCGGCGTCGACGGTGGCCGACCCGGGGGCGACGGCCGCCGCGGCGGGGGCGAAGGCGAGTCCGCAGACCGCGAGGGTGCCCGCCGCCAGGGACAGGCCGAGTCCGATTCGCTTGCCTCTCATGGAATTCCGGCTCCCTTTCCGTGTGGGGGGAGTCCCGTGGGGAGGGACTCCGTCGGGGGAACGTTCGGGAACTGATCGGCAGATGGGGTCCGGACCCGCTGCACACCGGACGACCTGACGTGGCATCAGGTCGTCCGGTTTCCATTGATGCGCGGGAGGCGGTGCGCGGCAAGGTGGAAATCCGGCCTATTTACCGCCGGTAACAGCAGGTGGGTCAGCCCGCCGGAAGGGTCTCCCGCACGGTGCCGTCGGGACCGGCCACCAGGACCGGGGTGGCCGGCCCGCCCAGGTCCCGCACCGCCGCGCGGTCCTCGTCCGGCACCGCGCCCGCCTCGGTCACCACGGCCGCCGCCTCCAGGGACGTCGCCCCGGACGCCACCGCCATGGCCACCGCCGTGCGCAGCGCGCTGAGCCGGAGGGAGTCCAGGGCCACGGTGCCCGCGGCGTAGGTGCGGCCGTTCCCGTCGCGCACGGCGGCACCCTCGGGCACGCCGTTGCGGGCCCGGGTGGCACGGGCCAGGGTCACGATCTTGTGGTCCTCGGGGTCGAGCGCGCTGCTGTCGGTCATGCCCCGAGCATACGGATCACGGCCGGCGCGGACTCAGCCGCCCGTGCGGCCCGCGAGCGGTGCGTCAGGCGGCCGTCCGTGCGGCCCGCGAGCAGTGCGCCACGCAGCCGTCCGTGCCGCCCGCGAGCGGTGCGCCACACAGCCGTCCGGACGGCTCACGGCCGGTCCAGGCGCAGCCGTTCGGCGCGCGGCAGCCCGGCCACCACCAGGTCGTAGGAGTCCTCGACCAGCTCCCGGACCAGGCCGGCGGGGAGGCCGCCGTCCACCGTCACCGTGTTCCAGTGGCGCTTGCTCATGTGCCAGCCGGGGACGATCAGGCCCGGGTGCTGGGCGCGCAGCCGGACGGCGTCGTCCGGGTCGCACTTGAGGTTGACCTTCAGGGGCCGCGCGTCCAGCGCCGACAGCGCGAACAGCTTGCCCCCGACCTTGAAGACCGAGGTCTCGGGGCCGAAGGGGAAGTCCTCCACGGCCGCCTCGAAGGACAGGCACAGGGCGCGCAGCTCCTCGGGGGTCATTCCACCGCCTCCACGGGTTCGGCCGGCGGGGGCGGCGGGCCGACGGGCTCCACCAGCACCGTGACGATCTTGTTCCGGCGGCCGGCCGCCGCCTCGGCCGTCAGCCGCAGCGAACGGCCGTCGGGCAGTTCGACCACCGACGACGCCTCGGCGATCGGCACCCGTCCGAGGGCCTTGGCGAGCAGTCCGCCGACGGTCTCCACGTCCTCGTCGTCGTACTCGCCGAGGTCGTAGAGCTCGCCGAGGTCGGTGATGTCGAGGCGGGCGTTGACCCGGTAGCGGTCGTCGCCGAGTTCCTCGACCGGCGGGATCTCCCGGTCGTACTCGTCGGTGATCTCGCCGACGATCTCCTCCAGGATGTCCTCGATGGTCACGATGCCCGCCGTGCCGCCGTACTCGTCGACGGCGACGGCGACGTGGTTGCGCTGCTGCTGCATCTCGCGCAGCAGGTCGTCGGCGTTCTTGGTGTCCGGCACGAAGAACGCGGGGCGCATCGCGGTGGACACCAGCTCGCTCTCCGCGTCGCGGCTGATGTGCGTCTTGCGGGCGAGGTCCTTGAGGTAGACGATCCCGACGATGTCGTCCTCGTTCTCCCCGGTGACCGGTATGCGGGAGAAGCCGGAGCGCAGGGCGAGGGTGAGGGCCTGGCGGATGGTCTTGTAGCGCTCGATGACCACCAGGTCGGTGCGCGGCACCATCACCTCGCGCACCAGGGTGTCGCCCAGGTCGAAGACGGAGTGCACCATGCGGCGCTCCTCGTCCTGGATCAGCGACTCCTTCTCCGCGAGGTCCACCAGCGCCCGCAGCTCCGCCTCGGAGGCGAACGGGCCGCGCCGGAAGCCCTTGCCCGGGGTGAAGGCGTTGCCGATGAGGATCAGCAGCGACGGGACCGGGCCCATGATCCGGGCCAGCGGCAGCAGCACGTACGCCGCCGCCGTGGCCGTGTTCAGCGGGTGCTGGCGGCCGATGGTGCGCGGGGACACGCCGACGGCCACGTAGGAGACGAGGACCATGACCGCTATGGCGATCAGCAGGGCCTCGGCCGTGCCGTCGAACTCGCGCAGGCACGCGTACGTGACCAGGGCGGCGGCGGCCATCTCGCAGGCCACCCGGACCAGCAGGGCCACGTTGAGGTAGCGGGTCGGGTCGGCGGCGAGCTGCGCGAGCCGGGCACTGCCCCGCCGCCCGGACCGGACGGCCTCCTCGGCGCGGAAACTGGAGATCCGCGCGATGCCGGCCTCCGCGCAGGCGGACAGCCAGGCGACGACGACCAGCGCGAGGGCGCCGAGGACGAGCCCGGGAGTCATGACACGGTCGGCGCCGGGGACGGGCCGGTCAGGCCCTTCTCCGCGCGCCAGCCGTCCACGATGGCGGCCTGCAGACCGAACATCTCGGCCTTCTCGTCGGGCTCCTCGTGGTCGTAGCCCAGCAGGTGCAGCACGCCGTGGACGGTGAGCAGCTGCAGCTCCTCGTCCATGCTGTGCTGCGTCGGCGCCTCGGCGCCCTGCCGGGCGGCGACCTCGGGGCAGAGCACGATGTCGCCGAGCAGGCCCTGCGGGGGCTCGTCGTCGTCCTTGGCCGGCGGGCGCAGCTCGTCCATCGGGAACGACATGACGTCCGTGGGCCCCGGCAGGTCCATCCACTGGATGTGGAGCTGCTCCATGGCGGCGGCGTCCACGACGATCACCGAGAGCTCGGAGAGCGGGTGGATGCGCATGCGCGCGAGGGCGTAGCGGGCGATGTCCAGGATCGCCTGCTCGTCGACCTCGGTTCCGGACTCGTTGTTGACGTCGATCGACATCTGGTGCTCGGTCTACTTCCCCTTGTGCCCGGACCTGCCCCGGCCGCCCTTGTGGACGCCGTTCTGGGTGCCGTGCTCGCTGTCGTACTGCTCGTACGCGTCGACGATACGGCCCACCAGCTTGTGCCGGACCACGTCCTGCGACGACAGGCGGGAGAAGTGCACGTCCTCGACGCCGTCCAGGATCTCCTGGACCTGCCGCAGACCGGACTTGGTGCCGGTGGGCAGGTCGACCTGGGTGACGTCACCCGTGATCACGATCTTCGAGTCGAAGCCGAGGCGGGTGAGGAACATCTTCATCTGCTCGGGGCTGGTGTTCTGGGCCTCGTCCAGGATGATGAAGGCGTCGTTGAGCGTGCGGCCGCGCATGTACGCCAGCGGGGCGACCTCGATGGTGCCGGCCGCCATCAGGCGGGGGATGGAGTCGGGGTCGAGCATGTCGTGCAGCGCGTCGTAGAGCGGGCGCAGGTAGGGGTCGATCTTCTCGTACAGCGTGCCCGGCAGGAAGCCGAGCCGCTCCCCCGCCTCGACCGCGGGCCGGGTCAGGATGATGCGGTTGACCTGCTTGGACTGCAGGGCCTGCACCGCCTTGGCCATGGCGAGGTACGTCTTGCCGGTACCGGCCGGGCCGATGCCGAAGACGATGGTGTGCTTGTCGATCGCGTCCACGTAACGCTTCTGGTTGAGCGTCTTGGGGCGGATCGTGCGCCCGCGCGAGGAGAGGATGTTCTGGGTGAGCACCTGGGCCGGGGTCTCCTGGCCGTCGCTCTCCCCGCTCTCAGTCGCCTTGAGCATGGCGATCGAGCGTTCCACCGCGTCCTCCGTCATCGGCTGTCCGGTGCGCAGCACCAGCATCATCTCGTCGAACACGCGGGACACGAGGGCCACCTCGCCCGGATCGCCGACCGCGCTGATCTCATTGCCCCGGACGTGGATGTCGGCCCCCGGGAAGGCCTTCTCGATCACGCGCAGGAGGGAGTCGCCGGATCCCAGCACGGTCACCATGGGGTGCTGGGCGGGAACGGTGAGCTGGACTCTGGCCTGCTCCTGCGCGGGGGTGTGAGCTGTGGGTGTCTGAGTCATGGGCCGGCGCTGAAGGCCTGCGATTCCTCCTCGTCAGGGCCGCGCAGCTGAGGGCGGCCTCGCGACTCCCAGGGTACGACGCGGGACCGACAACGCCGAAGGGCTTTTCGCGCGTGCGTTCCCGGGGTGCCCCGACGTGGGGAGGCGGCCGTTCCGGTGTCTCGGGGGCCGCCGTCCCCGGGGGGCCGGCGACGTGCGGAGGGAGGCGTCAGGGGGCGCTGCGGAAGCCGATGGTGGGGACCGCCCGCCGCAGCGGCCAGCCGGGGGCCGGTGCGCGGGGGACGAGGCCGTCCAGGAAGGCGTAGCGCCCGAGTTCGGCCGCGTCCTCGCCCTGCACCGACCGCACCTCGCGCCACCAGGCGGCGATCTCGGTCCAGCCGGGCGCCGACAGCGAGCCGCCGAACTCCTGGACGGAGAGCGCCGCGGTGAGGCCGCCGAAGGCGAGCCGGTCGGCCAGCGGCCAGCCGGCCAGGCTGCCGGCGACGAAGCCGGCCACGAACACGTCGCCCGCCCCGGTCGGGTCCAGCGCCTCGACGGCGATGGCGGGCACCTCGGCGGTCTCCCCCGTCCGCCGGTCCACCGCGTACGCCCCGTCCGCGCCGAGGGTCACCACGGCGACCGGTACGTGCTCGGTGAGGGCGTGCGCGGCGGTCCGGGGGCAGTCGGTGCGGGTGTAGCGCATGGCCTCCTCGGCGTTCGGCAGGAACGCCTCGCAGTGCCGCAGGTCGGGCAGTCCGGCCAGGGACCAGGTGCCGGTGTCGTCCCAGCCGACGTCGCCGAAGACGCGGGTGCCGCGGCGGGCCGCCTGGGCGATCCAGGGGGCGCTGCGGCCCGGCGTGAGGGAGGCGACGGCCGCCCGGGCGCGGGGCGGGCAGGTGGGGGCGGGTTCCTCGGGGGGCGGTTCGTGGCCGTGGGAGACCATGGTGCGCTCGCCCTCGTAGGCCATGGAGACGGTGACCGGGGAGTGCCAGCCGGGGACGGTGCGCGAGGGGCCGAGATCGATGCCCTCGCCGTGGGCGAGGGTGTCCCAGCAGTACTCCCCGTAGTGGTCGTCGCCGAAGGCGGCGGCGAGGGTGGTGCGCAGGCCGAGGCGGGCGAGGGCGGTGGCCATGTTGGCGACGCCGCCGGGGCTGGAGCCCATGCCGCGCGCCCAGGACTCGGTGCCCCGCACCGGCGCGGAGTCGAGGCCGGTGAAGATGATGTCGAGGAAGACGGTGCCGGTGAGGTAGACGTCGCAGGGCGGGTCGTCGCGGGTGCGCAGCGCGGCGAGCGGGTCGAGGTGCGTGCGGTCCCGAGCCGGCGCCCTGCGCGCGGCGGTGTCGTCGCTGTTCCGTTCTCCGGCCGGTCCGGTGGACGCCATCACGGTGCGCTCCCTGACATGGTGCGGATCAGGCCAGTCTGCACCACGCCGCCGACATCGCCGCGGTCATCGCGCCGGAGCCGCTCCCACCTGCCGGAACGGCGCCCCGGGAGGCGGGCGGCGCGCACTGCTACCCGGTACGGGAATCCGCAAACCAAAGTGTGAGGTGGATCACATCCACGATCCACCCGAATCGCTTCTTCCGCTTGATACAAATTGCCGGCGCGTTCCCGTCCGTCGACGGTCGTCGCTCCCACCCCGCTTTCCGTACCCTCCCCTTCGCACGCCCCGGGAACGCCCGTGTTCGCCCCTCGCACCACCCCCTGGCCCCTCGTCGCCCTGTTCACGGCCGGGTACCTCGCCCCGTATCTGCTCCCCACCACCGTCGGCCGGCTGGAACGGGGGCTGGACCTGTCCCCCACCCAGGCGGGCGCCGTCGGCAGCGCGCTGCTGCTGAGCTCCGCCCTCGCCGGCTTCCTGCTCGCCGCCCGCGTCGAACGGGCGGGTGCCCGCGCCCTCGCCCGCCTCGGACTCGTCCTGGCGGTGGTCGGCTACGGCGGGGCCGCGCTCACCACCGCCGTCCCCGCCGTCGTCGCGGGCGCGGTGATCGGAGGGTTCGGCTCCGGTACGGCGACGACCGTGGCGGCCACCCGGATCGCCGCCGAGCCGGATCCGCACCGCGGGTCCACCCTGGGCCTGCTCAGCGTCTCCGCGCTGGCCGGCGTGGTGTACCTGACGGTGCCTCACCTCCCGGGCCACGGCCTCACCCTGGCGGCCATCGCGCTGACCGCGCTCGCCGTGTGGCCGCTGACGTCCCGGCTGCCCGGCCCGGCACCCGTCGCGCACCGCGCCGCCCCCGGCACCGGCCGGCTGCCGTACCGGCGGTCGGGGATGGTCCTCGCGGGTGCCATGGTGCTGTGGTCGCTGGCGCAGAACGCCCTGTGGGGCATGAGCGGACGGATCGGCGTCACCCAGGCCCGTCTCAGCGAGCCCACCGTCGGTGCCGTCTTCGCGGTGTCGCTGGGCGCCGGGCTGCTGGGCGTGCTGGCCGCGGGTGCGCTCGGGGCGCGGCTGGGGCGGGCGCTGCCGATCGGCGGCGGCACGGTGCTCATCGCGGGCTGCATCGCGCTCACCGCCTCCGCGAACGGGCTGACCGGCTTCGCCGTCGGGGAGATCGCCTGGAACACCGTCTACCCGGCGGTCCTGTCCTACCTGATCGGCCTCGCCGCCTCCCTGGACCCGCGCGGCCGGTGGGCGGTGCTGGTCGGGTCGGCCTCCTCGCTGGGCACGGCGGCCGGTCCGCTGACCGGGAGCCTGCTGTCCGCGCAGGCGGGGTTCCCGGTGATGGGCGCGGTGCTCGGCGCCGGACTGCTGGTGGTCGCCGTGCCCCTGACGGCGGTGGCCCTGCACACCGGCGGCCGTCCGCTGCTGCCGGGCGCGGTCCGCCGGCGCGGCGGGCACCCGGCGGCCGTGGTGGTCGCCGCGGCCCCCGGCACCCCGGCGGGCGCGGTCCCGGAGGTCGGCGCCCCCGAGCAGGAGGTCGTGGAGATCCCCCTCGACGGCACCCCCGCCCCCGCCCGCGGCGCGTACGACACGGCGGCGGCGGCCCGGGCGCCAGGGGCGGTGTGAGCCCGGGAGCGGTGTGAGCCCGGGGGCGGTGTGAGCCCGGGGGTGGCGTGTCCCCGGGGGCGGACGTCCGCCGCTCGCGCCCTGCTCCGCCCGGGGTGGCTGTGGCTCGGGCGCACCCGCGGCGCCGCCCGTCACGCCGTCGCGTCTCCCGTTCGTACCGGCTGCCGCGATGTCTCCGGTGGAGATCGGCCACGGGCCGTACAGATAGTGTGATCGGCTCCCGAGGGGTCCGGTGGTGTACCGGACGCGGGTGGATCCATTCACGTCGATCAGGGGGCAAGTGTGGCGGTGAACCGGGGAGTTGCCGGTATCGCGGGAGTCGGGTTCCTCCTCATGGCTGTCGCGGGCTGCGGCTCGGGCAGCACGGGAGGAGAGCGCGCGGCCGACAAGGGAGCACAGCGGAAGGAAGCGACGAAGGCCGACCCGGTGACCCTGGCGACCGATGCCCGGACCGTCGTCTTCACCGATGACGACGACGAGTACCGGCTGCGGGTCACCCCGAAGAGCCTCGTCCGCGGGTCGGAGTCCGATCTCTCCGGCGTCCGCCTGGACGACGGCCTCAAGGGCGGGCGGCCGTACTACCTCACGGTCTCCGTCACCAACGCGGGCGAGACGGATCTGACCTCCCCCGACCTGGTGGGCCACCTCTCGGTGGCCGGCGTGGACGGCTGGCCCGGCAAACGCCTGACGATCTTCCGCGGTGGCGGTTCGGCGCTCTCGGACCACTGCCCGAAGGGGAACCCGGAGACGCTCGCCGCCGGCGCGACGGCGGAGGTCTGCACGCCGGTCGTGCTGGCCAAGGGCCTGGAGCCCGCGGCCGTCGCCTACCAGGACGACTCGGGCACGGCCCTGTGGGAAGCGGGCGACGGGAAGGGCCGCTCCAAGGGCGTGGCGGAGCTGGGCGAGCCGTTGGAGGCCGACGTCGAGGACTCCGACGGCAACACGGTGCGGGTCGAGGCGGTCGCGCGGAGCATGCGCAAGGGCAGCCTCGACCACCTGAGCCGCTACACCCTCAAGACCGGCGGCCAGAAGCTCGTCCCGTACTACGTCACGATCGAGTACGGCAACAAGGGCGAGCACGACCTCTACCCGGACATGCAGGACGACGTGCTCCTGCAGACCGTCGCCGGGCAGCAGATCAGGAAGCTGACCCTGATCGACATCGGCGGCCCCGGGATGAGGCAGTGCCCGGACCAGCTTCCGGACGAGATGCTAAAGCCGGGCGCCAAGGTCACCCAGTGCTCGGTCCACCTGGTGCCCGAGGGCGACAGGCCGGCCGCCGCGTTCTGGATGACCGGCGGGGCGGACGCGGGCCACATCGCCTGGCGCGCCTCCGGCGACGACAAGAACTGACGACAAGAGCTGAGGGCGAGCCGGCGCCGACCGGAGCCACCCCTGCGGAAGCGACGGACGAGTCGGCCGTGCGGGGTGGCCCCGGCCCCGGACCGGTGGCCCGGGCCCCTAGCCGAACGCGTACGCCTCCACCTCGGCCAGGTACCGCGCCCGGCGTTCCTCGTCGTCGTCGAGGAAGGCGGAGAGGAAGGAGTTGCGGGCGAGGTCGCGCAGGCGCTCCGGGCCGAGGCCGAGGGTCTCGGCGACGGCGTCGAAGGTGTCGCCGACGTAGCCGCCGAAGTAGGCCGGGTCGTCGGAGTTGACCGTGCACATCAGGCCCGCGTCCAGCATCGCGGGCAGCGGGTGGTCGGCGAGGGTGTCGACCGTGCGCAGGCGGACGTTGGACAGCGGGCAGAGCGTCAGCGGCACCCGCTCGCGCACCAGCCGTGCCACCAGCGCGGGATCCTCCACGCAGCGCAGCCCGTGGTCGACGCGTTCGACGCCGAGCACGTCCAGGGCCTCGGTGATGTACTCCGGCGGGCCCTCCTCCCCGGCGTGGGCGACCCGGCGCAGGCCCAGCGCGGCGGCGGCCTCGTACACCTCGCGGAACTTCGCGGGCGGGTGGCCGACCTCGGCCGAGTCCAGGCCGACGCCGGTGATGCGGTCCAGGTGGGGGCGGGCGGCCTCCAGGGTGGCCAGGGCGGACGCGGCGGACTCGTCGCGCAGGAAGCACATGATCAGGCGGGTGGAGACGCCGTGCCGCTCCTCGCTGCGGCCCAGGGACTGCCAGAGCCCGTCGACGACCGTGTCCAGGGGGACGCCGCGCGCGAGGTGGGCCTGCGGGTCGAAGAAGATCTCCGCGTGGCGGACGCCCTGGGCGGCGGCGCGGGCGAGGTAGGCGTCGGCGAGGTCCTCGAAGTCCCGTTCGGTGCGCAGCACCGCCATCAGCGCGTAGTACAGGTCGAGGAAGGACTGCAGGTCCTCGAAGCGGTACGCCTCGCGCAGCGCCTCGGTGCCGGCCCAGGGCAGGGTGAGGCCGTTGCGGGCGGCGAGCTCGAAGGCCAGCTCGGGTTCGAGGGTGCCTTCGATGTGAAGGTGCAGTTCGGCTTTGGGTACGGGCATCGAAGCATCGTACGACCGGGCGCCTGGGGACCGTGTCAGCGGCGCTTGGGCAGCGGCACCCGGAGCAGGTCGTGGGCCACGGTCAGCTCGCCCTCGAAACCGGCGGCCCTGGCCTGCCGCTCGAACTCCGCCGGGTCGGAGTAGCGCTGGCTGAAGTGGGTGAGCACGAGGTGGTGCACGCCCGCGTCCCGGGCCGCCCGGGCGGCCTGACCGGCCGTCAGGTGACCGTGGTCGGTGGCGAGTTCCTCGTCCTCGTCGAGGAAGGTCGACTCGATGACGAGCAGGTCGCAGCCCTCGGCGAGCGCGTGCACCCCGTCGCACAGCCGGGTGTCCATGACGAACGCGAAGCTCTGCCCGCGCCGTACCTCGCTGACGTCCTCCAGCCGGACCCCGCCGAGGACGCCGTCCCGCTGGAGGCGGCCGATGTCCGGGCCGGTGATGCCGTGCGCGGCGAGCCGGTCCGGGAGCATGCGGCGCCCGTCGGGCTCGGTGAGCCGGTAGCCGTAGGACTCCACGGGGTGGGAGAGGCGGCGCGCATCGAGGGTGTAGCCGGGGGTGCGGGCGATCGGGCCGTCCGTGTCGACGGGGGCCTCGGTGAGGGCGACGGTCTCGCGGTAGGCGGTGGCGTAGCGCAGCCGGTCGAAGAAGCGCTGCCCGGAACGCGGGTAGTGGGCGGTGATCTCGTGCGGGACCCGGTCCAGGTTGATGCGTTGGATGACCCCGGCGAGGCCGAGGCTGTGGTCGCCGTGGAAGTGGGTGACGCAGATCCGGTTGAGGTCGTGCGCGGCGACCCCGGCGCGCAGCATCTGCCGCTGCGTGCCCTCGCCGGGGTCGAACAGGATGCCCTCGCCGTCCCAGCGCAGCAGGTAGCCGTTGTGGTTGCGGTGCCGGGTGGGGACCTGGCTGGCGGTGCCGAGCACGACCAGTTCGCGTACGGACATGTGACGGCCGGTCCGGACTATCCGGGGGGCCATTCGAGGCCGCGGCCGCCCAGCACGTGGGCGTGGGCGTGCCAGACGGTCTGGCCGGCGCCGCTGCCGGTGTTGAACACGATGCGGTAGCTGTCCAGTTGCTCCTGGTCGGCGACGGCCTGCGTCTCGCGCAGCACGTCCGCCGCGATGTCGGGTGCCGCCGCGGCGAGGGCCGCCGCGTCCTGGTGGTGTGCCTTGGGGATCACCAGGACGTGGGTCGGCGCCTGCGGGTTGATGTCCCTGAACGCGACGGTCGTGTCCGTCTCGCGGACGATCGTCGCCGGGATCTGTCCTGCGACGATCTTGCAGAACAGGCAGTCGTCCTGCGGCTCGCCTGCCATGGGTGTGCCTCCTCGGCCCCGGATGATCGCTTACCGGGGCATCGTATCCGCCGGGGCCGCGCGAGGGCCCGCGGTCAGGGCAGCGCGGGCGGCTCCTTGGCCGGGTTCTCCTCCAGGGCGGCGAGCGCGATGCGGACGGCCTCGTCGAGCTGGGGGTCGCGGCCCGCCGCGTGGTCCTGCGGGCGCTGCACCACCTCGACGTCGGGGTCGACGCCGTGGTTCTCCACGCCCCAGCCGTAACCCTCCAGCCAGAAGGCGTACTTGGGCTGGGTGACGAGCGTGCCGTCGACCAGGCGGTAGCGGCTGTCGATGCCGACGACGCCGCCCCAGGTGCGGGTGCCGACGACGGGGCCGATACCGAGGGCCTTGATCGCCGCGTTGACGATGTCGCCGTCGGAGCCGGAGAACTCGTTGGCCACGGCGACGACGGGGCCGCGCGGCGCGTCCCGCGGGTAGGACTCGGGCCGCATGCCGCGCGGCAGGTCCCAGCCGACGATGCGCCGGGCCAGCTTCTCCACCACGAGCTGGGAGGTGTGTCCGCCGCGGTTCTCCCGCACGTCGACGACCAGTCCCTCGCGGGTCACCTCGACGCGCAGGTCGCGGTGGATCTGCGCCCAGCCGGGGGCCTGCATGTCGGGGACGTGGATGTAGCCGAGGCGGCCGCCGGACGTCTCGTGCACGTACGCCCGCCGGTCGGCGACCCAGGCGTGGTAGCGCAGCGGTTCCTCGTCGGCGACGGGCACGACGACCGCATGGCGCGGTTCGCCGCCGCCGGCCGGGGAGACGGTCAGCTCGACCGGCTTGCCCGCGGTGCCCACCAGCAGCGGGGCGGGGCCGGTGACGGGGTCGACGGGCTGTCCGGCGACGGCGACGATCGCGTCGCCGGGGCGGACGGCCACGCCGGGCGCGGCGAGCGGGGAGCGGGCGTCGGGGTCGGAGGTCTCCGAGGGCAGGATGCGGTCGACGCGCCAGCTGCCGTCCTCGTGGCGGGAGAGGTCCGCGCCCAGCAGGCCCTGCCGGGGGCCGTCGCCGTGGCCGCCGCGCGGGGTGACGTAGGCGTGCGAGGTGCCGAGTTCGCCCTGCACCTCCCAGAGGAGGTCGACGAGGTCGTCGTGGGTGGCGAGGCGGTCCAGGACGGGGCGGTAGCGGTCCAGGACGGCGTCCCAGTCGACGCCGTTGAGGTCCGGGTGCCAGAAGTGGTCCCGCATGATGCGGCCCGCCTCGTCGAACATCTGCCGCCACTCGGCGGCGGGGTCGACGAACTGGCGGACGCGGCCGAGGTCGACGGTGATGTTGCCGTCGCTGTCGTCGCCGTTCGGGGCGCGCCGGTCGCTGGGGACGACCTTGAGCCGCCCGTCGGTCCACAGCAGCACCCGCTTGCCGTCGCCGCTGACCTCGAAGTGGTCGGCGTCCGCGGCGAGGTGCTCGATGCGGTGCTGGGCGAGGTCGTAGCGCTCCAGCTCGGTCCTGGGATCGGGGTCGTCGGGGGTGGCGCGGGAGGCGCCGAGGACGCCGCGCACCGGGTGGCGCAGCCACAGCACCCCGTCCTTGGCGGCCCGCAGGTGGGAGTAGCGGGCGGCCTCGACGGGGAACGGCACGATCCGGTCGGCGAGGCCGTCCAGGTCGATGCGGGTGGTGGGGGTGCCCTCGCTGTCGGGGGTCTCCTCGCGGTCCGGCGTCTCGAAGGGGCGGCCGTGGCGCTGCGGGCCGAACGGCGACGGGGTGGTCGCGGCGAGGGTGATCAGGTGCGGCCGGGCGCCCTCGACGAAGGCCAGGTCGAAGACGTGCTCGTCGTAGACCGGGTCGAAGGCGCGGGTGGACAGGAACGCCAGGTGCTTGCCGTCGAGGGTGAAGGCGGGCGCGTAGTCCTGGAAGCGCAGCGGGGTGGCCTCGGTGACCGACAGGTCGGTGGTGTTGGCGAGGCGGATCTGGCTGAGCGGGCGCGGGCCGGGGTGGGACCAGGCGAGCCAGCCGGAGTCGGGCGAGAACACCAGCCCGGAGACGTCGCCGTTCTCGCTGCGGTCGACCTCGCGGACCTCGCCGGTCTCCCGTTCGACGAGGAGCAGCCGGCCGTCGTGGGAGGCGACCGCGGCCCGGCTGCCGTCGGGCGCCATGGCCAGGTCCAGGACGCGGCCGAGGCGTCCGGCGGCGATCCGGCGGGGGGTGGCGCCCGGGGCGAGGCCGGTGGCGGGCGCGAACTCCAGGGCGTCGTCGCCCTCGGCGTCGGTCACCCACACCACCCACTCCTCGCCGTCCGCGCGGAAGGTGCGCGGGCGCCGGGCCCGGACGCCGGGGGTGGCGGCCAGGGCGCGGGCGGGGCCGGAGCGGTGGGTCACCCAGTGGACGGTGCCGCGGACGCAGACGGCGCTGCCGCGCGCGGTGTGGTCGGGGGACGCGGAGCCGAACCAGCGGGCGGCGTTGACCGGGAAGGGCTGGAGGTCGACGCGCTGGCCGCCGAGCCGGATGTCGAGGCGGCGCGGTTCGGCGCCGTCCAGGTCGTCCAGGATCCACAGTTCACCGGCGCTGGAGTACACGACGCGGGTGCCGTCGGTGGCGGCGTGCCGGGCGTAGAAGCCGCCGAGGGGTGTGTGGCGGCGCAGGTCGGAGCCGTCGGCGAGGGAGGAGTACAGGGCGCCGGTGCCCTCGTGGTCGGAGAGGAAGGCGATCCGGTCCGCGCCCACCCACAGCGGGTACTCGATGTTCCCGTCGAGGTCCTCGTGGAGGCGGACGAACTCGCCGTCGCCCTGGCGGTCGATCCACAGCTTGCCGGCCGTGCCGCCCCGGTAGCGCTTCCACCAGGCGGCCTCCCGGCCCATCTGCGCGGACAGCAGCACGGTGGCCGGGCCGAACGCCAGGTCGCCGACGGGGCCGTGGGGCAGCCGGGTGGCGGGTCCGCCGTCGAGCGGGACGGCGTGCGCCCAGGTGCGGCGGATGCCGGGCTGGCCGTGGGTGGTGACCGCGAGCACCTGCCCGTCGGAGGTCCAGCCGCGCACCTGGGTCTTGACGCTCCCCCAGTACGTCAGCCGCCGGGCGGGCCCGCCGTCGACGGGGGCGACGTGCACCTCGGGGGCGCCGTCGCGGGTGGAGGTCCAGGCGACGGTGGTGCCGTCGGGCGAGATGCGCGGGTGGGCCACCGGCACGTTCTCGGCGCTCACCCGCCAGGCCCGGCCGCCGTCGAGGGGGGCGAGCCACACGTCGTCCTCGGCGGTGAAGGCGACCAACTCGCCGTGCGGATGCGGGAACCGGAGATACGCGGCGGATGCGTCCGATGCAGGCTGTGTCACCCGATCACCCTACGCACGCGGCGGCGGCCCCGGCCAGGGGTTTCGATCACTTGCCCTCGACGGGACGGCAGGAGGGGTACTGCTCGCACCACACGGTGGTGGTGACGGTCACCGTCACGGTGGGGCGGGGGCCGTCGTCCGGGGCCTGTCCGACGGGTGAGGGGGTGGTGGCGTCGCAGTCGCCGAGTCCGTCGACCCGGAAGCGCTGCCTGCCGTCCACCTTCGCGACGATGTTCCCGCGCACGCAGGCGCCGTTGACGGCGTGGGTGATCCGGCCGGTGACGGTGATGTCCTTGCCGTCGTCGGTCTCGCCCTCGCAGTCGACGGAGGCCACGGTCCTCTCGCCGGAGGACGCCGAGGCGCCGCTCCGCTCCCCGAAGTCCGCGGTGCAGTTCAGCCACCGGACACCGGCCTTGCGCCGTTCCAGCTCCTCGGTCACGGTCTCGTCCGTGGTGTACGCCACGGCGGCGGAGCTCAGTCCGCCCGGCTCGCACGCGACGAGGCCGCCCACGGCGAGCACGGCACCTCCCGCCATGAGCACCGGCCGCAGCCAACTCCTTGCCAGCACCCGCATGAACGGCAGACTGCCACCCTCCAGGGCCCGGCGGTAGGGCGCATTCGGCCGCGCCACGAGCCCCCGCGCGCGGCGTCCGCCCGCGCCGTTCGGGCGGCGGGCCGGGGTCGCGGGCGGGCGTCGGGCGGCCCCCGGCGCGTCGGGACGGCACCGTCCGGTCCCGCACGGTGGAGGCGGGTCAGCCCCAGCGTCCGGTGCGGCCGAGCAGCAGGGCCGCCGCGGCCGTCCCGGCGGTCGACGTGCGCAGCACGCTCCGGCCCAGCCGGCACACCCGCGCACCGGCCCCGGCGAACAGGTCCAGCTCCTCGGGCGACACGCCGCCCTCGGGCCCGACGACCAGCACGATGTGCCCGGCGTCCGGCAGCGGTGCGCTCGCCAGCGGCTCGGTCCCGGTCTCGTGCAGCACCGCCGCGAAGTCCGCCTCGGCGAGCAGGGCCGCGACCTGCTTGCCCGTGGCCGGGTCCGCGACCTCGGGGAAGCGCACCCGGCGGGACTGCTTGCCCGCCTCCCGCGCGGTGGCGCGCCACTTCCCGAGGGACTTCAGTCCGCGCTCGCCCTTCCACTGAGTGATGCACCGGGAGGCCGCCCACGGCACGATCGCGTCGACGCCGACCTCGGTCATCGTCTCCACGGCCAGCTCGCCCCGGTCGCCCTTGGGCAGGGCCTGGACCACGGTGAGGCGGGGCGCTTCGGGCTCCTCGGTGACGACGTCGGCGAGGCGCACGAGCAGCCGGTCCTTGCCCTCGGTCCCCTCGACCCGGCCCTCGGCCCAGCGGCCCGCGCCGTCGGTGAGGACGACGTCCTCCCCGGCCCTGAGGCGTTTGACGGAGACGGCGTGCCGGCCCTCCGGCCCGTCGAGCACGTAGGGGCCCGCCGGGTCGGCGTCGAAGCCGTCGACGACGAACACCGGCGCGGTCATCGGGCACCTCCGTCCGACAACGCCGTCCGGGCGGCGGCGAGTTCGGCGGCCAGCACCTCCACCAGCCGCCCGGCGGGCAGGTCCCGGGCCAGCCGGTGGCCCTGACCCGCCCACAGCGCCATGCCCTGCGGGTCGCCGGCCTTGGCCGCCGCCTTGCGCAGGGGCGCGGCGAGGTGGTGGACGTCGGGGTAGGCGGCGGGCGCGTAGGGGCCGTGCTCGCGCAGGAAACGGTTGACCAGGGCGCGGGCCGGGCGGCCGGAGAAGGCCCGGGTCAGCTCGGTGCGGGCGTAGAGGGGGTCGGTGAGGGCGTGCTTGTGCGCCTCGTGCGCCCCGGACTCGTGGGTGGCGACGAAGGCGGTGCCGAGCTGGGCGGCGTCGGCCCCGGCGGCGAGCACCGCGGCGATCTGGCTGCCGCGCATGATGCCCCCGGCGGCGACCACGGGGATCGAGACGGTCTCGCGGACCTGGGCGAGCAGGGACAGCAGCCCCAGGGCGGAGCCGTCGGCCTCGGGGGCGTCCCGGTGGGTGCCCTGGTGGCCGCCCGCCTCGGCGCCCTGGGCGATCACCGCGTCGGCGCCCGCCCGTTCCACCGCCAGGGCCTCCTCGGGGGTGGTGGCGGTGGCCAGCGTGTACGTGCCGGCCCGGCGGAGCGCTTCGAGGGCCTCGGGGGCGGGCACGCCGAAGTGGAAGGACACCACCGGCACCGGGTTGTCGAGCAGCACGGCCAGTTTGGCGTCGTAGCCGTCGTCGCGCCCGCTGTCGGGGTCGCCCAGCTCGGTCTCGTACCAGGTCGCCTCGCCGGCCAGCTGGTGCGCGTAGACGCCGACGGCGGCGGGGTCGGGGGTCTCGGGCTGGGGCATGAACACGTTGACGCCGAAGGGGCGGCCGGTCAGTCCGCGCAGCTGCTTGATCTCCTGGTACATCCCGTCCGCGGTCTTGTACCCGGCGGCCAGGAACCCGAGCCCGCCCGCGTCGGACACGGCGGCGGCGAGGCGCGGCACGGCGACCCCTCCCGCCATCGGGGCCTGCACGATCGGGTGCGGGAGGAGATCGGTCAGCGCGGAGGACATGACGGCATGTTGTCACGTCCTCGGGACGAGTCCGAATTGGCCCTTCCCCCTGGCACATTCCGTTCGACGGGAGGTCGGGAGAGGTCGAGGGGAGGTCCGGCGGGAGGTCCTGTGGGAGGGCCGGAGAGGGCTCGGACCGGCCGGGGTCCGGCTCGCGGGAGCGGTCGGGGGCCGGGCCGGGACCGGTCACGGACCGGTCCCGGGGCGCCGGTCAGCGGCCGTTGAAGGCGTCCTTCAGGCGGGAGAACAGGCCCTGCTGGCCGGGCTGGAACTGCCCCTGGGGACGCTCCTCGCCGCGCAGCTTGGCCAGTTCCCGCAGCAGGCGCTCCTGCTCCGGGTCCAGCTTGGAGGGGGTCTGCACCTCGACGTGCACGATGAGGTCGCCCCGGCCGCCGCCGCGCAGGTGCGTGACACCCCGGCCGTGCAGCGGGATCGACTGGCCGGACTGGGTGCCGGGCCGGATGTCGACCTCCTCCATGCCGTCCAGCGTCTCCAGCGGCACCTTGGTGCCGAGGGCCGCCGCCGTCATGGGGATGGTCACCGTGCAGTGCAGGTCGTCGCCGCGCCGCTGGAAGGTGGGGTGCGGCAGCTCGTGGATCTCGACGTAGAGGTCGCCGGCGGGACCGCCGCCGGGACCGACCTCGCCCTCACCGGCGAGCTGGATGCGGGTGCCGTTGTCGACACCGGCCGGGATCTTGACGGTGAGGGTGCGCCGGGAGCGGATGCGGCCGTCGCCGGCGCACTCCGGGCACGGCGTGGGCACGACCGTGCCGAAGCCCTGGCACTGCGGGCAGGGGCGCGAGGTCATGACCTGGCCCAGGAAGGACCGGGTGACCTGGGAGACCTCACCGCGGCCGCGGCACATGTCGCAGGTCTGCGCGGTGGTGCCGGGCGCGGCGCCCTCGCCGCTGCACGTGGTGCAGACGACGGCGGTATCGACCTGGATGTCCTTGGTGGTGCCGAACGCGGCCTCGTCGAGCTCGACCTCGATGCGGATCATCGCGTCCTGGCCCCGGCGGGTGCGCGAGCGCGGTCCGCGCTGCGAGGCCGTGCCGAAGAACGCGTCCATGATGTCGGAGAAGTTGCCGAAGCCACCGGCCCCGAAGCCGCCCGCGCCGCCGCCGGCCGCCTGCGCCAGGGGGTCGCCACCGAGGTCGTAGACCTGCTTCTTCTGCGGGTCCGACAGCACCTCGTAGGCGGCGTTGATCTCCTTGAACCGCTCCTGGGTCTTCGGATCCGGGTTGACGTCCGGATGGAGCTCGCGGGCGAGCCGCCGGAACGCCTTCTTGATCTCTTCCTGCGACGCGTCGCGGCGCACGCCGAGTACGGCGTAGTAGTCCGTGGCCACTACGACTCCGCCAGGATCTGTCCGACGTACCGTGCCACTGCGCGTACCGCTCCCATCGTTCCCGGGTAGTCCATGCGGGTCGGTCCGACCACACCCAGTTTGGCGACTGCTTCGCCGCCCGAACCGTAGCCGACCGACACGACGGACGTGGAGTTGAGTCCTTCGTGGGCGTTCTCATGACCGATACGGACGGTCACGCCCGGATCCTTCGCCTCGCCGAGCAGCTTGAGGAGCACGACCTGCTCCTCGAGTGCCTCCAGGACGGGCCGGATCACCAGGGGGAAGTCGTGCCCGAAGCGGGTGAGATTGGCGGTGCCGCCGATCATCAGCCGCTCCTCGTTGTCCTCGACGAGGGTCTCCAGGAGGGTGGAGAGCACGGTCGACACCGCGCCCCGGTCCTCCGGGTCGAACGCCTCCGCGAGGTCCTCGACCAGGCTGGGCACGTCGGTGAACCGGCGGCCCGCGACCCGGCTGTTGAGCCGCGCCCGCAGGTCCGCCAGGGACGCCTCGCCGAAGGGCGCCGGGCAGTCCACCAGGCGCTGCTCGACCCGGCCGGTGTCCGTGATCAGCACGAGCATCAGGCGGGCCGGGGCGAGCGACAGCAGTTCCACGTGCCGCACCGTCGAGCGGGTCAGCGACGGGTACTGCACGACGGCCACCTGCCGGGTCAGCTGCGCGAGCAGCCGCACCGTGCGGGCCACCACGTCGTCCAGGTCGACGGCGCCCTCGAGGAAGTTCTGGATGGCGCGCCGCTCGGGCGGGCTCATCGGCTTGACCCCGGCGAGCTTGTCGACGAACAGGCGGTAGCCCTTGTCGGTGGGGATGCGCCCGGCGCTGGTGTGCGGCTGGGCGATGTACCCCTCGTCCTCCAGGGCCGCCATGTCGTTGCGCACGGTGGCCGGGGAGACGCCGAGGTTGTGCCGCTCGGTGAGCGCCTTGGAGCCCACCGGCTCCTCGGTGCCGACATAGTCCTGAACGATGGCGCGCAGCACCTGGAGCCTGCGTTCACTGAGCATCGCGCACACACCTCCAGAAGCGATCCGCCGCTGCCCGTTGCTGGTCCTGGCACTCTTCACATGCGAGTGCCAGACTTCCCCGGCCCAGTGTACGGCCGGGGAGTACGCCCCGGGCAAGGCCCGGCCCGACGGGTTCGCGCAGGTGGGCGTTCTGCCCGCTAGCGTCGCGGTATGACCTCGGTTCGGGATGTGTCGGGATGGGAACGGGTGGCGCCGGGGGTGTTCCGGTGCCGCCTTCCGGTGTGGGACTGCACGGCGGGGCTCGTCGCCGGTACCGGTGGCGCCCTGCTGGTCGACGCCGGTTCGAGTCTGCGCGAGGGCGCGCGGGTGCGGGCCGAGGCGCAGGCGCTCGCCGGGCGGCGTGTGACGCATCTCGCGCTGACCCACCCCCACTTCGACCACGTGCTGGGGGCGGCGGTGTTCGCGGGCGCGGAGGTGTTCGCGGCGGCCGGCCCGGCGGCGGCGTGGTCGGCGGAGGCGCTGCGCGTCGACGCGGTGCGGCACGGGCTGGACGAGCGGGAGGCGGCCGGGGCGGCGGACGCGCTGGTCCGGCCGGGGCACGAGGTGTCCGGCGACGTGGCCGTGGACCTCGGCGGCCGGGAGGTGGTGCTGGTGGACGCGGGCCCCGGGCACACCGCGCGGGACCTCGCCGTCCTGGTCCCGGGCGACCCGCCCGTGGTCTTCTGCGGCGACCTGGTGGAGGAGTCGGGCGCGCCGCAGGCCGGCCCGGACGCGGTGCCGTCCCGCTGGCCGGACGCCCTGGACCGGCTGCTCGCCCTGGGCGGCCCGGACGCGCGGTACGTGCCCGGTCACGGGGCGGTGGTCGACGCGGCGTTCGTGCGCGCCCAACGCGAGGCGCTGGCGGCCCGGTTCGGCGTGTCGCGCCGGCCGTGACGGGGGCTGCCTCGTATCGTCGGCAGGATGCGCCAGTACTCCGCCGACCTGACCCCTCCCTGGAAGAAGTCCGGCCCGGTGCCCGAGGTGCCCGCCGACCCCGGTCTGGTGGTCGAGGAGCCGGGCACCGGTTTCTGCGGTGCGGTGATCCGCTGCGAGGCCGGCACGGTGACCCTGGAGGACCGTTTCGGCAAGCACCGGGTGTTCCCGCTGGAACCCCGCGGCTTCCTGCTGGAGGGCCGGGTGGTGACGCTGGTGCGGCCCGCCTCCGGGCCGTCCCGCCCCAGCCGTACGGCGTCCGGCTCCGTCGCGGTGCCCGGCGCCCGGGCCCGGGTCGCCCGCGCCGGCCGCATCTACGTCGAGGGGCGGCACGACGCGGAGCTGGTCGAGAAGGTGTGGGGCGACGACCTGCGCATCGAGGGCGTGGTCGTGGAGTACCTGGAGGGCGTGGACGACCTGCCGTCGGTCGTCGAGGAGTTCTCCCCCGGCCCCGACGCGCGCCTGGGCGTCCTGGTCGACCACCTCGTGCCGGGCTCCAAGGAGTGGCGCATCGCCGAGGCGGTGACCAGTGAGCACGCACTGGTGGTGGGCCACCCGTACATCGACGTCTGGGAGGCGGTGAAGCCGTCGTCGGTGGGCATCCCCGGCTGGCCCCGGGTGCCGCGCGGCCAGGACTGGAAGACGGGGGTGTGCCGGGCACTGGGCTGGCCGGAGAACACCGGGGCGGCCTGGCAGCACATCCTGGGCCGGGTCCGCTCGTACAAGGACCTGGAGCCCGAGCTGCTGGGCCGGGTCGAAGAGCTGATCGACTTCGTCACGGCGCCCGCCGGCTGAGGCGGACGCCCGCGGTCAGTCCACCAGGTCCCGCACCACCGCGTCCGCCAGCAGCCGCCCGCGCAAGGTGAGGGCCGCGCGGCCCTCCTCGTACGCGGCCGGCCGGAGCAGCCCGTCGCGCAGGGCCCGGCCCGCCGCCGCCAGGCCGTCCGCGCGCAGGAGGGACAGGGGCACGCCCTCCTCCAGCCGCAGCTCCAGCAGAATCCGCTCCACCCGCCGGTCCTCGTCCGACAGCAGCTCCCGGCCGGCGCCCGGCGACCGGCCCTGCGCGAGCGCCGCCGCGTACGCGCCCGGGTGCTTGACGTTCCACCACCGCACGCCGCCCACGTGGGAGTGCGCGCCGGGGCCCGCGCCCCACCAGTCGGCGCCCCGCCAGTACAGCTCGTTGTGCAGGCAGCGCCCGGCGTCCGAGGTCGCCCAGTTCGACACCTCGTACCAGGCGAAGCCCGCCGCGGTCAGCGCCTCCTCGGCGATGAGGTAGCGGTCGGCGTGCACGTCGTCGTCGGTCATCGGGACCTCGCCGCGCCGGATGCGGCGGGCGAGCTGCGTGCCCTCCTCGACGATGAGCGCGTACGCGGAGACGTGGTCCGGCCCGGCGCCGACCGCCGCGTCCAGGGAGGCCCGCCAGTCGTCGTCGGACTCGCCGGGGGTGCCGTAGATCAGGTCCAGGTTGACGTGGTCGAAGCCGGCGGCGCGGGCCTCGGCGACGCACGCCTCGGGACGACCGGGGGTGTGGGTGCGGTCCAGCACCTTCAGCACGTGCTGCCGGGCGCTCTGCATGCCGAACGAGATCCGGTTGAAGCCCCCCTCGCGGAGGGCCGCCAGGTAGGCCGGGTCGACGGACTCGGGGTTCGCCTCCGTGGTCACCTCGGCGTCGGCGGCCAGCCCGAACTCGTCCCGGATCGCGTCCAGCATCCGCACCAGGTCAGCGGCGGCCAGCAGGGTGGGGGTCCCGCCGCCGACGAACACCGTGCGGACCTCGCGCGGGTCGTCGCCGAGCACCTTCCGCGCCAGCCGCACCTCGTCGACGAGCGTGGCGGCGTAGTTGTCGCGGGAGGCCAGCACGCCGCCGGAGCCGCGCAGCTCGGTGGCGGTGTAGGTGTTGAAGTCGCAGTAGCCGCAGCGGGTCGCGCAGTAGGGGACGTGCAGGTAGAAGCCGAGGGGCCGGTCGGCCGCCCCGGCGAGGGCGGAGGCGGGCAGGGCACCGTCGGCGGGGACGGGCTCGCCGTCGGGGAGTGCGGAGGGCATGTGCTCCATTGTCCCGCACCGGCGGTGTCACTCGGCCTGGAGCACCATCAGGGCGAGATCGTCGGCGGGCGGGCTGTCACCGAAGTCGTGGACGAGCCGGGTCAGGCGCTCCGCGGTCGTTCCGGCGTCGAGGCCGGCGCAGCTCGCCAGCGCCACGGCGAGCCCGTCCCCGTCGTCCAGTTGCCGCGAGCCGGAGCGCCGCTCGGTGACACCGTCGGTGACGCAGAGCAGGGTGTCGCCGGAGCGCAGCTCGAAGGAGTCGCTGCCGTACGCGGCGTCCTCGACGACGCCGAGCAGGGTCTGCGGCCGGGCGACCGTGCGGACGATGCCGTCCGGGGCGAGGAGCAGCGGCAGGGGGTGCCCGGCGGAGGCGACGGTGCAGCGGACCCCGCCGTCGACGGGGACGAGTTCGCCGTAGAGGAGGGAGAGGAAGCGGGTCTGGGGGCCGTCGCCGGGCGCGGTGGGGCGGGCCCCGGCGGCGACCAGGGCGCGGGCGGCGGCGTCGGCGGCCTCGGTGGCGTCGTCCAGCAGCAGCTGGTTGAGGCGGTCGAGGACGTCGGCGACGCGGTAGCCCTCGCGGGCCAGCAGCCGCAGCCAGGGCCGGACCAGGCCGATGACGACGGCCGCCTCCGGGCCCTTGCCCTGGACGTCGCCGACCGCGAAGCACCAGCGGCCGCGGCCGGCCGGGAAGAGGTCGTAGAAGTCTCCGCTGGGCCCGCCCTTGTCGCAGGGCTCGTGGACGAGGGCGCTGCGCAGGCCCGGGATCTCGGCGACGGCGCCGGGCAGCAGCCCGCGCTGGAGCACGGAGCTGATGGTGGCCTGCCGCGCGTACTGGCGGGCGGCGCCGATGGCGAGCGCCACGCGCCGGCCGAGGTCCTCGACGAGTCCGGTGACCTCGTCGGGGAAGCGGTCGACGCCGGCCCGGCCGATGACCAGGGTCCCCACGGACCACCCACCGGCGACGAGCGGGTAGGCGAGGGCGGTGCCGGACGAACCCGCGTCCGCGGGCTGATCGGCAGAGGGACCCGGAAACGGGGCGGCGGACGGGGCGGCGGACGGGACGGCGTCGGTGTCGAGGGCCTTGGCGGGCCAGGGGTAGGGGGTGGGGCCGGGGCGTAACGGGTCGGGGAGCTGGGGCGGGTCGCGGTCCAGGGCCGCGTGCAGTTCCTCGATGAGGTGCTCGCCCGCGTGCCAGACCCGGGCCGGACCGCCCGCGTGGGCGGCCCGGCCGCCGCCCCAGCCGCCGTGCGGGGTGGCCTCGTCGGCCAGCCACACCGCGCACCAGTCCGCCAGCCGGGGCACGATCAGCTGACCGGTGAGGGCGGTGACCAGGTCCTCGTCCAGCTGCCCGGCGAGCAGGTCCGACGCCTCGGCCAGGAACGACAGCGCCCCGCGCCCCAGCCAGGCACCCTCGGCACAGCTCCGGCGGGCGGGCGGGTTGTCGGCGGGGGCGCCGGGAGTGCCGGGGGTGGTTGCGGGCGGGGTCTGGTGAGGGCTGCGGGGGGCGGGTGAGCGGCCGACGGCCGGGGTGCCGTGCGGCCCCGAGCCGGTTCCGGCGGAGGTGGCGTCCTCGGCCGGGCCCCCGGACCGTGGGCCCACTCCGGCCGGGGATCCGGCCGCGGCCGGGGTGCCCGCCCCGGCCCCGGAGCCGTGCCAGGCGTCGCCGCCGGCGCGCGCGTTCCTACAGGCCCACGCGTCCCCGTCGGCGCGCGCGTCCTCGCCGTCCCATGCGTCCTCGCCGGCACGGACGTCCCCAAGCTGCGGCTGGCGCTCGTCCCCCGGCTGCGGCTGGCGCTCTCCGGGCGCGTTCGGCGCGTCCGGCGCGTCCGGCGGCGCGGGGGTGGCGTCCTCGGCCGGGCCTCCGGAGGTGCCCGGCGCCTCCCGCGCGGGCGCCCGCGCGTGGTCCCGGTCGTGCGCCGGAGTGCGCTCCGCCGCGTACGCCGCGACGCCCTCCGCCTCCGGGCGGCCCCCGGGCGGCAGCCGGGCCCACACCGTCTTCTCGCCGGGCCGGTAGGTCACGCCCCACACCTCGCAGAGCGCGGCGACCAGGCCCAGCCCGCGCCCGAACTCGGGGACGAGGTGCGGGGCCGCCTCCGGCTCGTGGTCGCGCGGGGGGCGCGAGGGGTGGCGGTCGGTCACCTCGACGACCAGCGCGCCGGTGCCGTCCTCCAGACGGCAGGTGAGCCGTACGTCGGTCCCGGCGTGGACCACCGCGTTGGTGACCAGTTCGCTGGCGACCAGTGCGGCGTCGTCGCCGGCGCGGGCGGTGAGGTGTTCGGCGCCGGGCAGCGCCCGCTCGGTCCATTCGGCGAGTGCCGCCCGCACCACGGCCCGGGCGGAGCCGGGCGCGAGGGGGCTCCCGGTGAGGGTCGCGTCCGCCCGCGCGCGCTCCGGCGCCCCACGGGCGCGCGAGGTGGTCTCCCGTTGGGTCGGAATGGCCCCCATGGGCAGCTCCCCGGGCAGTTCGTACGAAGACACGCCGATCGTTGCCGACAGGGTGACAGACCGACCCCGGCCATGAGCAAGGAGTTACCGAAGTGGGTCGCCATGAGGGGGAACAGTGCTCCACAGGCGGTCAGCGTCGACCAGGACTCGGTCGCGTTCCGATCAGAACAGGGACCGATGCCGACGTCGTGGCCTCAGCCCCGCCCCGGACTCTTCCGCCCGGGCCCCCTCACGGCCCGGCCACTCGACGGCACGCACCCGGTGCCCGGGCGGGACGGAGCATCCGGTGGGCGAAAGTGGCGGCCGGGCACCTCCTGCCCGCGCCGGTCGCCCTCCGCTCGGGAGAGCGGGAGCGGCGGGTGCCGGGCCGGCCCTCGCCTGGCGCGACGGGCTTCCCGTCCTGACGCACCGCCCCGATCCGGCCGGAGCGGGGGGACGTTCGCCGAGGCCGGGCACGCGCCCGGAGCACCCTGCGGCGCGGTCACGTTCAGCCGTCCGGCGCGTCGGGCGGGCAGCTCGGAAGGGGAGGACGGTCCTTCGTGCGGACCGCGGGCAGCCACGCGCGGGAGCCGGTGCGCGGGAGTTCGACCCGGAACCAGGTGTCGGAGCGCAGGTCCTCCTCGTCGGTGATGAGGACCCCGCCGTCCAGCCGGCAGTCGGTGCGCAGGACGTCACCGTGCCACACACGGGTGGGGACCACGTTCTCGGCCGTGTACTCCCGCTCCGGGTCGATCGCGAGGCCGAGACTGCACTGCGGGTGCCGGTCGGCCCGGTCCTGGCAGCCCCGCTGGGCGTTGAAGACCTCGATCAGCGCGGGTGGGTCCGGAGCGGAACCGTCCTCCCGGCCGGCGTGGGTGAGGACGCCCGCGAACGCCACGCACATCGACGCCGCGAGCAGCGCGGTCCGTGCGCGGTTCCGCGGACGTCGGCGCGCGCCGCCGGTGCCGGGGCGCCGGAGCACTGCGGACCGGCGCGCCGCGATCCGTGCGAGCAGGCTCTCGGCGGTGTGCGCGGCGCGGGCGGCGTGTGTCGGGGCGAGGCAGTCGGCGACCAGCTCCCGCCAGAAGTCCGGCACCGCGGCATCGAGGCGCAGGGCGGCGCGGCCCGCCGCGTACTCCTGGGCGGCGGCGCCGCGCGCCGCCGGGGTGGCTCCGGGGAAGGGGGAGGCGCCGGCGGCGAACACCTCGTGGATGACGATGCCCAGGGCCCAGATGTCGGCACTCGGCCGGATCTCGACGCCCCGTTCGCCGAGCGGAGCCGTCCAGCGTTCGGGTGGGAAGTAGTCCAGGGTCCCGGCGGGCGGGACGTATCCGTGGGTCCCGGTCACCTCGGTGGCGAGGCCGAAGTCCGAGAGCTTCACCGCGCCGTCCTCGCCGACGAGGATGTTCTCCGGTTTGAGGTCGGCGTGCACCCAGCCGTTGCGGTGCAGGTGGGCCAGCCCTTCGCAGATGCCGGCGATCAGTGTGTCGCTCCCGGCCGCGGCCACCCCGGCGTCGATCAGGTCGCGCAGACTGCACCTCGCCCGCTCCATGACGAGCACGATCGCGCCGTCGAGCAGGGGGTGCTCCGGGGCCCGGAGCACGACGGAGTCCAGCAGCCGGACGATTCCGGGGTGGGCCGCCCTGCGGCAGAGTTCCAGTTCGCGCCGGGCGGTTTCGGCCACGGCACGGGCCTGGCGCGGTGCGAGTCCCGCCGTCGGCATGACCTTGAGCGCGACGGTGCCGCCGGCCGTGCCCTCGTCGCGCGGCGCTCGCGGGCCCGTGCCGGCCGGGCGAGCCGTGCCGTTCGGGCCCGTGCCGGCCGTGCCGTTCGGGCCCGTGGTCTCGTGCCCGGCGTAGACGACCGCCCAGCCGCCGGACCCGATCGGCTCGGTGACCGTCCAGCGTCCCACCCGATGGCCCGGGGGCAGCAGTTCGGTCCGTTCGCTGTTCCACAGGGCGTTCCGGCCGTGTGCCGGGGGCATGGCGCCTAGTGTCCCCGTCCGGCCGGTTCGGCCGTCCGTAGGGGCAACAGGGCGAGGTGCTCCTCCCGTACGATGCCGAACCTCAGGGCCACGGTGACCACGGCCTCGCGCTTGCCCTTGCGGCGGACGGTCCGACCGGTCCCGGCCGCCGCGGGAGCGCCGGTCCTGAGCTTCTCCTCGGCCAGGTAGTCGATGTGCGAGCTGACCGCGCGGGCGGTCAGCCCACCGTGCACGGGGTGGTCCCGCAGCCGTTCGACGACCTGCGGGGTGGTCGGCACCGCGACCGGTGAGTCGTCCCGCAGCCATGGTTCGCAGAGCGCGACCAGGACCAGGAAGTACGCCGCCGTCTCGTCCAGGGAGTACGCCGTCACCGTGCGGATTCCCGCCGGGCCGCCCGTGCGCTGCGGGTCCAGGTAGATGTGGTCGGGCGCGAACACCTGGAAGGAGACGGGGGTGTCACGGCGGGTGGGTAGCACCACCCGGGAGAACTCGAAGGGGATGGGGGCCCCGATGCGCCGGGGCGGCACCCTCAGGTACTCCCCCGCCCCTTCCGGGTTCTCCACCAGATAGCTGTGGGTGGCGCTGTGGTTGCTCAGCTGCCAGTGGTCGGCGGTCGCCGTGATCTCGCCGGCCAGCCGGGAAATGGCCGCGTCGGCGAGCCGCAGTTCGACGGGTGTGGCCGGGGAGCCGCGCCCGAACCGCGCGCGCTCCCCCGGACCGAGCCGGAGGGTCACCACGTCGATGTCGGGCTCACCGTCGGCGAGACCGCTGCTGCCTCGTGGTAGGTGGACGATCACGCCGCTCACCGTGCCTCCCGCCCCACAGGTTCAATGATTGTCCTGAACATGCCCTGCGGAGCGGATGTTACCGCGTGTTGCGATCGTTCACCGTGCGGATTCAGCCGCTGCATTGGCTTGATCCATACGGTGAACGGTCCATCACGGGCCGTCCCCCACCGCAGGGGGCGGGGAGGGCGGGAGCCGATGCGGACGGCTCGGTTCAGCCCGCCAGGTCGAACTCGTCGGCCAGGAGCGGGATGTAGTCGGCGAAGGCGGGCGCCCAGCAGCCGTAGTGGTGCTCACCGTTGCAGGTGGGCGACAGGCTCGACCCGTCGCCGTAGTCGACGAAGTGGTGGTCGATGCCCAGGTGGTTCAGCCGGCTGCTGACGGTCCTGGTCGCGACCGCGGTCCGGTTGTCGATCAGCCCCCGGTCACCCGTGTAGAGGGTGACCCGGGTGTCCGCGAGCCGGGCGAGGTTGGCGGAGGAGGCCGGGTCGACCCGGTTCCAGATCCGGTCGTCGAACAGGGCGTAGGGCGAGCCGAAGATCGCGTCGCTGTCGACCACCGGCCCGTATCCGACACAGTCGCCGGTGCCCGAGGTGACGGAGGCGCACCAGGCGCCGGGCAGGTTGAGTTCGGTGGCCAGCACCGCCGCGCGGACCTCCCACATGCCGAAGTCGATGCCGCCGGACAGGGCGGCGACATGGCCGAACAGGTCGGGCCGGGCCTGGGCGTAGTGCAGGGAACCGAAGCCGCCCATGGACACGCCGGTGACCGCGCGGTGTTCGCGGTCGGGGACCGTCCGCAGATTGGCGTCGATGAAGGGGACGACCTGCTCGGTGTGGAAGGTCTCCCAGTTGGCCGCCCCCTCGGCGGTGTTCTGCATGTGCCAGTCGGCGTACCAGCCCTTCAGGCCGCCGTCCGGTACGACGGTGATCATCCGGTCGTCGCGGAGCGCCGGGACCGCGGCGGCGTCGTCCACGCTGCCGCCCCCGCCGTGCAGGAAGTACGTCACCGGCCAGCGGCGGTCGGTGTCGGCGTGGTACCCCCGGGGCAGGAAGACACGGATCTTGTGCGTGCCGGAGAGTTCCGGGGTCGTGACGGTGAGGGTGAAGTCGGTGGCCGAGTGCACCTCGGTGGCGCCGTCGACCAAGGTCAGGCCCTGCCCGTCGGTGAAGCCGGGGATCGCGGGAGGGCCGGCATGGGCCGGGGAGGCGGTGAGGGCGGTCGCCACGGCCGTCACCAGCGCGGCGCCGGTGACGACGACGGCACGGACCGCGGAACGGATCCCGGCCGTGGAGAGCGGAGTTCTCACTGTGGTTCTCCTTCTCGTGAGGGGACGAGGGGCCGGGACGGCTCCTCGCACGGAGCCCGGGAGGTTGGGGTCGGCAGGCTTCGTACGCCTACCGGCCCGCGGGGCCCGCCGACGGGTACGGCGCGATCACGGGGCCGCCGAACGAGGCCCACGGGAGCCAGCCGCCGCTGGGCCGCTCCTGTACGCGGGTGCGGATCCGGCCGCTGGTGGTGACGGCGAAGAGGTGGAGCCTGCCGGTGGAGTCGGCGGCGGCCGACGGTGTCGCGGCCAGACGCACGCCGGACTCGCCGAAGTCGTCATCGGGGCCGAAGACGCCGCCGGGGGCGGTCTGCCAGCGGTGGCCGAGCCGTTCGCCGCCCGGGGACAGGGCGAACGCCTCGAGCCGTCCGTCGGCGCTGGGGACCAGAAGCGGGGCCGCGGCCGTCCAGCCGAACAGCGGCTGCCAGTCGTCCCAGCCGCCGCTCGGTACGCTCTGCCGCCGGTGGAAGGTCCCGAGTCCCGTCGGGCCGATGGCGACGACGGTGAGCCTGCCGCTGCCGTCACGCGCCACGCGCGGCGCCGCGCCGGCCGCCGTACCGAACCGGGTCCAGTCGGACCACCGGCCGCCCGGGGTCTCCTGCCATCGGTGGTGGACGGCGGAGCCGCCGGGGGCCAGGGTGAACACCTCCAGCCGGCCGTCCGCGTTGGTCCCCACGACGGGCGCCGCGCCCACCGGGCCGCCGAAGGCGCCGTCCCAGGCGTCCCAGTGCAGTGACCCGGGCGCGCTCTGGCGTCGTCGGGCCACTCCGCCTCCGGCGGGGGCCGGGGCGAACACCTCCAGCCTCCCGTCGGCGGCCACACCGACCGCCGGAGCGGCGCCCGCCGGGCCGCCGAACTCCTCCCAGCCGTGCCAGCCGCCGTCCGCCCGCTGCACCCTGTGGTGCAGGCGGGCCCCGCCCGGGGCAAGGGAGAACACCTCCAGCCGGCCGTCGGTGTTGCGGCCGAGGGCGGGGACCGCCCCGGCAGGTCCGCCGAAGGCCTCCCACGCCGACCAGGTGCCGGCGGCCGCGTCGAGCAGGACGCGGCGCAGCAGGGAGCGGTCACCGGCGTCGAGCGCGAAGAGGTTCAGCCGGCCGTCGGCACCCAGGGCGACCGCCGGGTTGTCCGGGCTCTGCCACGAGGGAGGGGTGTCCCGCCACTCCAGGGGGGCCAGGTACAGGCCCCGGTGGAACCACCCGGCGGCGCTCGCGTGCCACCGCTGTCCGTCGGTGACCACCTCGACGGCGTGACCGGGCAGATGGCCCGCCCACCCGTCGAGGGTGAAGCGGAAGGGGTCGCGGGAGGCGAGCACGTCGGTGCCGTCGTAGCCGTTGCGCGGACCGATGAACAGGTAGTACCAGCCGTCCCGTTCGACCACGAAGGGCGACTCGGTGACGGACACCGTGGTGTCGTCGCTCCCGTCCGTGTACACGGTGGCCGGGGCGCTCCAGTGCAGCAGGTCCGCGGACCGCCGGCAGGAGACGATGTGCCTCCCTCCCGTGCCGGACAGTTCGGTGTAGTACATGACCCACTCGCCGCCGACCCGCAGCACCATCGGGTCGCGCGCCACCGTCCCCCGGAACAGCGGGCCGGACGGGACCCGGGTCCAGGTGAACAGGTCCGTGGAGGTGGCCAGGCTGATCGCGGCGCCGTCCCGCCCGCCGCCGGCGTAGAACATCCAGTAGGTGCCGTCCGCCTCGATGACGTGGGGCGCCCACAGGTGTTCCTCGCCGAAGTAGGACGGGTCGACGGTCAGCGCGTCGGGGTGCGGGGTCCACGGGCCCTGGAGGGCGGGTGCGGAGGCATGGGCGAAGGAGACCTCCGCGCCGCTGTCGGGGGATGCGCCGGGTGCTGCGCTGTCACCGACGATGCTGAACAGGTGCCACCGGCCGCCGGCCCGGATCAGGGTGTGGTCGTTGAGGTAGCGGCGGCGGCCGGGCAGGGACGGGTCGTGAACGTGGGCGAACGGTCCCGCGCCGACCCATGCGTGCACCGGGGTCCGCGGGGCCTGGCCCGTCGTGCCGGTGGCCGCCGCGCCCCGGCCGGTACCGGACAGCGTGAGGGCTCCCGCTCCCGCCGTGGCCAGCAAGAGGTGACGTCTGCTGATCGCATGCATACAGGGCTCCATGGAGGGCCCGCGGGCGGCCGGAACGTGCTTCGGCCGCCCGCGGATGTCGTGTGCCGGACCGGAGGGTGGACCGGGGTCCGGATTTCCGGACCGGTGCGGATAGGGATCCGGTCTCCGGTCCGGTGCGGTCCGGTGAGGGGTGGGTCAGTTCATGGCGGGGCCGGGGGTGTCGTTCACCCAGGCCCAGTCGGACCAGGTCGCGAAACCGGTCTGCCACTTGTGGTGGACACCCGCGTGACTGGTGCCGAACACCTCGATCCGGCCGTCCGCGTTCGTCGCCGCCGTGATCTCACTGCCCCCCGTACCGAACCGCTCCCACGCACCGAACGGGGCATTGACGCCCGTCTGCCACATGTGCATCGCCACGTCGTCGTTGATCGCGAACACCTCGACCCGGCCGTCCGCCGTCCGCTCACTCGACAACTGCGCGTCCGCCGGACCACCCGTCCCCTCCCAGGCCGACCAGCTCGTCGCACCCGTCTGATACTTGTGGAACACCCCCACCGGACCCGACGCGAACACCTCCAACCGGCCATCCGCATTGTGATCCACCGTCAGATCACGACCCCCACCACCGAACGACTCCCACGCCGACCAGCCACCGTTCACCGCCGTCTGATACTGGTGCTGGAACACCTCACCGTTCAGCGCGAACACCTCCAGCCGGCCGTCCGGCGCCTTCCCCATCTCCAGCCGGCCCTCGACCGGCCCACCACCCGTCGCCTCCCACCCCGACCAACCAGCCCCACCCGTCTGATACCGGTGGAACACCCCCACCGGACCCGACGCGAACACCTCCAGCCGACCGTCCGCGTTCGACCCCACCGCCACATCACGCCCACCCGTACCGAACGACTCCCACCCCGACCAACCCCCCGACGGCGTCACCTGATACCGGTGCTGCAACACCCCACCATTGATCGCGAACACCTCCAGACGGCCATCCGCGTTCTTCCCGATCGCCAACTCCGCACCCCCCGGACCACCCACCTCCTCCCACGCCGACCACCCACCGTTCACCGACGTCTGCCACGCATGCCACACCCCACCCGCACCAGCGGCAAACACCTCCAACCGCCCATCCGCCGACCGCGCCGACACCACCCGCCCCGACTCCGCCGGATACACCAGCGGTTTGGGTCGAGGCGGGGTGGTGCCGGGGGTGCAGGGCAGGGTGACGCCCCGCTCGGCGAGGTAGGGGACGGGGTTGATCCCCGGGGTCTGCGCCGTGCCGATCCGCACCCGCAGGTGGAGGTGGGGGCCGGTGGACTGGCCCTCGCTGCCCATCAGCGCGATGCGCTGTCCGGCCTCGACGCGGTCGCCGACGAAGACGTCCCGCTGGTACATGTGCCCGTACTCGGTGACCGTCCCGTCGGGGTGCAGGATGCGGATCCACTGTCCGTACCCCTGGGCGGGACCCGAGGCGATCACCTCACCCGGCCCCACGGCGTGGATGGGGGTGCCGGCGGGCCCGGCGATGTCCACGCCGTCGTGACCGCTGTGGTAGTGCTGCGAGACGAAGCCGGCGGCCGGGCAGGCACCCGCGAAACCGGTGGCCCGGGTGGGGGCGGCGGCGGCCGGGGACGTCGTCACCAGGGCCGTGAGCAGGGCGGTCGCCGCGGTGAGGACGGCGTGCGCGGTGCGGCGGGGAAGACCGGGGAGCACGTGCCACTCCTTCTTCTGGGATCGGACGTCGTCCCGGAGGGACGGGGCACCGCGGCGGTGCACCCGAGGGCGTGGGCCACGGGACGCGTGGGGACGGGTTCGGGCGGAGGTGACCCGGTCCGGGGGGGACGGCCGCCGGGCCGCGCACCGCCGGACGTCGGGGGGCGGCCCGGCTCGGGACCGGGTGGAGATGTGGAACCGGGTGGACCGTGCCGGACCGGGTGAGGCCCGTGGGTCAGGCCTTGCGCAGGCGCGCGATGACGCCGTCGATGTCCCGGCGCATCAGGTCGTGACGGATGAAGTGGCCCCCGGCCGGCTCGTGCCACTCGTGCGGAATGCCCGCGTTGCCGAGCAGACCGCGGAACTCCCGCTGCCCGGCGAGCACCTGCTGCTCGTTGACCGTGTCGAACCAGTTGACGGGGTCGGGGCTGGTGCCGGCGACCAGGAAGACCCGCTTGTGCCGGTAACTCTCGATCCGCTGCACGGGGTTGTCGGCGCTCACCCGGGCCTCGTCCCACAGGGGAGCGCCGTAGACCGTGCCGCCGCCCAGTTCCGCGGCCGCGGAGGAGGCGTTGGCCCAGTGGGTCACCAGACCGAAGTCGCGGCGCAGACTGGCCGGACCCGAGTGGGAGCTGACGGAGGCGAAGTGACCGTAGTACTTGGCGGCGTACTTCAGCGCGCCGAAGCCGCCCATCGAGAAGCCGGACACGGCACGGCCGTCGTACTCGGCGTAGGTGCGGAAGTTCGCCTCGACCCACGGCAGCAGCTGGTTGATGTGGAAGTGCTCCCAGTTGCGGGGGCCCACGTTGGTGCTGACGGGGTTGGAGTACCAGCCGGCCCTGCCGCCGTCGGGCATCACCACGATGATCCGCTTGCCCGCCGTCCACTGCCGGATGCCCTCGCGGTCGAAGGTGATGAAGTCCTGGGCTCCCCCGTGGAGGAGGTAGAGGACCGGGTAGCGGCGTCCGCTGTGGTAGTCGTCCGGGAGGAGCACGTTCACCCCCGGGTCCCAGCCGATCGCCGAAGTGCGGAAGCGGTAGTACTTCATGCGCGGGTCGGCCTCGTTGCGGTCCACGATGGTGAGACCGGCCGCGTTGCCGACGGCCGCGGCGGAGGGCGCCGCCGCCAGCACCCCGCCGGCCCCCATGGCCATGACCGCCGAGGCGCCTGCGGCGGACTTGAGGATGCTTCTGCGGGTGGGGCGGTGCGGGGTCAACGTGGCCTCCCTGGTCGCTGCTGTGGGCCGGAGGATCCGGCCGACGGGCGCTTCGGAAGGTAGCGGCGGGGTGCCCTGCGCAGAATCCGGAACGTTACGGACTGACAGCCGTGACCGTCTCCGCTAGGGGGTGTTTCGAAGGTTCTGTGCGGTGCCCGCGGTCTCCGGACGCCGCGCTCATCTGTCAGACACCCCCAGGGCCGAGGACGGCGCGCACGACGAAGGGCACGGCGCGCACGACGAAGGGGCGGGGTGCCCGCGGACCGGTCGGTCCTGAGGCACCCCGCCCCTTGCCCGTGCCGTACGGAAGACCCCTGACGGGGCGCCCGGGCGTCCCGGGCCGGGCGTCCCGGCCCGGCGTGCCGGGTTCGGCGCTCGGTCCGGCGTCCCGGGCCCGGCGCATCCCGGGCCCGGCGCATCCCGGGCCCGGCGCATCCCGGGCCCGGCGCATCCCGGGCCCGGCGTCTCACGCCTCGCGCGTGCCCTCGTACATCTCCTCGATGAGGTGCTTGTACTCGCGCTCCACCACGGGCCGCTTCAGCTTCAGGCTCGGGGTGATCTCCCCGTGCTCGACGTCGAGGTCGCGCGGCAGGAGGCGGAACTTCTTGATGGTCTGCCAGCGCTGCAGGCCCTCGTTGAGCTGCTGGACGTAGCCGTCGACCATCTCGACGGTGGCCGGGGCGGCGACGATGTCCGCGTAGGACTTGCCCGCCATGCCGTTCTCCGCCGCCCAGGCGGTGAGGGCGGCCTCGTCGAGGGCGATGAGGGCGGTGCAGTAGTTCCGGTCGGCGCCGTGCACCAGGATGTTGGAGACGTAGGGGCAGACCGCCTTGAACTGGCCCTCGACCTCGGCGGGCGCGATGTACTTGCCGCTGGAGGTCTTGATCAGGTCCTTCTTGCGGTCGGTGATGCGCAGGTAGCCGTCGGGCGACAGCTCGCCGATGTCACCGGTGTGGAACCAGCCGTCCTCCTCCAGCACCTCGGAGGTCTTCTCGGGCAGGTTGTGGTAGCCCTCCATGATGCCGGGGCCGCGCAGCAGGATCTCGCCGTCGTCGGCGATGCGCACCTCGGTGCCGGGCAGCGGCTTGCCGACCGTGCCGGTGCGGTAGGCCTCGCCGGGGTTGACGAAGGAGGCCGCGGAGGACTCGGTGAGGCCGTAGCCCTCCAGGATGTGCACTCCGGCGCCGGCGAAGAAGAAGCCGATGTCCGGGGCGAGGGCGGCGGAGCCGGAGATGCAGGCGCGCAGGTTGCCGCCGAAGGCGTCGCGGATCTTGGCGTACACCAGCTTGTCGGCGATGCCGTGCTTCGTCCGCAGGCCGAGGGGCGCGCTGGCGGTGCCGGTGCGGCGGAAGTTGTCCTGGGTGACCTTGGCGTACTCGCGGGCGACCCCGGCGGCCCACTGGAAGATCTTGTACTTGGCGCCGCCGCCGGCCTTCGCCTTGGCGGCCACGCCGTTGTAGACCTTCTCGAAGATGCGCGGCACGGCCGCCATGTAGGTCGGCTGGACCACCGGAAGGTTCTCGATGATCTTGTCGACGCGGCCGTCGACGGCGGTGACGTGGCCGGCCGCGATCTGGCCGGAGATGAGCACCTTGCCGAAGACGTGGGCCAGGGGCAGCCAGAGGTACTGCACGTCGTCGCCGTGGACCATGCCGGTGGCGGGGATCGCGCGGGCCATGTAGGCCCAGTTGTCGTGCGGCAGGCGGACGCCCTTGGGGCGGCCGGTGGTGCCGGAGGTGTAGATGAGGGTGGCGAGCTGGTCCTTGGTGATCGCGGCGACGCGTTCCTTGATCAGCTCCGGTTCCTTCTCGAGCCGGGCCGCGCCGCGGCGCTCCAGCTCGCCGAGGGTGATCACGAAGTCGTCGGTCGCCGCGCCCTCCGGGTCGATCACCACGACGTGGGTGAGGTCGGGCAGCTCGTCACGCTTGGCGACCGCCTTGGCGGCCTGCTCGGCGTTCTCCGCGATGAGCACCTTGCTCTGCGAGTCGGACAGGATGTAGGCGGACTCGTCGGCGTTGGTCTGCGGGTAGACCGTGGTGGTGGCGGCGCCCGCGCAGAGGATGCCGAGGTCGGCGAGGATCCACTCGACCCGGGTCGAGGAGGCCAGGGCGACGCGCTCCTCGGGGTTCACCCCCAGCTCGACCAGGCCGGCGGCGATGGCGCCGACCCGGTCCGCCGTCTGCTTCCAGGTCAGCGACTTCCAGTCGTCCGGGCCGGTGCCGGAGGCGGCCGGGACGGGGTAGCGGTACGCCTCCGCCTCCGGTGTGGACGCCACACGCTCCAGGAAGAGGGCCGCCACGCTCGGCGGACGGTTCTCGATCAAAGTCTGTGTGTCGCTCAAGACATCCTCCGGGGCCCGCTACGGTGCGGCTGGCTCAGTGCGGCTGGGTTCACTCGCACGCCGTTGTTTAACTCGCGAGTAACTATCGAGCACGGACAGAGTAAAGGCCGACCGCCGCCCGCGTAAGGGGCTGCGACCCGACACTTTTCACGGAGAGCTACCCATTCGACGTGCGGGGCCCGCCGCACTGGCGTGCGACGGGCCCGCTTTCCGCCCGATATGCGTAGTAACCCGCAGTAACCCCGGACCGGGCGTCCGGCTACTTCTTGCCCTTGCCCGAGCCTCCGCCGTCGTCACTGGAGAGCACGGCGATGAAGGCCTCCTGCGGGACCTCCACCGAGCCCACCATCTTCATCCGCTTCTTGCCCTCCTTCTGCTTCTCCAGCAGCTTGCGCTTCCGGCTGATGTCACCGCCGTAGCACTTGGCGAGCACGTCCTTGCGGATGGCGCGGATCGTCTCGCGGGCGATGACGCGCGAGCCGATGGCGGCCTGCACGGGCACCTCGAACGCCTGCCGCGGGATCAGCTCCTTCAGCTTGGCGACGAGCCGCACGCCGTACGCGTACGCCTGGTCCTTGTGGGTGATCGCGGAGAACGCGTCCACCTTGTCGCCGTGCAGCAGGATGTCGACCTTCACCAGGCTGGAGCTCTGCTCGCCGGTGGGCTCGTAGTCCAGGGAGGCGTAGCCGCGGGTCTTCGACTTCAGCTGGTCGAAGAAGTCGAAGACGATCTCCGCGAGCGGCAGGGTGTAGCGGATCTCCACCCGGTCCTCGGAGAGGTAGTCCATGCCGAGCAGGGTGCCGCGCCGGTTCTGGCACAGCTCCATGATCCCGCCGATGAACTCGCTGGGCGCGAGGATCGTGGCCCGCACGACCGGCTCGTACACCTCGTCGATCTTGCCCTCGGGGAACTCGCTCGGGTTGGTGACGGTGTGCTCGGTGCCGTCCTCCATGAGCACGCGGTAGACCACGTTGGGCGCGGTGGCGATCAGGTCGAGCCCGAACTCGCGCTCCAGGCGCTCGCGGATCACGTCGAGGTGCAGCAGGCCGAGGAAGCCGACGCGGAAACCGAAGCCGAGGGCGGCGGAGGTCTCCGGCTCGTAGACCAGGGCGGCGTCGTTGAGCTGGAGCTTGTCCAGGGCCTCGCGCAGCAGCGGGTAGTCGGAGCCGTCCAGCGGGTACAGCCCCGAGAAGACCATGGGCTTGGGGTCCTTGTAGCCGCCCAGCGGCTCCTCGGCGCCCTTGTGCTGGCTGGTGACGGTGTCACCGACCTTGGACTGGCGGACGTCCTTCACGCCGGTGATGAGGTAGCCCACCTCGCCGACGCCGAGGCCGTCGGAGGAGAGCATCTCGGGCGAGTTGGTGCCGATCTCCAGCAGCTCGTGCGTGGCGCCGGTGGACATCATCCGGATCCGCTCGCGCTTGTTGAGCTGGCCGTCGACGACGCGGACGTACGTCACGACCCCGCGGTAGGAGTCGTACACCGAGTCGAAGATCATCGCGCGGGCGGGGGCGTCCTTGACGCCGACCGGCGCGGGCACCTCGGCGACGACCTTGTCCAGCAGCGTCTCCACGCCCATCCCGGTCTTCGCGGAGACCCGCAGGACGTCGTCGGGCTCGCAGCCGACCAGGTTCGCCAGTTCCTCGGCGAACTTCTCGGGCTGCGCGGCCGGCAGGTCGATCTTGTTGAGCACCGGGATGATGGTGAGGTCGTTCTCCATCGCCAGGTACAGGTTGGCGAGCGTCTGGGCCTCGATGCCCTGGGCGGCGTCCACCAGGAGGATCGTGCCCTCGCAGGCGGCGAGCGAGCGCGACACCTCGTACGTGAAGTCGACGTGCCCGGGGGTGTCGATCATGTTGAGGATGTGCGTGGCGCTCTTGTCGTGGGTCGGCGCCCACGGCAGCCGCACCGCCTGGGACTTGATGGTGATGCCGCGCTCGCGCTCGATGTCCATGCGGTCGAGGTACTGGGCGCGCATCTGCCGCTGCTCGACCACACCGGTCAGCTGGAGCATCCGGTCGGCGAGTGTCGACTTGCCGTGGTCGATGTGCGCGATGATGCAGAAGTTGCGGATCAGAGCCGGGTCGGTACGGCTCGGCTCGGGCACATGGCTAGGGATCGCGGGCACGCAGGGTCCTGATTCTTGAGGCGTCCGCATACGTGTGCTGGTGCGTCTGCGGTCTCGGGTCGGATCGTTACGTAGCTTCCATGGTCCCACGGGTGGGGACCCGGGACGGGTTTGGGCCACCGAAAGGGCCACTGCTAGTGTGGGGGGCTGTGTCTCATGCCCTCTCAGCACGGGACACCGATCGGAAAATCACCCGGCACGGATTCGTGCGGCGCCGCATGCCCGCGGCACCGGGCGGCGCCGTGCCAGAACCTGTAGAGGCTCATTCGTGGCGAACATCAAGTCCCAGATCAAGCGGAACAAGACCAACGAGAAGGCGCGGCTGCGCAACAAGGCCGTCAAGTCGTCTCTGAAGACCGCGATCCGCAAGGCCCGCGAGGCCGCTGCCGCGGGTGACGTCGAGAAGGCCACCGAGTACCAGCGCGTCGCCGCGCGTCAGCTCGACAAGGCCGTCTCCAAGGGCGTCATCCACAAGAACCAGGCCGCCAACAAGAAGTCGGCGCTGGCGCAGAAGGTCGCGTCCGTCAAGGGCTGAACCACTCCTTTGATCTGACCGCCGGAAGGACCCCGGGCGGGCCCTCTCTCATCCGCCCCCGACCGGCACCCCGAGCCCGTACGCGGCCTGCGTTCGCCACGCGGGTACGGGCTCAACGGCTTCACCGAAGGACCCCGTCCGTCCCCCTTCCCCGGGGGTGGGCGGGGTCCTTCGGCTTGACGGGGGTCCTTGGGCTTGACGGGGTCCCTCGGCTTGACGGGGTCCCTCGGCTTGACGGGGGTCCTTCGGTTTGACGGGGTCCCTCGGCTTGACGGGGGTCCTTCGGTTTGACGGGGTCCCTCGGCTTGACGGGGGTCCTTCGGTTTGACGGGGTCCCTCGGCTTGACGGGGGTCCTGCGGCTCGGCGGGTGAGGGGGCGCCCCCCGGGGGATCGTGGGGCGGGTGCGCCGCCCGGGGGATCGTGGGGCGGGTGCGCCGCCCGGGCGCTACGACCAGAACGCGTCCGCCGCGTCGATGTCCGCCACGCACTCGTCGAGGTCGGTGATCTTGTCTCCGACGATGCGGAAGACGATGCAGCCGGCCTCGTCGATCCGGCGGCCCTGCCGCTCGGCCCGGAAGCGGTGGACGGCCACCGCGTGGCCCCGGCCGTCGACGAGGACGTGCTCCATCCCGACGTCGAGCGTCCCGCCGGTCTCCTCGGCGAGCCGCCCGTACATCGCGATGATCGCGTCCTGGCCCTTGAAGTCGCCCGACAGGGGGTGGCTGCCGGGTACGTGGTGTGTGCAGTCCGCCGCCATCAGGGTGCGCAGGGTGTCCGTGTCACCCCGGGTGAAAGCCTCGTAGCCCTTGCGGACGAGCTGTGCGTGCGGGTGTTCAGCCATGACGTTCGCCACCTCTCCGGTTGCCTCGGCGACTGACGGCTGATGCACCCGATTCTCCTCCTCACCACGCCCCGGGCGACTCGATCACGGGGCGTGCGGGGGCGGGGCTCCGCCGGGAAAGCCAGGGGCTCTCCGGGAGGCCCGGAGAGCCCGGGTGAGGCCGGGAGGCCCGGGAGGCCCGGGAGGCCCCGGAGCGTCCTCCGGGTCAGGTCCTGCCGCGGGAGCGGGCCGCGCGGGCGATGGTGACGACCGCCTTCTCCAGGGCGTACTCCGGGTCGTCCCCGCCGCCCTTGACTCCGGCGTCCGCCTCGGCGACCGCGCGCAGCGCCACGGCGACCCCGTCCGGCGTCCAGCCGCGCGCCTGCTGCCGCACCCGGTCGATCTTCCACGGCGGCATGCCCAGCTCCCGGGCCAGGTCGGCCGGCCGGCCGCCGCGCGCCGCCGACAGCTTGCCGATGGCCCGTACGCCCTGGGCGAGGGCGCTGGTGATCAGCACGGGGGCCACGCCCGTCGACAGCGACCAGCGCAGCGCCTCCAGCGCGTCCGCCACCCGTCCCTCGACCGCGCGGTCGGCGACGGTGAAGCTGGAGGCCTCGGCCCGGCCCGTGTAGTACCGGCCGACCACCTCCTCGTCGATGGTGCCCTCGACGTCGGCGGCGAGCTGGGACACCGCCGAGGCCAGTTCCCGCAGGTCGCTGCCGATGGCGTCGACCAGTGCCTGGCAGGCCTCCGGGGTGGCGGAGCGGCCGGCGGTGCGGAACTCGCCCCGCACGAAGGCCAGCCGGTCGGCCGGCTTGGTCATCTTCGGGCACGCCACCTCCCGCGCCCCCGCCTTGCGGGCCGCGTCCAGCAGCCCCTTGCCCTTGGCGCCGCCCGCGTGCAGCAGGACCAGCGTGATCTCCTCGGCCGGCGCGCCGAGGTAGGCCTTCACGTCCTTGACCGTGTCGGCCGACAGGTCCTGGGCGTTGCGCACGACCACGACCTTGCGCTCGGCGAACAGCGAGGGGCTGGTCAACTCGGCGAGCGTGCCGGGCTGGAGCTGGTCGGGGGTGAGGTCCCGGACGTCCGTGTCGGCGTCGGCGGCCTTGGCGGCGCTCACCACCTCCCGCACGGCGCGGTCGAGCAGCAGGTCCTCCTGGCCCACGGCGAGCGTCACCGGGGCGAGGGGGTCGTCGGATGCGTTCTTCCTGGCCATCGCGACCAGCATCCCACGCACCACCGACAACGAGGGACGGCCCCGGGGCGGCCGTGCCGCCGCCCTACGGTTCCTCCCGCCAGCCCTCCCACTCCCCGGCGAACTCGTCCAGCTCCCCGGGGTCCAGCACGCCGCGTTCGTCGCGCAGGACGACCAGCCACTGGGCGTCCTCGGCGTCGTCCTCACCCGCCAGCGCGTCCCGGACGACCAACGGCTCCTCGTCGATGCGGAACCGTTCCGCCAGGGCCTCCACGACCTCCTCCGCGGCATCCCGGTCGGGCAGCACCAACACATGTCGTACCTCGCTCACGCGAGCCATTGTCGGGCACGGCCCCGCTGGCCCGGTCAGGTCCCCCGCACCTCCGGCACCGCGTCCAGCTCGATCCCGAACCGCGTGCGGTACACCGCCAGCACCTCCGCGTCCCCGTCCAGGGTGCGCTCCTCCCGGGTGCCGTCCGGGCCCGTGACCGTGACCCGACGCCCGGCGAGGGTGATCCTGCCGCCGTCGTCGGTCACCCGTGAGCAGACCAGGGAGCGGGTGAAGTGGGAGACGGGTGACGTGCTGTGCCACCACACCCCGGCGGTGAAGTCGCCGAGGGCCCGCGGCCGGACCTCCAGCCGGTACACGGGCCGGCCGTCCACGCTCACGTCCAGGTCCGCCGCCTCCGGCGCGTCCCCGTGTCCGCCCCGCACCCCGGCCGCATCCGGTTCTGCTTCGGTGATCCGGAAGGTGCCCCCGGGGTCGGCCTGGTCCCCCCGTTCCTGGAAGGCCAGGGGCAGGTGGCAGTGCGCCCCGAACCCGACGTCGGCCAGCCAGTCACCGCCGTCCGCCGTCCGCACCCGCAGCGCGAGATGGTCGTAGGGGATGCCGAGCCGCCCCCCGTCCCCGTACACCCGCGCCGACAGCAGGGTGACGTCGTAGCCGAGGGCGGTGAGCAACGCCCCGAAGGCGCCGTTGAGTTCATAGCAGAACCCGCCCCGTCCCGCGCCCACCACCTTGTCGACGAGGCGCTTCTCGTCCAGCACGATCTCCTCGCCGAGGTGCAGCGAGAGGTTCTCGAACGGCACGGTCCGCAGGTGCCGCAGGTGCAGGTCGCGCAGCGCCTGCGAGGTGGGCCGGGCGGGGCGCTCGGCGCCGAGGCGGGACAGGTAGGCATCGATCCTCGTTGCGTCCATGCCGACAGTCTTGTCCGTCCTCGGGCCCTGTTGAAGCCCGCAGACGATCTCATGCGATCACAATTCGACCATGGCCAATCATTCAACGCCCATAAATGGAAAAGAAAGCGCCACCCTTTCGCACTCCCCTGCCCGCTCCCTCTTCACCTCGTCCTCCATACACATATAAGCCAGTCATCCAGTATCCTCACCTTCCCGGGAACGCTTCCGTCGCTTCGAACGCATTCGGACGTCTCATTCCCCGGGCGCTGCGACGCAGCCGAAAGTACGGTCCTTTTCAGCAGGGGGGAGTGAAGAGGACGTGGAGGAACTACAGCCCGGCGATCCGTCGCACATGGGGCCGTTCACCTTGCACGGCGTCCTGGGAATGGGCGGAATGGCAACCGTCTACCTGGGCAGTCACCACGCCCGGCCCGGCGCGCGGGCCACACCGGCGGTCGTGAAGGTGCTGCGAAAGGACTGCCTCTCGGACGAATACCTGTTGCGCCTCTTCCGCCGGGAAATTCTCGCCCTGCGCGATATGGACGCCGAAGGAACGCTGGGAGTCGTCGCGTCCGACCCGAACGGCGAGCGCCCGTGGTTCGCGACCGAATACGTGCCCGGCATGGACCTGCAATCGGTTCTGGACGCACACGGTCCGCTCGACACCGCGCAGACCCTCGGACTCGCGGGGGAACTCGCGCCCCTCCTGATGCGGCTGCGGAACAACAGGATCGTGCACCGCGACCTCAAGCCGTCGAACATCCTGGTCCTGGCGGACGGCACCCTGCGCCTCATCGACTTCGGGATCGTGCGCCGCCTGGACCACACCTGGACCTTGCCGACCCAGAACGTCGGCACCCGCGCCTACATGGCACCCGAGCAGATGCTCGGCATCGCGGACTACTCCAGCGACGTGTTCTCCTTCGGTCTGACACTCAGGTACGCGGCGACCGTCACCCCGATGGACCGGACCGACCTGGCCTCCCTGGACGGCACCGACCCCGACGCCGTCCACCGGCACCCGGGCGCCGGGCTGCCCGCCGACGCCCTCAGCGGGCTGGCAGAACCGCTGCGGGCGATCGTGTCGGCGTGCACCCGGCCGCATCGCGACGACCGCGTGACCGCCCCCGGCCTGCTCACCCTGCTCGCGGACCACCGCGTCCCGCCGCCCGACGGCACGGACGGCCGCGCCCCCTGGCTGCCCGAGGGCGCCCGGGACACGGTCCTGCGTCACCTGGAACGGGTCCGCTCCTTCCTTCCCGCCTCGGCCCGCTCCGGCCGCACCCCGTCCGGCTGGCTCCACCCGCTCGGCGGGCGCGCCCACTTCACCTCCCCCGTCGACACGGGCCGGGGCATCGCCCTGTGCTCCCTCGACGGATCCGTCTCGCTGGTGGACGCCCTCGACGGACACCTGAAGTGGCAACGCGCCCTCGCCGCCCGCATCGAGCACACCCCTGCCGCCGACCACGGCCTGCTCTACGTTCCCTGCTCGGACCGCACGCTGGTCGCCCTGGACACCGCGGACGGGTCCACCCGCTGGGTCTACCCCGCCGGGAACAGCGGTCTCTTCGCCCCGGCCGTGACCGGTGACCGCCTGGTGGCGAGCGCGCGCGACGGGTCCGTCCACTGCGTCTCGGCGCGCACCGGCACACGACTGTGGATCAGCGACCGGGACACGGGACCGGTCTTCCACCGCCCCACCGTGGCCAACGACGTCGTGTTCGTCTCCGGCTGGCAGGGACGTCTGCGCGCCCTGTCCCTGCACGACGGCACGGAGACGGCACGGCTTCCGCAGGTCCCGGATCCGGTGGGCGCTCCCGCCGAGTCCCGGGGGACCCTCTTCGTCGCCGGCCGCACCGGCGTGCTGTGCGCCATCGACGCCCGTACCGGACGGGAGAAGTGGCGCATGGTGGACGGTCCACCCGTCCGCACCGGGCCCGTCCCCGGCGGTGACCTGCTCTACGTCGGGACCGCCCAGGGCACGGTGCGGGCCCACTCCACGACGACCGGCCACCCGGTGTGGTGCTCCTCGAGCACGAAGCGCCTCACGTGTCTCCCCGTGCACCACGACGGCACCCTGTACGTCGGCACCGACGACACGCTGACCGCCCTCGACGCCTCGACCGGCACCGTCCGCTGGCAGCGCATCACCGAGGGGAGCATGCACGCGCCCCCGCTGATCGCCCACGACCACGCCTACATCGGGACCTGGAACTGCACGGTGCAGGCCGTACCCCTCCCCCCGCGCGGGGCCCGGTGAACCGGCCGGACACGGCACACCGCCGGGACGTTCCGGCCGGAGCGCACCACGTACGTCGACCACCGCGCGGGAGGGCGCACAGATGCACGAACTCGGAGGGCACCGCCTCCTGCACCGGGTGGGCAGCGGGACGCTCGGCCACACCTACCTCGGCACCGGGCCGGACGGACAGCGGCGGGCGGTGAAGGAGGTGCACACCGCCTGGGGCGCGCCGCGGGAGGCCGGGAGGCGGATCGAGGAGGTCCTGCGCCGCTTCGCCCGGATCCGCGACACGACTCAGGACGCCACCGTGGCCCGGCACACGGTCCACGCCGTCGGCGGATACGACCCCGGGGCCGACCGCGCCTGGGTCGCCACGTCCTGGCTGGGTGACACCACGGAACCCGGCGGCAGCGGCCCCGCGGTCTCCCTCGCCGACGTGCGGCATCCGCTCCCGGCCGGGGCCACTCTGCACATGATGTACCAACTCGCGCAGCTGGCACGGCAGTTGCACGAGGCGGAACTCTCCCTTGCCGGCCTGAAGCCGTCCAATCTCTTCCTCACCTCCCGCGGGCCGGTGGTGGTCGACGTCCATCTGGCGCTGGCGCTGCGCGAGTTGCTGCACGACCGGTCCCCCACGGACCCGGAGCCGCACCACGCCTTCCTCTGGGCGGACCCGGCGTGGCTGCCGCCGGAACTCCGCCGGTTCGGCTCCCGGGCCCGCACCGCGGGCAGCGTCCACGCGGTGGGCGCGATCGCCGTCTTCGCCTGCACCCGCACCCCGCTGCGTCCCGCCACGGACGCCGTCGACGCGCTGACGCACCACCGCAGCACCCGCCGGCGGGCCGAGGAGGCCCTCGGCCGCTGGGCCGTGGACCACGGCAACGTGGCGCTCAAGGTGAAGAAGACGGCGTTGCGCTCGGTCCGGCACCGCCCCTGGTCCCGGCCCGGTCCCCGGCGCCTGGAACGGATCATCGCCTCCCCCCTGTGGGGCAACCACCACCGCAAGGAGTACCGCAGGGTCTGGGAGGAGGAGATGCGGCGCCTGCTGCGCACGGACCCCGGCCACGGCGTCCCCGCTCAGCCGCCCGCGCTCCGGGTGCTCCCCGCCCCCGGCCCCTCCGCCGCCCCTCCCGGCGGGCGGCGGGCCCCCGTGGTCTCCGCGGCCAGCACCCTCCCGGGCGGGACGTTCCGCGACGCGACGGCCACCGGACACGCCGCCGGGCACACCGCCGCCACGGCCGGGTCCCGGGGCCCGGCCACCGTCCGGGACGCGTCGTCACCCGGGCACCCGGCCCCGTCGGCGGCCCCGGGTCCCCCGGGCACCGCCGTGGACAGGACGCCGGCCCCGGCGCACCACGCCACCGGCGCTGCCGGGCGGACACCGGAGCCCGTCTGGACCGTCGAGACGGACGGCCCCCTGCTGGCGCCGCCCCTGTCCCTCGGCAGCCTCCTGCTGCTGACGTGCGGGAGCGAGGCCCACGCGATCGACACCGCCACCGGCAGCCGTGAGTTCGACATCGTCCTGCACGGAACGGCCGAATCGGCGCCGGTCCGCTGGGACGGCCGGATGTGGTGGGCCCTGCGGGAGGGCGCGCTGAGCGGACACGACCTGAGCGACCCGCACGGCGTCGTCCGCCTGGAGCTCCACGGGGATCCCGGCCTCCACACGCCGGTCGTCCTGGACGGCCGGCTGTGGACGGGCACCACCGGCGGCCTGTTCGAGTTCCGGCCCCTGGCGTCCTCGGAGGGCGCCGGACGGCTGCTGCCCCGGTGGGACGAACCCGTGGTCTCCCCCCTGGCCACCGACGGGATCCGCCTGTGGGTCCCCACCGAGCGCGGCGGCCTGACGGCGGTGGATCCCTCCCGGGCCGAGGTCCGCGGCCCTCACCCCGCCTTCGACGCGGCGGGATGCGCGGCGGCCCTTCTCACCGACGGCGCGTACATCGGGGACGCGACCGGTACGGTCCGCCGGCTGAATACCGAGGCGACCACGCGCGGCCAGTGGCAGGTCTCGGCCCTGCCGGTCACCGCGCCTCCCGTCCCCCACGACGGCCTGCTCCTGGTCACCGACCACGGGGGCACCGTCACCGCGCTCTCCCCCGGGGACGGCACGACGCGGTGGCGCGCCGCCACGGACGGCGACGGGCAGCGGGCCGTGGCCGTGCTCGACGGCGTGGTGCACGTGTGCGGCGCCCGCGCCGTCCGGCGACTGGACGCGGCGACCGGCCGGGAGCTGGAGCCGCTGACCCGGGACGGCGCGGCCCCCACGAGCGTGACCGTCACCCCGGACCACCTGCACGTCGGCTTCGCCGACGGGCGCCTGAGCACCTGGCTGCGCCAGGGCTGAGCCGCGCCGCCGACCCGTCATCGACCGTCCGAGCAGAAGGGCGCCAGCACCGTGTACGAGGCAGAGATCAGCCGGGCCAACCCGGCGTGCATCGTGTTCCTGATCGACCAGTCCAGTTCCATGCGGGCGGCCATGCCCCACACGAGTCAGTCGAAGCAGCTGGCGGTGGCCACAGCGGTCAACACCCTGCTCCGCGAGCTGATCCTGCGGTGCGCTCGGGGCGTGGACGAGGTCTGGGACTTCTTCCACGTCGCCGTCATCGGCTACGGCGCCCAGGTCGGCCCCGCGCTCGGGGGCCCGCTCTCCGGCCGCGACCTCGTGCCCGCCAGCGCTCTCGCCCAGGGCAGCCTCCGCACCGAACGGCACGTGGTCACCGAGACGCTGCCGAACGGCACGTCCACCGACCACGTCGCCGACCTGCCCGTCTGGCTCGAATCCGCCGCCTCGGGCACCACGCCGATGTGCGCGGCGCTGGAGTACGCGCACAAGGTCGTCGACGGGTGGGTGACCGAGCACCCCAGCGCCTTTCCCCCCATCGTCCTCAACGTCACGGACGGCGAGTCGACGGACGGGGACCCGGCGGGCGCCGCCCAGCGGTTGCGGTCCCTCGGGACCGAGGACGGCAGCACCCTGCTGTTCAACCTCCACCTGTCGTCGGACATCGCCACGCCCGTGGCGTTCCCGAGCACGGACGACGGGCTGCCCCCGGCGGGCGTGAAGCTGTTCTCCATGTCGGACGTCCTCCCGCCGGACATGCGGGAGACCGCCCAGGACCTCGGTCTGCCGGTCCAGTTGGGAGCACGTGGCTTCGTCTTCAACGCCGGCATGCAGGCCCTGATGCTCTTCCTGAACGTCGGCACACCGTCGTGATCCGGGGCTGCACCCGGCTGCAGGCGCCCAAGTCCCGTCTGCCGGCCGACCGGATCGAGGACGCGGCCCATACGGCTGTGCCTGCGCCGGGAGGCGTGGGCGAGGCCCGCCTGGCCGTGGCGGACGGCAGCAGCGGCTCGGCGGAAAGCGGCTGGTGGGCACGGCAGTTGACGCGTGACCTGTGCGCGGCCCCCGGCCGGGCCTTCCGGGACGGCCAGGCGTTCCAGGACGTCGTCGCCCTCGCCGCCCTGCGGTGGCCCAGCCACCGCAGGGCCGTGGCCGGGAGCAGGCGGCAGCTCTCGCTGCCGTGGCTGGCCGCCCAGCGCACGGCGAACGGACCGGCCTCGGCCCTCCTGGGCGTCCGCCTGCTCCCGCCCGCCGCCCCCACCGGCCCCGGCGGACCGGTCAGCGGGGTGTGGCAGGCGGTGGCGGTCGGGGACACGTGCCTGTTCCAGGTCCGGGCCGGCCGGCTGGTGAGTTCGGTCTGCCGGCTCACCCGGGTGCCGCAGCTGGTCAGGGTGCGCGGTGTCGTGCCCCCTCCCGGCCCGGTGCTCCGGGAGGGCGGCTGGGAGGAGGGAGACGTGTTCTACCTGACGACCGACGCCCTGACCCGCTGGTGGGTCCGCCTCGCCGGGGACGGCGGCCGGCCGTGGGAGACCGCCGAGGAGCTGTGCGCCGCCCCGGACCGGTTCGCCGGCTGGGTGGAGGCCCAGCGCGACCGGCGGGCGCTGCAGGACGACGACGTGACGCTGCTCAGAGCGGAGTGCCGGCCGTGACCGCGCCGCCGGTGGGGCGCCCCACCCTCGCCGAGTACCAGGCGGCTGTGGCCCGGCTCGGCCAGTGCGGTGACGACCCCCTGCTCAAGCGGTGCCGGCCCGAGCTCGGCGCGGACGGCCTGCCCGGCGCGGACGGCGGGTCCTTCGGCGCGGTCTACCGGCTGCACGACCCGCTGTACGGGCAGGACTGGGCGCTGAAGTGCTTCCTGCGGGCCGAACCCGACCGTGATCACCGGTACCGCGCGATCGCCGCCTGTCTGGCGGGCGCCCCGGGCACCTGGCGGACGGAGGTCCGTTACCTGGAGAAGGGGCTGTGGGCGCGGGAGCGGTGGTGGCCGGTGGTGCTCATGGAGTGGGTGACGGGGGCGCGCCTGACCGACTGGATCGACGCGCTGCTCGACGAACGGCCGGAGCAGGCGGGTGCCGAACTGCGGCGTCTGGCGCACCGGTTCGCCGGCGCCGTCCACCGTATGCACCGGTCCGGGATCAGTCACGGCGATCTGCAGAGCGGCAACGTGCTGGTGACCTCCGACACGCAGGTGCGGTTCGTGGACTACGACGCGATGACCGTTCCCGCCTGGTCGGCCCGGCCGCGCGAGGACGGGCACCCCGACTTCCGCCTGCCGCGCGAGACGGAGCGGGGGCCGGACGGCGCCACCGCGATGCGGCACACGGCGAGCAGTCCGACCCGGGTCCCGTTCCACGATCGGGCGGCGCTCATGGCGCTGCACCGGGACCGCTTCCCCTCGCACGTCATCCACGCCTCGCTGGTGATGCTCAGTCACGACCTGTCGCTCTGGGAGAGGCTCCACCAGCCGGGCGCCGACCACCTGCTGGTGTCCCGTACGGACTTCCGTGACCCGGCCGGGTCGGAGCGCTGGCCCGTCCTGCTCGACCACCGGCGCCAGGAGGTCCGTTCCACGGCGCGCAGGCTGAGGGATCTGCTCGACACCCCTGCCGACCGGCAGCCCGATCTGGAACCGCAGCCCGAGGTCACCCCGGCGACGAGCGTGCGGACGGGCATGATGTGGCGCTCCGGTACCGGTGCCCCGGCCTCGACGCTGCCCTTCCTGGACCTCGGCCTGCTCGGGGAGCACGCCAGGGCCGGGGCGGCGGGCGTCCCCCGGTCACCGGGCCGCCCGCAACCGCCGGACGGCCCGGAACCGCCGGGCGCCCCCGATCCGTCGGGTGCCCCCGATCCGTCGGGGGTCCCGGACCACCCGGGTGTCCTGAAGGCGTCGGGCGGCCGGCGTTCGGCGGGCCCGGCGGGGGACGCCGCCGCCCTCGCCGGGGCCGGCAGCGTGTCCGGTCCGCCCGACGACCGTTCCGAGCACTCCCCGGCGTCCTTCCGCCCCTTCCCGCTGCCGATGTGGCAGGTCGTCACGGCCGGGGGCGTCCTGTTCGTGCTCCTGGCCACCGTCGTGTTCGTGATCGTCATGAGTCTGGACCCCGCCCGCTGACCCCGCGTCCCCCGGCCGCTCCTGCGAAGGGTCCCGGGGTCAGTCGTCCGCCGGGTACTCGACCGCGACGACCAGGGCGCTCGCGGACAGCCCGCCCGCCTGGGCGACGATCTGGTAGAAGCCGGGGGTGTGCACGCGGGCCCACGCCGTCGAGGTGCCGGGCTGCCCCATCACGGGGGCCGGATGCATGCGCGCCACCACCTCACCGGTCTCGGCGTGCACCAGCCGGCAGGCGAGGGCGCTCGTCTGCGCGCCGGTGACGGTGAGGCTCCAGTCCCGGTCCACGACGACCTCGGGCGGCGCGGTGATGCCGAAGGACGGCGCGAGGGAGGCGACATCGGCCGGGGCGTCCGGTCCACCGGATGCCGGCCGGTCCGTCAGGATCTCCCGGATCAGGTTGATCACCGTGGCGCTGGTGGCGAGCGAGTTGTGATGCCCCACGACGGGCCGGTACGCGGCCGGGCCGGTCGGCCAGGCGGACCGCGTCGGCACCACGCCGTCACCGCCCTCGTCCACCAGCACCGGCTGCCCCTGTCCGTCGCGCAGCGGCGTCCCGTCGTCGCGCAGACGTGGCACGTCGGTGAAGAACTGCACCGTGCCGTCCTGGAAGGCCATGCTCTGCGGGGTGGCCTGCTCCGTGCCGGCGACGGCGTGCACCCGCCACGTGGCCAGGGACCTCCGGCTGCGCGCCTCCTCCGCCGCCTCGGCGAGCTCCGCGTCCCCGCCGACCGCGGCGACATCGGCGGGCGTGAGCCGGCGCAGCCCTCCGTCGGGTGTCCGCACGCACCGGGTGCCGGGCAGCAGGTCGTACAGGCCGGGCATGGTGCGCGCGGCCGGGCCGAGGGGGTTGCGCAGCGTCCGCCGCCGGCCCGGGGCGGCCAGCAGCCGCAGGACGCCCGGCATGCCGTGGAAGGGGGTGCCGACCGTGATGACGTCCCGGGTCCGCGCCGCCAGTTCCGGGGAGGCCGCCAGGGCCGCCTGGACGACGAGGCCGCCCATGGAGTGCGCGACCAGCACCAGCTTCGGCCGGTCGGTGGGCGACCGGACCGCGGACGCCCGCCGGGCCGGGTGGGCCTTCCACCGCGCCAGGTGCCGCAGCGCGGCCTCGGTGAAGTGGCGCGCGGTGTCCGCCACCGACAGCCGCCAGTCGTAGGGGTGTTCCAGCACCGCGTCGTCGTGCAGCACCACGGAGCGGATGCCCTCGACGAGGCCGTGGTACGGAGCCTGGCCGCCCACCAGCGGCAGCCACGCGAGTTCCGGGAGCAGCCCCTGGGCCCTCAGGCGCCGGGTGCGCCCCTCGCGCTCCGCCCGCGTCACCGTGAGGGCGGAGCGCGCGGGGGCGCGGCGGCCGGTGCTCGGCAGACCCCCCGTGAGCTGGGGCAGGGTGGTCGAGGCGAGCAAGAGCAGGAAGCCGGCCCCCGGCCAGACGGTCCTGCCGTCTCCGTCGGCCTCCACCAGGGTGCTCCCCCCGATGCCCGGCAGGACGATCACCGCGTCCCCGCTGTAGGGGCGGTCCACCTCGTGCCGGTAGGAGTCGATGAGGGTCCGGTGCCACCGAGCGACGCTGTCGCCGGAGGTGGCCACATAGTCGCCGATGGCGGCCCCCCGCCCCACGCTGCTCACACTGCCCCCGCTGCCGGCCACCGCCTCGAACGGCCCCGCCGACGGGTCGGTCTCCGCCGCTCTCCTGGGCACCGCCCTCCCCGGGGCGCCGTCCCCCGGCCGCACCGGCTCGGGGCGCGGGGTGGCGACGACCTCCCCGGTGAGCGAACCGAGCCGGGCGTCGTCGGTGCCCTCGCTCCCGCCGACGCCCAGGGACCTCGCCGTGTCGGTCACCAGGCGCGGCATCGCGTCGCCGATCTCGGCGGCCAGTTCGCGGATCAGCAGGGGGTGACGCCGATGGGCCCGCAGGGTCAGCGCGTCGACGCGCGCCAGGGTGTCCTCCCGCAGGCGGATCGCCTCCGGGCTGTCGGAGGTTCCCGCACGCCGGTGGGCCCGCAGCTGCGCGGCGGCCACCGACAGCAGCCGGATCTCCCCGCCCGGCCGGTCGATGACGCGGCGGGCCTGGGCCAGCAGATGCAAGGCGTCGTCGAAGCGGCCCAGGTCCTCGCAGGCCCGCGCTCCGAGCAGGGCCACGTCGACGAAGACGTCGGGGTCGGGTGCCCGCCGCGCCAGCGTCCGGGCCCCGTCGAGCATGAAGTAGGCGTCCGCGGGGCGGCGCTGGGCCATGCGGGCCCGCATTCCGAGCAGTGTCAGGTCCAGGTCGCCTGCCACCAGGTGCCGGCGTTCGCCGAGCACGCGGACCACCCCGTCGGGGTCGTCCGCCGCCAGCAGTTCCAGACCCACGCGTGCCGCCTGGCGGCGCCAGGTGTCGTCGTCCGCCTCGGCCCGCAGCAGGGCCGTCGCCGTGGTGCCGAGGCGTTCCATGAGGTAGCTCTGGGCGCGCGGCGGCAACTCGTCCATCGCGCTCTCCAGCGCGGGCCCCGCCTCGTCGGTCCACCGCTCGTCCAGGGTGCGCGTCGCCTGGGCCAGCGCCAGCCGGTGGTACAGCTCCTCCACCCTGATCTCCGCCCGGAGCCGTCCGGGGGCGTCCCGCCTGCCGAGCCGCTCGTAGTGGCGCACGGCCCGGCGGTGGATCCGGTCCATGGTCCGGCGGTGCTCGACGCGGATCATGGGCAGCATGATCCGGCGGACGTCGCTGCGGTGCACCGCGGCGTCCCGGTCGGGCACCTCCTGCACCAGGGTGGCTTCGGCCACGAAGGCCTCGAACAGCCGTCGGGCCCGCTCGTCGTCCACCCGTCCCAGACCGCACGGCTCGGCCAGCACGTCACGGATGATCTCCGGACTGAGGACGCGGACGGCGAGGCCGGGGCTGGCGAGGCGGCGCAGGTCCGGGTCCTCCAGGTGGTCGAGGATGCGCCGGTAGAGGACTCCCTGCAGGGTCTCGGCACCCACCTCGGACAGGAGTTCCGCGCGCAGCTGTCCCTCGGTCAGGGTGCCGGCACCGTCCCGCCGGATCAGGGCGGCGGCCAGTTTCAGGTTGAGCGGGCTGGTGCCGACGATGTCCAGGACCTCGTCGAGGTCGAGTACGGGTCCGTCGCCGTCCGTGGCGTCGGCGCCGTCCGTCAGCCGTTGGTGCAGGAAGGCACGGGCGGTCCCGGGGTCGAACCCCGTCAGCGGCAGTTCCTCGAACGCGTCGTTCGCGAAGGGCGCCCGGCCCGCGGCCAGCACCCGGAGGCCCGGGTGGGCCCGGTGCAGCAGGTGCAGGAAGTCCAGCAGCCGCCGCACGGCGACCGGCCCGCTGCGCTGGACGTGCTCGACGGCGTCCAGGGCGAGCAGCCACCGCGCCCCGGTGTCGCCGGTGATCGAGGTGACGAGGGCCGCCAGGGCGTCGACCAGGGTCTGTTCGTCGCGCCGCCGGGCGGTGCGGCCGCCGAGGGAGCCCTCCTCCGACCCGCTGAGGCGGTCGGCGGCCAGGGTGACCTCCAGCTCTCCGGCCAGCTCCGCTGACTCCCGGGTGAACTCCGGGTACAGCAAGCCCAGTTGGCGGACCACCTCGGCCGCCAGGGTGAGCGGTCTCACGGCGACCAGGTCGTGCCGGTCGAAGGTGAGGTAGAGGCAGGGGGCGCGGCCGGGAGCCCGGTGCGCCGGCCGCCGGGAGCCGGCCTCGCGGTCCAGGACGAAGCGGGCGAGCAGGGTCGACTTGCCGACCCCGCCGGGCCCTTGCACGAACAGCCACCGTCCGCGGGCCGCGCCGCGGGACGTCCCGCGCCCGGGCACGGCGCTCGGGCCGTCCGCCGCATCATCGGCCCGGTCGCCCCGGCCCCGCCCGCCGGCCGGGCCCCTCCCGCCGGCCGGGTCCCGGGTGCCGCCGGGCGGGGCGCCGGGCCCGTCGAGCAGGGCGTCGAGCCGGGCGAGTTCCTCCCGCCGCCCGGTGAAGGTGGCATCGGCCAGGGCGTGCAGGGGCTGCAGCAGACGCGCACGCCCCATGGCCCGTTCGACGGCGTGGGGCTCGGGCAGGACGACCCCCTCCCGGGCCAGGCCCGCGCGGGCCAGCGGGGCGTCCTCGAACCAGCCGACCACCGTCAGTGCGGTGTACAGCTCGTCGTAGCCCTGGGCGCTCAGGGGCGGGGCGGCCCTCCTGAGCAGACGTTCGCTCCACGCCCGCGCGGGGTCCCCGGCGTCGGGCGCCGCCACGGCCGCCGACAACAGCCGGTCACGGGTGCCCAGTTCGTCCAGGGTGCGGGCCCGGACGTCCCGGTCCAGGCACCAGCGGCGGCCCCGGGACGTCGTGATGCGCAGGCAGTCCTCCAGGAGGAAGTCCTGCAGGGCCGCGTCCGCCTCCCGGGGCCCGGCCAGGTCGCGGGCGGTGAACGAGCCCAGCAGGACGGTGCGTTCCCGCAGCGAGTGACGGTCCGCGGCCGTCCGCTCCGGAACCCCGCCCCCGGGTGGTGTGCCCGTCACGTGGCTCACCGCCCCCGGCCGTACTGCTCGCGGGCCCAGGAGGCGGCCGCGACCTGGAGCCTGTCGGGCACCGGCAGGGGGGCGTCGGCGACGACGTCACCGCCTCCGGCGCTGTTGCTCAGTTCGTTGGCGAGCCCGAGGACCTCCTCGTCGTCCGCCGGGCGGCCGGCCTCTCGGGTGACCGCCGCCACGTACGCGTGCAGGTCCCGGCCGAGGAGGGGCCCGAACTCCTCGTGCGAGACGTAGGGGTACAGGTCGGACGGCAGCCAGCCGTCGTAGGCCAGCAGCACGATGCGGAGCCGGTCGGCCATCTCGTCCTCGACGACGGCCGTCACCAGCCGCGTCAGGGCCCGGAGGGCGGGCTCGGTGAAGCGCACGGACTCGGAGTCGTCGATCACCAGCCAGTGCCCGTCCTTGGCGTCGCAGCCGTCCCGGGCCCCGTTCATCTGGTGCTCGATCAGGTGCACCAGGCGGCGGGCCTGGCTGTCCTCCGAGGTGTGCGGATCGATCGTCAGGGGCCACCCGAACAGTTCTTGAAGGGTGTCCGCGATGTCCTTGACCCGGGCGGGAGAGAGGTAGTCGCTCATGCGGATGCGGCGGCAGTCGACCCGGTGGCTGCCCAGGACGTGGGCGATCAGGTACCAGCCGTGCGTCCGGCCGACGCGTCGCGGCCCCTGTACGGCCAGCACCCGTTTCCCCTCGCCGGTGACCATCTGGTGCAGTGTGCTCCGGAACGACACCCGGTTGAAGAAGGCACGCTGCCGGTTGCTGACCAGATGGGCCGCGCTGGGCTCCGCCTCCGGCGCCGAGGGCTCCTCGGTCAGCAGGTACTCGAAGACCGGGTACGCGGCGGTGTTGACGTCCGACGCGGCCCGCGCCACCAGGGTGCGCAGGTGGCCCCCGGCGGCGGCCTTCTCCAACGCCTCCGGCCACACGTCCGCCATGCAGGTGTCCCAGTGGATGTCGGCCGCCCTCAGCCCCGCGCCGACGATCAGCTCACGGGCGGTCCGCCTCTCCGGGTACACGGCGGTGAGTGCCTTGAGGAGTTCCTTGGCGCGTTTGTCGTCGAGGTGGAACGCGCCTTCGTCGAGCAACGCGGTCATCGGCTCACACCAGCGCCTTCCGGACGAGCCCTTCGACGACCCGCTCGATCCGGATCCCCTCGTTGCGGAACTCGGCGGGCTGGTCCGCCCCGCCGATCCGCCGCCACCGGCGGTGCAGCGCGACCGGCCGCCAATGGTCGTCGAAGACCGGCGAGCCGGACGAGCCCTTCTCCGTGTCGGTCCAGTACTGGATCACCGTGTCGTCCACGTACCGCACCACGTTGTGCCGGGCGGCGAGCTTCTTCACGGCACCGTTCGGGTGCTGGATGATGTACACCCGGTCGTCGACCGCCACTTCGGCACGGTCCGTCAGGGACACCCGGACGGCGTCCTCCGGCAGTCCCTCGGCGGCCCGCACCACCGCCCAGTCGGGTCCCGCCTCGCCCACGGCGGACGCCGGGTCGCAGGGCACCACCCGGTGCTCCCGGACCCGCCCGTCGAGGTCGGCCTCGTACCCGAACCACGCCTCCACTGCGGACGGTGCCCGTCCCTCGGCGTCGAACAGCACGTGGTGGTTGGTCAGCAGCAGGTCGTCGGTGATCCGGAACCCGGTGCCGTGGTACGGGGACCCGTCGGCCGACGTGACGAGCAGGCGGCACACCGCGGTGGCCATGCGCGTCCCCCTGCGCAGGAAGTCCACGTCCTGCAAGGTGCTGGACCGGAAGATCTGCCGCTCCTGGGCGTCGGGGTCCGTGAAGTGCGCGAAGTCGTCCGGCCCGTCCCGGCTCCCGGTGGCCGCGAGGACCGGACGCGCGTCGAGCAGTTCCCGGACGCGGTCGCCGGCGGCGCGGTCCGGGCCGGCGACGACGGCCTCCAGCAGGGGCCGCAGTCGCTTCTGGTTGCTCGCCACCTCGATGAGGTCGAACCAGACCGTCATGACGGGGCGTTCCCAGTCGACGTACCCGGTGTGCACCCCGGCCGCCTTGGCGAGTTGTTCGGCCCGGCCCGGCCGGTCGTACACCGCGGCCAGCAGGTCGCGCAGTTCCAGCGCACCGGGCGCGGTCCAGTCGAAGGGCACGTGGTCCACGAAGTGGGTCATGGTCTCTTCACTCGTTGTCGCTCGTGGGCGGTGTCCGCCGGGAAGGATCACTTCTGCGGCTGGAACGCCCAGTGGTCGCCGGCCGTGTGCGGGACCCGGGTGAGTCCGTAGCGCTGAGCGGGCCGGTGCCCGTGCCGGATCAGCCCGTGGAGGTCGGCGAGCACCGACGTGTGGTGGCCCACGTAGGAGTGGCCGAGGAGGTCGGCGCCGAGCGCGGTGACGTCGACGGTGTCCAGCCCCGGCGCGACGATCACCGACCGGCCGGCCTGCCCGGCGCGGGGGAAGTCCGCCAGCCCGCGGGCCGCGGCGAGCGCCCGGTCCCGGTCGGAGACGTACAGGGTGCAGGTCTCGGCCTGGCTCGACGCGGCGGGCAGCCGTTGCCGGAACACGTCACTGTCGACGTCGGGAGCGGCGAACACGACGTGTCCCAGCCGCCCGGAGCCCGCCGGCAGGGCGGTGGTGTCCAGGCCGGCGAGTCCCGCGGTGAGCACCCGGTTGCCCATGCTGTGCGCGACGACGTGCGTCCGGCGCACGCCCGTGCGGGTGAGCAGCGCCCGCAGGAAATCCTGGAAGTGGGGCACGGCCCGGGCCGCGGCCGCCCCGTCCGCCACGTAGTCGTGAACGGCACCCTTCGACGCCCAGCTGTAGAGCGCGACCACACCGGTGAAGTTGAGGTCGTAGGCGATCTGCGCGGCCTGCCGCACGGCGGCGGGGAATCCGACGTTGTAGCCGTGCACGAAGACCAGCGCCTCCCGGTCCGTGCCCTGGTCGAGCTGCTCGCGCACCTGCGCGGCGAAGGTGTCCGCGTCCAGCGGCTCGGGCGGGCCGACGACCAGATCGCGCTCCGGGTCCGGCCGGAACTGCAGGCGCCACCAGCGGGGTTTGGTCACCGCGCCGACGGGCCGGTCGTCCGGCACGCTCACCGTGGCCCTGCCCTGCGACAGTTCCCCGCGCCGCGCTCCGTAGCGGATCCCGTCCCGCTTCGGGGCGTCCTCCCGGGCGCGGTCGGTGGCGTACATGACGGGCACCAGCAGCGCGCGCCGGAACTCGGTCCAGTACGCGGGTGCCGCCGCGGGCCCGAAGCGTTCCCGCCCGTCGGCGAGCCGGTCGAACTCCTCGTTCAGCCAGGCCCCCAGCGGCGGACGGGCCCGCAGGGCGCTCTCCACGCGCCGCGCCGCGGCCTCGACCGCGTCGAAGTCCTCCGGCGTCCCCCCGTCGTCGCGGCACGCCTGTTCATACGCCCGTAAGCCGTCGAGCACGTCGTCCTCGAGGTCGCTCAGCTCCTCGTCGGCGACCCGTTCCGGCACCTTCGGCCAGATGCCCGCCACCGCCGGCACCAGTGGTCCCCACCGCTCCACTACCCCTCCCCCGGAAGCACCGACGACCCGATTCCGCATCCGGGCCGTCGCACCCGGCAGTTTACGGCGTGTGGCGCACCCCACAGGCCCCTTCGCACGAGACGGCCCCCTCCCGCCTCCCCCGGGGCCGGGACGCCCGACGAGACGACCAGCAGGGGTGCCGGGGAGCGGGGCCGGAGCGGGGCCGAAGCGGGGCGGGTCAGGGCCGTCAGACCTTCGGCCAGGTGATGCTCTGCCCCTCGGGAGTGACGACGATCTCGAAGCGGCCCAGGTCCGGGGAGCCGTCCGCCCGCCAGCGCAGCAGGTGGTCCTCCACCTCGTCCCACAGCCGCCCGGGGCCGCCCTGACGGACGGTCCACTGGCCACCGTCCTGGGTGAGGGCCGCCCAGGCGCCGGCCTCCACGTCGACGAGGACGTGCCGCGTCGTGCCGGCCGGTGTCAGGCTGAGGCGCTGTGCACGCGGGGCCGCCAGCTGGGCCACGAAGCGGGCGTCCCAGTCGTCCAGGGCATCGGCACCGAGCCGGGCCGGCCGCTCCTCCCCGGACTCCAGGTCGGGGAGCATGCCGAGCGGCGGCGGCAGCTGCGGCCGGGCGAGCATGAACGAGACCTGCCCTCCGAGGAACCGGCCGCGGGCCACCCCCTCGTCGTCGACGGTCAGCCGGGCCAGTTCCGAGGCATGCATCCAGCCGCCCACGGTGGCCAGAACGGTGCCGCCCGGCCTGGTCTGCTCGACCCACGTGTGCGGCAGCTCCCGTACCCCGCAGGTCGCCACCAGCCGGTCGTACGGGGCGCCGTCCCTGTGCCCGGCCAGGCCGTCACCGACGACCAGCTCCGGGAAGTAGCCGCACGCGGCCAGGCCGTCACCGGCACGGCGGGACACCTCGGCATCCACGTCCACCGACGTCACCAGCTCGTCTCCGAGCCGGTGGCACAGCAGCCCGGTGGAGTAGCCCGTGCCGGTGCCGATCTCCAGCACCCGGTCGCCGTCCTCCACCCGGAGGTCCTCCAGCATCCGCACGACCAGGCTCGGCAGCGTGCTGGACGAGGTGGGCTCGCGCAGGATCTCACCGCGGATGTCACCGGGCACGACGGTGCCCGCGATCTGGGTGACCAGCGACTCGTCCGCGTAGCAGCGCTCCAGCCAGCCGTCGGTGCCGGCCGGCACCGACCGCCAGGCATCCCCGGAGCGGTCGAAGAAGCCGCCGCGCAGGACCTCGTGCCGGGGCACGGCTTCGACGGCCTGCCGCCACGGCTCGGTACGCAGGGAACCGCCCGCGGCGAGCCGGTCGGCCAGCGCCCGGCGCAGGGCGGCGGACTTCATGGCGGTCATCAGCGGATCGTCCTCTCCAGCAGGTCGGCCATGGCCGCGAGCATCGGCAGGCCGGTCTCGGTCTCCAGCCAGTACCACTGGCCGGCTGGGTTGCACTCCAGGAACCACCATCGGCCCTGGCGGTCGACGGCGAAGTCGAAAGCGCCGAAGACGAGATGGAAGTGGGACAGGTATGCGTGCACGGCCTCGGTGATACCGCGCGGGGGTGTGGTGACGCTGTAGCGCAGGCAGCTGTAGTCGGTGCGCCAGTCCAGCAGGTCCGAGTCGATGCGGACGGCGAAGACCTCGTCGCCGATGACGGTGACCCGCACGTCCGCGGCCTTGTCGACCCGCTGCTGGAACAGGTGCGCCGTCCCGGCCACGCTGTCGTCGATGCCGTCGGCGGCGACCTCGGCGATCTTCACCACGTTGGAGACGCCGTCGACCAGGTACACCGGATTGTGCAGGGGCTTGTAGATGACCGGGCCGTGCCGCTTGATGAAGGCCCTGGCGGCGTCCGGACTGGACGTGATGAGGGTGGGCGGGACCAGGAGGCCGGCCGCCGCCGCGGCCGCCAGGCCGGAGGGCTTGAACTCCGCGTCTCCCACCCGGTGTGGATGATTCACGTACAGGCAGCCGGGCAGCGAGGCGAGTACGCCTCCGAGCCCGTACCGGGCCTGGGTGACGGCGAACTGGGCGTCCTGAGCGCCCAGATGGGGGAAGGCGAAGCCGGACGGGCGCCGGTAGTACAGCGCCCGCACGTTCGCCAGGTCGGCCGTGCGGGACGGAGTGCGAAGGCGCCCCTGCAAGCCGCTCGATGTGATCTCTGCCTCCATCGACAGTGATGCGGGGAAGTCCCCGGAGTCGAGCCGCACGACCGGGATGCCCCGGTCGTGCAGCTCGCTGATCACCACGTCGGCGGTGGGGTCGTACAGGCTGGTGACGACCAGCACCGGACGCGGCTCATTCATTGGTCGCTGTCGCTCCCCGTGTCGCTGTCCTGCGTGGAGCCGTTGCCGTCCGGGCTGGTCCCCGTGGACGGACTGGTGCCGGTGCTGGTGTTGTGCCTCCCCATCTCCATGGCCTGGCCGGTCTCGTCGTAGAACCGGGCGGTCTGGGAGGTCGGGTCGAGCTCGGCGCGCGCGTAGCCAGGCGCCATCGTCGGGTAGGGAGCCATACGGCTGACACCCCACGGGGCGACGGTGGGCACGCCGGACGGAAGCGGCGACGAGACCGGGAAGCGATCAGAGTGCACGAACACGGTTCTTCCTCTCTCCTGCACTGGGAATGAACCCGCCCTCAGGGCCGGGTTTGCCAGGGTTAGGGGTCCTGGCGGGGATCTTCGGAACCCACCCCGCCGGAGGCTTGCGTACTTTCCGACGGGACGGGCGAGACCCTCCCGTCGCAGCTTGAGGACCACGACGGGAGAGACGTTCGAGGGATGCGACCCTGACCCTGCGGTCGCCGTGGGGCCCCGTCACACCAGGGGCGGGGGAAGGGCCGCGGTCAGCGGCTGAAGCGCGCCCTCTTGGCGCATCCGGCGTGGATGAGGGCGGACCGGCCGCCACCGGCGGTGGGCGAGATCTGGTCGTACGGCACGGTGTCGTCGCCGTTCTCGATCGACCGGTCGCAGGCCACGCAGGTGCGGACCGCGGTCAGCGCGTCGTAGTGGTCGCACAGGCAGCGCACCGAGCGGGCGAGCCGTCTCACGCGGGCCACTTCCCCGCTGAGGCCGGCGGCCTCCGGCTCGGTCAGACGCCGGCGGGCCTCACCGACGCCGACGAGCGCCACCTGCGCGGGCACGTCGTCGGCGCCGCGCAGCGCGGCGAGCTGTTCGACGCACGGCATGAGGTCGTTGAGGTTGCGCGTGAAGTCCTGGGCGAACAGGGCCACCAGGCCGTGCCGGGGCAGGGTGACCTGGTCCAGGAACCAGGCGGCGTTGCTGCGCATCGAGCCGATGCCGGTGATAGGGCAGTCGGGGGTCTGCGGCTGGGTGGCGGTCACGAGGTCACCGCCTGGCGGTGGCGGGGGCACCTGCACGGCGGCCAGGCGCAGTTGGCCGGCGGCGCCGTCTCGCCGGTGCCCGCGGATACGACGGTGCCGCGGTCCTCGAGGACCCGGCCGTGCCGGTCCACGCGCAGGACCTGGATGGTCATCCTGACGCCCATTTTCGTCAGGGCTGTACGGTTCATGGTGTCGGCGCTCCTTGCAGCGTTGGCACCCCCGGCGAGGTCTCACCACCTCGTCGGGGACGGACACTTATGAACGTAGGAGCACCAACACCCAACCGCCGACCGTAATCCGGTCGCTACGCTCAGGCAGCAAGGATGCCGATGCGCGAGGCCAGTTCAGCGGCACGACGCCGACGAGCCGCCTGGGTCGACTCGACCTCTTCGAGCAGGATCGCCCGGGCGTAGCCGTTGTAGCGGATCGTGTCCGGCGCGGCCTCGGCAGCCTTCTCCAGCGACGCGACGGCGGTCTCTGGCTGGTTGTCCAGTTGATAGCCGCGGGCCTCTTCGATGCGGTGGCGAGCGCGGCGCGGCCGGGACTTGATGACGTTCTGGTCCGCGCGCGCGGCTTGCCGCACGGACTCGCCGCCCTGGTGGAGCTCCACCGCCACGGTGACGGCGTGCGCGCCCATGATGGCCCTGCTGAAGCTGGTGGCGGGATGGTAGTAGTCGGCAGGCAGGCGCTTGGCCATGTCGTTGGCCTTGTCCCAGTGCCTCCACGCCGTGCCGGTCTCGCGGCGGCGGGCCGCGGTGTATCCGAGCTCGAACTCGAGAGCGCCCGCGATGGCGAGGACATCGTCGGCGGCGTCCGCAAGCAGCGGCTTCAAGTAGGACACCGCCTCCCGGTTCACCGCGTCGGCTGCTTCGAAGTGGCGTGGCCCGCTGTCCCTGTGAGCTTGCGCGAGCAGCCACGAGGCGACACCGATGGCGTGCGGGTCCCCGCTCTCCTGGGCAGCAACCATGCCGCGTTCCGCCACCCGCCACAGCAGGGAGCTGTCCGGCTGGTAGGCGACGAAGAACTGGCTCAGGCTGTAGACCTCCGCGAGGACAGCCTGGGCGCGGCGGCGCTCCGTGCCGGTGTCGGCGTGGCGCACAAGGGCCTGCGCGTCCCGGATCAGGTCCGGCAGCAGCCGACCGATCGCTTCGCGGTGGTTCTTGGACGCGTGCCGCTCCCGCCAGGCTGCGTGCAGCCGTGCCTCGAGGTGCGCGACAGGAGGCGGCTCCGCGCTGCTGGTGAGCGGGAAGCTGTCGACGGCGGCCCTTACGGCAGCCAAGCGGGGGTGCCCTGGGCCGATGAACAGATCGACGTGGGTCTCCGGCCGGCCGGTCAGATCCGCAAGGTCGCGCACCCTCAGCGCTTCGGCGATGCGCATCACCATGTCAAGGCTGGGGGTCTTCTGCTGGCCGTTCTCGATCTTTCGCAGGGTGTGCGGTGACACGCCTACCAGGTCAGCCAGCTGAGTCTGCGTCATGCCGCGGCGCTCACGCAGGATCTGTACTCGCTGACCGAATCGCAGGGAGTCGGCGTATGGATCGGGGGTAGCGTCTCGAGGCATCACGGCCTTGTTCCTCCTCGCAGCTTCGTCACTGCAAGACTAGGGGCAAGGCCGTTTCCTGTGGGCCTTCCGGGCTGAATGCCGGACCACTGCGGGGCAGGTCTCCGACGCGCCTGCACACGAGCATGCATCGAGCCCGGACCGATGCGCGGTTGGGGGTGTCCTGGGCCTCTTGGGAGGGTCTCGGAGGACACCGCCCCGGAAGCGCTGGTCCCTTGAGAAGGGCACTGGTGGGGCGATGGACGCTCACGATGCGCCGTCCTGGCCGACCGAACCGGCCCCGCCCGCTCGTCAGTTCCCCGCCACCCGCAGCTCCTCCCCCGCGCCCACCACCGCCAGGTCCCCCTCCCGGTCCGTGCTCAGCACCTCCGCGCCGCCCGCGCGCAGGGCGGTCACCGTGCTCGGGGCGGGGTGCCCGTAGGGGTTGTCCTCGCCCGCGCTGATCAGCGCCAGCCTCGGTGCCACCCGGCGCAGCAGGGCCGGGTCCTGGTGGGCCGAGCCGTGGTGGGCGACCTTCAGGACGTCGACGCCGCTCAGGGAGCCGGCTGCCGGTGACCGCGCCAGGGCCCGCTGGGCCGGGGGTTCCAGGTCGCCGAGCAGGAGCAGGCGCAGGCCTCCGGTGCGGACGAGGAGGGCGACGCTCGCGTCGTTCGGGCCCTCGGGCACCGGTGCCGGGGGCGGTGGCTGGAACGGCTGTCCGGGTGGGGCCGCGGGAGCGGCCGGCGGGGGCCACACCACCTCCCAGGAGAGTCCGCCGGTGCGTCGCCGTTCCCCGGTGGCGGCCCGGGTGACCGGGATGCGGGCGGCGGCTGCGGTCCGGCGGACGAAGGCGGCCTGCCCGGCGGGTTCCTCCAGCCCCGTGGTCTGGATGGCGCCGACCGAGCGCCCGCGGAGCACTCCGGGCAGGCCGGCCACGTGGTCGGCGTGGAAGTGGGTGAGGACGACGAGCGGCACCTCGGTGACGCCCAGGGAGCGAAGGCAGCGGTCCACCCGGACAGGGTCGGGTCCGGCGTCCACGACGACGCCGGTGTCCTCGCCCGCCGCCAGGACCAGCGCGTCCCCCTGGCCGACGTCGCACATGACCATCCGCCAGCCCGGTGGCGGCCAGCCGGTGATCACCCGGGTCAGCGGGGGCGGCCTCACCACGACCAGGACCAGGAGCAGCGCGCAGAACGCGCACCACCACGGGTGGCCCAGCAGACGGCGGCCGACGAAGAGCACGGCCAGGGTGGCGAGGCCCAGCAGGGCTGCCCCGGCCCAACTGCCCGGCCAGTCCACGCCCGCGCCGGGCAGTGCGGCTCCGGTGCGGGCGATGCCCGCGATCCACTCGGCGGGCCAACCGGCGCACCAGGCCGCCGCCTTGGCCACCGGCATGGCCACCGGGGCGGCGGCCAGGGCCAGGAAGCCCAGCACGGTGGCCGGGGCGAGCCCGGCCTCGGCGAGGAGGTTGCACGGCACCGCGACCAGGCTCACCCGGGCCGACAGCACGGCCACCACGGGCGCGCACACGGCCTGCGCGGCACCGGCGGCGGCCAGCGCCTCCGCGAGCCGGGGCGGGACACCGCGCCGCCGCAGTCCGGCGCTCCAGCGAGGGGCCAGGGTGAGCAGCGCTCCGGTGGCCAGGACGGAGAGCAGGAAGCCGTAACTGCGCGACAGCCACGGGTCGTGGAGGACGAGCAGCAGGACCGCCGCGGCCAGGGCCGGGATCAGGGATCTGCGGCGGCCGGTGGCGAGCGCGAGGAGGGCGACCGAGCCGCAGGCGGCGGCTCGCAGCACGCTCGGGTCGGGGCGGCACACGGTCACGAAGGCGAGGGAGAGCGCGGCGCCGAGCACCGCCGTCCCCCGCAGGGTGAGGCCGAGCCGGGGGGCGAGTCCGCGCCGCTCGGCCTGTTGCGCCAGGCCGGGAGGGCCCAGGAACAGGGCCAGGAGGATCGTGAAGTTGGCGCCGGACAATGTCGTGTAGGGGGGTGCGTTGCTACGCTGCGGGGCATGCCCATCGCGCCCGAATACCTCCATCTCGTCCACCCCGGCGTGGAGTTCACCGCCCTCCTCTACGGCCGCGCCTCCCGCGACCCGAAGAAGAAGGGCCGCTCCGTCGCCGACCAGATCGCCTCTGGCCGGGACCTCTGCGAGCAGCACGGCTGGCCCGTCGCCGAGGTCTTCGACCAGGACGTCGACCGCTCCGCGTCCCGCCACGCGCGGCGGGCCCGCCGCGACTTCGAGGCGCTGATCGACGCGATCGAAGCCGGGCGCGGCAGGATCGTCGTGGCCTTCGAAGCGTCCCGCTACTACCGGGACATCGAGGCATACGTGCGGCTCCGCAACGCGTGCATGGGCGCCGGTGTCCTGCTCTGCTACAACGGGCAGGTCTACGACCTCAGCAAGCGGGAGGACCGGAAGGCGACCGCGCAGGACGCCATCGCCGCCGAAGACGAGGCTGAAGGCATCCGCGACCGCAACCTCCGCACCACGAGGGCGACCGCGAAGAAGGGCACCCCGCACGGCCGGATCCTCTACGGCTACGCCCGCCGCTACGACCCCGAGACCGGCGACCTCATCGAGCAGTACGAACACCCCGACCGCGGGCCCATCGTCCGCGAGATCTTCGAACGCATCGCCGCCGGTGAGACGGAGTACTCGATCGTCCAGGACCTCCGCGCGCGGGGGGAGCGGCTGCCCGGGGTGGAGTGGCAGCTGTACCACCTGCCGACGATGCTCAGGAACCCGGGCTACGCCGGGCAGAGAGTGTTCCGCGGGGAGGTGCTGCGCAAGGCGGAGTGGCCGGCGATCGTGCCGCCGGCCCTGTTCGACCAGGTGCAGCAGATCGTGCGGGACCCGGCGCGGCGGACGACGAAGGATTGGACGGTGAAGTACCTGCTGTCGGGCATCGCCCGGTGTGGGGAGTGCGGCACGGATCCGCATCTGCGGGTGGTGAAGACGCGTGGCCGGCGGGCGTATCAGTGCTCGGAGGGCTACCACACGATGATGCGGGTGGAGCTGCTGGACGGCTACGTGGAGGAGGCGCTGCTGGAGTGGCTGGCGACGCGGGCCGCGGATGCGTTCCGGACGGACGAGCAGCAGGCGAGGGCGGCGCAGGCGCGGGCCCGGCTGGCCGTGCTGGAGCGGCAGCTGGAGGAGGCGCGGGGGCAGGCGGCGACGGTGGACGAGCGGACGGGTGAGCCGCTGCTGTCGGTGGCGTCGCTCGTGGCGCTGGAGGCTGCGCTCGTGCCGCAGATCGTCAAGGCAAGGGCGGCGACGGAGGTGGTGCACGCGCCGCCGGTGGTGCAGGGTCTGGTGGGTGCGGGGGATGTGGAGGAGCGGTGGGAGGCGCTGTCGGTGGAGCAGCGGCGTGCGGTCGTGCGGACCTGTGTGAACGTGCGGTTGCATCGGGCTCGGGCGCGTGGGGTGCGGTCGGTCGAGCCGGGCCGGGTCACGCTGGTGTTCGCTGGGGAGGCTGGGTTCAGGGCCCAACTACGCCATGTTCGCGGGCCCGCGCGGCCTGGTGGGGGAGCTTCTCCGGGAAGGGTATGAGGGTGCCGGTGGCGGGTGTCTCGGCGGCGAGTTTGCCGCTCTGCATCATGAGGACGGTGGCTTCCATCGTCTCGCTGATGAGGGCGGCGCGCCGCTCCTCGAACTCGGCCTGGAGCGCTTCGCGTTCGGCCGTCAGGCGGGCGGCGAGGGCGCGGCGTTCGGCGATCATGTCGCGGTTGAGGCGGGATGCCTCGTTCTCGAGGGCGGCCTGGGCGGCGATGTAGCGGGTGCGTTCGTCGCCGGCCTGGCGTTGGGCGGCGGCGAGCGCGCGGCGTTCGTCGGTGGTGTCGACGGTCCACCGGTGTATGAGGGTGAGGGCGATGGCGAGGAAGGCGACGGTGAGGAGGCTGGCGCCTGCGATGGCGGGGGCCAGGTCGTCTCGGATGATGCTGTAGACGAGGGTGCCCAGTCCGCTGAGCATGGCTGCTGCTGCGATGGTGATGGTGGTGCGTGCGCCGCTCGTAAGCCCCATGCGATTCCCCCCGCGTCACATCTGTGCTGCCGTCCCTCCGTGGTCGCGGCGATCGGCGGCGGTGTCGTGGCCTTCCTCCAGGCGCTTGAGTCGCTCGTAGGTGGCGTAGAACATCTGGCGTCCTACGTCGTCCTTGATGCCGAGTCGGTCGGCCGCTTCTTCCACGGTGAGGGGAGAGCGTACCTGCGATCGATCGGTTTCGGACAGTGATCGGAGTGCTTCGTGTGAAAGTGTTCCGCTTTCAACGAGGAGGGTGCCCAGGTCCAGGCCGGTGGCGTCGGCGATGGCGGCGTAAAACCGGGCGTCCGGTACGGCTTTTCCTTGCCAGAGGCGGGTGACGCTGCTGTCTGGCATGCCGGTGTCGCGTGCGAAGCGGGCCTTGGCGCCGTGGCCTGTGTAGCCGGCGCGTTGGGCGGCGGGCACGACGATGTCGCGGAAGCGCTGGGCGCGTGCCGACTGGGGGGCGTCCGTCATGTGCAACGACTCTACCTCCCTATGTAGGGAGTAGCTAGAAATTCCCTCGCTCGCAAGGATGGCCATTTGGCCATCTGCCTGCATCGATGCACCTCACCCACCCTCTCGAACGCGCGTGCGATTCCAACATTCACCCCTCCCTCACAAGCAAGCTCCCTTGATAGGGAGGGCGAAGTGTGGTTGAGTCTCCCTCGTGAGCAAGGAACGCCCTGCTACCAGCGCCGACCCCTGCACCGAAGGGAGTGAATACGTGTTCCGCCTCAACACCGCCAAGCTGCGCTACATCGCGAAGAACCACGGCGACAGCAGCGGCTACGCGATCAGCCGCCGTACCGGAATCTCCGAGTCGTCCGTGTACCGGATCCTCAGCGGTACAGCACAACCTGACTTGAACTCAGCGATGCGAATCGCCGAGGCATATGACGTTGACCTGCGCCGTCTCATGAAGCGCGTCCCCGTCGGAGCCGCGGCATGACCCGCGAGCAGCGCCGCGCCCTCCTCGGCGACGCGGTCATCGCGCAGATCCACGAGCGCGTGGCGCAGGCGCCGGCCCCGGGCCCGGAGGTCATCGACGAACTGCGCCCGATCCTCGCCCGGCCGGCTGGCCGTGCGGTGCGGGCTGTGTCCCGTCCGGCGGCTGAGGCTGCCTGACCCCATCAACGCCGAAGGGCCGCCCGCTTTGACCGGCCTGGCGACCCCACGACTCGGCGACCCCGATCAATCCCATCGAAGGAGAGGTCCCCGTGACCACATCATCCCAGACCCGTCCGACCACCACGGTGGAGACCCTGTCGTTCCTCGACCGGCAGGCCGCCCGTGAACGGAACGCGTCCAACTACGAGACGACCGTCAGCTACCACGGCCTGCCCGCCTCCTCGCACATCGCGGTGCGGGCAGAGGCCGACCGGGTGCTGGTGACGGCAACGGACATCGACGTGCTCGCCGAGTGGCTGTTCGTGCAGGGCGGCACGGTGTCGACGGTGGAACTGCCGTCGGGGCAGACGGTGTGGACGCTGCGCACGCGGACGTGGACGGACTCGCCGGCGCTGTTCCCGGAGATTCCGGTGCACGTGACTGTGGTGCTGCCGTCGACTGAGTCGGTCATCCACGAGATCGCTGCGGCGGTGGCGGCGTGAAGCGCGAGGAGTTGCTGGCTGAGGCCAGGAAGCACGTGTGGGCGGCGTGGCAGCTGTCTGCTGAGGAGTTGGCTTCGCAGGCTGTGGCGACGCTGCACGGGATGGGGATGCTCGTCCCGGAGGGCGGCGCCCAGGAGCTGGAGAAGCTGGCCCGGCAGGTCGTCGCGTTGCAGGACGAGGTGGCCCGGGCTGTGCGGGTCGCGGCCGGTGCAGTGCGTGAGCGGGATCTGATGCGGGAGCGCGTGTCGGAGCCGTTCGGCTGCGCGCACTGCGGTGCGGCGAAGCGGGTGCACGGCCGTCGGTACATCGGCGGTGTCGGTATGCACGGCTGGGAGCGTCCGTCAGACGAGCAGGTTAAGGCTCGGATGTTGGCGCGTCGTGTCGCGTCGATGGCGTTGCCGTCGAATCTCTCGTTGTGGGAGGAGTCTGCGGCTACGAAGGCGTTGCGGGCCCGGGTCACCGAGCTGGAGGCGCAGCGCGAGACCCTCGTGGCCAGGCTGAAGCGCGGACAGGAGTGGCAGCCCGGCCGGACCCCGGCCCTCGTCTCGCAGGACTACCTGTCACAGGACGAGCTGCGGGCCATCTTCGGTATCCCGCTGGTCGCCCCGTGGGACGACACCGAGGACCCGTGGCACCCGTGCGGCTGCCCGAAGCGGTTCGACCGGCACGCCGACGGATGCTCGGCCACCCCGGGCGGTGGCGTCTGATGCCCGCCGCCTCCGTCTCCGAGTGGCTGACCGCCGGCGCCATCGGCGTCGCCGCGTTCCTACCCGGCGCCCTGCTCATCCTCTCCCTCGACCACCCCCGCCCCTCCCTCGCCCCCGCCCGCGGGGCCATCGGGCAGGCCGTGCTGTGGCTGGTCGTTCTCATCCACCTCATCCCGACGGGAGGCCGTCGATGACGACCCACTCCTCCAAGCCGCAACTCTCCTTCGAGCCCCGCGTCGACCAGCTGGCCGGCGTGCTGCGCGTCGACCAGATCCGCACCGACACGCTGGTGCAGCTCGTGCAGCACTGGGCGGAGCCGCAGGCCCGGGACGAGGTGCTCGCGGCTCTGGACGAGCTCGCCGACGTTGTCGGCCGCCCGGCCCGCGAGGGCGAGCTGGACGCGGCGGTCGAGCAGGTGGAGGACGCGGCCGGGATGGACACCGCGCAGGTGGACGTGCTGGTCCCGGATGTGCGGCGGCTTTTGGGTGAGCTGACGGTGGTGGCCCGCCGTCTGGGGCGGTTCGCTGTGCGGCGGGTGCCGGGTCAGCGGGGTGCCGCATGAGCACCCGCGACGAGCTGATCGGCTACTGCCTGGTCAACCTGCCCAACGAACCGGCCTTCGAGCACGCTGAGGTGCTGGCGGACCGCTACCGCGCCGAGGTGCTCGCCGACCGCGACAGGCAGTTCGTCGCCTGGCTGCTGAAGAAGTCCCGCGAGGAGGAGCACGGCGAGGTGATCGCCCGCCTCGCGTCGAAGGTCGCCCGTGGTGCGGTCCGGCCGAACAACCTCCGCACCGACTTCTTCCAGCCCGGCCACACCTACACCCACGTCGACGACGGCACCGACTGGAAGTTCCGCGTCGACACCGTCACCACCCACCCGGAGGACGGCGAGCGCACGGCCCTCGGCTGGCGGCACTTCCGCGGACAGTGGGAGCCCTGCGCCTACGGCGAGGACGACTACGAGATCCACCTGTACGTCGGCACGGCTGACGTCACCGAGGGCGGTGCGGCATGAGCATCCCCGCCCACATCCGCGCCCAGGTCATCGACGAGGTGGCCCACACCCTCCGCCAGCGCATGTCCGCCACCACCGCCACCACCGTCAGCAAGGCCGCCGTCCTGCGGTTCCTGACCCTGGAGGCATCCGCCGCCCGCACGGCCGCCCGGATCAGCCGGGACGACTCCACCCGCCAGACCGCCCTCCTCACCGCGATCCGCGCGGAGGGCGGCCGCTGGAAGGCCGGCCGCGCCCGCCGCACCTTGGCCGCTCTCGGCTACGCGGTCGCCAAGGGCACCGCCGGCGGGGACCTGGCCCGCCTCGCCCGGGCCGGTCACCTCGTCCGGCACGACGAGCCGGGCGTCACCTACTACACCCGCACGAGCACCACGGGGACCCGATGAGCACCAACATCCGCGACCTCACCCGACACATCATCGACGCCGCCGACGACCTCCACCTCCCCCTCACCATCCGCCAGGCCGGGCAGCTCGCCACCCGCGTCGCCATGGCCACCACCACCCGCCCCGGCACGGTCGTCCTGTCCGTCCGCAGCCAAGACACGCTTCTCTCCCTGGCCAGCGGGGAGAGCCTGGCGGACACCGCGGCCCGGCTGGACATCGCGGTGGACACCGTGAAGTCCCGCCGCCGGGCCCTGTACCAGCGGCTTGAGGTGTCGACGGCTGCTCAGGCGGTGGCTGCTGGTGTGCGGCTGGGGCTGCTGCGCCTGGACAGGGAGCAGGGGGCCGACGCATGAGCCGCCGACTCGTCCGCACCCTCACCTGCGACAAGCCCGGCTGCGCTGCCCGCTTCCTTCACGGCACGGGCGTCCGCCTCACCCCGTACACCGTGCTGCGGCACACCTCCCGGGCGGCCGGGTGGAACGGGGCGGAAGGCCAGGACTACTGCCCCGCGCACGAGGGCTGGCCGGGCTTCGCCCCTTGGGCGCTCGCTGGCCTGGCCACCAACCAGTGCTACCGCGCCCCCGGCACCGACACCAAGCCCCGCGTCAGGAAGGACCACGCACGATGAGCACCGCCCTCGACACCCTCATGGAGCACGGCACCGGCGCCCTGCCTCACCTGATCCGCCTCGCTGACGGGCCTGGCTACTGGCTGTCTGTCACCTCTGCTGAGGCGCCCGACGGGTCCCACCCTGTCGATGGCCAGTACGCCTGGTTCGACGTTCTGCTCGGTGAGTACGTGCTGCCGCCGGAGTCGTGGCAGCGGTACGCGGATGGGTCGGGCGAGTTCCGGGGGGTGCCGTCGCATCTGGTGCGGGCGCTGATCGCGGAGCACGGTGGCGAGCGTGTGGGTGGTGCTGCCTGATGACGACGACCGCGCAGGCCGGGGCCCACGCCCCGGCCGCCGGGCCGACCGTCCTCGGATGGTTCGAACCCGGCACACCCCAGTGGCACGCCGCCCGCGCCGGCGGGATCGGCGGCAGCGAGATCGCAGCCGTCCTCGGCCTCTCCCCCTACGAGTCCCGCTTCTCCCTCTGGCACCGCAAGAAGGGCCTCATCGCCCCGCCCGAGGAGAACCCCGTCATGTACTGGGGCAAGAAGCACGAGCCCACCATCTGCACCGAGTTCGCCGACCAGCACCCCGAGTGGATCGTTCACCAGTCTCCGACCTACGCGGCGGCCGGCCGTCCCTGGCAGATCGCCAACCCGGACCGCCTGCTGTACGTCCCGGGGACGGACGAGCCTGCCGCTCTGCTTGAGGCGAAGACCGCCCGCGACGACATCGGGTGGGGCGAGGAAGGCACCGACGAAATCCCGGTCTACTACCGGGCCCAGTGCCTGCACTACCTCGACGTCCTCGGACTCACTACCTGCCACGTCGCCGTCCTCATCGCGGGCTCGGAGTACCGGGAGTACGCCGTCGAGTACGACCCCGCCGACGCGTTGATGCAGCGGCAGGCCGGCGCCGACTTCATGCGGTCGCTCGCTGACGACGTACGGCCGGACATCGACGGCCACTCCGCGACCTACCAGGCCATTCGCGAACTGCCTGAAGGGCTGGATGACGTCGACGTCGAGATCCCCACCGCCCTCCGGGACCGCTTCCACGCCGCCCAGGACGCGTTCTGGGCCGCCGAAGACGAACTCACCGCCTGCAAGGGCCTGCTGCTCGACCAGATCGGCACCGGCCGGCGCGCGGTCTGCGAGCGCGAGCGGATCGCCACCCGCCAAGTCCGCGACGGCCGCACCTACTCCCTCATGCCTGCCCGCACCCGAAGGAACGCCCGATGACCGAGAACACCGTCTCCAACGCCGTCGCCGTCCGCGACACCGGCCCCGGCGCCATGGTCGAGCACTACAAGGCCGACCTCGCGCAGGTCATGCCGTCCCACGTCAAGCCCGACACCTTCGTCCGTCTCGCTGTCGGTGTGCTGCGCCGCGACCGGAACCTCGCCCAGGCCGCGCAGAACAACCCGGCCGCGTTGATGGGCGCACTGATGGACGCCGCGCAGCTCGGACTCACCCCGGGCACCGAGCAGTTCTACCTCGTCCCGAGGAAGCAGAGGGGCCGCCTGGAGGTCCAGGGCATCCGCGGCTACCAGGGCGAGATCGAGCTGATCTACCGGGCGGGTGCCGTCTCGTCGGTGATCGTCGAGGTGGTGCGGCAGTCCGACATCTTCCGCTACTCGCCGGGCCGGGATGAGCGGCCGGTGCACGAGATCGACTGGGATGCCGAGGACCGCGGCCCGCTCCGTCTGGTCTACGCCTACGCGGTGATGAAGGACGGCGCCACGTCGAAGGTGGTCGTCCTCAACCGGGCTCAGGTCACGAAGGCCAAGGCGATGTCGCAGGGTTCGGACTCGCCGTACTCCCCGTGGCAGAAGCACGAAGAGGCCATGTGGATGAAGACGGCCGCGCACCGGCTGACGAAGTGGGTGCCGACCAGCGCCGAGTACATGCGGGAGCAGCTGCGGGCGCAGGCGGAGGTGGCCGCGGAGCAGCAGGGGCCCGCCGCGCCGGTGCCGTCCGCCCCGCTGACGGGCCAGACGCAGCAGGACGCCGAGGAGGACGAGGGGGCCATCGAGGCGGAGTTCGTTGATGACGAGCCGTCCGGCGGCTGGCCGCAGGCTGCGGCGCCCGGATCGGGGGCCCGCCAGTGAGCACCTTCGCCACCGTCCGCAAGGCGGCATGGGACACCGAGACAACGGGCCCGAACCCGCTCGAAGACCGCATCGTCACCGCCGCGTTCATCGTCCGCGGCGGCGGCCGGCCAGACCGCGTCTTCTCCTGGATGATCAACCCCGGCGTGCCCATCCCGGAGGGGGCCTCCGAGGTCCACGGCGTCACCGACGCCATGGTGCAGGCCGACGGCCAGGACCCGAAGACGGCACTCGACGAGATCGCCACCCACCTCGCGCACGCCATCGGCTGGGGCATGCCGGTCATCGCGTACAACCAGTCCTTCGACTGGACGATCCTCCACCACGACCTGCTGCGCAACGGCCTCCCCACGATGGCCGAACGCGTCGGCCCTGGGCCGCTGCCGCTGATCGACCCGCACGTCATCGACAAGCAGTGCGACCGGTACGTGAAGGGCTCCGGCCAGCGGAAGCTGAAGCCCACCTGCGAGCGGTACGGCGTCCAGCTGGACGACTGGCACACCGCCGAGGCCGACGCCCTGGCCGCGCTCCTCATCGCGGAAGCCCAGTTCGACCGCTACCCGCAGCTCAACGGGATGGGCCCGGCCCAGTTGTTCGCGGCGCAGAAGGCGTGGCGGGCGGAGCAGCAGGCCGGCCTGCAGGAGTGGTTCCGGACGAAGGCCAGCCCGGAGCAGGGCGGCGATCCGAACAAGGTGATCGACGGCTCGTGGCCGCTGATCCCGGCGCAGCGTGCGGGGGGTGGGGCGTGATGTGGTTCGTCAGCCGCCGCCGGCACGAGCAGGAGCTGGCCGCCGCGCAGAACGAGATCGCGGCGCTCCGTCGCCGTGTCCTCGCCACGGAGGAACGGCACGACGAAGTGGTGCGCGCGCACAACAAGCTGGCCGAGGACTACGAGGCGGAGAAGCGCCGCGCGGACCGGCTGCAGGAGCGCCTCGACAGCGCGTTCGGCCTGAACACGCCCGCGGTGCGGGCCGGCCGTCACTGGCAGGCCACCCGCTCCGACCGGAAGAAGGCCGGGTCGTGAGCGGGTTCGAGGCCGCGCTCGGCGGCGCGGTCGCCGCGATCGGGGTGGGCGCGGTCCTGGTCGCCCGCGCCTGGCCCACCCCTACCGGCCGGCACCGCTCCGCGCGGCCGGGACAGCCGCCAGTGGAGGCCATGGAGCGCGCTGTCGCCTGGTGCTCCACCGAGCACCGGGTCACGGAGCACTTCCGGACCCGGGTGACACGGCAGTTCATCTGCTTCGACTGCCGTCAACCGTCGACCGATCCCCGCATCTACGAGTCCCGAGAGGGGGCGCAGTGACCGCCCACGGCCGCGCCAGCAGCTACAAGGACGGCTGCCGCTGCTCCGACTGCCGCACCGCCAACCGCCTGTACCAGGCCGACGCCAACGCCCGTCGCGCCGCACACCCCGATGGTGCCGACCGCGCGGGCCACGGCAAGCGCAGCACCTACGCGAACTACCGGTGCCGGTGCGACGCCTGCCGGGCCGCGAACTCGGCTGCGTGCCGTGAGTACCGAGAGAGGAGGCGTACCCAGTGACCGCCCCCCTGTTCGACCTCGACCAGGCCCCGGCCGCCACCACGGCGGCCGGGCCCCGGCCCCACAACCAGCCCCTCAAGGTCATCGGCCTCGACGTCGCCATGGGCACCACCGGCATCGCAGGCGAAGGCTGGACCGACCACGTCAAGGCCCGCGGCCAGTCCCAGCACTCCCGCTTCGAGCAGCAACTCACCGGGATCGCCGACCACATCCGGCACGCCGACTTCGTCGTCATCGAAGGCCCCGCCTTCTCCAAGAACAACACCGGCGCCGACGCCCTGAGCGCGATGCGGTGGATGGTCCGCCACGACCTGTGGAAGCGCCGCATCCCCTACGCAGTCGTCAACCCGGACCACCGGATCATCTACGCCGTCGGCACCGCCGCCCCGAAGGACCCGGCCACCGGCCTCCGGCTGAAGGGCGATCCGCTGAAGGCCGTCGTCCGCCAGGCCGTCGCTGAGACGTACGGCATCCACACGGAGGGCTCGGCGAAGTACGACGAGGCCGACGCCTACGTCCTCATGGCGATGGGCCTGCACTGGCTGGGCTGGCCGCTGGCCGTCGTCGGCGACGACCGCCGCCGCGCCCTGGACTCCGTGCGCTGGCCGAACCGCGAGGCGGTGACCGCCCGATGATCCGCGCAGACATCGCCGAACTGCTGCACGCCGGGTACGGCGACCGCACCATCGCACGCCGCCTCAACATCACCACCGGCTCCGTCACCCGCGCCCGCACCCTCCTCGGCCTGCCCAAGGCAAAGGGCGGCACCAAGCCGGCCGGGAGCATCGAAGACGCCTTCTGGCAGCGCGTCAGCATCCGCGACGACGGCCACATCGACTGGACCGGCAACCGCAACGCGAAGGGCACCCCCACCCTCGGCTGGAGCGGCGGCCACTACAGCGCCCTCCGCGTCGCCTACACCATCCGCACCGGACACCCACCCCGCGGCTACGCCTTCATCGCCTGCACCCACCCCGGCTGCATCTCGCCCAGCCACATCGACGACACCGCCGTCACCGGCCGACCCGCCCACCACCGCGGCGGGCGCGGCCGAAAGCCGAACGGCACCCGGGAGGAGGTCATCGCCCTGCTGAGGAAGGGCCTGTCAGACAAGGAGGTCGCGCGGCAGCTGCGCACCAACCCGCTGCGGGTCGCCAAGGTGCGGTCGGAGGAAGGCATCCCGTCGTTCGTCCGGCCGCGCACGTTCGAGGACCTGTGGGCCGCCCACGCCGTCCCTGTTGACGGCGGTCACGTCCGCTGGACAGGGAGCAGTGCGCAGAGCACGCCGACGGTGTGGCTCGACGGCCGGAACCACTCGCTGCGGCCGTTGGTGTTCCGGGCGCAGTTCGGGCGGGAGCCGGTCGGGCCGGTGCTGCCGGGCTGCGGGGTGCCGGCGTGTGTGGCGGGTGCGCATCTGGAGGACCGGCCGATGCGGCAGCGCACCGACGAGCTGTTCGAGGCGATCTTCGGGAGTGCCGCATGACCACCCTGCGAGCGCCGCTGTGGCGCGACGACAGCCTCTGCGCGCGGCCCGAGTACAGCTTCGCCAACTGGTTCCCCGAGAACGGCGACGCCGACCGGGCCCACGTCACCACGACCGCCAAGGCCGTCTGCCACGCCTGCCCCGTCCGCGCCGCGTGCCTCGAGGACGCGCTCGCTGCGGAAGGCAGCAGCGGCGCCGCGTACCGGCACGGCATCCGCGGGGGCCTCACCCCGAAGGAGCGCCGGGCTGTCTACGAGCGCCGTCGCGACACCGCGAGCGCGGCGTGAACTCCCGGGTCCCGCAGCCGTGCGACACCCCGCGCGACGACCACAACGGGCCGGTGCGGTTCTACGTCACCGGCTGGCGCTGCGACGCGCACTCCCCGTGGGCCGCCAAGGGCCTCCCACGGCCAGATGCGGGGCCCGGGCCCATCTACGCCTACCGCGCCGCGGACCCCACCGACGACAAGGAGCCCACCACATGACCACCACCGCCGCTGTTCTGCCCGCCCGCTACAAGCACGTCCGCGGCCCGGACCGTGAGCGGCTCCGGCAGCAGGCCGCCGACCTGTACGCGCAGGGCTGCACGATCGCGTCGACCGGACGGCAGATCGGCCGCTCGTACTCGGCGACGCGGCTTCTGCTGCTGGAGGCGGGGGTGCGGCTCCGCGGCCCGGGCGGCAGCCTCCGCTGACCCCACCGACCGGCGGCCGGTCCTTCCCCTTCCCGGCCGCCCGCCCGGGGCCCGCGCGACTTCCCCCCGAGCGCGGGCCCCGGGACCCAGACAGCACGAAGGCCCCGCCGAAACGGGGCCCACACGAGAGGAGGAGACGGTGTCAGTCAGGACGCTTCGGCAGAACCGCCTTCGGCCGGCGCAGGTACCAGGCGATGAACTCGCGCAGGATGCGCGACCTCTCCCTGTTGCCCACCAGCTTGCCGAACTCCACCCAGTCGTCCTCAGGGATGCGGACGGGGCGGGCCGGCGTGTGGGTCTCCCTCGCTTCTGCCATGCGCGGAGCCTACCGCGTGTGCACACACGATCGCTAGACGGAACGTTGCCGTGTACGTACACGAGGGATAGGATCGTGTACGTACACGGGAGTGTTCAACTCCCTTTCACGCACAGCTCAGTGCGCTCTCACGACGACTACGTCAGCACACCCGAAGGAACCTCCTGCATGGCCGTCTCCAAACGCCTTCGATTCGAGATCTTCCGCAGGGACAACCATGCGTGCCGGTACTGCGGTGCCGCGGCTCCCGGCGTGAAGCTCACCATCGACCACGTCATCCCGACGTCGCTCGGAGGCAGTAACAAGCCCAGCAACCTGGTCACCGCCTGCGCGGACTGCAACAGCGGCAAGACCAGCAGCATGCCGAACGCGATGGTCGTCGCGGACGTAGACCAGCAGACGTTCCGCACGGGCGCTGCACTGAGGATCGCGGAGCAGGCTGGAGCGCAGGGCGCATATGAGGCATGGCGCGCGAACTGGCACACCCTTCACGCCGACACCCCGCCCCCAAGCCTCGACCACGAGTTCCACGTGCGCGTTGCCGACGCCTTGCGGGAAGGCCGCACCCCCGCCCACCTGACGCAGGCCGCCCGCTCGGCCGCCATGGGGCGTAACGCGGAAGTGGACTACTTCGCCTACCACATCGCCTGCGACGAGGCCGACGAGAAGGCCGGTGACCTCTGATGGCCCGCATCCGCACGATCAAGCCCGAGTTCTTCACCAGCCTCACCATCGCTGACCTCCCGCTGACGGCGCGCCTCACCTTCATCGGCCTGTGGACCCACTGCGACGACGCCGGCCGCTGCGTCGACGACGCCCGGCTCATCAAGGCCGCCCTCTGGCCGCTCGACGACCGCACCGCGGCCGACATCGAGATCGACCTGAAGGAACTCACTGAGTCCTCACTGATTACTCGCTACACCCTCAATCGCAAGCGGTACCTCGCCATCACGAACTGGTCGGAGCACCAGAGGATCAACCGGCCCTCGCCGAGCAAGCTCCCCGCCCCTGAACAGGGCGAACCGTCCCCTCCCGACCCCGTGACCAGGGAGAACGGCGACTCACTGAACACTCACGCACACCTCAGTGAGGACTCACCCCAGGAAAGGAACAGGGAAGGGAACAGGGAAGGGAAAGGAACCCCCCTACCCCCCGCGTCACAGTCCGGCCACCCCGCCGTCCCGCAGACGGGCGAGAGGCACCTCGCCGACCGCATGACCGACGCCTTCCTCGACCGCTACCGCACCGGCAACGCCTACAGCCGACGCCAGGTCCGCACCACCATCTCCGACGCCCTCACCAACGGCACCGACCCCGACGAACTGTGGAAGGCCCTCGACCGCCTCGGATCCACCTCCAAGCCCGTCAGCGCAGGAACCCTCCAGTTCGCTTTCTCGGAGATCCGCAAGGCCTCCAACGTCATCGCCTTGCCCGGCCAAGCGCGCTCCACCACCGACGAGCGTGTCGCCGCCGGCCTCGCCCTCGCCGCCGAACTCCGCGCCCTCGAAGAAGGGAACACCGCATGACCCCCGCCGACACCGCCGAACTCCTCACCTTCGCCGCCGCCTTCGACCGCCGCACCATCGGCAAAGCCGACGTCCTCGCCTGGCACACCGTCCTCCACGACATCGACCTCCAGGACGCCAAAGACGCCGTCACCGCCCACTACAGCCGCGAAACCCGCTGGATCATGCCCGCCGACATCCGCCAGCACGTCCAGGCCCAACGCGCCGACACCGCCGCCGACATCCAGGGCCCCGGCCTCCCCGCCGCCATCCCCGACGCCGACCCCGACGACGTCCCCGCCTACCTCGCCGCAGTCAAGGAACAGCGCACCCGCGCCGCCGACGGCCAGCTCCGCCCCCGCCCCGTCCGCGAGCTCCTCGCCGGCGTCGGCCGCACCGTCCCCACCCAGACCCGCCAGACCGGCCCCCTCACCGTCGCCTGCCCGTACTGCGGGGCCGAACCCCTCCGCCGCTGCCGCCGCGGCGAGAACGGCCTGTTGGTCGGCTACCACCCGTCCCGCATCGACGCCGCGAAGGCCACCGCGTGACCGCCCACGACCACCCCGAATGGGCCATCCGCTGCCCCTGGTGCGGCGCCCCACCCGGCACCCGCTGCACCACCCCCACCGGACGCCGACTCACCATCCCCAGCCACGACGCACGACGAAACGCCCACCACACCCAGAAGAACGGACCCAACCCATGAAGGTCTCCCTCTGCAAGCACTCCTTCCCCGTCAACCCCCCACACGGCACCCTCGCCAACCCCGGCGACTGCACCGGATGCGGCACCACCTGGGCCGACGTCCAAGCCGAGCTGGACCGCCAGGAGAACGCCCTCCGCCTCGGAACCGCCCACCGCGCCACCTGCGCCGGATGCGGACACACCCGCATGGTCTTCCGCTACCAGCGCGAACAGCAGCCCTGGGACGAGCAGGAGCCGCCCGTCATCTGGCTCTGCGTCCGCGACTGGAGCTACGCCCGCCAGCGCGAAGAGGCCACCGGGTTCGTCGACTTCCACGACCTCTTCCAGCACGGCACCGACGAACAGCTCCTCGCCGCCCTGCGAGGCGCCCTGTGATCCGCCTCGACCTCCCCGACATCCCCACCACCGACCGCCTCATCGAAGCCCTCCACGTAGCCGCAGGAACCCGCCCCGGAACCCCCCAAGCCACCGAATGGCGCCGCATCGCCCACGACCTCGAAGACGCCCTCGACGCACTCGAACCCCCACAAGCACCACCCACCGCCGCCTGACCACTACCCCGCGACCGGGCTGACCGGTCACCACCCCACCCGCGCGCAGGGGGCCCGGTTCGGTGGATGCCCGCACACCTGACCCGCGAGTAACAACCCACAACCTTGAGGAGAACCCGTGACCCAGCCCACCGTCTACCGCGTCGAGTTCGGCCCGGCGTGGCCTGTCCCGCCGATCGTCCTGCCCTACACGGACCCGAACGTTTTCCACCGTGCGATCACCGCGCACGCGATGCCGCACCTCGTCGCGAAGCTCACCGAGATGGGCCGCCCGGAGCTCGCGGACTGCTTCTTCCAGACGGACCGCGACCTGACCGCAGGCCAGTTCATGTGGCTCGACCTGGCGGGTGAGAAGGCCGCCCGGTTCTGCTCGGCCCGGCTCACGCCCGTGGAGGTCGAGGAGGGCGACGGCAGCCCGCGTCACGAGATCTGGTCCGCGCGCTGCGAGGACGGCTGCTGCCTGTGATTGCCGGCGGCCCGGGGCGCAGCAATCGCCCCGGGCCTGCCGTGGACCCTACCGACCCCGTCAGGAGACACCCGATGACCACACCCGCCGACGAACTCCGCACCGCCGCCCAGACGCTCATGGACCTCGCCGACACCGCCCAGGAAGACCTCGACACCAACGACTACTGGAAGCCCTACGACAAGGCCACCGCGTGGCGTGACGGGCTCACCAACGGCATGGGCGGCGCGTCCGGCGACCTCGCCGCCGTGTTCTCCCCGACCGCCGCCCACGCTCTGGCCAAGGTCCTCAGGGAGACCGAAGCCCTCCACACCCCGACCACCTGCCATCACGAAGGCTGCATGCCTCATGGCTGCGAGTGGTGCGCCGACGAGGACTGGCCGTGCGCAGACCTCCGTAACGCCCTCGCTGTCGCCCGCCAGATCAACGCCCGCCTCTGACCCCGCTCTGGCCGCCCCCGACTGCGGGGCGGCCCCAACCCTGGAGAACCCCGATGTCCCGACTGATCCACGCACCCTGGACACCCGAGCAGGTCGACGCCCTGAACCGCTTCCAGCAGATGGGCGGCATGCACCCCTTCACCTGCGGCGGGGATCACACGCCTGGCTCCCCGGTACTGGTCGCCCGCGAGGACGGCTGGCACTGTCCTCAGCCCTACGGCGAGCACTGCGACTACCGGCAGGACTGGGCGCCCGCGTTCATGGTCGAGCGCGGTGCCACCCTGTCTGCTGTCGTGGCCCCGCCCACCGACCACACCGCCGCCGAGGACCGGCGACAGCGGTATGCGGCCCCGCTGTACGAGATCATGCGCCACAACGGCTGGGACGGAGAGCGCACGGAGCGCGTGGTACGGGAGATGGACCTCGTCCTCGACGCCGTACTCGCCGTCGCCAACGTCGAACAGGCTGAGCTTCGGGCCGCCGTCCTCTGCGAAGCCGACTGGGTCGTCGAGCACTGCCCCGACCATGGGTGCGTCGAGCCCTCGACTGAGGTCTGCCACTGCGAGATCGCTGACCGACTGCGCCGCCGCCCCGCCGCCGTGCTGCCCGAGCCCGCCGACCGGGCCGCCGTCCTCCAGGAAGGCGCCGAAGCGATCGCCGCGCACCCCGGCCCGTGGTGGGACACCCGCGACCGGGACGCCGCCGCCGAACTGCTGCGCCGCATGGCCGCCGACGAGCAGCCCGGGGCCCGGCACGTCCACATCACCATCCACCACCCCGACCCCACCACCGCCAACACCGCCGCCCTGTGCATCGCCGACCTCGTCCGCGGCGAGTACAGCGACAGCCACCGGCTGACCATCACGACCGACGCCCCGGGAACGGGGGCCGCCCCGAGCCGCCCGGCCGACGAGACACCCGGCACCACGCCGCAGTCCGCCGAAGACCCGGCGCGCATCGACCGCCTGCGCCCCGAGTTCGCCGAGCACGCCAGCGTGGAAGCGATCGACGCTCAGCTCCGGCGTGCCCGCCGACAGATGGGGCTGTGGGAGCAGCGCGTCCGGAAGCTGACCGGTCTGAGGCAGAAGCGCGAAGGCCAGCCCGCTGCCGGGGCGCGGCAGGACGGGGCGCAGCAGTGATCGCCCGCATCATCGGCCACCTCGCCACCCACCTCACCCGCGCGGCTCACCGCCTCGGCACCCACACCTACCTGTCCACCGGCTGCCTCCACCACGACCACGCCTACTGCCAGAACGCGACCGGGCGGGCGGGGGCGAAGCGGCCGGCGGAGTGCAAGACGTGCGCAGCGCCGTGCATCTGCCGCTGCCACACCGCCGCGAAGGCCGGGGGTGCCCGGTGATCGCCGAGATGGTGTCCACCGCGCAGCACGTGATCGTCGGCGCGGTCGTCTGGGTGTGCGCCGCCACCGCGGTAGGGGCGCTCGCCCTGGCCGGCCTGGCGTGGCTCGCCCGTGCCGCCGTCCGGAAGGTGGCGGCGGCCGTCGCGGCGCGGCACGCCCGAGAAGCCGCCTGGACGCCCGCAGGAGCGCCTAACCCCGGCCCCGGCGACTCCAGCGCCGCAACACCCCCTCCCCGCCCGCCAGACGCACGCACAACGCCGCCGCTCTGGGCCCGCACCCAACCACTCGAACTCGACTACGGAGAAGCCGCGTGATCAGCCGCGCGCTCGGCATCGGCATCGTCCTCGCCCCGTTCATCTCCGCGCTCCTCCTCGGCCTCCACCGAGGAGGGCGCGCCCTCCACAACCGCATCTCCGGGAAGGACCGCCCGTGACCCCCGCCCGCCGCACCGCCCGCACCTGCCGAACCATCGCCCTCATCACCACCGCCACCGCCCTCTACAGCGCCACCCACCACCCCGCCTACGCCCTCCCCGGCCTCACCGCCGCCGGCGTCCTGGCCTACGTCGCCACCACCTACGACACCGAAGACCACCGCATCAGAGCCCGCCACGAACAACTCGCCCGCGCCGCCCTGCAAGACGCCCGCACCCTCGGCATCCCCCAGCCGTGCTGCCGGTTCTGGCAGACCACCGACGGCGCCCACGGCCCCGACTGCACCCGCCCCGACGACCCGAGGACCGCAGCATGACCGCCCGACACACCGTCGACACCATCACCGACGACGCCCTCGACACCCTCTACGACCAACTGGCCGCCGCCCGCGAAGCCCTCAACTCCGTCCACCGCACGATGGTCCACGACTCCCGCGACTGGGCCCGCGACCGCCGCGACGCCTGGCTCTACGCCATCCTCATCGGTTGGACCTGCGAAAACGACCACCCGCACGACGACGACTGCATGGGCGACGACCCGCTCACCGAGACCGCCGCACGGCACCGCTGGGACGCGGACACCGTGGCCCGGGTGCGCTCCTACCGGGCCGCGATTGCCGCGCTCGGGGTCGACGGGGCCGGGCAGCCAGCCGACCGGGCGGAGCTGCCCACTGTCGTCTGCGTCGAGACCAAGGAGCAGTGATCCATGGGCACCAACTACTACGTTCACACCCCCGTCTGCCCGAACGCCTGCGAGCACTGCTCAGCCTCCGAGGAACTCCACCTCGGCAAAGCCTCCGTCGGCTGGCGGTTCCTCTTCCGAGCCGAGCCCGACTGGCTTCGCGAGAAGGCGTACAGCCTGTGGCTAGAGCGCGCGAGGTCCGGCGAAATCCGTGACGAGTACGGGCAGCCCACCACCCTGGACGACCTGCTCGCCCTCATCGCGCAGAAGCAGACCGGCCGTAGCCACGCCGTCGACGACCCGGAGATGCGCCGCGTCCACGGCAGGGCTCTCTACGACAGCCTGCGCTCATCCGACTTTGTGTGCGACGGCTACGACTTCTGCGACCGCAGCTTCTCCTGAGCACGACGAAGGGGCGCGCCCTCACGACCTCCCCAGGCCAGGCACGCCCCCACCGGTGGCCTCACCGTACCGTCCCGCCAGCACCACGGAGCGCACGATGACCACCACCGCCACCCACCTCCGCACCATCGCCCTCCACTGGACCGACCTCCGCGAAGCCCTCGGCGAGCCCGCCCAGCTCGGCGCCTTCGGCCTCGGCCTGCGCGGCTACCTCGCCCGCCTCGACGCCGCCGACGCCGAACAGATCGAGTACGAACGCCACCAGGCCGCCCACCTCCGCACCCTCGAACGCGACCCGATCCAGCTCGGCACCCGCCCCGTCCCCATCCGCCTGCACATCCTCGACACCATGCGCACCGTCGAAGCCGCCCTCGTCCAGTGCGCCGACGACATCGCGCACGCCGCCCAACGCGCACCCATCACCGTCCCCGCCGCCCGCAAAGCCGACTACCGCACCCTCCGCGAAGCCCGCATCGCCGCCGCCGAACGCACCCGGCAACAGCAGCTCGCCCACGCCGACCGCGTCGACCCCCGCCGCTGGCGCTGGACCGGCACCCGCACCGCACCCCACGCCGCCCTCTGGCTCCTCGCCCGCATCGAACGCGCACCCGGCCCATGCCGGCGCATCACCGAGCAGGAGGAGCAGCGCATCGGCGTGGTCGCGGCCAGCGCCGCGGACCGGGTCGAGCGGGCCCTAGACATCGCGGCGCAGCGGCGGACGCTGTCGGCTCCGTGCCCGGGCTGCGGCGGGCCCGTCGACGTCCACGGCGGCGAAGGACGCGCCCCGCTCGCCCACTGCACGGGGTGCGGGCGGGTCTGGTCCGAGGGCGGGGTGATCGCCGCATGAGCACCGCACCGGTCGGCCCGACGGCCGTGATCGCACGGCGCGTTCGGGAGCTACGGCGGCGCCATGGCTGGACAGCCGCCGACCTCGGGATCCGGCTGTCGGAGCGAGGCATGAAGTGGGACCGCTTCACGGTCGCCAACCTGGAGAACGGACGGCGGCAGAACGTGACCGTGGTCGAACTCCTTGCCCTCGCGGCCGTGCTGGACGTCGCCCCCGTCAACCTCCTCGTCCCGCTCGGCTCCGAGCCGTACCAGGTGACGCCAGACCGCACCGAGGACGCCGACAGTGTGCGCGCCTGGGTGCGCGGGGAGCAGCCCCTCCTCGGCGCCGACCCAGCGGCCGTCCGGACCTTCTACGCCGAGGCCCCCCTGGAAGACCTCCGGAGGCCGACGTGACCCGCGCACGGCCCGCCGCCCCCTCGTCGGGTGCGGCGGGCCGTCACTGGGGGCGCCCCTCCCAAGTGGCACCCCGACCGTACGGCCACGGAGGTCAGTGCGTCCAGACGTCCGGCCCGCCACCCCGCCACTCGATCAGCCCCGACCGGACCACGTCCATCTCATCGAAGCTCTGCAGGCCGGCCTCCTGCATGAACCGGGCGACATCCTGCACGCTGTACGCCAGCCCGAGGATCGTCCCGTCCACCCGGACGCGCCGCCCGCCCTGCTCGTCGGGCGGGTACACGATCACGGGACGCTCGGCAGCCATGCCCCCAGAGTGCACCGTGTTGACGTGGAGCGCGCGCCCGACTGCTCCGGTCTGCCATCCTGCCCGGATGGACGAGCACGACGAGCACGAGCAGCAGGCCGCGGCCGCCGAGCCGGACGACGACGCGATCACCGGGGAGGTGCCGCCGGTCGGCGAGTACCGGCTCAGCACCCGCTGACCCCGGACAGCAAGAGAGGCCCCTGCCGACACCCACGGCAGGGGCCTCCGTCATGCGCGGGCTACGGCCGCACCTCCTCCGGACGGCCGGACTGGCCCACATCCGGCGGAGTCCAGGGCTCCGTCTCCAGCTGCCGCATCTTCCACTCCAGGTAGTCGGCCAGCCAGTCCCCGCCGACCTCACGCTCAGCCATCCTGCGCCTCCTCGACCGGGCCGTACCCCGCCGACTCCAGCTCGTACTGGAGGTCCCCGACGTCACCACCGAACCCGTCGTTCGCGTCGGCGATCCACTTCCACACGATCGCCAGGACCGCGCGCGCATCCGCGCTGAGCGCCGGCGCTTCCATCTGCTGCGTCTCTGTCTGCGGCATGGCCGCTCCTTCGTCTCTGGGTGCGAGGTCGGTCCGCTTGCCCTGCTGCGGCGGGTTCGCCTCGAACCAGGCGGCCACCTCGTCAGCGCGGTACACGATCTTCGTGGAGCCCTCGACCGGGACCGGCTGAGGGAAGGTGGGCCGGCGTCGGTACGTGTGCAGCGTCGACCGGCCGATCCCGTGCTCCTGCTCGATCTGCTTCAGGGTGATCAAGCGGCTCCCCTCGCTTTCAGGGTTCGTGGGCACGGCTACATCCTCCCCGAACTTCTGGACAATGTCCATAAGTTCTGTCACTGTGGAACGGCACCAACAGAACGGCCCCGGTCGGTGTGTGGAAGCCCGGCCGGGGCCAGCCAACCCCCCTGCACTACCAGGAGGAATGACCTGTGCCTGACCTTACCGAGCAGCACGCCCACCCGCACGACCCCCGCACCTGCCAGCTCTGCGCCACCCTCCGGCACCCGGCGCAGGCGAAGGCCGGCCGCCACCTCGCCAAGCACCTCGCCGACCACCCGCTCCCGCAGCAGAAGGGCGGCCAGCGATGAGCCAGCCCACCCCCGCCGACCAGGGCGCCGCCGCCCGCGCGCTCGCCGAGCAGACCGCCAGCGCATCGAGGCCGCCCGCGCCGCCGGGGAGGCCGCCGAAGCCGCCCGCCGCGCCCAGGACGGCCGCCGATGACCTGCTGCGGAAAGCCCATGGTCCGCCAAGGACAGCAGCTCGTCTGCCGCAAGGGCGGCGCCTGGTACGACACCGGCCGCCCCTGACCCACCCCGACCGCCGCGCCCCGACCGCACGCCACCCCGGGGCGCGGCACCACCCGGAGACCTCGCCATGCCCAGCCACACCCTGATCCGCACCCTCCTCGTCGGCCTGCTCCTGATCGCCGTCTCAGGCGGCACCGCCGCCGGCGTCGCCTACCTGATGCTCGCCGACACCACCTGGACCGACGCCCGCCCGGCCCGCCCGGCCGCCACGGCCACCGCCGTCCCGGCCCCGTCCGCGCCCACCACCACCGCGGACCCGACCTCCCGCTGGCGCCTCGGCACCTGCCTCACCGAGCAGCTCGCCCCCGTCGACTGCAGCGTGGCTGGCGCGTACCGGATCAGCGGCGTCGTCCAGGACCCCGGCCCCGCCCCCTGCACCGGCATCCCCGGCGACCCCATCGCCCGCCCGGTCGACGGCACTGTCCTCTGCCTCACCCGCCACTGACCCGACCCGGAGAAAGCACCATGAAGCGCCTGGCCCATCTCCGCCGCCTCGACGTGTTCGCCATCGTCGAGACCCTCCTCACCCTCGCAGCGCTCACCCTGGTCGCCGTCACCGTCGGCGGCCAGCTCGGCCCCCTCCTCGGCCTCACCGGCACCGTCGGCCAGATCGCCGGCTGGTCCATCGCCCTCGTCTACGACGCCCTCTGGATCGGCGCCCTCCGCATGTCGGAGGCTGCGATCCGGCAGCGGTCCCGGATCGGCATGGCCGTGATGCTCGGCCTGTCCGGGGTGGCGGTCGGCGTCTCCACCGGCACGCTCCTCGTCCTCGGGCACGCGAAGGTGTTCGCCTTCGTGCCCCTCGCCGCAGCCCTCTTCATGGCCCTGAGGATCTTCGCCGCCCACGTCCTCGCCGACGACGACACCGCCGCCACCATCGCCGCCCAGGACGCCGCCGACCGCCGCGCCCGCGCCCTCGCCCGCGCCGACGCCCGCCACCTCCGCACCACCGCGGTCACCGACGTGATGACGGAGACCGCCGGCCACCTCGGCGAGATGCAGCGGCAGATCGCCCGCGCCGAGACCCTGACGAAGGCGGAGGCCCGGATCAGCAAGGCCCGCGCGAAGGCGGAGGAGCGGCTGCGGAAGGCCGACAAGGAGCACGGCACAAAGGCCGCGGCGTTCGCGGCACGCCCCCTCACCCTCACCGTCACGCCCACCGGCACACCCGCCCTCACCCCCGGCACGGACCGTCCCACCACCGTGCCGGACGACGCCCCGGACATCGCCTCCCAGCCCGCTCTCGGCACGCCCGCCCCGCCGCCCGTCACACCCACCGACACGCAGGTCAGCACCCACACCAGCCCGACCGCCGACACGGCCGTCACGCTCGCCGACCTCGCCACCGTCGCGGGCGTACCGACCCCCGTGCCGGGCGAACCCCTCACCGACACGCAGATCGACGTCGTGCTCCGCCACCTCCGCTACACCGACGACCCGCCCCTCTCCTACCGGCAGGCCCGTCACACCTTCCGTGACGCCGGGTTCGTCGGCAGCGAAGAGCGCGTCCGCCGCATCTGGGCCGCCCTCCTCACCCACGAGGAGACCGCCCCCGTCACCGAGTAGCACCCCGGCCTCCGGCACCACCAGTGAGCGCCAGCACCCCCGCGGTACTGGCCCTCGCTGCGACTGCCGGACGCAGTCACCAGGCCCGGCGAGTGACCCGGCGAGCAGCACCCATGCAGACCCGGCGAGCAGACCCCGGCCCCCGCCCACCCGATCCGTGAGGGCCGCATGACCAGCCAAGGCGCCGACGAGCGCCGCGCGCGCTACTACCTGGCACGACTCGGCGCCCGGCCCTTCGGCCACTCCCATGACGCACCCCAGAGGACTCCCATGACCGACCAGCCCATCGTCCCGTCCCGGATCATCCCGGCCGGCGCCCCGCTCCCGGCCCGGCCTCCGGAGCCAGGGGAGGCCCCACCCTGGCGCACCCCGCCCCCCGCACCACCGGCCCCGCCCGCCGACCCGCCACCGCGGTACGGCTTCCCACCCCCGCCACCGCCCGGGCCCATCGAGGTCCACGTCACCCTCACCCCCGTCCCGGCCCCCGAGCCGGAGCCCGAACCCCGCTGGTGGGAACGCGCCTGGGACCGCCTCGCCACCTGGCGCATGGCCGTCGCACTCCTCGCCGCCCTCACCCCGTGGCTCGGCGGACAGAGCCCCGTCGGCGCCTGGTCCGCCACCGTCCACCACGCCCGCACCGAAGCCGGCGTCCTCGCCGCCTACGTCATCGCCACCGTCGCCGTCGTCGCCGCCTGGGCCATCGACCGGCACACCGGACGCGCCGTCCCCCGCTTCCTCCTCGTCACCGCCGCCCTGGGCTCCTTCGGGGTCCTGCACTGGTGGGACCCGATCCGCATGCTCACCGGAGTCGACCTGTGACCGCCACCGACAAGCTCACGCTGGGCGGACTGCTCCTCGCCCTGATCATCCTGACCTGCAACCTCTACCCCTGGTGGACCGGGGGCCGGGAGGTCAAGCAGCTGGCCGCGTTCGGGAAGGGCTTCGGCGGCGCCGCCTGCGCCGCGGCCTGCCCCGGAGGCGTCCTCGGCTGGGCCCACTCCCGCACCGGCAGCGTCGGCAACAGCGCAGGGGAGACAGCCGGGCAGGGCCTAACCGGCGCGCGCACTGGAAGCGGCCTCACCGCCGGCCAGCTCACCGGCCTCACCGCCACCGGAGCAGTCGTCGTGGTCATCGCCGTGACCCTCGTCGTCCTCGCCTACAAGACCGCAGGCAAGAAGGATCAGCGCAGGATTCTGGGGGGAGCGTTCGTCGGCTCCGTCCTGCTTCTCACCGCGGGGGTCGCCGGGGCCCTGTCCTGGCTGCCGGGCGCCCTCAACGCGGCTGGTGACGGGATCGTGTCCGTCGTCGAGGGGGCGGGCCTGCTGTGAGCCGCCTCGCCCGCCCCGCCAACCGGCTCTGCACCGGCTCCAGCATTCTCGTCCGCCGTCTCGGGGCGCGCGCGGCCGCCTGGTGCGCGCGCGGACGCCGCGACGACCTCACCGGCTGGCGCGCCGCCCTCGGCATCCTCGTCCGCCTGGCGCTGCTCGCCCTCGGCGCGTACCTCCTCGCCCGCCTGGTGCGCGCCCTGCCCGCCCTGATGTGGCTCCTCACCACCTGGTGGACGGCCGCCGCCTGGAGGGCCGGACGCCCCACCACCAGCGAGGCCGAAGAGGCGCCGGAGGAGACCCCCGCCGCACCCGCCCCGGCCCTCGACCCGACGGCCGTCCGGACCCTCCTGCTGGAGGTGATGGGGGACGCCCCCGCAGTGCACCTCCGCACGGTCCTCGCCCACCTCCAGGAGAGGGGGCAGTGGGAGGGCCGGAAGGTGGGCGATCTGAGGGCCGCTCTGGAGGCCCTGGAGATCCCCCACGACCGCCGCGTGAAGGTGGCCGGCGTACCCACCTGGGGGGTCCGTCGAAGGGACCTCGACACCCCTTCCCCGACCGTCGCCCAGGAGACGTCTCCCACCGCGTCTACCGCTGCCTGACCTGCACGTCTACCGGCGTATCTACCGCCGTCTACCGCCGGATCTACCGGCCCATCTACCCCGGGGCGGGCGCCCGCCTGCCAGCTGACCGCCCGCCCCGGTTCCCATCCCAACCACGAGACAGGACCGCCATCATGGCACTCGGATTCAAGCGCCCCATCCCCGCCGACGACCCCCGTCTGAAGGGTCAGGAGACGACCTATCAGGCGAGCCGCGGTGGCTACTTCCCCCCGACGCAGGCGCAGCGCGAGCACGAGAAGGTGGAGATCACGGTGGAACGTGCGGACCAGCCGAAGAAGCAGCGGCGCGGCTGAGCGCCTGCCACACTGAGGACTGCACGTCGGGTCACGCCCGGCACCGGCCCGCCTCGTTCCCCCGTCGAGGCGGGCCTTCACCGTCCCAGGGAACGGAGCACACGGTGCAGCACAACCTGAACGCACGGCCCCACCACAGCAAGCGCACCGGCGAGGACGGCTGGCTCGTGGTCGAGCTGACCGGCACCACGACCGTGACGTGCCCGTGCGGGCTGAACACGGTGGTGGCGAACGGCGAGGTGCTGCGCCTCGCCGAGGAGCACAGCCCGGCACCCACGGCGTGAACCTCAACCTTGCTTGACATGCGCGGGAAGATCCCTCACTCTGGGGCCAGTTCTGGCATGCCCGGAAACGATCACGCCGGGCACGGCATGATGCCCCCTCAGCACCACTCCCAGGGGGAAACCATGCACCAGCCACCACACCACCCGCCGCTCCCGAAGCGCCGCTTCGTCGACCGCAAAGGCTTCCGCTACGGCTGCCTACCCGCGATCGTCGTCGCCTGGGTGATCTTCCTCGTCTCCGTCCTCGGCGGCGAGAACGACAGCGACACGCCCAACGACGCCCGCTCAAGCTCCAGCCCCTCCGCGATCTCACCGGAAGCCCGCGAGAGCATCCGGGAACGCGCCGGCCTGCCACCTGAGCCCGACCTCACCACCAGGCAGGCGTACCTCGCCGACCTCGACGCGATCGACACGGACATCGTCCACGGCAAGGGCGACAAGGCTGTGAGCCGCGGACTCAACCAGTGCTCCAGCTTCAAGATGACGAAGGACGGCAAGAAGCTGTCCCGCGCCAAGCTCGTGGAGCACGCCAACTACCGGTTCACCAGCCCGAACCATCCGAACGGGCACGGCACCGAGATCGCGGAACAGATCCTCGACGTGGTCCACAAGCATCTGTGCCCTGACTTCTGACCAACGATCTGAGGGCCCGGCCGTGTGACTCCTACGGCCGGGCCTTCTGCATGCCCAGGGGGTGACCCATGGCGAGGAAGCCCCGCCCTGTCACTGACGCCGAGCGCAAGCGCGTGCGCGAGATGCACGCCGCGGGCAAGGGCCGCAACGACATCGCGGCGGCCCTGGACCGGGGCGCCGGCACGATCACCAACCTCGCCCGCGAGATGGACCTGTCCTTCGACCGGTCGGCGACCGCGGCAGCCACAGAGGCGAAGAAGATCGACGCCAAGGCCCGCCGCATCGCGATCATCGAGCGGACCTACGCCCGCATCGAGCGGCTACACAACCGCCTCGACACCGCAGACGCAGGCGCCTTCAAGTTCACGACCAGCACCGTCAACGGCATCGAGACGAAAGCCCTCGACCACGTCCCAGGCCAAGAGGAGAAAGCCTTCGCCGGGGCGATCACCCAGTACCTCAACCAGGTTGCTCGCCTCGAAGCCGTTGACGGCGACCCCGGCGTCGACGCCGCACGCTCGATGCTCGGCTCCCTCGCCGAGGGCCTCAACCGGTTGGCCGGCCTCGACGGTGGAGGGGACGACAGCGGGGAGGGCTGATGCTCGACTCGCTGCCCTTGTCGCGGAAGCAGCTCCGGTCGATCGCTGCGGCGACGGCGCGGATCAACGTGTGGCACGGCGCGATCCGGAGCGGCAAGACCGTCGCGAGCTTGATCGCGTTCCTGATCGCTGTGGCCGCGGCCCCGGCGTCGGGGCTGATCGTGATCGTGGGCCGGTCGCTGCAGACGATCGAACGCAACGTCCTCGACCCGCTCCAGGACGCCGCCCTGTTCGGGCCCGTGGCGAAGCTCGTCGTCCACACGAGGGGCGCGACCACGGCGACGATCCTCGGCCGCACGGTGCACCTCATCGGCGCGGCGGACTCCCGCGCGGAGGGACGCCTGCGCGGACTCACCGCCTGCCTGGCCTACGTCGACGAGGCCACGCTGGTGCCGCGGGGCTTCTGGAACCAGCTCCTTGGCCGCCTCAGCGTGCCCGGGGCGCGGCTGCTGGCCACGACCAACCCCGACAACCCAGGCCACTGGCTGAAGAAGGAGTTCCTCGACCGGGCGGCCGACCTCGACCTACGCGACTGGCACTTCACCCTCGACGACAACCCCGCGCTGGACGCGGCCTACGTCGCCTCGCTGAAAGCGGAGTACGTCGGCCTCTGGTACCGGCGGTTCATCTCCGGCCACTGGGTGCAGTCCGAGGGCGCCATCTACGAGTCCTTCGACACCGAGCGGCACGTCGTCCGGACGCTGCCGCGGATCGACCGCTGGCTGTGCGACGCGATCGACTACGGCACCGTCAACCCCTACGCCGACCTCCTCATCGGAGTTGGCTCCGACCGGCGCCTCTACGTCGTCTCCGAGTACCGGCACGACTCCCGCACCGCCCGCCGGCAGATGACGGACGCCGAGTACTCGAAGGCTCGCCGGAGCTGGCTGGCGCGGGTGCCGCAGCCGGAGACGAACGTGCTCGGGGTGTCGCCGGAGTGGACGATCGTGGACCCGTCGGCGGCGTCGTACATCGAGCAGCTGCACCGTGACGGGGTGACGGGGGTGACGGCGGCGGACAACACGGTCCTGGACGGCATCCGCACGGTCAGCAGCCTGTTCTCGACGGGGGATCTGCTGGTGCACGAGTCCGCGCGCGGGCTGATCGACGAGCTGCCTGGCTACTCGTGGGACGACTCGGCGGCGGAGCGCGGCGAGGACAAGCCCATCAAGGAGAACGACCACTCCTGCTTCGTAGCCGGGACCGCAGTTCTCACCTCCGCTGGAGAGCGCCCCATCGAGGCCGTTCAGGCGGGCGACTTGGTGCTCACCCGGCGGGGGTGGAAGCCCGTGATCGACGCAGGCATGACGGCCCAGCAGGCCGCTGTGCACGAGGTCGAGTTGTCCAACGGTCGGACTCTCACGGGGACGGGCAACCATCCGGTTTGGGTGGCAGGGAAGGGCTGGGTTCGCCTCGATGCTCTGCGATACGGCGATACAATGGAGACATGGGAAAACGTGTCGACGTCGTCGTCTTCAACGGCATCAAATTCCGTCGCTACCCCGACGCCAAGGGAGCCTCTGACCGCCGGTACTACGTCCCAGGCATCGCCGACCGTCAGCGCGGGGTCGGACGCCTACACGAAGAGGTCTGGAAAGCGGCCAACGGGCGCGACATTCCCGACGGCCACCACATCCACCACGCCGACGGGGACTACCTCAACAACGCCCCGGCGAACCTCGTGTGCATCACCGCAGACGAACACCGGGAGCACCACGCCGGGGAGCGCCGAGGCATCATTCGGCTCGACCAGCTGGAGCACCTCGAATCGATCCGGCCTTTGGCTGCCCAGTGGCACGGGTCTGAGGAGGGACGCGCCTGGCACTCCGAGCATGGGGCTCGGACCTGGGAGAAGCGAGAACCGTACGAACGCAGCTGTGATCAGTGCGGTGGCTCCTACGACACCCGTTCCAAGAAGGGCAGCGAACGCTTCTGCTCCAACCGATGCAAGTCGGCGTGGCGGAGGGCGTCCGGAGTCGACGACGAAGACCGCTCCTGCGAGTTCTGCGGGGGCGTCTTCCGCGTCAACAAGTACGCCCGCACCCGCTACTGCGGGCGTGCGTGTTCTACGCGTCACCGCTTTGAGCGAGAGCGTGCCGGTCTGGAACCTGACGGTCGCTGACTGCCCGGAGTACTTCGCTGAGGGCGTCGTGGTGCACAACTGCGACGCCCTTCGCTATGGCGTCCGTACGACCGAGGCCCTGTGGCGGCCGTACCTACCGACCCGACTGGAGGTGGCCGCCTGATGGCCGTACGCGTGGAAGTGCCGCTGTCGGCCATCAACGAGGTCGAACTGCCCATCACCATCGGCCTGGGCGACGAGACCATCACCGCCGGGACCCTGTACCTCGACGTCCGCAACGGACAGGTCGAGGACTTCCGGAAGCCGTTCGCTGACGCGCTCCGCGAGATCGCCGACGCCATGGAACAGCCCACCCGGGCTGACGGAGGGGAGGTGCCGGATGCCGCTGCCCACGGGTAACACCGCCTGGCCGCCCCCCTATCTCGGCCCCGCCCTCGACGCCATGCACACCTGGGACGCCTGGTGGTCCGGCGACCCCGACCGACTGGAGCAGCTCTACGGCGGCTCCACCGGCGGCGGCCCCGACCCCAAGCGCCTCCAGTACGCCGGCGGCGTCGTCGGCCGCATCGCCCGCTGGTGGTGGGGCACCCCCACCGCCCCGGGCGAACGCCGCACGAAGATGCACGTGCCGATCGCCGGCGACCTCTGCGGCGGATCGGCCGACCTGCTGTTCTCCGAGCCGCCGAAGCTCACCGTCGACCACGACTCGACGCAGGACCGACTCGACGAGCTGGTCGACGACGGGATGCTCGCCACCCTGCAGACCGCGGCCGAGGTCGGCGCCGCGCTCGGTGGCGTGTACCTGCGGCCGGTGTACGACCAGGACGTCGCGGACCGGCCGTGGATCGTGGCCGAGCACGCCGACCGGGCCCTGCCCGAGTTCACGTGGGGACGCCTTTCCGCGGTCACGTTCTGGAAAGTCGTCCGCGAGGAAGACGGCCAGGTGTGGCGGTGGCTGGAGCGGCACGAGCCGGGCGCCATCATGCACGGCCTGTACCAGGGCACCAAGGACAACCTGGGCCGCCCGGTGCCGCTGGAGGACTCGGAGGCGACCGCCCAGTTCGCCACCCTGGTGGACGCGGAGGGCGCGATCGCGACGGGCTACGACGGCCTGGACGTGGTCTACATCCCCAACCAGAGCAGCCGCCGCTGGCGCTGCCAGCCGAAGCTCAAGGACTTCGGCCGCTCCGACTTGGACGGGGTCGAGCCGCTGATGGACGCCCTCGATGAGACCTACTCGTCGTGGATGCGGGACATCCGCTTGGGCAAGGGCCGCATCGTCGTGCCCGAGTCGTACCTGCAGTCGCAGGGCCCGGGCCGCGGCGCCTCGTGGAATCCGGATCAGGAGGCGTTCGCCGGGGTCAACATGCTGGCCCGTGGCGACGGCATGTCGCTGACGGTCGCCCAGTTCGCGATCCGCGTGAACGAGCACCGGGACACAGCCGAGGACCTGGTGAACCAGATCCTCCGCAGCGCCGGGTACTCGGGGCAGACGTTCGGGCTCGGCGGGGACGCCGCCGTCACCGCGACCGAGATCACCGCCCGGGAACGCCGAAGCATGACGACCCGCGGGCGGAAGATCCTCCGCTGGCGGCCGGCGCTCGCGCAGCTGGTGGAGGCGTGGCTGGCGGTCGACCAGCACGTGTTCGGCGGGAGCAGCGTGCCGCAGCGGCCGACGGTCGAGTTCGAGGACTCCGTGCAGGAGGACCCGCTGACCCTCGCGAACACCGCGGACGTGCTCAGGAGGGCGCAGGCGGCGTCGACGGACACGCTGGTGCGGATGGCTCACCCGGAGTGGGACGACACGATGGTCGCCGCCGAGGTGGAACGGATCCAGCAGGAGCAGGGCATGGCCGTGGAGGACCCGATGCAGGCAGGAGTGCTTCCGTGAGCAGTACCTACCGCCTCCTCTGCATCTCCCACGACCCAGCCCTACTCGAAGGCGAGTACGTCTCCAGCGTGGAGGCTGAAGCAGCAGTCGCCACTGGCGTCCAAGGGCACCAGCAATGCGACCTGCTGATCGGCCGGTACTCGTACCCGCTGGTCGAGGTCGGTTGTCCGGCAAGTAAGTACCAGCCAGCCGACCTGCGTTGTCTGCACAGCAAGACCATGTGGGTCGATTCCGTCTGGCTGCGGTTGCTCGCAGCGGCGCAGCAGTCCGACGACGAGCACCTGACGGCGGCTGCTGCTCCCTTCGATCGGGGCTGCTGGGCGTGGGAGCGTCTGCGACGGCTGCGTGACGAACTGGGGTTCACGGTCAGGGGGTGAGCCCATGCCCGTCTCCCCGGACATGGCCGAAGACCTCGCCTCCGCCGTCGCCGACCTGTACGAAGCCGCCGAGGGCGAGCTGATCGGGAGGATCCGGCGCGCGCTCGCGGAGGGCATCGACAGCCCCGTGTGGGTCGAGCTCAAGCTGGCCGCGGTCGGCAACCTGCAGGCCGCGATCGAAGAGGTCATCGCCGCGCTCCAGCTGGACGCGTCGGGCGCCGTGCACCAGGCGCTCGCCGAGGCATACGACCGCGGGCAGCAGGCCGCGGTCGCCGAACTCGGGGCCCTCGGTGTCGGGCAGACGGCCGCGGCTGTGGTCGCGCTGCCGACGGCGCCGGTGGTGGACCGGCTCGCGCAGGCCGTGATCGCGGACACGGGGCCCGTGCATCTGCGGATGCTGCGGCAGGCGATGGACGTGTACCGGGAGGTCATCGCCCGTGCGGCAGCAGCGCCGGTGTTGGGCGTGCAGACGCGGAGGCAGGCCGCCCAGTCGGCGTTCGACGCCTTCGCGGACCGCGGGGTGCGCGGCTTCGTCGACTCCCGGGGCCGGTCGTGGGAGCTGCGCTCCTACGTGGAGATGGCGATGCGGTCGGCTACCGCCCGCGCCGCTGTCGAGGCGCACTCGGATCGGCTCGGGGCGGCCGGGGTGGAGCTGGTGATCGTGTCCCAGGCGCCAGAGGAGTGCCCTTTGTGCCGGCCGTGGGAGCGGAAAGTGCTTGCCCGCACGGGCGCGCCGGGCGCGCGCGAGGTGCAGGTGGAGCACGGCATCGAGGACGGGCAGATGGTGACCGTCCGGGTGGCCGGGTCGCTGGATGAGGCCAGGTCGGCGGGGCTGATGCATCCGAACTGCCGCCACACGGTGTCCGCGTTCCTGCCGGGGGTGTCCCGGATCCCTTCGCCGCAGCCGTCGCGGGGGACGTATGAGGACACGCAGCAGCAGCGGTACTACGAGCGGCAGATCCGGAAGTGGAAGCGCCGGACGGAGGCCGCGATGGACGAGCAGGCGGCGAAGGCTGCGCGGGCGCGGGTGCGCGCGTACCAGGCCCGCATCCGTGAGCTGACCGGAGAGACGGGTCTGCCTCGCAAGCGCCACCGCGAGCAGCTCACCACGGCCCGCTGAGGCCCGAAGGATTTCCGCCCGCCGGGTGCGGGCCGGAGCGCACAACCCCCGCCAGGCGCGGGGCCGAACATCCCGACGCGCACCAGGAGTGCACGCATGCAGAAGCGAACCCTCCCCAGGCTGGCCGGAGCTGGCTGGGCACACCCCTACGGCCACGCCCCTTTCGCGCCGTACCTCTACGCCGACGGCGGGGACGGAGACGACTCCGGATCCGACAACGGCGACAGCGGTGACGACACCGGCGCCGACGGCTCCGGGGACGACGACGCCGGCGGGACCGGCGACGACGGACCGGACGATGCCGCGGCCAAGGACGACAAGCCCAAGCCGAGGCCGCCCGCGAAGAAGCAGGACGGCGAGGACCCGGCCGCGACGATCGCCCGGCTCCAGAAGGAGCTGAAGACGGCGAACGGCGAGGCCGCGAAGGCGCGCACGTCCGCGAAGAAGGCGGCCGCGGACGAGGCCCGCACGGAGATCGTGCAGGAGCTCGGCAAGGCCCTCGGCCTGATCAAGGACGACAAGGACACGCCGCCGGACCCGGCCGCGCTCACCGCACAGATCGAAAAGGCGACGGCGGCTCACCGCGAGACGGCCGTGGAGCTGGCGATCTACCGGAGCGCGGGCAAGTACGGCGCTGACCCGGACGCCCTGACGGACAGCCGGACCTTCCTCAACTCGATCAAGGGGCTCGACCCCAGCGAGGACGGGTTCGCGAAGAAGGTCTCCGAGGCCATCAAGAAGGCCGTCGAGACCAACCCCAAGCTCAAGGCCGCGAGCGCACCCGCGCGCACGAGCGGCGACTTCTCCGGCAGCTCGGAGAAGCCCAAGAACCAGAACACGATCGAGGCCCAGCGCGAGGCACGCCGCAAGGCACGCGCCTGAGCCTCTCCAATAGAGAGGGCCCGCAATGGCCAACACCTTCCTGACCCCCGAGATCATCGCCACGCGGGCTCTCGCCACGCTGTACGAGACCACCGTCATGGCGCAGCTCGTGCACCGCGACTTCGACGGCGACTTCCGCGGCAAGCAGGGCGACACCATCACGGTGCGCAAGCCCGCTACGTTCACCGCCGCCGAGTTCAACCGCAACACCGGCATCGTGCCGCAGAACGCGACCGAGACCGGCGTCGACGTCACCCTGAACCACTTCGCCGACGTGTCCTTCAACGTGACGACGGAGCAGCTCACGCTGGAGATCGAGGACTTCGGCACGCAGCTCCTCGACCCCGCGATGGAAGCCATCGCCCAGAAGATCGACACCGACCTCCTGGCGCTGCGCAACGACATCGTGCAGACCGCCGGCGCCACCACGGGCCGCGAGCTGACCAAGCCGGAGATCCTCATCGACGCCGGGAAGGTCCTCAACCAGCGGAAGGTCCCGACCACCGACCGGCACGCGGTGATCGGCCCGGTCGCGAACGCTGACTGGCTCGACTCCGACGTCCTGAAGAAGGTCAACGAGAGCGGGTCTACGGAGGCGCTGCGGGAGGCGTACCTGGGCCGCCGCCTGTTCGGGTTCGACCCGTACTGGACGCAGCACGTCAGCGAGCCGGAGGAGGGCGTGGCCTTCCACCGGACGGCGTTCGCGCTGGTCACGCGCCCGCTGGAGGTGCCGCCGGGCGCCCAGGACGCGACGATCATGAACTACAAGGGCTTCGGCCTGCGCGTGGTCTACGACTACGACATCAAGTACAAGCAGACCGTCGTCTCCGTCGACTGCCTGTACGGCACGAAGACCCTCGACGCGAACCGCGCCGTCCTGCTGCAGGGCGCTGGTTCCTAAGGGCCTCATCCCGGGCGAGGGATGGGTGGCGGGGTGAAGGGGGGCGCCGATGCGCACGGTCGTGCTCGGCGCCCCCCGGCCGCTCCACCTCAACCGGTGGAAGGACTGCCTCACCGAGGGAGCCCAGGACCTGGGCTGGGATGTGCAGCACCTCCCGGCCCGCGGCATCCCAGCCGACGACGTGGTCCGCGCGTGCAGGGGCGCGGACATGCTGATCTGGGCGCGCACCCACGGCCACCAGCCCGACGGTGACATCGGCCGGATGCTGTGCGAGATCGAGGACGCCGGCACCGCGACGGTCGCCCTGCACCTCGACCTCTACTGGGGTATCCCGCGCCGTGAGCGGCAGATCGGCGTGGATCCGTGGTGGTCCTGCCAGTGGGTGTTCACCGCTGACGGTGGCCGTCAGGCGGAGTTCCTCGCGCGCGGCGTGAATCACCGGTGGCTGCCGCCGCCGCTGGGCCGCCGCTGGCTCGGACGCTCCCCGGCCGACCGACGACACTACCCCGGCCGGGTGGTGTTCGTCGGTGGTTACGCCCCCGACATCCACGGCCCGCACCGCGCCAACCTGTTGAAGTGGGCGCGCCGCCGCTGGGCCTTCCAGTTCCAGCAGTACGGCCGTGGCCGGCCCGTGTGGGGCGCCGATCTCGGCACCCTGTACGCGTCCGCTGAGGTGGTGCTCGGCGATTCGGCTCCGGCCGACCGGTACTGGTCGGACCGCGTGGTGTGCACGCTCGGGCGCGGGGGCCTGCTCGCGCACCCACGGGTGGAAGGGATGCCCGGGCTCGGGTTCACCGACGAGGTGATGCTGCTGTACGAGCGGGGTGACTTCGTCGGGCTCGGCGAGCGGATCGACTCCTTGTCGGCTGCCCGCCGGCGGGAGATGACCGACGCGGCGATCACGCTGGTCGGGGAGCGGCATCTGTGGGAGCACCGGCTCCGGGACATCCAGCAGGAGGTGTTCGGGTGCGGGTGATCATCGCCTGTGCGGGGTCTCAGTCGAAGTGGGGCGGGCACCTGGACGTGCCGTCGCACCTGGTGCCCCTGCGGGCGCACTTCGGGGTCCCGCTGCTGTACCGCACCGTCGGGCAGGCGCGGGAGATCAGCGACGACGTACACATCACCGCCCCCGCCGGAGACCACCGGTACAAGCTGCCCGGCATTACGCTGCACGAGCAGGACGGCAGCGCACCCTCGGAGTACGCGGCCACCCGCCACCTGTGGAACGAGCGCGGCCGGACCGTGCTGCTCCTCGGCGACGTGTACTTCACCGACGCCGCGATCGAGACGATCACCTCCTGGCGCGCCCGCACCTACAGGGTCTTCGGCCGCTCCCACGGCTCCCGGATCACTGGCACCCCGTACGGCGAGATCTTCGCGGTCTCCTGGTGGCCCAGCCAGCACAGCCGCCTCGACGAGCGGCTGGCGCGCGTGCACGAGATCCGCGCGGCCGGGGTGATCACCCGCCCGCCCGGGTGGATGCTGCTGCGTGCGTGGCAGCGGACGCCGCTCGACCGGCACTGGGTCAATCCGGCGGTCTTCACCGAGATTCACGACTGGACTGACGACATCGACACGGCCGCGGACTTTGCGCGGCACCCGGCAACTCGGGAGGGGCCCGCGTGGCCAACGTCATGAGGGCCCTGCCCGCGCTGATCACAGACCTCGGATGGGTGCCCCAGCACCTCGTGCACGTGGGCGCCCACGAGGGCCAGGAGATGCCCTTCTACCGGCAGGCAGGCGTCCCCCGGATTACGCTCATCGAGCCGATCCCGTGGCTCGCCGAGAGCCTTCAGCATGAGCACCCGGATGCCGTTGTGCACCAGTGCGCGTGCGGGGGCGCACCCGGCCGCGAGCAGCTGCACATCATGGCCCGCACCAACCTCTCCACCCTCGTGCCGCCACAGCGCGTCGACCGCGTCACGAAGACGATCACCGTCGACGTACGGCGCCTCGACGACCTGGCGCCGGACGCGGACGCGGCCGTCATCGACGCTCAGGGCCGGGAAATCGACGTACTCGCCGGCGCACCCTGGGACAGCCTCCGCATGGTCGTCGTAGAGACCTGCACCGTCGACGACCCCACGATGGCCGCTCCGCACGACGAGGTCGTGGCCGTGATGGCCGGCCTCGGATTCACCGCGGTGGCGTGCTGGGTCCGCGACTACGACTGGGTCAGCAAGTGGGGCCGCGGCCCCGGCCTCCCCCAGCGCGGCGGCGAGGTACGCGACGTCGTGTTCTACCGGGAACCGTCGTGAGCGTCGCCGTCCTCGTGCCCTGGCGGCCCGACGGCGGCCCCCGCCAGACCGTATGGGCATGGGTGCGCCGGCAGTGGGCCCGGTGGCCGGACTGGCAAGTCGTCACCGGCGCGTGCCCCGACGGGCCCTGGTCCAAAGGCGCGGCGGTGGCCGATGCGCTGGCGCAGACCGACGCTGACGTCCTGGTCGTCGCCGACGCGGACGTGTGGACGCTCGGCACCCCGGCCGCAGTGAATCGGGTGGCGTCCGGTCGAGCCCGGTGGGCGATGCCCCACCAGCTCGTACGCCGTCTCACCCCCGAGGCCACCCAAGTCGTGCTCGGCGGCGCCCGGCTCGAGGGACAGCCCACCGCCGAGACCCACCCAGGGATGCCCGGCGGGGGCATCGTCGTCTTGGCCCGCGAGGTCCTCGAGGGCGTCCCCATGGACCCGCACTTCACCGGCTGGGGCCAGGAGGACCAGGCCTGGGCGCTCGCCCTGGAGACGCTGGCCGGCCCGATGTGGCGCGGCACCGCCGACCTGTTCCACCTGTGGCACCCGCCGGCCCCACGCCGCTCCCGGGCGGTCGGCTCAGCTGCCTCTCTTGCCCGCTACCGCCGCTACCAGGCGGCGTCCGGCCAGGCCGCGCAGATGCGGGCGCTGGTGGCCGAATTCTGCCCGACCCCGCTGGAGGGATCACCCATGACGTACAGGTACCGCAACGCGAACACGGGCGACGAGGTGGAGTACGCCCATCCGAATGCCCGGCTGGAGATGCTGCCGAACTGGTCCCGCATCCCCGCCGCCGAGCCGGAGCAGCACGAGGTGGGGGAGCAGACCAGGAGTGCACTTCCACAGGAACCCGAGCCGGACACCCAGTCGACCATCGGGCGTCCGCCGGTGAGTGAGCCCAAGGCGGTGTGGGTGGAGTACGCCACCGGACTCGCCCAGGACTCGGACGAGGTCGCGGAGATCGCCACCCTCACGAAGGCCCAGATCATCGAGCGCTACGGCAGCAAGGAAGACTGACAATGGCCAACATCGTTTTCAACCAGGCGCTCGGTCGCCTGGCTCACTACGCGTCGCTGCCCGGCACGGACGACGCCCTGATCATGGTGCCGCTGGAGGCCACCGGCCTCGTCGACGACGCCACGATGCGGGACTACGACAGCCTCGACGCGATCCTCGCCGGGGCCAGCAACGAGCAGGCCACCATGGGCCGGAAGACGCTCGCTTCGGTGACGGTCACGGTCGACGACGCCAACGACCGCGTGAACCTGGACGCGGCCGACGTCACCTGGACCGCCGCCACCGGCAACGCGATCGGCGCAGTGGTCATCTGCTACGACCCGGACACCACCGGGGGCACGGACGCGGACCTGATCCCGCTGACGAAGCACGACGTGACCATGACCCCAGACGGCAGCGACTTCACGCTGACCATCTCGGACTTCGCGCGCGCCTCCTCGGCGGCCTGACCTACGGGGGTGGACGATGGCGCGGCTGTGGACGTGCGGCTTCGAGCTCCAGAGCACCAGCGCCGAGGCCGGCGTCAACTCCGGCCCGATCGTCACGGGCGCGCCGTCCATCTCCACCACCGTGCACCGCGCGGGCACCGCATCCCTGCGCTGCAACCCTTCGGGCGCGACGGCCTTCGTCGAGCACCAGCTCACCACCGGCGTGGTCATGCGGACCCTGCACCGCCTGTACCTGCGGGTCGACGCCTACCCCAGCGGCAACACGAACGTGTACGGGATCGGGCAGGGCGGGTACTTCCCCGGCCTGCTCCGGCTCCAGCCCGACGGCACCCTGGTCCTCAGGGATGGCTTCATCGAGACCACCCTCACCGGCACGTCTCCCGTGCTGGAGCTTGGGCGTTGGTACCGGGTCGAGCTGGACTTCACCGATGTCGCTGGTGCGCTCACGCCCGGGACGGCGGCCTTCAAGGGCTACCTGGACGGCGTGCAGTTCGCCGACGCGCTGTGCACGAATATCGCTGGCTTCTCCCGTGTGCGCATGGGCGTGCAGTTGGCGACGACGACCGACCTGTACATCGACGATGTCGCGATCAACGACACCACGGGCTCGGTACAGAACGGGCTGCCGGGGCCCGGCTCGGTGGTGCACCTGCGGCCCAACGCGGCCGGAGACAGCGCTCTGTGGGAGACCGCGGTCGGCGGCACGGCCGGAGCGGCGAATAACTGGACCCGCGTCAACGAGACCCCGCCCAACGACGCGACCTCCTACAACCAGACCGCGGCCGCGGGCACGACGGCGATCGACGACTTCAACGTCGAGTCCCCGGCAGCGGCCGGGATCGGCTCGGGGGATGCGGTCACGCTGGTGCAGGTCGGCGGCCGGGTCGCCTCCTCGGCGGCGACGGCGGCGAGCATCGTCTACCGGCTCAAGGGGGCGAGCGCCGGGACGGTCGTCGAGTCCGGGTCGGTGTCGGTCGCGTCGACCACCTGGGCCGTGCACTCGGGCGTCTCCCCGCGGCCGTACTTCCTGACCGCGTACACCAACCCCGAGACTGGGACCGCCTGGACGCCCGCCGCCCTGGAGGGCCTGCAGATCGGCTACCGGGGCAACGTCTCCCAGACCACCGTCCGCAGGGTGAGCACCCTGTGGGCGCTCGTGGAGTACGTGCCCGCCACCACGGTGGCGCTGGGCACCGCCGCGGAGACGGCTACCGCGCGCCCCCTCGGCAAGATCATGACCCTCGGTACGGCCGTCGAGTCGAGCACCGGCCAGGCCCTGACCGGGCTCGCGGGCACGCCGATCGGCGCGCTCACCGACGACTTCGACGACGGCGTCGTGGACCCGGCGAAGTGGCCGAACAGCTACCTCGGCGGCGGCTTCGAGGAGGTCGGCGGCCGGGCCCGCGTCGCCTGCAACACCGACTACAACGCGCTCGCGTCCGCTCCCGCATACCGGCTGCAGGAGTCGTCCGCCCACGTCCGCATGTGGCCCCCTGCCGCAGGCGGTGCGACCGATGAGGCGTGGGCGCAGCTGCTGATCCAGACGACCACGCTGGGCACCGACCTGGTCTTCGAGGTGTCGGCGGTCGCCGGGACGCTGATCATGGCCTCTCGGGTCGCGTACTTCGACCCCGATCAGGTGGCGATTCCGTACGACGCGGAGGCGCATGCGTGGCTGCGGGTCCGGGAGACCGGTGGCCAGCTGCACTGGGACACGTCGCCGGACGGGATCACGTGGACCACCCAGCGGACCATCGCCAGCCCTGCGTGGGTGGCGGACGTCGACCTTCAGGTGCAGCTCATCGCCCACCGCGACGGCGGCGTGGACGACTTCGCCGAGTTCGACTCGTTCAACATCCCGGCAGGCAGCAGCCAGGAGGACCTCGTCCCGGCTGCGGAGACCGGTGCGGCCCGTCCGCTCGGCGCCCGGAAGGCGCGGGCGCTCGGTGTCGCCGCGGAGTCGGCCGCCGGTCAGGCCATGGCCGGGCAGGGGTCGCTGCTGCTTGGCACCGCGAGCGAGGTGGGCGCCGCGCTGGCGCCCGGCCGCGCGCGGGCCCGGGCGCTGAGCCAGGCCGCCGAGGCCGGGGCCGGGCGAGCGCTCACCGGGGCCAAGCGGGCAGGACTCGGCACGTCGGCCGTCGTCGAGGCTGCGCAGTCCCTCGGCAGGGCGCGGCGCGCCGGGCTGCCGGGCGCGGCGGCCACCGACACGGCGCAGGCTCTCGGCCGGGCGAAGGCCGGGGCGCTCGGTACGGCGGCGGCTTCGGAGGCGGCCGTGCCGCTCGCCAGCGCAAGCGCTGCCACCGCCGACCCGGCCGGGGAATGGTCGGCGGGTCAGCCCGTCGGCCGGCGGAAGTCGCTCGCGCTCGCGGGCGCGGCCGGGGTGGAGGCCGGGCGGCCTCTCGCCGCGGTGAAGCGGGTCGTACTGAGCCCGGCTTCCGAGGCGACGGCCGGCCTGCCGGTCGCCGGGCGGAAGGACCAGGCGCTCGGGCCGGCGGCCGGGGTGGAAGCCGCGCAGTCGCTCGCTGGGGCGTCCGGCCTGATGCTGGCCGCTGAGACCAGCACCGCCCGGGGGCTCGGGCGGGCGAAGACCACCACGCTGGGCGTGGCGGGTGAGGTGGGTGAGGCCCGGCCGGTGGGTCGGGCCAAGCGGACACTGCTCGGCTGGGCGGCCGACACGTCCGCTGCGGGGCCGCTGACCGGCGGCCTGTCCCGGGCGCTCGTGCCTGCCGAGGAGACGGGCGACGCGCTCGCCCTCGGCGGGTCAAGCACCCGGGCACTGCCCACCGCCACCGAGCACTCGGAGGCGTCCACGCTGGCCGCCGGGTCGATCACCGCACTCGACCGGGCGCGGGAGACCAGCGAGGCCCGGCCCGTGACCGGCCGCAAGACGCAGGCGCTCACCGCGGCCGCGGAGGGTGTGGCTGCGCAGTCGGTCACGGGCCGCAAGACCGCCGCCCTCGGGGCCGCCGCCGAGGCGGCCTCGAGCCGGGGCGCGGGCGGGGCGAAGCGCCGGGGCGCGGTGCCCTGCGAGGAGCAGACGACGGCCGTGCAGATGCAGCTGGGGAAGGTGCGCACGGGCGCGCCCGCCCTGGAGACCGCGGCGGCGCGGCCCGTGGCCGGACGGAAGCGGCACGCCCTCGCGGCGGCCGTCGAGACCGGCACCGTCCGCTCCCTGGGCAGCCGGAAGGCCGCGGCGCTCGCTACCGCGGTGGCGGTCGAGGGCGCTGAGCAGGTCGGCAGCATCACCCGCCTGCACCTCGGCACCGCCAGCGAGACGGATCGGGCCCTGATCGGCCCGGCCGTCAGGCTCACCTGGGCGCGCGAGCACGCAGAAGCACGGCCGCTGACCGGCCGCCGCCAGCAGCCGGCCGACCGCCTCACCCCGTCCGCCAGCGGGCCGACCCTGACCCCGTCCACCAGCGGGCCCCGCCTGGTGGCCACATCGACCGGAGGAGGCTGACCGTGCCAGACGTAGGCGACCTGGTCACCGCGCAGCTGGTGGTGGCTCCCTACGACACGACGACCCAGGCTGCCCTGTCAGTGACGGCGCCAGACGGCACGGTCACCACACCGGTGGCCACGACGGCCGACGGCGGGCAGACCTGGACGGCGCCGCTCACCTACACGGCGGCCGGGGTATGGCGACTGTCCTGGGCAGTGTCCGGGACTGGAGCGAGCGTCGAGCACGAGCTGGTCGCCGTCGCCCCGCCCCCGGAGACCACCACCGGTGGCCGGGTGTACGCAACGACGACCGACCTCGCCAACTACCTCCACGCCGCCCCGCCCTTGGACTCCGCCCGGCTGCTGGCGGACGCGTCCCGGATGCTCGACTCGATGCTCCTGCTCGTCTGCCGGTACGACGTCGACGACGACGGCATGCCCACCGACCCGGACGTCGCAACCGCGATCGGCCGGGCCGTGTGCGCGCAGGTCGCCTGGTGGGAGGAGATCGGCGACAGCACCGGCGCGGCCGGGGTGGGCTACGGCTCCGTCACCATCGGCTCGGTCAACTTGGGCCGGTCGGTCACCTCGGTGACGGGCGACGACTCCGCAGCCCGCCAGATCGCCCCGCAAGTCCTGGACGAACTCCGCGCCCCCCACCTCCACGACAAGCTGTGGATCGGCGCGCTGGCGGTGCCCTGGTGAGCCGCATCCCCGGGTGGCTGCTGCGCCACCGCATCACGATCGAGCACTACCGGGGCGAGTCCAGCACCGGCCCCGTCTACGGGCCGCCGCAGGAGATCCGAGCGTTCGTGGACGAGCAGACCCGCGCCGTGCGCACGCCGGCCGGGGAGGAGACCACGTCGTCGTCCACGGCCTACTGCGCTCCGGGGACCACGGCCCCGCCGCTGTCGCGGGTAACGCTGCCGTCCGGCCGGACCACCACGGTGATCGCCGCCCTGTCCCGGGACGGGGGCGGGCTGCCGACGCCGGACCACACGGAGATCCAACTCACCTGAGGGAGCCACGATGCCGCAGAGCTTTCGGTTGCGCTTCGACGGGACTGCGGCAGCGGGCGCTATGCGGGACGCTGCCGCCCGCGGGCTGCTACTCGGCGCCGAGTTCGTCCTGGCGGAGTCGCAGGAGCTGGTGCCGATCGACGAGGGCGGCCTGCAGAACACGGGCACCGCGTCGGTCGACGCCGGCGACCTGGTGGCGATGGTGTCCTACGACACGCCGTATGCGGCCCGGCAGCATGAGGAGCTGACGTGGCGGCACGCTCCGGGCAGGCAGGCCAAGTACTTGGAGCAGCCGCTGAACGCCTGCCGGGGGCCGGTGCAGCGGATCTTGGAGGCTCAGCTGAGGCGGGCGCTGCGGTGAGCCACGAGACCGATCTGCTGCGCGGTGTCGCCGAGCTGCTCGCGGCGGAGGGTGTCGGCGTCTACGACGAGACGGGCCCGCTCCCGCCGGACGGGACGGGGATCGTCCTCGGGCGGCTGCCGGACGGGCCGGGCAGGGTGATCGGCCTGACCTCGTACCCGGTGGCCGACGACGACTCGACGGACTCCATCACGGGCGTCCAGGCGCGCATGCGGGCGGGCACGGCCCCGCTCGATGTGCTCGACCTGAGCGACGCCGTCTTCGACGTCCTGCACAACCGCCGCTCCTGGGACGCGCGTGGGGTGCGGGTGGAAATCTCCTGGCGGAACTCCGAGGCGTGGATCGGCCAGGACGCGAGCGGGCGCATGGAGCGCACCGCGAACTACTACTTCCGGACCGTGCGGTCCGGGCCTCACACGATCGACTAGGAGGACCGCATGTCCACTCCCACCGAGGAAACTGAGCTTGCCCGCGAGTGGCGGCTGGAAGTCAACATGGGCACGGACGAGGCGCCGGACTGGCAGCTCTGCCCCGGCGTCCGCGAGTTCCAGCTGACCAGCGAGCCGAACATCGAGGACGCCAGCGACTACGACGGGGACGGCTGGGCCGCGAACGAGAAGACCGGCCAAGCCTGGGAGCTGAGCGTCACGATCCGCCGGAAGGCGAACAAGGACGTCAAGGTCTACAACCAGGTACACGAGGCCATCCGCGAGGCGCACTTCGAGTACGGCGACGCCAACAAGGTGAGGCTCCGGTTCATGAACCGGAACGGTCTGCCCGAGGCTTACATGGGCAAGGCCATCCCCAACTGGCAGCCGGCCGGGGGCGAATACACCGCGCTCGGCGAGACGGAGATCACCTTCACTGGTGACGGCCCGCTCACGCCGATCGAGAACCCGCTGGCCGGGTCCTGATGGCAGGAGACTTCGAGGCGCTCGACTCCTTCCTCGACGACTACCTGGAACTCCCCGTCCGCATCAGGGGCGGGGAGACCCGGGTGTACCGGATCGAGGACCCGCCCGCGGAGGACGGCATCCGCATCGAGCGTGTCACCACGCTGGCGGCCCGGCTCGCCGCTGGGGAGAAGCGGCCGGACACTCCGGTGCTGGACGACGAGGAGGAGCGGGACCTGTACCGCATGTGCCTCGGTGACGCCTACGACGAGATGCTCGCGGACGGCGTGTCCTGGGGCACGTTCAAGCACGTCGCGCTCACGGCCATGTTCTGGGTGATCTCCGACAAGGAGACGGCCGCGGAGTTCTGGCGGACCGGTGAGCAGCCGGGGGGAAAAGCGCCGAATCGGGAGGCCCGGAGGGCGCAGGAGAGGCGCGGCACCTCGGGGTCGGGCGGGGCGAGTACGACCCGGTCACCGGCCTCTACGAGTGGTACGAGGGCGGGCTCCCGACGCCGTCGCGGGCGCGGTCAGGGACGCTCCGGAACCTGACCTGGGACAAGCTCCTCGCCCAGTGGCCGCTCATCGAGGCGGACCTGCACTCCGAGTACGGCATCGACGCCGACTCCGGCGTGCTCCGGGAGCGGACATGGCGGTGGCTCCAGGTCCGCATCCTCGGCCTGCTCTCCTGCGACTCCCGCCTGCACCGGCACTTCGCGCCACCTCCTGACACCAGCAAGACCCAACGCAACCGCAGGAGGTAGCCATGGCGCTGACCGTCGGCGAACTGAATGCCGTCCTGTCCGTCGACGACCGCGCGGTGGACCCGGCCCTTCGCCGCGCGGAGACCGCCATGCGGCAGGCCGGGCAGCAGATCGGCGACGACGCCGAACGGGCCGGGCAGCAGGCCGGAGAAGGGCTCGGCGAAGGCCTGTACCGCGGCGCCGACGGCCGCCTCCGCAACGCACAAGGGCGCTTCGTCGCCTCGGGACGGGCTGCGGGTGACGCGGTCGGGGACGGCCTCGCCGACGGCGCCGGAGAGGGCGCGGACGGGGCGGTCGACCAGGCGGGCAGCAAGCTGGAGCGGCTGAAGGCGGTGGCGGGCGGGGCCGCGCTCGCCGCCGGCGCCGCCGCGGGCGCGCTGCTGATGACGGCGTTCGGTGAGGCGATGGATCAGTCGCGGATCACGGGGCGGCTGGGTGCGCAGCTGGGGCTGACCGGGCCGGAGGCGCAGAAGTACGGGAAGATCGCCGGTCAGCTCTACACCTCGGCGGTCGTCGACACGTTCCAGGACGGCGCGGACACGATCAAGGCCGTCATGGGCTCGGGGCTGATCCCGCCCGGGACGACCAACGCGCAGATCGAGTCCATCGCGACGAAGGCCGCCGACCTGGCGAACACGTTTGACGTGGACGTGTCGCAGGCGGCGCAGGCTGCGGGCATCGCGGTCAAGACGGGCCTGGCGAAGGACTCCACCGAGGCCTTCGACATGATCACCAAGGGCATGGCCGGGCTCGACAAGAACGGCGAGGACTTGCTCGAGACCGTCACCGAGTACGGCGTGCAGTTCGCCAAGAGCGGGCTGTCCGGCCGGACCGCCTTCGGTCTGATGCGGCAGGCCATCGCTGCGGGCTGGAAGGACACCGACAAGGTCGCGGACGCTTTCAAGGAGCTGGAGCTCCGGGTCACGTCCGGTGGCAAGGCGCAGGTCGAGGCGCTGCAGTCCGTGGGTCTGAACGCCGACGAGATGATCGCGGACCTGTCGGCCGGCGGTAAGCGCGGCGAAGAGGCGATGGCGAAGATCCACGACGCGATCGTGGAGCTGGGCCCGGAGTCTGACGTCGCGAAGGTCGCGATTCAGGAGCTCTTCGGCGGGCCCGGTGAGGACCTGGGCTCTGCCTTCTTCAAGCTCAACCTGCACGAGGCTTCGAAGGCCATGGGTGGCACGGCGGGCGCCGCGGACAAGATGGGCGATGCGCTGCGCGAGAACGCGGGCACGAAGGTGGAGCAGTTCAAGCGGGGCTTGCAGCAGGGTGTCGTGGACTTCCTCGGCGGCACGGTGATCCCGGCCTTCAGTAACGCGAAGCGGATCGCTGGCGAGGCGCTGGGCGGGATGTGGGAGGAGGCGGGCAAGAACGCCGACAGCTCCGGCTTGGCCGACCGCGTGGTGGCCTTCCTGCCGATCCTGGGGCAGCGGCTGCTGGAGAAGGCGAAGGAACTCGCCCCGAAGATCATCAGCGGTATCACCAGCGCTGGCGAGGCGGTCGGCGAGTGGGTCATGCAGAACCCCACCAAGGTCCTCAAGATCGCGCTCATCGCGTCGGCGATCGTGATGGCACTCGCTGCCCTGCCGGCGCTTGTGGCTGCCGCGATCACGGCGGCCGGGATCTCGCTGATGGTGGGCTTCGTCTCGTCGCTGGTCCAGGGCCTGACGGAGAACCTGCCCCAGTGGTGGACCTCCTTCACCACGTGGGTGGGCGAGAAGGCGGGCCAGGCCGGGACCGTGATGGATGGCCTCGGCTCGGCGATCGGCACCTGGTTCTCGGGTCTGTGGTCGACGTACATCGCGGGCCCGGTCGGCCGGGCCTGGGACTCCTTCATCACCACGGTGGCCGGTCTGCCGTCCCGGGCGGCCGGGGCTTTGTCGAGCCTGGGCTCGTCGATCGGCGAGCGGGCGCGCACTGCCTGGCAGTCCTTCAAGGACACGTCGGTCAAGAAGGCGCTGGAGATGGTCACGTGGGTGGCCGGTCTGCCGTCCCGGATCTCGAAGGGGATCGGGTCGCTGACGGGGCTGCTGCGGGAGAAGGGCCGGAACGTCGTCCAGGGCTTGTGGAACGGCATCTCGTCGATGGGCGGGTGGCTGCGCGACAAGCTGATCAGCTTCGCGAAGAGCAAGATCCCGGGGCCGATCGCCAAGGCGCTGGGCATCTCCAGCCCGTCGAAGGTGACGAAGGCTCAGGGCCGGTGGATCGCGCGCGGTCTCATCGACGGTCTGACCGGGTCGGGCAAGCAGGTCAAGGCGGCGTCCACGAAGCTGGCGGACATCGTGCGGGACTCCATGTCGCCGGGCCGCCGACGCTCCCGGGCCCTGACGATCATCGCGGCGCACAAGGACATGCTGCAGTCCCTGGCCAAGCGGGAGACCGCGCTGGCGAAGAAGATGAAGACGGCGACGAAGAAGCTGGAGGACCTGCGGAAGGCGCGCACGAAGCTCGCGGACGACGTGAAGAAGGGCGTCCTCAGCGACGCGGACATCACCAAGCAGGACACCGGCGGTTGGCACCAGACCGCCGAGACGATCCTGGCCGGGCTCCGACAGGACACGGCTGCCGCGCAGACCTTCGCGAAGCATCTGGCGACGCTGCGGAAGAAGGGCGTTCGCTCGGATCTGATCGCGCAGATCGCGCAGGCTGGTGTGACGGGCGGCGCGTCCTCGGCTGCCGCTCTGGCCAACGCCAGCAGCGCGCAGATCAAGCAGATCAACGCGCAGCAGAAGCTCCTCACGACGGCGGCCGGGAAGGCGGGCACGACCGCCGGTGACGCCATGTACAAGGCGGGCATCGCCGCAGCTCAGGGCATCGTCAAGGGCCTCCGGAAGGAGGAAAAGTTCATCGAGTCGGCCATGCTGCGGATCGCCAAGAACATGTCGAAGAGCATCAGGAAGGCGCTCGGCATCAAGTCCCCGTCGCGTGTGATGGCGCTGGTCGGGCAGTACACGGCGCAGGGCCTGATCAAGGGCGTGGAGGGGCAGCGGTCGGCGGTCAACTCGACGATGGCGTCGCTGGTGGACACGCCGGCGCCGGGCTCGTGGGACATGGCCAGCGCGGGCGCGCGCAGGGCCGCAGCCCAGCGCACGGTCATCGAGATCCGGTCCTCCGGCCGGGCCGGCGACGACTTCGTGACGGAGTCCCTGCGCCGCAGCGTCCGAAAGCGCGGCGGCGGCGACGTCGACCTGGTGCTCGCAGGAAGGAGGGGCGGGTGACATTCCCTCAGGAGCCGCTCGGCACCCAGGTGGAGATGCAGATCGGCGGCACGTGGACGGACGTCACCGGGCACGTGCAGCTGAAGGACCGGATCACGCATGCGCGGGGCCGGTCCGGTGAGGGGCAGGCGGTCGACCCGGCCTCCTGCTCCCTCACCCTCCGCAGCCCGAACGGCCTGTACTCACCCCGCAACCCGAGGAGTCCGTACTTCGGGCTGCTGGGGAAGAACACACCCACCCGGATCAGCCTTGCGGGGAGCCCGCGGCTGCTGCTTCCCCAGGGGCAGCTGCTGGCCCGGGCCGCGACCCCCGACGCTCCGACGCTCGGCATCACGGGCAGCATCGACATCCGCATCGACGTGGCCCTGCGCCAGCGGCTGGGGCAGACGCTGGAGCTGTGCGGCAAGTACTCCGTCACGGGAAATCAGCGGTCGTGGCTTCTGATGATCGGTGCCAGTGGTGACCTGGTCCTGCGGATCAGCCCGGACGGGACCGCTCTGGAGCAGATCGGCTCCACCGAGGCCGTCTCCTTCCCCGCCTCGGGCCGGATCGCGCTGAGAGCCACGTGGACCTCGGCGACGCGGATGCTCACCTACTACACGGCGCCCACGATGGCGGGGCCGTGGACGCAGCTCGGCTCTGCCGTGGGCCCGACGGCGGCGACGCAGATCTTCGACAGCACGGCGCCGCTGCAGGTGGGCGACGTGGCGTCGATCGGCTTCGCCTCCCCCGACGGCTACCTGCACGGCTTCCAGCTGCGGAGCGGCATCGACGGGACGGCCGTGGCGGACGTCGACTTCACCGCCCAGACGCCCGGCGCGACGTCCTTCGTCGACGGGGCGGGGCTGACGTGGACGCTGGCCAACGGCGCCCAGATAACCGATCGGTGGATCCGCTTCGCGGGCGAGTACTCCGACTGGCCGCCGCGCTGGGACCGGGCCGGGCGGCTCATCACGGTGGAGGGTGAGGCGGCGGGGATCCTGCGCCGCCTTAACCAGGGCCGGAAGCTCTTCCAGTCGACCTTGCGGCGCCGCATCCCGTCGGACCCTACGCTCATCGCGTACTGGCCGATGGAAGACGAGGCCGACGCCAGCCAGTGCTCCAGCCCCATCCCCGGGGTGGCGCCGATGAAGGTGTCTGGCTTCGACATGGCGGCGGACGAGTCGCTGGGCGGGTCGACGGCACTGCCCGTCGTGCAGCCGAACGGCAGCTTCTCGGCGGTCGTACCGCCACCGGCGTCCGGGACGGGCCCTTGGCAGATGGAGCTGGTGCACCGGGTGCCGGAGGCCCCGGTCGCCAGGACCACTCTGTACGACATCCGCAGTACGGGGACCGGCGCGCGCTACCTGGTGCAGGTCGCCACGAACGCCGTGTGGCTGCAGGTCTTGGACAGCGAGGGCGTGCAGCTGCTTGAACTGTCCGCGACCGCCGGCACCAAGCCCTCCTTCTTCGGGAACTGGAACCGCTGCCGGGTCTTCGCCCGGCAGTCGGGTGGGACCGTACTGGTCGATATCGCGTGGCTGAACGCAGACACGCCTGGGGTAGGCCACTTCATCACTGGCAGCTTCGCGGGCGCGGTCGGCCGGCTCACCAGTATCCGGTCGGCCTTCGGGCAGGGGCTGGAGGGCACTGCGCTGGGGCACCTGGCGGTTTTTCAGGCCACTGACAACCCGACCTTCGCCAATGCGGAGAACGGCTTCACCGCGGAAGGCGCGGGCGCGCGTCTCGTCCGTCTGGGCAGTGAGGAGGGTCTGCCCATCACGATCGCTGGGACTATGGCGGAGACGGCGCTGATGGGGCCGCAGCGGCCGGCGACTCTGCTGGAGCAGCTGGAGCAGTGCGAGCAGGCTGACGGCGGCATGCTGGTGGAGGACCGGGAGCGGCTGGGGCTGGTGTACCGGACGCGGGCGTCGCTGTACAACCAGACGCCGAAGCTGACGCTGTCTTATCGGCAGCGGGGGCTGGCGGAGCTGGAGCCGATCGACGACGACTCGACGTTGCGGAACGACTGGACGGTCCAGCGGGCGGGCGGGAGTTCGGGCCGGGCGGAGCTGACGTCCGGGCCGTTGTCGGTGGAGGACCCGCCGGTCGGGGTCGGCCGGTACGACGACTCGGTCACGCTCAACTTGCACTCGGACGATCAGACGGAGCCGATGGCCTGGTGGCTGTTGCACCTCGGCACCGTCGACGAGGCCCGGTATCCGGTCGTCTCGATCCGCCTGCACCGGGCACCGGAGCTGATCCCCACCATCCTCGACCTGTCGGAGGGCGACCTGATCCGGCTGACCGATCTGCCGGACCATCTGCCGCCGGGGCCGGTGGATCTGATGGTGCAGGGCGTGCGCGAGGAGATCGGGGTGCGCACCTGGACGGTCGATCTGGTGTGTGCGCCGGGGTCGCCGTGGCGGGTGGGTGTGGTGGAGGACCCTGTGCTGGGCCGGGTGGATACGGACGGCAGCGAGCTGGCCGCGCCGGTGGACGAGGCGGCGACGACGCTGTCCGTGGCGGTGACGGCCGGCCCTGCGTGGGTGGCCAGCAGCACGTACCCGGCCGACTTTCCGTTCGACGTCCTGGTGGGTGGCGAGGTGATGACCGTGACCGCGGTGACCGGCGGCACGTCACCGCAGAGCTTCACCGTGCAGCGCTCCGTCAACGGCGTCGTCAAGGCGCACTCAGCGGGCGCGGACGTGCGGCTCGCCACCCCGACCATCGCCGCCCTGTAGGAGGAGAGCAGCATGCCTTACGAACCATGGCAGCCGGGGATGCGGTTGACCGCGTCCCGGCTGGCCGCGATCAGCCCGACGTGGCAGGACTGGACGCCGGTCTGGTCCACCACGTCTGGGGCGGCCACGCCTTCCTTCGGGGACGCCTCGGTCACCGCGCGGTACGCGGTGGCTGCTCGCACTGTGCACTTCCGCCTGGAGATCAGCTTCGGGGTGACCACGAATTTCGGGGCGGGGTCGACCAGCGACAACTGGCAGTTCTCCACGCCGGTCACCGCGTCCTCGTCCATGCTGATCACCGGCATGGGCGAGATCGAGCTGTCGGGCCCGGCGTCCCGCATGCCCGTGCGCGCCCGCCTCAACAGCGCGAGCCAGTTCGTGGTGGAGTGCTCGGGCCGCCGGTATGACGACACGGCGCCGTCGTCGTCCGGGATCATCGACGCGACGACTCCGTGGACGTGGGCGTCCGGGTCGGCGATCCGCCTGGCGGGAACCTACGAGGCCGCGGCCTGACCCACCCGTTCGCCCGCCCCGGTGCCGTTCCGGCCCGGGGCCTCTTCATGCCCTGGAGGACCCATGGCACCACCCATGTCCGCGAGCGCCTTTCTCGCCGCGCTGAAAGCAGAAGGGCTGACGGTTGTCGAGGTCGGCAACTGGCGCGAGCACCACCGCAACGCGAAGGGCCCCTGGGGGCCGGTGCACGGGGTGATGATCCACCACACCGTCACCAAGGGAACTCAGCGCACTGTCGACATCTGCCGGCACGGGTACGCGGCCCTCCCAGGTCCGCTCTGCCACGGGGTCATCGCGAAGGACGGCACCGTGTATCTGGTCGGCTACGGCCGCGCGAACCACGCCGGGTCCGGCGACGACGACGTCCTCCGCGCGGTCATCGGGGAGAAGGCCCTCCCCGTCGACGACGAGGCGAACACCGACGGCAACCGGCACTTCTACGGCTTCGAGTGCGAGAACCTCGGCGACGGCGAGGACCCCTGGCCGGCGGTCCAGCTGGAGGCCATCGAGCGCGCGGCCGCCGCGGTGTGCCGCCACCACGGCTGGAACGAGCGCAGCGTGATCGGGCACCTGGAGTGGCAGCCCGGCAAGGTCGACCCGCGCGGCTTCACCATGACCTCGATGCGGTCCCGGGTCGCGAAGCGGCTGGGGACGAAGCCGTCCACCGGCGGCTCCGGCGGCACGTACACGGTGCGCACCGGAGACACCCTCTGGGCGATCGCCCGCGCACACGGCACGACCGTGCCCGCCCTGGTCGACCTGAACGGCCTGCGCGCCCCGGACCGCCTGGCCGTCGGCCAGAAGCTGAAGCTGCCCGCCAGCTCCACGACCACGTACACCGTCGCCCGTGGCGACACCCTGTGGTCCATCGCCGCCAGCAGGCTGGGCGACGGCGCCCGCTGGCGGGAGATCGCCACCCTCAACGGCGTCCGCGACGCGGACGCCATCACCCCGGGTCAGAAGCTGACCCTGCCCAAGAAGTGAGGTACCAGACCATGACCGGCTTCCCCACCACCGAGACCGTCGTGAAGACCGCCGGCGCCTACGCCCGCGACCTCCTGGAGCGCGTCCTGTCCACCTTCCTCCAGGCGCTCATCGGCGGCATCGTCATCACGCAGCCGCTCGACGGCAGCATGTGGTACGCCGCCGCGGCTGGCGGGGTCGGGGCCGCGCTCGCCCTGCTGAAGGGACTGGTGGCCCGCTGGCGCGACGTCACCAACAGCGCGTCTCTCGCCAAGGGGGTCTAGTGGCCACGCCCGACCCGGGCGTGTACATCAGCAGCGCCCAGATGTATCAGGAGGTGAGGGACCTGGCTCAGACGGTCAGCCGGATCGAGGCCAAGATCGACGGCATACTCGACGAGACCAAGGACATCCGGTCCGACATCTCTGACCACGAGCTCAGGATCCGCACTCTCGAACGCGCGCGGTGGCCTCTGCCGACGATCGGTGTCCTTGCCGGTGTGGCAGGCGCCGCCACTGGCGCTATCTCTCTGTTCGCCCGATGACCGCGGCCCCGTCCTCCTTCGGGAGGGCGGGGCCGCTTCGTCATGCCTGGCGGCGCTCGGCCACGTAGGAGCCGAAGCCCGGCACTGTGTACGTGAGGCCGTCCTCGCGCAGCTGGCGCAGCGCCTTCTGTGCGGTGGGCGTGCTGATGCCCAGCTCCTCGGAGAGGGCGACGGCCGACGGGATGCGGGTGCCCGGCGGGTACTCCCCGGCGCGGATGCGCTCGACGATGATCGCGTGCGCTTGTCGCCAGCGCGGCACCTCTGAGGTCGGGTCGATCATGCAAGCCACGCTAGGCAGAGTGATCACTCTCCGCGAGCGGTCAATCCACTGCATGTAGTGCATACAAGGGATGTAAGGCGTACAGTCCTGACCTACAGAAGACCCCCGCGCCGTGCGACCGGCCGGGGGCGTGGCCACCGCTCACGCAGAGGGAGAGCGACGACATGGCAGAGCCTAGCCAGGCACCCACCACCCAGGACACACCGCCGACGCCCGACGTCCGGCAGCAGGTACTCACCTCCCTGCCCCTGCCCCGCATGGAGATGCTGTCCGAGGCGCAGGTGCGGGGCGCGGCGTGCGTGTGGGACGGCAGGACCCTCACCCCCCAGACCGCAGTCGACCTCGGCCCCCGCCTGAAGAAGCGACTCGACGGCGAGTACCGGTGGTACCCGCGCAGCTGCCGACGCTGCGTCGGCTCGAAGGCGTACACGTGGTTGTTCGTGCACGCCGAGGACTGCGCCGCCTGCAAGGCCGGGCCCGACTGCCCCTGCGCCATCGTGGTGCGCCGCCTGCTGCACGACAGCTTCGAGGGCGGGCCGGCCGCGGTCGAGCTTCGGACGACCATGGCTGATGCGCCCGTGCTGGGCCTGCCGCTCACGGACCCGGAGCCCGTGCCGGGCTGCGACGACTGCACGCGGTGGGCGCGCCAGCGGGCCATGGCGCGCCGGTCGGGTGACGTCGCGCAGGTGTCGGACTGCAACGTGCGGATGCGCCGCTGCGCGCACTGAGGCTCCCGTCTCCGGCTGCGCCGATGCGTCGGAGGCGGGACCGGGCGGCCCGTTCCTCGCCCCCCGTCGGGGGCGGGCCGCTCACCCCACGAGGTCGGCGAGGGGCACGTCCAGGCCGTCGGCGATCAGGAGCAGGTGGTCGATGCTGGTGGCGTGGACGCCCAGCTCGATCCGGTTGATCGTCTTGCGGTCCAGGCCGACGAGCTCGCCGAGCTTCTCCTGGGAGAGGCGCCGGGTGGTGCGGGCGGCGCGGATGCGGTCTCCGATCTGTCGGCGGCGGGCGGGTACCCAGTCGGGCAGTGGATCGGAGGGCACGCGTACACGCTGGTCGGGGCGGTGATCGGTGTCTGTACCACGGTTGGTACATTTCTGAGCACGTCACCCGGTCGGGCACAAGACCACGTCGAATGAAACACTCGTTCGAGTGATGCCCCTGTTGACCTATTGTCTGACAGGCGCCCACACCCCATGGTCAAGAGCAGCCCCCACCCACCCTCGCCCCACAGGTGCACTCCCCCATGAGCGACGAGCAGGACCCCCGCCACTGCACCCTCACCGACGGCCAGCGCGCGCGCATCGATTACGCCCGCCGCGACCTCGACAGCGCCCGAGCCGAAGATCTTGCGCAGCTACCGGCGGCCGGTCTGATCATCCTCGTGGAGCGCCTGCGTCGCCGCCTCGATGACACCCTTCAGATCATCGACGACATCACCGACGAATAGGCGCAGGTCAGGCGGCTGATCCTTCCTCGCCAGCAACACCCGCACCACACCGTGACGCACCCCCGCACACCACATTCTCACCGGACACGGCCAGCGTGTGGGTGAGGTCGGTCTCCCGGAACGCCTCGTCCAGGTCCGGGGGGATCCGCGAGGTGTCGCCCACGACCAGTCCTGGCAGCAGGGCGCGGGCGTCGGCGGGCAGGTCGTCGGTGGCCTCGCGCAGCCCGGCGCGCAGCTCCCCCGCCAGCCGTTGTGCTCCCGACGGCTCTCCCACGACGTCCGGCCCACCCGCGCCTCTGGTCCTCAGCACGGCGGCGAACCGGTCGCCGGACGTGGTCGGCGCGAGGCGCGCCTCAACGCGTAACCGGGTGGTGGGCAGGAGCGCGAGCCAAGGGGAACCCTCCGAACCCTCCGCGTCCCGGCCTGCCCGGGCGGCGGGAACGTCCCGTCCGGAGGAGCGGTCGTCGACGATCACCAGGACCGGGGTGCGGACCTCGACGGGGGCCGTGCCCGCCCGCTCCACCGTCCGCACGTCGGCCTCGATCAGGAGGGAGGGCGGGGCGGAACCGCCACCACCGGAGCCCGGGCGGGCGCGCCGGGGGTCGGCGGTGACCTCCACCTCGGCCGTCACCCGCGCGTACTCCCGCGCCAGGTCCGGGACCGGGCCGCGCCGCAGGTCGGCGCCGTGCAGGCCGGCCGCCACGGCTGCGGTGGCGATGCCGAGCAGCACCGCCGCGGCGGTGATCCGGACCCCGGCGGGGAGGGGAACGTATCGCTGCACCGCTCCGGAGCCGGCACGGGCCGGTGCGCCGTCCCGGCCGGAGCGGGCACGGGCGGATGCGCCGTCCCGAACGGGGCGGGCACGGGCCGGTGCGCCGTCCCGGCCGGAACGGGCACGGGCGGGTGCCTCGCCCTGGCCGGGTCGGCCGCGACGCAGCAGCAGGAGGATGCCCGCACCCGTGCCGAAGAGCACCGCCACGGCAGCCACCCAGCGGGGCGGGGCGTGCAGGGTGAGTGCGGCCGTGGCCCAGACGGCGAGTGCGGGCACGACGAGACGGAGGTCGATCGGCGCCTCCTGCCTTGGACGGGACGCGCCGAGCCGGTTCCCGGCGGCGGCGTGGACGGGGTGCCTCATGGCCGCACCAGGTTGCGCAGGTCCGCGAAGCGGCGGTCACCGATGCCGTTGACCTCGCGGAGTTCGTCGACCGAGCGGAAACCGCCGTGACGGGTGCGGTAGTCGATGATGTGCTGCGCGAGGACGGGGCCGACTCCGGGCAGGGTGTCGAGCTGATCCGCGGTGGCGGTGTTGAGCGACACCGGCGTGACGGGTCCGGCGCCGCCCGGGCCACCGGAGCCACCGGGACCGCCCGCGCCGGCCGGGGCACCGCCCGTGCCACCCGCTCCCGGCGGGGGCGCCGGGCCCCCGACCACCACCTGCTCCCCGTCCACCAGGAACCGGGCCCGGTTGAGCCCGTCCGTCTTCGTGCCGGGGCGTACTCCGCCCGCCGCGCGCAGCGCGTCCTCGACCCTGGATCCGGCGGGCAGCCGGTGCACACCCGGGTCGCGGACCTTGCCGGAGACGTCGACCACGATCTCGAGGGCCTGGGGGCCGGCCTGCGGCGGGGTGCCGGAGGCGGCACCCGGCCCGGCCTCGGCCGCCGCTGCTCCGACCTCCGCCGCCGGCGGGTGCGACGAGGCGGCCCGCAGCACCTCCGGTGCCCGCACCGGCTGGGTCCGGCCGGACCAGAAGTGGTGAGCGGCGAACGCCACCGCGACCACGAAGACCACCGTCAGCGCGATCACGTTGCGCCGCTCCAGCCCGCAGCGCGTCCGAATCCACAACGGCAGCCGCTCGCGCAGGGCGAGTCCCAACCGTTCACCGCGCCGGGGGACGTCAGCCGCCTCCTCGGCAGCGTCCTCATCAGCTGCGTCCTCATCGGCTGCCGCGAGGGGATCCGGGTGCCTCACCGCCGGGCCGGGGTCCCGGTGCCACCTCGCCCCCGCGTGCGCCGCCGCATCCGCGTCCACACCCGTACGGGCTCCCGGGCGTGCGTCGGGGCCCGCGCTCGGGCCCCGCCCCGCCCGCGTGACGGCATCCGTCGCCGCCGTCACCGCCCAGCGCGGGGCGCGCCTCGCCGACCTCCCCACGGTGGCGTCGGCGCCCGCTCCCGCGTTCGACGACCCGTCCGGCACCACACCCTCGACCGACGCCCCGTCCGGCACCACCCCGTCGACCAACGCCCCGTCCGGCACCGCACCCTCGATCGACGTCCCGGGCGCGGCTCGGTCATCCGCGACCCGGCCGTCGCCGGTCCCACCGCAGACGCTCGCGTCACCGGTCTGCCGCTCACCGAACAGCGTCCGCGCGCGCTGCCGGAGCAGGACCGCCGATGCCGCACGGTCCGCACGCCGGTAGCCGTGCCGTCCCCGTCCGCCCTGCCGTGCGCCCCGCCGTCCGGGCCCGGTGGGGCCGCCGTGCCGGACCCGGCCGTCGGACGTCGCGCCCCGGCCGGGACCGCTGCTCGCCGCCGCTGTGCGTGAACGTGATCGAAGTGCCATGCGAGGAGCATCGGGCACCCGGCCGCATCGCGATGATCTTGGTCGAATTCCGTGGATCACCGACGGGTTGTGGATAACTCCGTCACCCGAACGGGGAACGGCAGCGTGCCGTCTCCAAGCCTGCCCGAGCTCTCCGTCCCGGCACGGGAGTCCGGCACGGGAGTCCCGGCACGGCCCGGGGAGGTCGACGCCGAGCCCGACGACCACGGCCTCGGAGACGGGAAGTTCATGCGGCGCCGGGGACGCTCCGGGCGTACGAGGTCACGAACGCGGTGATGAGCCGGGCGAATTCGGTCCGGTCGGCGTCCGTCCAGTCCGCCATCACACGGGCGAAGACCTCCTGCCGGAAGCGGTGCGCGCGGTCGACTTCCTCCTGCCCCTCGTCGGTCAGGGCGAGCAGGGTACGCCGGGCGTCAGACGGGTCGGTGCGGCGGGTGATCCATCCTTCCTCGGTGGCGCGCAGCACCAGGCGGCTCGCCCGGGGCTGGTCCACGCCGAGGGCGGCGGCGACATCGCTGACGGCACACTCCCGGTCACGGGCCTCGACGGCATCCAGCACGCCGAACAGGGTGGGGTCGATCGGCTTCCTTCCGTCGGGCGGCGCAAGGCGCCCCAGCGATCTGCGGGTCTGGCTGCGGCGAATGACCACCATCGCCCGCTCGACCGCGGCGACGGCTTCCTGTTGATCCCTCTGCGACATGCATGTTAGCTTACAACTATTGCCATAAGACATGCATATGAGGGGTGATCGGCATGCCCGACACGACCCGCCTGCCCAGCGTCCGCGAGCAGCGGCCTCTCGGCTACTGGCTGAAGCACATCGACGGAGCCCTCACCGAGACCATGGGCCGGCTGTTGGCCGCGGACGGCCTGGACCGCAGGGCCTGGCAGGTGCTCAACACGATGTCGTACGGTCCGATCACCGTCGCGGCGCTCGACGAGACCATGGCGGCCTTCCTGTCAGCCGACGAGCCGACCATGCGGTCGCAGGTCGAGCGGTTCGTCGAGCGCGGTTGGGCGGGGCAGACGGGCGACGGACGGATGACGCTGACCGAGGAGGGGCGACGCGTCCACGAGCGGGCCTCCGAGAGGGCCGGAGCTCTGAGGACGCGGATGATGGAGTGCCTCTCGGCCGAGGAGTACGGGGTCCTGATGGAACTGCTCCAGCGCGTCGCCACCCACCTCGACGCCCTGGCGGCCGGAGAGCCCGGCCAGTAGCCGACCACACGCCTCTCCTCGCGAGAGGGTGACCAGGGGTCCCGCCCGGCAGCCTGCGGCATACGGCGTGGGCCGGTCCCCGGTCCACAACTCCGGCACCGCCCCCTACGCCGGCGGCCCCGCTCACCGCGCCGAGACGACGACCCCCAGCAGCCCCGGTCCCGTGTGGGCGCCGATCACCGCGCCCACCTCGCTGACGTGCAGGTCGGACAGGCCGGGCAGCCGGGCGCGCAGGCGGTCCGCGAGGGCATCCGCGCGTTCCTGGGCGGCGAGGTGGTGGACGGCGACGTCCACCTCGGCCCCGCCCGCCCGCTCGGCGGCGATCTCCTCCAGGCGGGCGATGGCCTTGGAGGCGGTCCGCACCTTCTCCAGGGGCTCGATCCGGCCGTCCGCCAGCTGCAGCAGCGGCTTCACGGCGAGGGCCGACCCGAGCAGGGCCTGGGCCGCGCCGATCCGGCCGCCACGGCGCAGGTAGTCGAGGGTGTCGACGTAGAAGTAGGCGGAGGTGTTGGCCGCGCGCTTCTCGGCGGCCGTGACCGCTTCGTCCACCGTGCCGCCGGCCTCGGCGGTCTCGGCGGCGGCCAGGGCGCAGAAGCCCAGAGCCATCGCGATCATGCCGGTGTCCACCACCCGTACCGGGACCGGTGCCGTGCGGGCCGCGACGACGGCCGCGTCGTGGGTGCCGGACAGCTCGGCGGACAGGTGGAGGGAGACGATGCCGTCGGCGCCGCTCTCGGCGACCCTGCGGTAGGTCTCGGCGAAGACCTCCGGGCCGGGGCGGGAGGTGGTGACCGGGCGGCGCTTCTGCAGCGCCTGGGCGAGGGAGCGGGTCGAGATCTCCGTGCCCTCCTCCAGGGCGCGGTCGCCGAGGACCACGGTCAGGGGGACCGCCGTGATGCGATGCCGCTCCATCGTCCGGGCCGGAAGGTAGGCCGTTGAATCGGTGACGATCGCGACATGGCGGGACATGAGCTGGAGGTTACCTGCCGGGGTGGGCTCGTGGCAGCCCGGCCCCGTGCGCCGGGCGCGGCCGTGTCCGGATCACGCCCCGCTGCCCCGGAACGCGCCGCTCCCCGTTCCCGGGGGCGTCCCTCCCAGTCACCGCTGCCGGTTCACCGGATCGACCTCACCCGTGGCCGCTGCCGGTTCACCGGATCGACTTCCCCCGTGGCCGCTGCCCGTCCTCGGGATCGTCCTGGTCACCTGGCGTCCCCCCGCGGCCCGGCGAGGATCGTCCTGGTCACCTGGCGTCCCCCGCCGCGCGGCGGGCCCCGTCATGTGGTGCTCTCCGGGCGGGCCTGCTTCTGCCACGGGTAGGTGGGCCGCGGCGCGGGCGGGGTGATGGCGGGGCGCGCGGGCTCGGGGCGGGAGTCCCGCGCGGGGGCCTGCCGCGCGGGGTCCTGCGCCGTGGAGCCGGCGGACGGCGTGCTGCCGGTGTCCGGGGTCCCGCGGTACGGGTCGGCGGACGCGGTGGGCTCCTCGGCGGTGGTCCAGTGCCGTAGCGCGCCGGCCTCCATGTCGATCTGGGCGCTCAGCGATTCCAGGTCGTCGTCCGCGAAGCGGCGGGCGCGGTCGCGGGCCGCCCAGCGCAGGGAGTCGGCGGAGTGGGTGATGCGTTCGGTGCGCTCGCGCAGGTCGGGCAGGCGGGCGGCGAGCGTGGCGCGGTCGGGGTCGGATTCCAGGCGGCGGAGTTCGTCGTCCAGTTCACGGCCGTGCGCGCTGAGCCGCTCGAAGAGGCCGAGGGACTCCTTGACGGACGCGTCCTCGGCGGCGGCCGACTCCAGCGCCTCCTGGGTGGCCCGCATGGAGGTGCGCAGCTTCAGGCGGAGTTGGGCGATCTCACCGGCGGGGCCGGGACGGCCGAGGGCCTTGGCCTTGAGGGTGTGGTCCTCGACCGTGCGGCGGGCCTGCGTGATGTGGCGGTCGGCGGTGCGCTTGGCCGCGCCCACCACCTTCACGGTGGCGTAGGCACCGAGTACCACGAAGAGCACGAAAAGCAGGGCGAACACTGCGATCACTGCTTCCACGGGGCTCCTCCTCCGGCCCTTCGGCCTGTTCCGGCACGCTCCGCGCCGCTCTTCAACGGTAAACGCAACGGGCAGGTGCGGAGTTCCGTCCGAACCCCGAACCTGCCCGTAGGGGACTACCCCGAAAAGCCGCGTCCCGCACACGGTCGGCAACCCGCGTCCCGCACACGGTCGACCGCGGACGGCAGCCCTAGGGAGGGCTCCCGCGACGATCACGCCGGGACGATGTTCACCAGCTTCGGTGCCCGCACGATCACCTTGCGGATGCCGGCGCCGTTCAGCGCGGCCACGACCTTCTCGTCGGCCAGCGCGACCTTCTCCAGCTCGTCCTCGGAGATGCCCGGGGACACCTCCAGCCGGGCCTTGACCTTGCCCTTGACCTGGACGACGCAGGTCACGGTCTCGTCCACGACGTAGGCCGGGTCGGCGACCGGGAAGTCCTGGTGGACCACCGAGTCGGTGTGGCCCAGCTTGCGCCACAGTTCCTCGGCGACGTGCGGGGCCAGCGGCGCGGCCAGCAGCACCAGGGCCTCGGCGACGGACCGCGCGATCGGGCCGTTCGCCTTGGTCAGGTGGTTGTTCAGCTCGGTGACCTTGGCGATGGCGGTGTTGAAGCGCAGGCCCTCCAGGTCCTGGCGGACCCCGTCGACGGCCTTGTGCAGGGCGCGCAGGGTGTCCTCGTCGGGCTCCACGTCGACCACGGTCGGCTCGCCGGTGGTCTCGTCGACGACGTTGCGCCACAGCCGCTGCAGCAGACGGAACTGGCCGACGACCGCGCGGGTGTCCCAGGGGCGGGAGACGTCCAGCGGGCCCATCGCCATCTCGTACAGGCGCAGGGTGTCGGCGCCGTACTCGGCGCAGATCTCGTCCGGGGTGACCGCGTTCTTCAGGGACTTGCCCATCTTGCCCAGCAGCCGGGAGACCTTCTCGCCCTGGTACCAGTAGGCGCCGTCGCGCTCCTCGACCTCGGCGGCGGGCACCGCGATGCCGCGGCTGTCGCGGTAGACGTAGGCCTGGATCATGCCCTGGTTGAACAGCTTGTGGAACGGCTCGGCCGAGGAGATGTGGCCCAGGTCGTACAGCACCTTGGACCAGAAGCGGGCGTACAGCAGGTGCAGCACGGCGTGTTCGGCGCCGCCGACGTACAGGTCGACGCCGCCGTGCGGCATGCCCTCGCGCGGGCCCATCCAGTACTGCTCGATCTCCGGGTCGACCAGCTGCTCGGAGTTGTTCGGGTCCAGGTAGCGCAGCTCGTACCAGCAGGAACCGGCCCAGTTGGGCATGGTGTTGGTCTCGCGGCGGAAGCGGCGCGGGCCGCGGCCGTCGCCCAGGTCCAGGGTGACGTTCACCCAGTCCTCGTTGCGCGACAGCGGGGTCTCGGGCTGGGTGTCGGCGTCGTCCGGGTCGAAGGTGCGCGGCGAGTAGTCCTCGACCTCGGGCAGTTCCAGCGGCAGCATCGACTCGGGCAGGGCGTGGGCGACGCCGTCCTCGTCGTAGACGATGGGGAAGGGCTCGCCCCAGTAGCGCTGGCGGCTGAACAGCCAGTCGCGCAGGCGGAAGTTGACGGTGCCCTCGCCGTGGCCCTCGCGTTCCAGCCACTCGGTGATGCGGGCCTTGGCCTCGGTGACGCCCAGGCCGTCCAGGGTGACGCCGTCGCCGGTGGAGTTGACGACCTTCGCGTCGTAGGAGGCGAAGGCGTCGTCCCAGGCGGCCGGGTCGGTGCCGCGGCCGTCGGTGGGCTCCACCACGCAGACGATGGGCAGGTCGAAGGCGCGCGCGAAGGCGAAGTCGCGGGAGTCGTGCGCGGGGACGGCCATGATCGCGCCGGTGCCGTAGCCCATCAGGACGTAGTCGGCGATGAAGACGGGCACCCGCTCGCCGTTGACCGGGTTGACGGCGTAGGCGCCGGTGAAGACGCCGGTCTTGTCCTTGGCCTCGGCCTGCCGCTCCACGTCGGACTTGGAGGCGGCCTGCGCGCGGTAGGCGGCGACGGCCTCGGAGGGGGTGGCGTGGCCGCCGGTCCACGCCTCGCGGGTGCCCTCGGGCCAGGCGGCCGGGGTGAACTTCTCCACCAGCGGGTGTTCGGGGGCCAGCACCATGTAGGTGGCGCCGAACAGGGTGTCGGGGCGGGTGGTGAAGACGGTGATGTTCTCCCCGTCGATGGGGAAGTCGACGCGGGCGCCCTCGGAGCGGCCGATCCAGTTGCGCTGCTGCAGCTTGATGGCCTCGGGCCAGTCCAGGGCGTCCAGGTCGTCCAGCAGGCGGTCGGCGTAGGCCGTGATCCGCATGTTCCACTGGCGCAGCTTCGCCTTGAAGACGGGGAAGTTGCCGCGCTCGGAGCGGCCCTCGGCGGTGACCTCCTCGTTGGCCAGCACGGTGCCCAGTCCGGGGCACCAGTTGACGGGCGCGTCGGAGGCGTAGGCCAGCCGGTACTCGCCCAGGACCTCGGCGCGCTCGGCCTCGCTCAGGTCGTTCCAGGCGCGGTCGGTGCCGGGGACGGGGCGCTCACCGGAGGCGAACTGCTCGACCAGTTCGGCGATCGGGCGGGCCCGGCGGGCGTCCTGGTCGTACCAGGAGTTGAAGATCTGCAGGAAGATCCACTGGGTCCACTTGTAGTAGTCCGGGTCGATCGTGGCGAACGACCGGCGCTTGTCGTGGCCCAGGCCCAGCCGGCGCAGCTGGGCGGTCATGTTCTCGATGTTGGCCTCGGTGGACACGCGCGGGTGCGTGCCGGTCTGCACGGCGTACTGCTCGGCGGGCAGGCCGAAGGCGTCGAAGCCCAGGGTGTGCAGGACGTTGTGCCCGGTCATGCGCTGGAAGCGGGCGTAGACGTCGGTGGCGATGTAGCCCAGGGGGTGGCCGACGTGCAGTCCCGCGCCGGAGGGGTACGGGAACATGTCCATGATGAACTTCTTGGGCCGGGCGGCCAGCTCCGGGTCACCCGCCAGGTCGCCCTTGGGGTTGGGGGCGGCGTAGGTGCCCTCGGCGTCCCAGAAGTCCTGCCAGCGTGCCTCGATCTCGGCGGCCAGGGCGGCCGTGTAGCGGTACGGCGCGGCCTCCGCGGCCGCGGGGTTCGTCTCGCTCATGATCCTCAAAGCTCCATCGATCGTCTCTGCCTGCGCCTGCGGCTGCCGGAAATGAAAAAACCCCTCGCACAGGAGGGGACGCCGCGCCGATTCCGACCGTCCATCACCGGCGGTCGGGACTGATCAGCGCGGCTCGCTAAGCAGGAGGCGTACGGCACGCATGGCGCAAGGGTACCGCAGGCCCGCGGGCGGTCGCGACGCCGTTCCGGGCGCCGGAAGGGCCGGGGAAAGCCGGGGAAAGCCGCCTCCCGGGCCGGTGTCCCGCCGTATTTACTGAAGTTCAGTCAAAGGTTACTTCGCGTAACAGACGCTAAGGGGCATCACAACGAGCCGATGATCCTTTGGTAACAGCGCAATAACTCAAACCTCGTACTGATCGGTACGAGCGGGCTTAGAGTTCGCCCCGGGACCGCTTTACCGATACCTCGGAGTTGCCCCATGAACCGTCGCCCGGACAGCAGCCCACCTCCCGCACGGGGCGGGTCGGCTGCGGATTTGCTGTGCCCGCTCCGAGTCGTGACGCCGGGAGGTGCGTCATGAATCCGCACGACAGCACCGCGGACGACTGGCTCGCCGAGTTCCTGAGCTTCGGCGTGGGCGTCCTGTCCCTGGTCTGCCTGAGCTGCTCGGTGATCTGGGGGCTGGTGGCGCAGGACCGGATCCTGCTCGGCCCCCGCCAGCGGATCCTGGCCCAGGGGGTCCACCGGTCGACCGCGGTCGCCTCGATCGTCTTCCTGATCGTGCACATCGGCATCAAGATCGGCCAGGACCACGTCTCCTGGATCGCGGCGGTGATCCCGTTCGGCCTCGCCCTGACGGACGACGAGGCCGTCATGGGGAGAAGCTTCCTGGTCGGCCTGGGCACCCTGGCCGGCTTCCTGATGATCTTCGTGGGCATCACCGGTGTGCTGCGCAACCGCTTCGCCACCCCGGCGCCGGTCGCGGCGCGCTGGCGGGCGATGCACATGCTGGCCTACCCGGCCTGGTGCGCCGCCCTGGTGCACGGACTCTTCGCAGGCCGGGAGGCCAAGCCGGTCTTCCTGATCCTGTACGGCCTGTCCCTGCTCGGCGTGCTGACCGCGCTCGTCCTGCGCGCCGCCCCGCGCCCGGTCAAGCGCAAGATCGCCGACCGGCTCTCCGGCCTGGTCGCCGGCCTCGACCAGCAGGGCGGCCGGGACCGGCTGGAGGAGAGCCGCTCCCGGGCCGCCGAGAGCGCCCTCGGCGGGTACGAGGACCCGCGCGGGTCCCGGCAGCAGCGCACCGGCGGCCCGGCCGCGTTCGCCGGTTCGACCGGCTCCCCCGGATCGCTGTACGAGACGGCGGAACGGCCCGCACCGGAACCGGCGAACGGCTTCGCCGCCGCCTACCGCGCGGTGTCGGCGCCCGCCGCGCCCGTCGCGCCCTCGGTGCCGCAGCAGCCCTTCGCGGCGGACCGGACCGCCCGCATGGAACTGCCGCCGGACCTCCAGGTGACGGAGGCCGTCCCGCGGATGGACGGCCCCTCCAGCACCTCCGGCAACTGGCCGATCCCGTCCCCGCCCCCCGTCGGCGAGGCACCGCCGTCGGCCTACGACCCGCTCCAGGACACCGGATACAACATCCCGACCTACGACAATTCGCCCGCGGCGCCGTACGGTTCACGTGACGTGTACGACACCGGTGAGACGAACGGCCTCTACGGCACGTACAACCCGGATGACACGTACAACAGCGGTCCCGCCACTGAAACACGCCCCGGTGCGTCGCCGTCGTCCACCTACGACTTCGACGCACCGGGATCGGGCGAACCTTGGAACACGCCTTCCGGAGGCTTTAAGTGAACGAGGCCCTGCCCGACGTCCCCGAAGTCCGCGTCGTCGGCCTTCCCCAGCTCACGTCGGGCTTCGACCTTGTCGACCGGCTCGACCTCCCCATGCACCTCAAGGTGCACGGGCCGCTCGAACCCATGGGCGGCGAACAGCTCGCCCAGCTCGCCGAACGCATCAACCTCAGGGGGCGCGGCGGCGCGGGCTTCCCCTTCCACAAGAAGCTGCGCTCGGTCGCCGAGACGGCGATCAAGCGCGGCGTCCGGCCGGTCGTCGTCGTCAACGGCAGTGAGGACGAACCGGCCTGCCGCAAGGACACGGTGATGATCAACCGTGCCCCGCACCTGATCCTGGACGGCGCGCTGCTGTGCGCCGAGGCGATGGGGGCCCGCACGCTCGTGGTGGGGGTCACCCGGGAGTCCACCCAGCGCTCCATGGAGGCCGCGCTCGCCGAACGCGGCCTGAACAACGGCCGCCGGTCGGCGCTGCGCGCCCGCGTGCAGCGCAACCCGGTGCGGATGGTCACCGGCGCCGCCGCCTCCCTGATCCGCTCGATCGACGGCGGCCCGGCCATCCCGCCGGGCCGCAAGACCAGCGCCTCGAAGAACGGCGTCGGCGGCGCCCCCACGCTGCTCTCCAACGCCGAGACCTTCGCCCAACTGGCCATCGCGGCCCGCATCGGCCCGGAGCGCTACGGCAACACCGGCCTGTACGACGAGCCGGGCACCGTCATGCTGACGGTGTCCGGGGCGGTGGCCCGCCCCATGGTGGTCGAGGTGCCCACGGGCGTGCCGCTGCGCTACGTCCTCCAGCTGGCCGGAGCACCCCCGGTGCCGCAGGGCGTGCTGACCGGCGGCTACCACGGCAAGTGGATCGACGCGGCCACCGTCGACGAGGCGATCGTCTCCCGCAACTCCCTGGACGCGGTGGGCGGTTCGCTGGGCGCCGGGGCGATCCTGCCGATCAGTCAGGACACCTGTCCGCTGGGCGAGTCGCTGATGGTGGCGAAGTGGCTGGCGGAGGAGAGCGCCGGCCAGTGCGGCCCCTGCTACCTGGGTCTGCCGGCCGCCGCGCGCGGCCTGGAGGACATCCTCAACGGGGGCGGTCCGGCCGCCCTGGAGGCCGTCAAGCAGGTCGCCAAGAACGTGAAGCGGCGCGGCGCGTGCTCGCACCCGGACGGCTCCGCGATGTTCCTGGAGTCGACCGTCAAGGCGTTCACCGACGACCTCGCCGCCCACGTCCTCGGCAACGGCTGCGGACGGCCCGTGGCGGGCGTCCTGCCGCTGTTCGAGGGCGGCAGGGCCCCTACGGGCATCCCCGGCGGCGGAGGCGAGGAGAACGGCCCCAGCCGCCAGAAGATCTACGTGGACTGGACGCTGTGCCGGGGCCACGGCCTGTGCGCGGACATCCTTCCCGAGGTGTTCCAGCTCGGCGCGGACGGCTTCCCGACCGTGGCACAGGCGGAGGTCCCGCGGTTCGCGGAGGCCAAGGCCCTGCGGGCGGTGCGCCGTTGCCCGGCGCTGGCGCTGCGCATCGAGGACGAGGCGCCCCGCGCCAAGGCCCCCTCGCGCAATCTTCCGGTGCTGTCCCAGGGCCGCGGCCGGCGCGCCCTGGGCCGCTGAGACCGGGCCCGGGGCCCCGACCGCCCCGGGCCGCTCGGCCGGCCCCGCACACCAGCCCGTACAACGCCGAAGGCGGATCATCCGGGAGGATGATCCGCCTTCGACTTCTGTGGAGCTAAGGAGAATTGAACTCCTGACCTCCTGCATGCCATGCAGGCGCTCTACCAACTGAGCTATAGCCCCGTGCTGTGTTCCGCCCGGTTTCCCCGGCGGCGACGCCAACTTTACACGGTCCACCCGGGCCAACACCAAATCGGTTTCGCTTCGCTCGGCTATGCACCAAATGCCCTCGAAGGCGCTCGCAGACGCTCGAGGACGCTCAGGCCGTGACGAACGAGTAGAACCGCTTCAGCGTGCAGTGCTCCTCCAGCAGCCGGCCGTAGATCGGTTCGCCCTCGAGCTCCCGGTAGGTCTCGATGGGGTCGCCCTTTATGATCAGCGCCCGCGCGCACTCCTCGCACCAGTACTGGTACTCGGGGTTGAGCGGCTCCATGTCCCGTACGATCGGCGTCCCGCTGCCGCACCAGTCGCACTTCCGCCTGTGTGCACCCATCGCTCAGCTCCAGCTGTGGCCGCAGGCCGTGCACACGTAGGAAATGCCACCGTTGTCCCCGAGGACCTGGGCGACGTGCGCGGAACCGCAGGAAGGGCAGGCGAGTCGGGTCGAGGTGCGTCGGGTCACCACCGCTCCGAGGAGGCGGTCGCCCTCCCCGAAGATGCTCGCAGGCATCGCTACTCCCTCCCGTCGGGCCGCGCCCCCTTCCGGCCGTTTGATTCTGCCACGACCGGGCCAATACGGTCAGCGACGCCGGGATACGTTCGGGACTCGGCCCGGCGCCTCGTAGAGGTATACGCCCGGCGGAGCGTTCCTGCTCAAGCGCGGGCGACGAAAAATCCCGCCCTCTGACGGAGGACGGGATCTTCGTGATGTGGAGCTAAGGAGAATTGAACTCCTGACCTCCTGCATGCCATGCAGGCGCTCTACCAACTGAGCTATAGCCCCTTGCCCCATGTGATCGGCTCACATGGTGTTTCGCCCCGCTCGGCGGGGCGAACAAGAAGAACTTTAGCCTGCGACCTGCCGGAAAGTGAAATCCGGGTCCCGGGCCGCGCCGGGGCCGGTCCGCGGGCGGTCAGTCGTCGTCGCCGAGCACCGGTTCCGGCAGGGTGCCGGCGTTGTGCTCCAGCAGACGCCAGCCGCGGGCACCCTGGCCCAGGACGGACCAGCAGCAGTTGGTGAGGCCGCCGAGGCTCTCCCAGTCGTGCGGGGCGAGACCGAGCAGGCGGCCGATGGTCGTGCGGATCGTGCCGCCGTGGCTGACCACGACGAGCGTGCCGTCCTCGGGCAGCTTCTCCACGTGCCGCAGCACCACGGGAGCGGCGCGGTCGGCGACCTCGCTCTCCAGCTCGCCGCCGCCCCGGCGGACCGGCTCACCGCGCTTCCAGGCGCGGTACTCGTCGCCGTGGCGGGCGATGATCTCGTCGTGCGTCAGCCCCTGCCAGGAGCCCGCGTAGGTCTCCCGCAGCGCCTCGTCGTGGGTCACCGGAAGACCGGTGAGCGCGGCCAGCTCGGCCGCGGTCGCCGCGGCCCGCTTCAGGTCGGAGGCGATGATCGCGTCCGGTTGCAGGCCCGCCAGCAGCCGGGCCGCACGGCGGGCCTGGGAGACACCGGTCCCGGTGAGCTCCACGTCGGTGCTGCCCTGGAAGCGGCGTTCCACGTTCCAGGAGGTCTGGCCGTGCCGCCACAGGATGACGCGACGGCCCCGGCCGGCCCGGGCCGTGTCGGTGGCGGCGCTCACCGCCACTCACCACCCGGCTCCGTGGCCTCGGCGGCCTCCGCCTCCAGCTGCCGGGCGTGCTCCTCGGCCTTGCCCCGGGAGGCCACCGCGTCGGCGGGCAGGTCCAGCTCGGGGCAGTCCTTCCACAGCCGCTCCAGGGCGTAGAAGACGCGCTCCTCGCTGTGCTGGACGTGGACGACGATGTCGACGTAGTCGAGCAGCACCCAGCGGGCCTCGCGGTCGCCCTCGCGGCGCACCGGCTTGGCGCCGAGTTCCTTGGCGAGCCGCTCCTCGATCTCGTCGACGATCGACTTGACCTGACGGTCGTTGGGGGCGGAGGCGAGCACGAAGGCGTCGGTGATGGACAGCACGTCACTGACGTCGTAGGCGACGATGTCGTGCGCCAGCTTGTCGGCGGCCGCCTGGGCGGCGGTGGTGACGAGCTGGAGGGAACGGTCGGTTGCGGTCACTGCACGGCTTTCGGTCGGTGGTCGGTTGCCCCCAGGGTCTCACGGACCGCCCAGCGCACCCCACGCGATAACGCGTGACCACGGCGGGTGCACCGGGCCCCCGGCCGCGACCACGGCCCGGGAACGCACTCCGCCGCGACCACGGCCCGGGGACGCACTCCGCCGCGCCCCCGGGGCGGCACGCCCGTCTACGACCCGGGGTCGTAGTCCTGGCCGAGGACCACCGCGACGCGGGCGTTGGCGGAGATCTCCCCCTTGGTGACGGCCGAGGCGGGCAGCCCCAGGGTCTTGGCGACCTCGGACGCGTTCTCCTTGTCGGCGGCGTCGGCGTAGACCACCTCGGAGGTCGCCGCGGCGCTCGCGGTGCCGCCCTCCAGGAAGGTGAAGCCGCCGTTGAGGAGCACCACGCGGGCCTTCTCCGTGTGGTCCTTCACACCGGTGGCGTTGCGCACCGAGACGCTGACGGCGGCGTCCTGGTCGGGGCTCTTGGCGGTGCCGCCGAGCACCTTCTTGACCACCTCGTCGCTCGCCTCGGCGGTGAGGGTGCCGTCGTCCTCGACGGGCAGCAGGGCGGTCGTGTGGTCACCGCCCTTGGCGAGGTCGGAGAGCCGGGCCAGGAAGGAGCCGAGGTCCTTGTCGGTCAGCGGCGGCTCGATGATCTGGCCCAGCGTCTGGACGGTGAGCGTCGCCGCGTCCGGGTCGGAGGTCATCTTGCGCAGCACGCCCTGCATGACCTGGCCGAACCGCTCCAGCTGGGCGTTCTGCCCCTCCCCGGAGGCGCGGTGCGTGGCGTAGGCGACGGCCATCTTGCCGCTGAGGGTCTGGCTGCTGCCCTTGCGGACCAGGGGCGCCTGGCCCTTCTTCTTGGCGGACGGGTCGGGCACGTCCGCGTCGGTGTCGATGTCGATGTTGCCGACCAGGTCGACGAGGTTCTGCAGGTAGGGGGTGTCCAGGCGCCAGGTGCCCTCGATGTCGGTGCCGAGGACCGCGTCGAGCGCGCCGCGGGTGCCGCCGGAGCCGTCGTCCTCGACGGACTTGGCGAGCGTGGTGGTGGTGCCGTCGTCCGCGGTGAGGGCGAGGGAGTTGGGCAGCAGGACGGTGGTGCCCTGCTTGGTGGTGGTGTTGTCGACGAGCAGGGCGGTGGCGGTGCCGCCCTTCTTGGTGTCGTGCAGGTGGACGACGATCACGTCCCGCTTCTGCGCGCCCGCGGCCGTGGTGGTGCCGGTACCGGTGCCGGAGCCGGACAGGCCGGGCAGCTTCCCGGCGTACCAGAGGTAGCCGACGCCGCCGGCGACGACCAGGGCGAACACCACGGTCAGGGCGATGATGCGGCTGCGGGCCCGGCGCTTGGCCTCCTCGCGGCGCTCGGTGCGGTTCTCGGTGAACTTCAGCCAGTCGATGACGTCCTCGGAGTCGCCGTCCGGCTCCTCGACGAAGGCGAACTGCTCGGTGCGATACTCCGGTTCGCCGTCGCCGTCGCCTGAGGCCGGGAGGTCCTCGTCGTCGACCGGGCGGGCCTGCTGCGGGATGTGCGCGGTCTGCTCGGCGGTCCGGGGCTGCTGCCCGCTGCCGCCGGGGGCGCCCTGCGGGTGGCCGTAGGGGTCGGTGTAGGGGGCGGCCGGGGCGCCGCCGGCGGCCGTGGCCTGCCCGTAGGGGTCGTAGGACCCGTACGGGTCGTACGGGTCCTGGGCGGGCGGCTGCTGCGGGGTGCCGTAGGGGTCGTGGGCGGGCCGGTGCTCCCGGTTCCCGTACGGGTCGTGGGAGGGCTGCTGCTGTCCGGTGCCGGTGGCGTACGGGTCGTAGCCGTGGCCCTGCCCGTCCTGCCGCTGGTACGGGGCGCTGGGGGCGGGGGCCTGCTGCGGGTGGTAGGGGTCGTAGGAGCCGTACGGGTCGTGGGCGGGCGGCTGCTGCGGGGCATGGACCTGCCGGTAGACGGGCTGTCCGTAGGCGTCGTAGCCGACCAGCTCGTACTGCGACCCGTCCCCGCCGTTCCCGTACCCCGCGTCGTATCCGTCGTTCACCGGTGCCCCTCTCGGCTCACTCGCCGCGATACAGCTCGCGTTTGGCGATGTAGCGCACGACTCCGTCCGGCACCAGGTACCAGACGGGGTCTCCCTTGGCGACTCTCGCACGGCAGTCCGTGGAGGAGATGGCGAGGGCGGGCACCTCGATCAGGGAGACCCCGCCCTCGGGGAGCCCGGCGTCGCTCAGGTGGTGTCCGGGCCGGGTGACGCCGATGAAGTGCGCCAGGGAGAACAGTTCCTCGCTGTCGCGCCAGGTGAGGATCTGGGCGAGGGCGTCGGCGCCCGTGATGAAGAACAGGTCGGTGTCGGGGTTGAGCGCGCTGAGGTCGCGCAGGGTGTCCACCGTGTAGGTGGGGCCGCCGCGGTCGATGTCGATGCGGCTCACCGAGAACTGCGGGTTCTCCACCGTGGCGACGACCGTCATCAGGTAGCGGTCCTCCGCCGGGGAGACCGTGCGGTGGCTCTTCTGCCACGGCTGGCCGGTGGGCACGAAGACCACCTCGTCGAGGTGGAAGCGCGCGGCGACCTCGCTGGCCGCCACCAGGTGGCCGTGGTGGATGGGGTCGAAGGTGCCGCCCATGACACCCAGACGGCGCTTGCCCTGCCCGGCCGGGCCGCTGCCCGGGCCGTCGGCCGCGCGGCGGGGCGCGGGGCGGTGCCCGCCGTCGCCGCGTGTCGTCTCACCGGCCGTGCCGTCCGCCGGGCCGGTAGGCATGTCCTGCTCCATGCGAGCAGACCCTACCGGCCCGTTCCGGATGCCCCGTCCGGGCCCGTCGCGGCGGTGGCCGCCGAGGGCTCAGCGGTCGCGGTTGAAGCGGGTGGTGATGAACAGCAGCAGCAGGAGCACGAACAGGGCTCCGCCGCCGGCGAGGTAGGGGTTGAGGCTCTCGTGGTTGCCGCCGTGGCCCCCGCCCTCGGCGGCGAGAGTGACCAACTGGGCGGCGGTGCTCTGGATGCTCATCTTCGGCAGGACCTATCGCTTGTGGGCGGGACAAGGACGTCCGGACATCGTAAGCGGGGGCCCTTCCGGTGATCACGCCGACTCCGCCGTTGTGGTGCGGCGACGCCTCGGCGACGGGCGGGACAGGCAACCATCCGCGGGGCTGTGTCGTCCTTGTGCCTGGAGCCCGGCGGCGTTCCGCGTGCGGTCTCCTCGGCCGGACGCCCGTCCGCACGGCCCGCCCTCGGCGGACGACGGGAAGGTGACGACAGGCCCTAAGCTGGGGTTCGCCTCGGAGGAGTACACGGGCGGCACGGGATCCGCACAGGTCACTCAGACGCACTGGGGGAAAGATGTCCGACGGCCATCAGCACAACGGGCACGAGAACGTGCCGAGCAGGCAGCGCAGGCGCTTCCCCGGAATCTCCTCGCGGGCCTACGAACACCCGGCCGACCGCTCCGCCCTGGTGGCGCTGCGCAAGCTGACCGGTTTCGACACCGTCTTCAAGGCCCTGAGCGGCCTGCTGCCCGAGCGCAGCCTCCGGCTGCTGTTCCTGTCCGACTCGGTGCGGGTCTCCGACCGGCAGTTCGCGCACCTCAACGACATGCTGCGGGACGCCTGCTACATCCTGGACCTGGAGAAGGTCCCGCCGATGTACGTCAAGCAGGACCCGAACCCCAACGCCATGTGCATCGGCCTCGACGAGCCGATCATCGTGGTGACCACGGGGCTGGTCGAGCTGCTCGACGAGGAGGAGATGCGGGCGGTCGTCGGCCACGAGGTCGGGCACGCCCTGTCGGGGCACGCGGTGTACCGGACGATCCTGCTGTTCCTGACCTCGCTGGCGGTCCGGGTCGCCTGGATCCCGCTCGGCAACATCGCGATCATGGCGATCGTGACGGCGCTGCGCGAGTGGTTCCGCAAGTCGGAGCTGTCCGCGGACCGGGCGGGGCTGCTGGTCGGCCAGGACCTGACGGCGTCGATGCGCGGCCTGATGAAGATCGCGGGCGGCAACCACCTGCACGAGATGAACGTGGACGCGTTCCTGGAGCAGGCCGACGAGTACGAGGCCTCGGGCGACCTGCGCGACTCGGTGCTGAAGATCCTCAACGTGCTGCCCCGCTCGCACCCCTTCACCACGGTGCGCGCCGCCGAGCTGAAGAAGTGGCATGCCTCCCGGGACTTCCAGCGGATCATGGACGGCCACTACCCGCGCCGCGACGAGGACGGGGACGCCTCGGTCCGGGACTCCTGGCGGGAGTCGGCGAGCAGCTACGCCGGCGAGGTGAGGAACTCCAAGGACCCGCTGATGAAGCTGGTCAACGACATCGCGGGCGGCGCCGGTGACCTGGGCGAACGCGTCCGCCGCGGCTTCGGCGGCTTCGCCTCCGGGGGTTCTTCGAAGCCCTCGCGGGAGTCCGGGGACGCGGGACCGTCGGACGGCACCGGCGGTACGGACGGCACGGGCGGCGCGAACGGCAGCCGTCCGCCGCGCGACGACAGCTGAGCCGCCGGGGGCGGTGACGCGACACCCGGAACGCCGGGGGCCTGGCCGCCCCCGGCGTTCGCGCGTCCGGGGTCGGGGCATTCCCGCGACCCGCGTCCGGCGGCACCCCCGGCTTCCCGCGCGTCCGTCGCGGCCCGGCTTCCCCGCGTCCGTAGGCATCCCCCGGGGCATCCGCGTCCGTCGAGGGCCGGCGGGCTGGAGGGCCGTCCCCCGGGTGCGGGCCGTGGGGCGGGCTGTGGTGTGGGCCGTGGGGCGGGTCGAGGTTGGGGTTGTGGGTCGTGGTGCCGGTCGTGCGGGTCGGCTCAGGGGCCCGGCTGGGCGGCCGCGGCCAGGGAACCGCACAGGGCGGGAACGGCGTCGACGGCGTAGGGGTCGGTGCCGGTGGGTCCCTCCGGGTCGGCGCTCTGGCCGGCGAGCAGCGGGCGCAGGTGGCCGGTGGTGTCCTCGGCGCAGGACAGCGGGCCCGCCTGGACGTGGGCGAGGACGAGCTGGGCCTGGTGCGCGCGCAGGTCGTCGTGGTCGAAGCGGAAGCGCAGCTCGCGCCGGACGGTGAACAGCGACACCTCGGCCCCGTCCCCCGCACCGGCCGGACGCAGCGCGTAGACGGAGGTGTGGTCGGCGGTGACCTCCAGCGTGCCGGCGTCGGTCTCGGCGGCCTGGAGCGTGCCGCGGACGCGGACCCGGTCGTCGGCGAGCTCCGCGCGGGAGGGGTCGAAGCGGACGAGCCATCCGGTGGGCGCGTGCCGGCCGTCCGCGGTGGGCCGGGCGAAGCTGCGGTCGAACTGGGACAGCTGGTCGGGGTCGAGCAGCACCCGCACCGGGCGGGTGTCGCCGCCGGTCAGGACCCGGGGGTCGAGGGCCGAGCGCACGATGTAGTCCTTCGCGGTGGTCAGGGCGCTCACGACCTGGCCGTCGGAGAAGTGCGCGGTGCGCCGGGAGGCGGGCAGCGTGACGCCCTCGGCGCCGCCGGCGAAGCCCGCCGCCGGGCTGCGGGCGTAGAGCCGCGCGGCGTCCGCGGCCCCGGGCACCGTCCCCCGGGGGGCGAGGGGGACGACGGTCATGCGCAGGGGGTCGGCGGGCTGCCGGGCGGCGGGCGACTGGTACGGGTGGCGCACGCCCATGTAGACGGCCGTGCCGAAGGCGACGGCGATCAGCACGACGAGGATCAGGGCCTGCCGGGACGGTCCGGCCGCCCGGCGCGGCGGGGGCCGGTCGCGCACGGCGGGCGCGTGGTCGGTGATGCGTTCCCGGGCGGAGAACTCCTGGAGGCGGGCAGCACGGACGAAGGACTCGTCGAAGACGACGGACCGGTACTCGTCCTCACCACCACCGGGGGCGCCCTCGGGGGTTCCCTCGGGTGGGTCCGCAGGCCCTGCCATACCTTCAGGGTAGGTCCCGGCGCGCCCGGGTAAACGCCCCGCCGGGCCGCAAGTCCTGACGTGTCCTCACCGGGCCGGCGGCGGGTCTCAGGGGCCCTGCGGGATCACGGGGACGGTCGGCCGGGAGTAGTCGGCGGAGGCGGAGGGGGCGGCGGCGCCGTCGCGCTCCGGAACGGTCGAGGTGGGCGCCGGTACGGGGTCCTGGCGGTGCGCGGAGCCGCCCCGGTAGACGGCGGAGAAGGCCAGCGCGACCATGCCGATGCCCATCACGAGGGCGAGGACCCAGGCGACGGAGCGGTGCCAGCGGGCCTGGCCTCCGTAGGGGCGGGAGCCGTAGGGGTCCTCCAGGACGTCCGGGTCGTCGTCCGGGTCGTCGGGGCCGTGGGCGCCGCGGTGGCCGTACCGGCCGGGGTACCGGTCCCCGCGGGCGGCCTCCGCCTCGGCGGCCTCGGCTCTGGCCCGGGCGGCGGCGAGCAGGCGCTCGACGGCGCTCGGCTCGTGCACCCGGGCCGCGCGGACGAAGTCCTCGTCGAAGACCACGGAGGCGAACTCTTCGTCCGTCACCCCGCGGTCGTGGTCGTCGTCGGGCTCCCAGCCGTCCGGGAACGGCGTGCCCCCCACGTCCTCCGGCACGGATCCAGAGTAGACCTGGGGGGTCAATTTGGGCAGACGGTACGGAAATTCGTCCGCGCCGGGCCGGGCCGTCCGGGCCGCTGCCGGCCCGCGCCGCCCGGCCAGTGCGCCGCCCGCGGGCGGGTCAGCGCCGCACGTGCCCGTCGCCGGTGACGATGTACTTCGTGCTGGTCAGCTCGGGCAGACCCATGGGGCCGCGGGCGTGCAGCTTCTGGGTGGAGATGCCGATCTCCGCGCCGAAGCCGAACTGGCCGCCGTCGGTGAAGCGGGTGGAGGCGTTCACCGCGACGGTGGTGGAATCCACCAGCTGGGTGAACCGCCGCGCGGACTGCTGGGAGGCGGTGACGATGGCCTCGGTGTGCCCGGAGGTCCACAGGCGGATGTGCTCGACCGCCCGGTCGAGGGAGTCGACCACGGCGGCGGCGATGTCGAGGGAGAGGTACTCGGTCTCCCAGTCCTCCGTGGTGGCCTCCACGACGGTGGCCCGGGAGTCCTTGGCGTACGCCATGACGCGTTCGTCGGCGTGCACCGTGACCCCGGCGTCGGCCAGGGCGTCGAGGGCGCGGGGCAGGAAGTCGGCGGCGATGTCCTGGTGGACCAGGAGGGTCTCGGCGGCGTTGCAGACGCCGACCCGCTGGGCCTTGGAGTTGACCAGGATCTCGACGGCCATGTCGAGGTCGGCCTGGGCGTCGACGTAGACGTGGCAGTTGCCGGTGCCGGTCTCGATGACCGGGACGACGGACTCCTGCACGACGGTGTTGATCAGGGAGGCGCCGCCGCGTGGGATGAGCACGTCGACCAGTCCGCGGGCGCGCATCAGCTCGCGGACGCTCTCGCGGCTCTCGCCCGGCACCATCTGGACGGCGTCGGCGGGCAGCCCGGCGCCGTGCACGGCGTCGCGCAGCACCCGCACCAGGGCGGTGTTCGACCGGTAGGCGGACGAGGAGCCGCGCAGCAGGACGGCGTTGCCGGACTTCAGGCACAGGGCGGCGGCGTCCACCGTGACGTTGGGCCGGCCCTCGTAGATCATGCCGACCACCCCGAGCGGCACCCGGACCTGGCGCAGGTCGATGCCGTTGGGCAGGGCCGAGCCGCGGACGACCTCGCCGACGGGGTCGGGCAGCGCGGCGACGTCGCGCACGTCGGAGGCGATGGCGCGGACCCGCTCCGGGGTCAGGGTCAGCCGGTCGATCAGACCGTCGCCGACACCCGCCTCGCGGGCCTTGGCCACGTCCTGGGCGTTGGCCTCGACGATCTCACCGGAGCGGACCTCCAGCGCGTCCGCGATGGCGAGCAGGGCGTCGTCCTTCTCGGCGCGCGTGAGCGGCGCGAGGGTGGCGGCGGCGCCCTTGGCCCGGTAGGCGGCCTGATTGACCGGGGACATCGAATCGAGCGGCGAGAGCGTGGTCATGAGGGAAGGGTAGTGCGGAAGGGGGCCGGATCCGGACCCTGTCCCACACGACGAGACGCGGGTCTCTGCCCCCGGACGGCCCTCCGGAGGGGACCGAGGAGGGTCACCGGAGGGGTCCGAGGAGGGTCACCGGAGGGGTCCGGGGAGGGCCGCCGGAGGGGTCCGGGGAGGGCCGCCGGACGGCTCCCCGGACGGCGCCGACAGGGGTCCCTGCCCGACGTGCGGAGGCCCCGGGCGGGTTCCTGGACCCCGCGTCCCGCACCGCGCCCCGCGTCCCCCCCGACCGCCGGGGTCAGAAGGGGTGGACCCCTACGGGATGTGCCCGGACCGGGCCGTGGCCCTCGGCGACCCGCTGGTGGTAGGTGGTCCGGTCGATGACCTCCAGGCCGACGATCTCCCAGGGCGGCAGGCCCGCGGTCAGCCGGTGCTCGCCCCACAGGCGCAGGGCCACGGCCGCGGCGTCGTGCAGGTCGCGGGCCTCCTCCCAGTAGCGGATCTCCGCGTGGTCGTCGGCGTAGCGGCTGGTCAGCAGGAAGGGGTGGTCGTGGGCGAGCTGCTCCAGGGCGCTGCGGACGTCCTCGATGGGGGCGCGGGCGCCGGAGACGCTGAGGGTGACGTGCCACAGGCGCGGGAGGTCGCGGGGTTCCCCGCCGTCGAAGCGGTCCCCGGCCGCGACGCTGGTGAGGGTGCGTTCCTCGCCGGCCGCCCGGGAGCCGGCACCACCGCGGGACGCCGTCGTCCCAGGGCGTACTCGTCTCACGACGGCCTCCTTCGCGCACGGACCGGCCCGCGGGTCGGGCGGATGTGTCCCTGGGACAAAGTTGAGCAGGCCGCCGGTGCTCGTGGGGCGGTTTTGCGGAACGTCCACCACCGAGGGCGGATGTTTCGGCCGATTACGGATGCAGAAGCACCAGATCGTCCCTGTGTACGACTTCCCGTTCGTACGCGGGCCCGAGATCCCGGGCGAGTTCGTGGGTCGAGCGGCCGATCAGCCGGGGGATCTCCTTGGCGTCGAAGTTGACCAGACCGCGGGCCACCGCCCGGCCGGCGGTGTCCCGCAGTTCGACCGGGTCACCGGCGCTGAAGTCGCCGTCGACGCCCGCGATGCCGGCCGGCAGCAGCGACATGCGGCGGTCGACGACCGCGCGCACCGCCCCGTCGTCGAGGGTGAGCGAGCCCTGCGGGGTGGACGCGTGCTTCAGCCACAGCAGCCGGTCGGCGAAGCGCCGGCCGGTGGGGTGGAAGAAGGTGCCGGTGTCGTGGCCGGCGAGTGCGTCGGCGGCGTGGACGGTGCTGGTGAGGACCACCGGGATGCCCGCGGCGGCGGCGATGCGGGCGGCCTCGACCTTGGTGACCATGCCGCCGGTGCCGACGCCCGCCTTCCCGGCGCTGCCGATCTCGACGTGGGCGAGGTCCCCGGGGCCGTGCACCTCCGATATCCGGGAGGTGCCGGGCTTGGCGGGGTCGCCGTCGTAGACGCCGTCCACGTCGGAGAGGAGCACCAGCAGGTCGGCGTGGACGAGATGGGCGACGAGCGCGGCGAGGCGGTCGTTGTCGCCGAAGCGGATCTCGTCGGTGGCGACCGTGTCGTTCTCGTTCACGATCGGGAAGGCGCCCATGGCGAGCAGCTTGTCGAGGGTGCGGGAGGCGTTGCGGTGGTGGGCGCGGCGGCTCATGTCGTCGGAGGTGAGCAGCACCTGGCCGACCCGCACGCCGTACCGGGCGAAGGAGGCGGTGTAGCGGGCGACCAGCAGGCCCTGGCCGACGCTGGCGGCTGCCTGCTGACGCGCGAGGTCGCGGGGGCGGCGGCTCAGCCCGAGCGGGGCGAGTCCGGCGGCGATGGCGCCGGAGGACACGAGCACGATCTCCCGCTCGCCGCCGCCCGCCCGGCTCCCGCCGCCCTTGTCGGCCGAGGCCCCGCGGGCGCCTCCTTGGCTGCGCACCTTGGCGAGCACGTCCACCAGGGCGTCGACGCGGTCGGCGTCCAGTCCGCCCGAGGCGGTGGTCAGCGAGGAGGACCCGACCTTGACGACGATCCTGCGGGCTCCGCTCACGGCCTGTCTTGCCCCTGCCACGCTGTTCCACTGCCCCTCATGTGCGTACGGCCACCGGTCGGCAATCTACGCGAAGGGGACCCGTCGTCGCGCGTCGGTCCATCCCGCGGGACGGGCGGCGGACCGCGGCGGAGGGTACGCCGCGGGTGACCGGAAGCTCACGTACCGCGTATGTGAAAAACGTGTCATCGGTTGCCTCTAGAAATTAAAGATCTGACAAATCTATGGTGAAAATCTGTGCCATTTCAAGATCGTGAAGGGCCCTCCGTGAGACGCATCCTGCTCCGTTCGGGCAAGAGCCCGTTCGACGTGATCCCCGTGGAAGACGCGCTTCACCGGGATGTCATCGCCACCAACTCAGGCAACCTGATCTTCAGTGACGCGGCACACAAGATCCTCACGACGCCGGACACCGAGGTCGTCTCCAACGGCATGCGTGCGGACCCCGCGGCGGCCGGGCGCATCAACGACGAGTACGACGTGTTCGTGGTGCCCCTCGCCAACGCCTTCCGGCCGTCGTTCGAGGCCGCCCTGCAGCGCCTGACCCGGCTGATCGAGAAGCTCAGGATCCCTGTCGTGGTCCTCGGCGTGGGCGCGCAGACCGGGGTGGACTACGACGCCGCCCGACTGAAGGCCATGGAGCCCACGGTGCGCGCCTTCTGCTCGGCGGTCCTGGACCACAGCGCGTCCATCGGCGTGCGGGGCGAGTTCACCGAGCGGTACCTCAACGAGATGGGCTTCCGTGACGTGGAGGTCATCGGCTGCCCGTCGATGTTCCTGCACGGCGACCGGCTCGACGTGCGGAAGAAGGCCGAGACCCTCACGCCCGACGCGCGGATCGCGGTGAACGGCTCCCACACGGCGATGCGCGGCGGCGGACTGCACCGCATCGTCGACCTGGCCCACCAGCGGTACCCCAACCTCCGCTACATCGGCCAGAACCTGACCGACGCCAAGCAACTGCACTGGCGGGACGTCAACTCCCCGGCGGGCCGCATCACACTGATGCCGACCCACCCGGAGCACCCGATGTTCCACGAGGACAAGGTCCGCGTGTACATCGACCCGCAGACCTGGTTCGACGACCTGCGGGACTTCGACTACTCCTTCGGCTCGCGCATCCACGGCAACATCGCCGCACTGCTCGCGGGCACGCCCGGGCCGATCGTCCGGCCCCGGCGACGGCGGGCCACCGGAGCGTCCACGCGGCGGGACACCCCTCCGCGGAGGGGCGTACCGGGAGGCTCGACGCGGGTGGTCTGTGACGGACGCCTCCTAGCACGGACCGGTCACTCCGGGGTGTTCAGGACACCTGCGTGTCGTCAACAGGCCGACGCGCGTTAACTTGGGGCGCCCGTCCTGCGACAAACCTGGAGCGACCGCAGTGCCCGAACCCTCGTCCCCACGGCAGCACACCGCCGCCAAACTCCTCCTGCTCGCCGTCCCCGCGGCCGCCGTGGTCGCGCAGGCAGTCGGTGCGCTGCTGCCGCACGCGCCGCTGCTGCTGGGCGCGACCGCCGTGTCCCTGGCGGCGGAGGGCGCGCTCCACCGCTGGCAGCCCGGCCTGCTGACGCTGTTCGCCAAGTCCCACGCGGACGTCACCGTCCGCCAGGTGCTGCGCGACCTGCTGCTCGTGGTGGGCCTGCTCCGGCTGGACGCGCAGGACCAGGAAGGCACGTACGCGCCGCTGGTCGCGGGTCTGCTCGTCTTCTACGCCCTGCACTGCGCCATCCAGGCCGTGTCGGTCCTGGTCCGCCGGACCCGCACGCTGCCCGTCGTGACCCGCAACATCGACGCCTCCGCGCTGCGCCTGTCGCCCGCCCCGGCCACCCTGCTGCGCCGCCCCGGCCACCGGCTGCTGATCTTCGGGCTGCCCGCCACGGCCGGGCTCGCCTCCACCGCGGTCGGTGACGCCCCCGGATGGATCGCGCAGGCCGGTGTGGGCCTGTCCGTGCTGCTGGGACTCGTCGGCCTCGGCGTGCTCCTGGTCCGGCTGCTGCCCGGGCGGCGGCCGGCGGGCGAGCAGGAGGTGCTCGACTGGTTCGACGCCTGGCTGGCCGAGTACAAGCCGACGGTCGGCCTGTACTTCTCCGGCGGCCCCTCCTCGGCGTACCAGGCGAACATGTGGCTGGAGCCGATCGCCAAGCTGAACGCCCGGCCGGTGATCATCCTCCGTGAGCGGTTCATGGTGCCGCGGATCGCTCCGACCGACATCCCCATCGTGTGCCTGCCCAAGGTGTCCACGCTGATGCGGCTGGAGCAGTCCACCCTCCAGGTCCTCATCCACCCGTCCAACTCCGGCAAGACCTCGCAGGTGCTGCGCATCCCGACGATCAAGAACACCTTCGTCAACCACGGCGAGAGCGACAAGCTGTCCTCCTGCAACCCGTACGCGAAGGCGTACGACGAGGTGTGGGTGGCCGGTCCGGCGGCCCGCGAGCGGTACGCGCTGGCCGAGGTCGGCGTGGAGGACAAGGACGTGGTGGAGATCGGCCGCCCGCAGCTGGACGCCGTGCGTCCGTACGCGGGCCCGCCCACCGGGCCGTACACGACCGTGCTGTACGCGCCCACCTGGGAGGGCTGGGACGGCAACCCGGGCAACACGTCGGTGGTCGAGGCCGGGGAGAACCTGGTGCGGGCGCTGCTCGCCGACCCGGGCGTCCGCCTGCTGTACAAGCCGCACCCGCTGACCGGCTCGGTGGACCCCCGGGCGGGCGCCGCCGACCTGCGCATCCGGGAGCTGATCCGGGCCGCGAACCGTCGCCGCAACGGCCCCCGTCCCGCGCCGTCGGGCGAGCTCGCCCGGCTGACCGCCGAACTGGACCGGCTGACCGCCACCACGTACCGCGAATCCGCCGACCAGGTGGAGCGGATGCGGGCGCAGTCCGCGCCCGAGCCCGGCCGGGCCGAGGCGGTCGCGCGGACGACGGCGGCCTGGGAGGAGGCGTACTGGGCGTCGCTGCCGGAGTGGGAGCACCAGATCGTCACGGACGTCCGCCCCGCGCTGTACTCCTGCTTCGACGTGGCCGACCTGCTGATCAGTGACGTGTCCAGCGTGATCAGCGACTTCCTGGCCAGCGAGAAGCCGTACGCCGTGGCCAACACCAGCGGGCTGTCCGAGGAGGCGTTCCGGCAGGCGTTCCCGACGGTGGTGGCGGCGACGGTGCTGACGCCGGACGCGGCCGGGATCCCGGCCCTGCTGGAGTCGGTGCGCAACCCGGAGCTCGACACGCTGGCCGCCGCCCGCGCCGAGCTGAAGGTGCGCCTGCTCGGCCCGGCCGAGCCCAGCTCCCAGCAGCGTTTCGACGACGCCGTGCAGGTCCTGTGCAAGGCCGCCGAGGAGCACCGCGCCCGTACCGTCCAGCGCCTCATCGCGGAACTCCCCACCCAGCGCGGTCAGTCCCCCGCGCAGACCCAGGCCACGGTCTGAGGCGACCCGCCCCACTGCCGGACGGGTGCCACCGGAGCGCCGCGGCCCCGGGACGGAGGCCGCGGCGGTGCCGGACGGGCGGGCCCGTGCCGTCGCACGGGCCCGGCGCGCATCCCGGTCGCGGCGGACCGGCCCCGGCGGTGCCCGCCGCGCCGTGAGGGCCGGTCGCGCCGTGAGGGCCGGTCGCGCCGTGCGGGGCCGGGGCAGCCCGGCCCGGGACCGCTCGCGGGAGCGGGGCGGCGGGCCGCGATCGGCAGACGCGGCCCGCCCGACCGGTGCGTCCCGGTCCGCTCACGCCGCCGCCGTGGTGCGGTCCCGGGCGGGCTTCGCCCCGGCGGACAGCAGGCGGCGGGTCCGGCGCAGCACGCGGCGCAGCGGGGTGCCGCCGGTGTCCTCGCGGTAGCCGGGCACCGCGCGCGCCTCCCGGGGGCCCGCGAGGTAGACGGCGTCCGGCACGCCGGACGCCCGGTCGCGGAAGTGCGGGTAGGCGAGGTACACGCGGCGTCCACGCCGCTCCAGCACGGCCGGCGGGTGCCGCTTGGCGCGGAGGAACTCCACGACGTCCAGGAGGGGTTCGAGCCGCTGCCGGGCCACCAGGTGCAGGCGCAGCCGCTCCTCCACCTTCAGCCGCCGGGCGACGCCCTCGGTGAAGTGGACCTCCATCAGCGGCCGGGCGAGCTCCAGCTTGTGCCGGCGCACCTGGTCGGTGTCCTTGAGGAACCGGGGCCCGAACTGGGGCAGCAGGGTGATGGTGAAGGGCCGCAGCATCAGCTCGTCCCGCCGGGGCCCCTCCGGCACGAGCTCGGCTATCAGGTTCATCAGCATGCGCGCGGAGTCGAAGCGCAGGGTGTAACTCCCGCTCTTCGTCACGTGCTTGCCGTCCTCGCGGCCCACCAGGTAGTAGCAGGTGTAGTCGGCGAGCACGGACACGCCGTCCGCCCGCAGGTACGCCTCCATGGTGAACAGGGCGTCCTCGCCGGTGAACAGCGACTCGTCGAACCGCATGCCGTGCCGGTCGAGCAGGGCGCGGCGGAACAACTTCTGTGCGCTGAGCGTGTACTTGATGCGCGAGGAGTGCACGTCGGTGCGCTCCAGGGTTCTGCCCCACATGGACTTCGGCGCGTTGCGGTTGACGCCTTCCACCCGGCCCAGGACCACGTCGGTGCCCGCCCGGTCGGCCAGGGCGACCATCCGTTCCAGGGCCTCGGCGCCGAGCCGGTCGTCGGCGTCCAGGAAGAAGACGTAGCGGCCGGTCGCCCGGGCCAGGCCGACGTTGCGCGGGCCGCTCGGACCGCCCGAGTTCCGCTGCCGGACGACGGTCACCGGCATGGGCGCCCGGTCCGCGAACTCCTCCAGGTACTCCCCCGTGCCGTCCGTCGATCCGTCGTCGACGGCGATGACCTCGATGCGTTCCGGGCCGATGGTCTGTGCCTCCACCGAGGCGAGGCACTCGACCAGGTACGGCATCGCTTCGTACGCCCCGATGACCACGGTGACATCAGGCTGCGCCACGGTCACGTTCCCCCCTCATGACTTCCCCCTCATGACTTCCCCCTCATCAATGGAACATTTCCCCCGTATCACTTCATTCGCTACCTGCAAGACGGGAGTTCGAAGGGGGCGGTTGCCTCGCACCCCTTCGGGGGTGCTCCACGTCACAGGCGTCCGGCCGGGTCCGCGTGACGCGGCGCCGCGCGGGCGCGGCAGTGGGGGGCGGGCATGACGAAGGGCCCGGTCCGGGGAGGGTCAACTCCTACCGGACCGGGCCCTGTCGGGCGCGTCGGGGCGGTCAGCCCGCGGCGATGTCGTCCGCGTCGCCGTTCGCGGTCGCCCGCTGGACCGGGACCGCGTCCGCCATCTCGACGTCGGGACCCCCGGTGCTGATCCGGGACTCCTGACCGAGGTTGCGGGTCTCGGCCTTCAGCGCGAGCTGCGCCACCGCCGTGTTGAACTGGGTGAGGGACGGCGGCTCGTCCGGGCCCAGCAGGTAGCGCTTGAGCTCCCGCCGGTCCTCGGCCAGCGGGTCGGCGGACGGGTCGCGGACGGCGTCGAGGAGGCCGTCCAGCCCGGCCGCGTCGTTGTCGAGGATCACCGCGGCCCGCACCGCCGTGTTCTGCCGCTTGAACTCCTCCGCACCCAGCTCGGCGGAGTCCGTGACCGCGTACGGCTTGCCGCTGGCGATGAAGTCGGACACCACGCTGGAGATGTCGGAGACCATGGCCTCGGAGACGTTGAAGCAGTCGTACAGGAGCGGCTCGGGGCCGGTGATGACCCGGTGCTCCCAGTCGGGGAAGGAGCGCCAGTAGGCGTCGTTCCACTCGGCGCGCAGCCGGGCGGTCTCCTCGTGGCGGACCATGTCGGCCAGGCCGTCGCGGGTGGCCTCGGCCTCGTCGCCCCGGTCGCCGCCGGCGGTCAGCTCCGCCAGCCGGGCCTCGATCCGCGCCAGGTCCGCCCGGGCCTCCGCCTGGGCGGCGGTGTCGGTGGTGAAGCGCGGGTCGGCGGCCCGCTCGGCGGCGGCCTGCTCCACGAGCTCGGTGATCCGCTGGTGGGCGGCCTTCGCCTGGGCGCTGCGGGTGCCGGTGAAGGGGTGCGGCTTGTACAGGACCCGGACCGGAGGCTCGGCCCGGACCAGCCGGCGCACGATGTTCTCCCCGGCCAGCAGGATCGAGGTGTTGCCCGGGTTGTCGTCCCAGCCCTCCCAGGTGGGGGCGTACAGGACCGTCGGCACGCGGTCGCCGGGCGGGCCCTGCCAGGTCCGGATCGGCGCCAGCTGGGGGCGCCCGACCTCGACGATGTCGTCGTCGCGGACGCCGACGTCGGCGATGGCGTAGCGGTCCCGGCCGGCCCGGCCGGCGGTCCACACCTCGTCGTAGACCTTGCTGTACGGGTTGACGCTGGCGATCTTGTCGCTGTCACCGTGGCCGATGAAGACGTGCTTCATGGTGGGCACGCGCAGCAGGTGGATGTTCTTGCCGACGTTGGCCGCGTACAGCGCCACCCGCACCGTGGACAGGTCCATGTTCATCAGGTGCACCCCTCCGGGCACGCAGACGACGGGGACCGTGGTGGGGGCCAGCTTCTCCAGTATCACGCGCTCGCGCAGGATGATCATCGGACGGGTGTCCAGCTGCTCCATGGTCTCCAGCCACATGTTGACCTGGTAGGCGGAGTCCTTGGAGCCGGAGAAGTACAGCACCGTCTCGGGCCGGTACTCGCCCAGCCAGGCGTCGAGGGCTTCGAGCACCCGGTCGGCGTTCGGCGGGATCCGGTCGCTGCGCAGGTACGGCACCAGCACCAGCACGTACAGGGTGCTGAGGGCGACCGTGGCGGCGATGCCGGCGAAACCGAGGAGGGACGAGTCGAGGTGGGCCGCGGCCAGTATGCCGACGACCGCCAGGAGGTCGAGGTGCAGCATCTTCTCGCCGGAGCGGTTCAGCAGCAGCTGCGGCGGCGCGTCCGGGATGCGGATGCGGGCGGCCAGGTCGACGTTGCGGGTGGCGACGGGCATCCGGCGCCGGTTGCGGATCAGCGTGGTCAGCGCGCCCTGCGCGGCCTGGAGCCCGTAGAAGGCGATGAAGCAGGCGATCGCCCCGTAGTAGATCAGGTTGTCCGCGAGGTCGAGGCGGGCCAGCAGCAGGACCAGCAGCAACTGCCTGATCAGGAAGCGGATCGGCAGCCCGGCGCGCACCTTGCCGAGGCGGTTGATCAGATAGCTGCCCTTGAGATGCAGATAGTGGTCCGCCAGGTACGTGACGGCGGCCGCCGCCGCGAAGGCGGGCACGTTCGGGACGAGTGCGGCCACCATGAGGCCGGGATAACCCAGCAGCATGAGGACCGCGGCGGCCAGTTCTGCCGCGCTGCCCACCCGAGCGACGCGAATAGCAGTGGTTATCACGGGGAAACCTGCTCTTGGAGGGGGAGTTCCGGTTCTGTGCCTGTGGTTATTTCATGAAGGACGGATTCAGGCCCCCGCGAAACCCCGTTGTGTTTACGGGAGACCGCAGGGGCCTGAATTACCGGAGCCTATTTGCGAGCAATTATTACACGCCGTCCTGACGGTCCAGCACCGAGGCCAGGGCCTGTTCGAAGCCGGACGCCCGCTGGGCACCCGCCGTCGGGTCCTGCTGGCGCACGTCGATGACATGGCCGGTGAGCTCGGAAAGCAGCACGTCGAGAGAGGTGCGGGCCACCGCCTCGGACGAGAGCAGACTGTCCGCCGGCTCCTGTCCGAACGCCTTGGTCCGCATCGGCGTGGCGGTGCGCTCCGGGTTGACGCAGTTCACCCGGACGCCTTCGCCGGCCCACTCGTCGGACAGGGCCTGGGTGAGGTTCACCATGGCGGCCTTGGTCGAGGAATAGAGGCTGTATTCGGCGCGACCGCGGGTGTAACTGCTGGAGGTGTACAGCAGCAACTGTCCCTTGGTCTCGGCCAGGTACTTGTACGCGGACCGGGCGATCTGCACCGGGGCCAGGTAGTTGACCTTCAGCGCCTCCTCGATGGTGGCGTTGTCGGTCTCGGCCAGCTTGCCGATGCGCAGCACGCCCGCCGTGTTGACGACGAAGTCGATGCGCCCGGTCTCGGCGTACGCCCTGGACAGCGCGTCGTCGACCTCCTCCGGGTTCTCGACGTGGGTGCCGGTGGTGGAGCGGCCCAGCGCGTACACGGTGGCTCCGTAGCCCTCGGCCATCCGCGCGATGTCCTGGCCGATGCCGTAGGAACCGCCGAAGACGACCAGGGTCTTGCCGGTGAGCAGCCTGCGGTAGGTCTCCTCGCCGTTCTGCTCGGGCGTGGCGGTGGACGCCAGCTGGAACAGCTTGTCGGCGATGAAGACGTCGACGGGCTGAGTGACCTTCATGTTGTACTCGTCGCCCGCGACGACGTGGATCGGCACGTCGGGCAGGTACTTGAGTACGACCGAACAGTCGTCCGTGGCCTGGAAGTTGGGGTCGTCGGAGGCGACCTCGTAGGCGCGGCGGATGGTCGACAGCTTGAAGGCCTGCGGGGTCTGGCCGCGGCGCAGCCGGGAGCGGTCCGGGATCTCGGTGATGAACTCGCCGTCCTCGCCGTGCGTGCGCGTGACGATGATGGTGTCCGCGGACGGGATCGCCACGTCGACGGCCTGGTAGCGCTCCAGCGCCGCCACGCAGTCGTCGATGACGCGCTGCGACAGCAGCGGGCGCACCGCGTCGTGGAAGAGGACGTTGAGGTCCTCCCCCTGGGCCAGTCCCTCACCGAGCGCGGCGATGGCGCGTTCGGTCGTCTCGTTCCGCGTCGAGCCGCCCTCGATGACCTTGGTGACCTTCGTGAACCCGGCCTTGGCGACGATCCGCTCGACGTCGGGCACGTAGCCCGGCGCCATCAGCACGATGATCTCGTCGATCGAGTCGGCCTTCTCGAACGTGGTCAGGGTGTGCTCGATGACCGCCTTGCCGGCGATCTTCAGCAATTGCTTGGGGATCGACAGACCCACGCGCTGTCCGGTACCGCCGGCCAGGATCACTGCGGTGGTACGGGGTTTGGCTATGTGCTGGGACACAGGTGACCTACCTCGGGGCGACAGCGAACTTCGAAATGGTCCCACTCGTGGTAACCGCGGTGCAAGGCGGGCGTCCTCCTCTGCATATCCGCACTGACCCTTCATTCACTGAAGACCCCCGGCCGCCGGTGATGGTTCCCTGAATCTGCGATTAATTACTGTGAGTAAGTACACACAAGTCATTCGATTGACGCGTGTGACGTCCGTGAGGGCACCGGAGGGGGATGCTCCGGAACGTCTGCGGAGCAGCGAGGACGACAGCCGTCCGGTGGCGGACGAGGGGCGCGAGCTGCGGGATCGTCACGTCCCGCGAAGACGTGGTGCACCACATCTTCATACACCCTGGCGACGGCTCGTCCGGCTCGGGCGGGGAATGCGAGTCGCGGCGTGCCTCTTTTGCCGCGCAATTCATTTATTAGCATCCGGCAGCTTTTCAGCCTTGCCGGGTGCGTGGGGGCCGCCCGCCGTGCCGTGGGCTCGGGACCGCGGGCGGACGGTCCCGGGCCCACGGCACCGCGGGCGGAGGCGTGGCTGGACGGTGCGGGTGCGGGGTGTGCGGGGGCGGGGCACGGCTCGCGGTGGCGCGCCGGGCGCGGGGCCTGGGCGCGTCCTGCGGGGCGGGCGCGGGGCGGGGCGGCCCGGAAGTGCGGCGGAGGGCGGCTTCGGATGCCGGGGCGCCGGCCCGGCGGGCCCGGGGGCAGGAGCGGGCCCGGGGGCAGGAGCGGGCCCGGGGGCAGGAGCGGGTCCGGCCGGCCCCGCCGCTGCGCCGCCACCGCTGCCCCACGCAAACGCCCGGCCTGCCCGCGTCGGCCCGGAGCCGGGCCAGGGCGCGGGGAACGGGCCCGGGGGCGCAGCAGGGTGTCCACGACGCGCACACGGGCGTCGATCCGGTCGGGGCGGAGGTCGAACAGGTGGTAGCCCGCGGAGGGCGTCGAGCAGCTTCCGGTGCGGGGTGTCCGGGCGGCGCGGGTGCCGCTCGGCTCGGAGGGCGGCCTGGTCCTGGTCGCCGTTGCCGGGGACGGAGGCCCCGACGAACTCGGCGTCGACGGCCGGTGGGCCCGGGTCGGCGAAGTCGGCCCGGAGGTCGCTGACCAGGGTCAGGTGCGGGCGGTCAGGATGCGTCGGCGGTCGGGCCGCGGCGCTCCGGTCATCGGCGAACTCCCTTGCCCCGTCAGCCTCGTGGACAAGGGGTGGGTCGCCGCCGGCGCGGTCCGCACACGAACGCGGCGGAGCGCGTCCATGACAAGAAGCAGCCCAAAAGGAAACCCGCCGCGGCACGGGAACGGCCCGTGGCCACGACGGGTCACCGGAGTCAGCGGCGGGCGACACCCGGCAACCCCGGGAGACCCCGGAGGGGCAACCCCCAGGGTCTCCCGGAGGGCCGGGAGAGCCGCCCTAGAAGGGCTCGAAGCCGTCGTACTCCCGCTCGGCCTCGTCCCGTTCGGCCTGGCGGTCGCGCCGGCGCTGGGCGGCCGGGCGGGGCGCCTCCAGGCGGTGGTCCTCGCCGCGGCGGCCGAGCATCTCGGCGCCGGCCATCACCGTCGGCTCCCAGTCGAAGACGACCGCGTTCTCCTCGGGGCCGATGGCCACACCGTCGCCGGAGCGGGCGCCGGCCTTCATCAACGCCTCTTCCACTCCGAGGCGGTTGAGCCGGTCGGCGAGGTAGCCGACGGCCTCGTCGTTGTTGAAGTCGGTCTGCCGCACCCAGCGTTCGGGCTTCTCGCCGCGCACCCGGAACAGCGGCTCGCCGCCGACCTCCTCGCGGGTGACGGTGAACCCGGCGTCGTCCACGGCCTTGGGCCGGATGACGATCCGGGTCGCCTCCTCCACGGGCCGGGCGGCACGCGCCTGCGCGACCAGGTCGGCCAGGGCGAAGGACAGCTCCTTGAGGCCCTTGTGGGCGACCGCGGAGACCTCGAACACCCGGTAGCCGCGCTCCTCCAGGTCCGGCCGGACCATGTCGGCGAGGTCCTGGCCGTCGGGGACGTCGATCTTGTTGAGGACCACGATCCGGGGCCGGTCGCCGAGGCCGCCGTACTGGCGCAGCTCCTCCTCGATCACGTCCAGGTCGGAGACGGGGTCGCGGTCGGACTCCAGGGTGGCCGTGTCCAGGACGTGCACGAGCACGCTGCACCGTTCGACGTGGCGCAGGAACTCCAGCCCCAGCCCGCGGCCCTGGCTGGCACCGGGGATCAGGCCGGGCACGTCGGCGATCGTGTAGACCGTCGACCCGGCGGTGACGACCCCGAGGTTGGGCACCAGCGTGGTGAACGGGTAGTCGGCGATCTTGGGCTTGGCGGCCGACAGCACCGAGATGAGGGAGGACTTGCCCGCGCTGGGATACCCGACCAGGGCCACGTCGGCGACGGTCTTGAGCTCCAGGACGATGTCCCGCAGGTCGCCCGGCTCACCGAGCAGGGCGAAGCCGGGGGCCTTGCGCCGCGCGGAGGCGAGGGCCGCGTTGCCGAGTCCGCCGCGTCCGCCCTGGGCGGCGACGTAGGAGGTGCCCTGCCCGACCAGGTCGGCGAGGACGTTGCCCGCCTTGTCGAGGACGACGGTGCCGTCCGGCACCGTCAGCACCAGGTCCTGGCCGTCCTTGCCGCTGCGGTTGCCGCCCTCGCCGGGCTTGCCGTTGGTGGCCTTGCGGTGCGGGGAGTGGTGGTAGTCCAGGAGGGTCGTCACGGACTGGTCGACGGTGAGGATCACGTCGCCGCCGCGTCCGCCGTTCCCGCCGTCGGGTCCGCCGAGCGGCTTGAACTTCTCACGGTGGACGGAGGCACAGCCGTGGCCTCCGTTACCCGCGGCGACATGGAGCTCGACGCGGTCCACGAAGGTGGTCATGGTGGGGTGCCTCCAGAGACGTCCGGTGAGTGTCTTGTCTTAACACGCGAAAGGCGGACCCGCCTTCCCGCCGGGGGAAGTGAGGTCCGCCTCGCGCAAGCTGTCCGATCAGGCGACCGGAACGATGTTCACGACCTTGCGGCCGCGGCTGGTGCCGAACTCCACGGCACCCGGCTGCAGCGCGAACAGGGTGTCGTCGCCGCCACGGCCGACGCCGGCGCCGGGGTGGAAGTGGGTGCCGCGCTGACGGACCAGGATCTCACCCGCGCTGACGACCTGACCGCCGAAGCGCTTCACGCCGAGCCGCTGGGCGTTCGAGTCGCGGCCGTTCCGGGTGGACGATGCGCCCTTCTTGTGTGCCATCTCTCCTCAGTCCCTTACTTCGCAGCCGCGGGGATCTCAGTGACCTTGATCGCCGTGTACTGCTGGCGGTGGCCCTGACGACGGCGGTAGCCGGTCTTGTTCTTGTAGCGCAGAATGTCGATCTTCTGGCCCTTGTGGTGGTCCACGACCTCGGCCTGGACCTTGATGCCGGCCAGCACCCAGGGGTCGCTGGTCACGGAGTCGCCGTCGACGACGAGCAGGGTCGAGAGCTCGACCGTGTCGCCCACCTTGGCGGTGGAAATCTTGTCAACCTCAACGATGTCGCCGACAGCAACCTTGTGCTGGCGACCACCGCTGCGCACGATGGCGTACACGCGGATCTCTCTTTCGCTCGAAGAACGGCACCCCCGCAGGCCAGCCGCCCGGCATGGACACGGACGACCTCTTCCGGGCACCGCGGCACCCGGAAGGAAGAGGTTTACGGGGATGTGGCGGGTCAGGCGACACGCCGACGGTCAAGGTTACGGGGCGGGGCTGGGCGGGTCAAACCGGGCCGCGGGGCCCCGGACGGGCGTACGGTCCGTGGCGCGTGGACGGCCCCTGCCCCTCGACGGCCACGCCGTGCGGCGCGCCCGCCCGGCCCCGGCCCGTGGCCGGCGGCTCAGGCCGCCAGCAGGTGGGCGCGACCGAACATCTGCGCCGCGGCCCGCGCGCTCGGGGTGCCGGCGTCCAGGTCGGCGCCGGCGGCGAGCAGCACCCGCACGACCTCGTCCGCGCCCTTGAACAGGGCGCCCGCGATCGGGCTCTGGTCCCGGTCGTTGCGCAGGTCGGGGTCGGCGCCGAGGCGGAGCAGGGCGCGCACGGTGTCGGCGTGGCCGTGGTAGGCGGCGAGCATGAGCAGGGTGTTGCCGGCCGCGTCGGTGACGTCGACGGGCAGCCCGTGCTCGACGAACCCGGACAGTTCCTCGGTCTCGCCGGCGCGTGCCAGGTCCATGGCGATGGCCACCACGCGCTCGGTCTGTTCGGCGGTCAGGCCACCGGTGCTCATGGGGGGTCCCTTCGGATGGGGTGCTGGTCGGGGTCGTGCCCGTGGGGGAAACGGGTCCGCGCCCGGGCGCGGGCCACCGTGCGGTGGTCCGCGCCCGGGCGCGTTGCGGTCACGTGCGTGCCGCGGCCGGCCCGGAGGGCGCGGCTCAGAGGGTGCCGGCGGCCAGGGCCTCGATCGCCTTGCGCACGCCCTCGCCGTAGGCCGGGTCGGCCTTGGTGCAGTTGGCGATGTGGCGCGCGACCGTCTGCTCCGAGGCGCCGTTGATGGCGCGCGCGGTGTTCTCGAAGAGCGCCTGCTGCTGCTCGGCCGTCATCAGGCGGAACAGGTTGCCGGGCTGCTCGAAGTAGTTGTCGTCGTCCTCGCGGTAGTTGAACCGGTCGGCGACGGCACCCACGGCCAGGGCCGGCTCGCGGTAGGCCGGCTGCTCCTGCCAGCGCCCGTAGGAGTTGGGCTCGATGCCGGGGACGGAGCCCTGGTTGCCGTCGACCCGCATGGCGCCGTCGCGGTGGTAGGTGTTCACCGGGGCCTTGGCGGCGTTGACCGGGATCTGGTGGTGGTTGACACCGAGGCGGTAGCGCTGGGCGTCACCGTAGGAGAAGAGGCGGCCCTGGAGCATCTTGTCGGGCGAGTAGCTGATGCCCGGGACCACGTTGGCCGGGGTGAAGGCGGCCTGCTCGACGTCGGCGAAGTAGTTCGCCGGGTTGCGGTTGAGCTCCCACTCGCCGACCTCGATCAGCGGGTAGTCCTTCTTCGACCAGACCTTGGTCAGGTCGAAGGGGTGGAAGCGGTAGTTCTCCGCGTCCGCCTCCGGCATGATCTGGACGTACAGCTTCCACTTCGGGAAGTCGCCGTTCTCGATCGCCTCGTAGAGGTCGCGCTGGTGCGACTCGCGGTCCTTGCCGACCAGGGCCTCGGCCTCGGCGTCCGTGAGGTTCTTGATGCCCTGCTGGGTGCGGTGGTGGAACTTGACCCAGAACCGCTCGCCCTCGGCGTTGATGAAGCTGTAGGTGTGCGAGCCGAAGCCGTGCATGTGCCGGTACGAGGCGGGGATGCCGCGGTCGGACATGACGATGGTGATCTGGTGCAGTGCCTCGGGGAGGTTGGTCCAGAAGTCCCAGTTGTTCTCGGGGTCGCGCATGTTGGTGCGCGGGTCGCGCTTCACGGCGCGGTTGAGGTCCGGGAACTTCAGCGGGTCGCGGAAGAAGAAGACCGGGGTGTTGTTGCCGACCAGGTCCCAGTTGCCCTCCTCCGTGTAGAACTTCACGGCGAAGCCGCGGATGTCGCGCTCGGCGTCGGCCGCGCCGCGCTCGCCTGCCACGGTGGAGAAGCGGACGAAGAGGTCGGTCTTCTTGCCGATCTCGGAGAAGATCTTCGCGCTGGTGTAGCGCGTGATGTCGTGCGTGACCGTGAAGGTGCCGAAGGCGCCCGAACCCTTGGCGTGCATCCGGCGCTCCGGGATGACCTCGCGGTCGAAGTGCGCGAGCTTCTCGAGGAACCACACGTCCTGCAGCAGCATCGGGCCGCGCGGACCGGCCGTCAGCGAGTTCTGGTTGTCGGCGACCGGCGCGCCGGCGGCGGTGGTCAACGGCTTCTGGTTGTTCTCGGTCAAAGCTCGCTCCTCGGCGTGTGATGCGTCGCGGGTGGGCCGGGCCCGGCAGGGCCGGCGGCCGTCCGAAGTCTCCGCGCGGGCTGCTGCGCGGCCCGCCGTCGGTCCCACCCTATGTTGGACTCAGTCTAAGTCAAGGCCGTTTTCAGAATCATATCGACTCTTGAGCTGGGACCGATCGCGGCTTAGGCTGGACCCATGACTGATCTTCTGCAGAGGCTGCGCGACCGCGGCTGGCGCCTGACCGCCCAGCGCCGCGTCGTGGCCGAGGTCCTCGGCGGGGAGCACGTCCACCTGACCGCCGACGAGGTGCACGCCCGCGCCTCGCAACGGCTGCCGGAGATATCCCGCGCGACGGTCTACAACACCCTGGGCGAGCTGGTCTCGATCGGCGAACTCGTCGAGGTCTCCACCGACCAGCGCGCCATCCGCTACGACCCGAACGCCCACCGGAGCCACCAGCACCTGCTGTGCGACGGCTGCGGCACCATCCGCGACGTGCACCCCACCGGCGACCCGCTGGCCGACCTCCCGGAGTCGGAGCGCTTCGGCTACACCGTCTCCGAGGTCGAACTGACGTACCACGGCGTCTGCCCGGACTGCGCCGCCTGAGACGGTCCACCACCCGCCCGCGGCCTCCCGCCGACGCCGCGCCGCACGGCCCGCGTCACCCGCGCCGCACCACCCCGCCCGCGCCGCGCCCTGCCGCCCCGCCGACACCGCCCGGCGGCGCGACCCCGCACGTTTCGCCCCTTATGCTCACCGCGCGGGGGACGGCGGAAGGCGGCGACGTGAACCACAGGATCCAGCCCAGCGCGCAGGTCGACGACAGCGCGGTGATCGGAGCGGGCAGCAGTGTCTGGGACCTCGCGCAGATCCGGGAGGACGCACGCCTCGGCGAGCGCTGCGTGATCGGCCGCGGCGCCTACGTCGGCCCGGGCGTGCGCATGGGTGACGACTGCAAGCTCCAGAACCACGCCCTCGTCTACGAGCCGGCCGAACTCGGCGACGGTGTCTTCATCGGCCCGGCCGTGGTCCTCACCAACGACCGCAACCCGCGGTCCGTGGACCCCGGCGGCCGGCAGAAGCGGGCCGGGGACTGGGCGGCGGTCGGCGTGCGGATCGCGGAGGGCGCCTCGGTCGGCGCCCGGTCGGTGTGCGTGGCCCCGGTGCGCGTCGGGCGCTGGGCGATGGTCGCCGCCGGGGCGGTGGTCACCCGGGACGTGCCCGACTTCGCCCTGGTGGCCGGTGTCCCGGCCCGGCGGACGGGCTGGGTGGGGCGCGCCGGGGTGCGGCTGACCGAGCGGGAGCCCGGCGTGTGGGAGTGCCCGGGGACCGGCGCCCTGTACGACGAGGCGGACGGCGCCCTCACCGAGCGCACCGCACCGCCCGTGGACCCACGGCCCTGACGCGCCGGCCACCGGCCCGCCGCTCCCCGGCCTCAGGCGTCGGCGCCCCCTCCGCCGATGACCACCCGGCGGACGCCCTTCCACGCCTCCGGGTCGGTCGTGCGCCGGCCGTCGACCAGGACCCGGACGCCGGGCAGATCGGCGGGGGTCAGCGTGCGGTACTCCGGGTGGTCGGCCTGCAGGACGGCCGCAGTGACCTCCTCACCGGCGTGCGGGGTCAGGCCCAGGGCGGACAGTTCGGCGGCGGTGTAGAGGGGGTCCGAGACGTACGGGACGGCCCCCCGGTCCTGAAGCGCCCGCACCGTCGGGAAGACCCCGGAGAACGCCGTCTCCTTCACTCCCCCGCGGTAGGCCGCGCCCAGCACCAGCACCGCGGCCCCGGTCAGGTCGCCGTAGGCGGCGGCCAGCAGGTCGACGGCGTAGCCGGGCATCGCGGCGTTCGCCTCGCGGGCGGAGCGCACCACGGTCGCGGCCGGGTCGTTCCACAGGTACATCCGCGGGTAGACCGGGATGCAGTGGCCGCCGACCGCGATGCCCGGCTGGTGGATGTGGCTGTAGGGCTGCGAGTTGCAGGCCTCGACGACCTTCCGGACGTCGATGCCGTGGCTGTCGGCGAAGCGCGCGAACTGGTTGGCCAGGCCGATGTTGACGTCCCGGTAGGTGGTCTCGGCCAGCTTGGCCAGCTCGGCCGCCTCGGCCGTGCCCAGGTCCCAGACGCCGTTCGGGCGGGGCAGGTCGTCGCGGGCGTCGAAGTCGAGGACCGCCCGGTAGAAGGCGACGCCCCGGGCGGTGGACGCCGCGTCGATGCCGCCGACCAGCTTCGGGTAGCGGCGCAGGTCCGCGAAGACCCGGCCGGTGAGGACCCGCTCGGGCGAGAAGACCAGGTGGAAGTCCTCCCCCGGGGTCAGTCCGGAGCCCTCGGCGAGCATCGGCGCCCAGCGGGTGCGGGTGGTGCCGACCGGCAGCGTGGTCTCGTACGAGACGAGCGTGCCCGGCCTCAGACCCTGGGCGATCGCCTTGGTCGCGGAGTCCATCCCGCCGAAGTCCGGTACGCCGTCCGCGTCGACGAACAGCGGGACGACCACGACGACCGCCTCCGAGGCGGCCACCGCGGCGGCCGTGTCGGTGGTGGCGCTCAGCAGCCCGGCGTCGATGGCCGCCTTCAGCCGGACGTCCAGGTCGTGCTCGCCCGGGAAGGGCTCGGTGCCGGCGCCGACCCGCTCGACGACCCGCTCGTCGACGTCCGCGCCGACGACCCGGTGGCCCTTGGCGGCGAACTGCACGGCCAGCGGAAGCCCGATCTTGCCGAGCGCCACGACACAGATGTTCATGACCGGGGGTCACTTCCTCTTGACGGCACGGGAGAAGGCGGCCCGCACCCGGGAGGCCCTGGACGTCTTCGGCGGGTGCATCCGGGCGGTGGAGACCACCACACGGCCCTTGGCGTCGACGATGGCGGAGGCACGCCGCGGCTCGCCGGTGCCTCCCCAGCGGCGGGACAGCGGCATGGGCTTGCCCCTGCCCCGCACGGGTATCTCGTACGTCGACCCGGCCACGTCCAGGTACACCCGCACGCCCAGCTCGGCGTCCCGCCGCTCCAGCGGGACGCGGGCGTGCAGCACGGTGGCGGCGCCGCCCTCGGCGGGCTCCGGGCGATGCTCGCCCACGGGTTCGGGCAGCGGGTGGCCGGCGGGCAGCCGCCGCGCCCCCGGCCGGTCGGCGGACGGCGGCACCTGCCCGGGGACCAGCCGCAGCACCGCGCCGTCCACGTCACCGAGGACGGGCAGCCGCACCGAGGCCGTGTAGGCGATGCCCCCGTCCGACTGCTCCCAGCCGGAGGCGAGCAGCTCGGTGCCCTGCGCGAGGCGGCCGGGTACGGCCTCCCCGACCAGTTCGAAGCACCGGTCGGCCAGCCCGGTGCGGGGGTCGCGGAAGCCCGGGTAGCGGGCGTAGGCGCGGTCCCCGTCCAGCACGAAGGGCGGGGCGCCGTGCAGCTTCTCGGAGGTGATCGCCTCGCACAGCTCGTCGACCGCGCCGGCACGGGCCAGGCAGATCCGCACCCGGCGCCGGACGTCCATCGCGTCGCGGATGCCGTCGGTGAAGTAGGCGTCCGCGAGCCGGGCGATGCCCGCGCAGAGGTCCCGCTGGAGGGCGCGGTCCAGACCGGGGAAGTCGTCCTGGACGAGTTTGGCCAGCTCCCAGGTGAAGTGCCGGCGCAGCACGGCGTCGCGTTCCTGTCCCGGCTCGATCAGCCCGGCGGTGAAGTCCATGATCTCCGCCGTGCACCGCAGCCGGGCCAGGTGGTCCGCCCGGTAGGTGATGTTGCCGGCGTCGCCGCGCCTGACCGCGTAGTAGCAGGTGTAGTCGGCCAGCACGGATATCCTCCGGGCGCGCACGCACGCCTCGATGGTGAACGGCTGGTCGCTGCCCACCGGCAGGTGCTCGGGGAAGCGCAGCTTGTGCTGTTCGACCAGCTCGCGGCGGAACAGCTTGGTGTTGGACAGGGTGAACGGCAGGGCGGAGCCGTCCAGGCGGACGTCCGGGGCGTTCTCCTTGTACAGCGCCTGGTGGACGTACCGGCCGTTGGTGCCGGCCATCCGGCCGGCCACGACGTCCGAGCCGTGCGCGTCGGCGTAGGCCACCAGGCGCTCCAGGGCCTCCTCGCCCAGGTGGTCGTCGGCGCCGACGAAGAAGACGTAGCGGCCGGTGGCGAGGTCCAGGGCCCGGTTGCTGGGCGCGGCCGGGCCGCCGGAGTTCTCCTGGTGGATCACCCGGACGGTGTCCGGGTACCGCTCGGCGAAGCGGTCGAGCTCGGCGCCGCTGCCGTCGGTGGAGCCGTCGTCGACGGCGACGACCTCCAGCCGGTCGCGTCCGATGCTCTGGCCCACCAGGGAGTTCAGGCACTCCGTGAGGTACGGCATCGTGTTGTAGACCGCGACGACCACGCTGACATCCGGTACCCCGCTCATGCCCGTGTCCCCGCCTCTCTCCGGCCGGCGCCGGACCGGGCGCCGGAACCCGTCAGCAGCTTCGAGTAGATCCCGTTCAGCCGCTCAGCCTGGGCCTCCCAGGTCCAGGTGTCCAGAAGTCCGGGCACCTCATATGCGGCCCGGTACCGGCCGGCGTCGCCCAGCACCGACTTCAGGGCGCGGGTGTAGTCCTCCAGGTCCTCGGCGCGGAACACCTCGCCCTGCCCGGTCCGCTGGACCGTCGCGCCCATCGTGCGCACGTCGCTGACGACCAGCGGCAGCCGGGCGTGCGCGTACTCGAAGAACTTGGTGATCAGGGCGATCTCGTGGTTCGGCCAGTGGTGGATCGGGATGACGCCGACGTCGGCCGCGGCGAGGAAACGCGTCACCTGGTGGTGCGGCACGTAGGGCAGGACGTGCAGCCGGCCGGCGACTCCCAGCGCCTCGGCCCGCGCCCGCAGCGTCCTGACGTACCCGGACCCGGTGTCGGGGACGACGAGGACGGTGTGCACGTCCGGCACCAGCGCCAGGGCCTCCACCATGATGTCCAGCCCGCGCTGCGGGGCGGCGGAACCGCTGTACACGGCCAGCGGCACGTCGTCGCCGACACCGCACAGCCCTCGCAGGTCCGGCACCGGCTCCGCCGTCCGCTCGGCGGAGGGCGTGCCCTCGGGGGCGTTGAGCACGACCGTGGGGCGCTCGGCGAGGCCGTGCCGTTCCTGGAGCAGGCCGGCGAGGGTGTCGGAGACGGTCACCACGGCGTCCGCGAAGCGGGCGTACTCGCTCTCGTGCGCGCACTGGGCGACGTGCCAGCGCGGGTGCGGGTCCCACGGCCTGATTCCGGGCAGGAACTCGTGGGCGTCCCAGACCAGCTTGACGTCCCGGCCGCGGGCGCGGGCCCGCAGCGCCGCGCGGGCCCCGACGCCGAGCATGCGGAAGTCGTTGGCGTGGATCAGGTCCGGGTCCAGCCGGTCCACGACCCTGCCGTAGGCCAGCTCGAAGTCCCACAGGTGCGGGTCGAGCCGGCGCCAGGCCCTGACCCCCATCGTCGTCCGCCAGAACGCGGTGGTGAGGCGGTCGAGCGCCGAGTCCATGGTCCTGCGCCGCCTGGCCAGCTGCTGCGTCGCGCGGTACCGCAGGCCCACCCAGGGGTGCAGCAGCCGGGCGAGGACGCGCGGCGGCAGCAGGCGCAGCCGGCCGAGCGCCGAGCCCTCGCGCCGGGCGAGGGCCGAGCGGACGTGGAGGTCGGCGCGCCACGCCTTGACCTTCTGCCTGCGGTACGCGGCCAGCGGCCCGGGACGGTAGGCCAGCGGTGAGCGCAGCGGCGCCCGGCGGTACTCGTGACGGCGCCGGAACAGCGGCGTCGGCACGGCCAGCAGCCGGACCTCGGCGTCACCGAGGCGCCAGGTCCGGTCCACGTCCTTCCGGCTGCGGGCCCGGCCCAGCAGGACGACGTCCCAGCCCGCGGCGGCGGCCGACCGGGCCTCCTTCTGCACCCGTGAGTCGCCGGTGACCCCGTTGTCGACGAGCATCACGATCCGGCCCCTGCGGGACCGTCGCGTTGTGCGGTTCTCAGCTGTCATGGCTGGTCAGCCCCTCCGGGGTGAGCGAGACGCTGCGGTTGCCCGCCGCGGAGGCGAGCACCGCCGCCGCGACCTCCACCGTCCGCAGCCCCTGGCGCAGGGTGCAGATGTCGGCGGGCACGCCGAGGACCGCGTCCCGGAACAGCTCGTGCTCGACGAGGAGCGGCTCCCGCTTGGGGATGGCGTACCGGATCATGTCGCCCTCGGCGACGCCGCGGAAGGCCCGCAGGGCCTCCCACTCGGTGGCCACGGCGGAGTTGGAGTGGAAGGTCAGGTCGGCCGTGAGGGTGTCGGCGACGAAGCAGCCGCGCTCGCCGGTGACCGAGGTGAAGCGCTCCTTGAGCGGGCTCAGCCAGTTGACGAGGTGGTTGACCATGGTGCCGTCGTCGAGGCGTCCGACGGCGGAGACCATGTCCTCGTGCGCGCGCCCGCTCTTGGAGACGGTGTGCGCCGCGATGGAGACGTACTCCCGGCCCGCGACCCAGCTGGTCAGGTCGATGTCGTGGGTCGCCAGGTCCTTGACCACGCCGACGTCCGCGACGCGGTGCGGCAAGGGGCCCTGGCGGCGGGTGACCACCTGGAAGACGTCACCGAGCTCGTCGGCCTCCAGCCGGGCGCGCAGCGAGCGCAGCGCCGGGTTGCAGCGCTCGATGTGGCCGACACCGGCGACCAGAGAGCGCGACTCGAAGGCGTCGACGAGACGGCGCGCACCGGCCACCGTGTCGGCGAGCGGCTTCTCCATCAGCGCGCAGACACCGGCCCCGGCGAGCTGCAGGCCGACCTCCTCGTGCCGGGCGGTGGGGCAGGCCACCACCGCGTAGTCGATGCCCAGGCCGAGGAGGTCCTCGACGGTGTCCAGGACGGGCACGCCCTGCGCGGCGCCGTGCTTGTCGCCCAGGGGGTCGACGACGGCGACGAGGTCGACGCCCTCCAGGCCGGACAGGACGCGGGCGTGGTGACGCCCCATGGAACCGAGGCCGACCAGTCCGGCCCGCAGGCGTCGTCCGGTGCTCACAGTTCCTCCAGCGCGTTCACGGCCGCCACGATGCGCTCCAGGTCCCGCCGCGACAGGCCGGGGTGGACGGGCAGCGAGAGGACCTCGGCGGCGGCGCGGTCGGTCCGGGGCAGGTCCCAGGTCCGGCCCGCCTCCTGGTCCGGTTCCCAGTACGGCTTCAGCCGGTGGACCGGCGTCGGGTAGTACACGGCGGTGCCGATGCCGGCCCCGGCCAGGCGGGCCGCGGCGGCGTCGCGGTCACCGCGGATCCGCACGGTGTACTGGTGGTAGACGTGCCGGGCCCCCTCGGCGACGGCCGGCGTGACCACGTTCGCCGCGGTGATGTGCCCGGTGAGGTACGCCGCGTGGGCGATGCGCCGTTCGGTCCAGCCGGCCAGCCTGGAGCGCTGCACCCGGCCGACGGCGGCACAGACGTCGGTCATGCGCAGGTTGGCGCCGACGAGCTCGTGGGCGTAGCGCTGTTCCATGCCCTGGTTGCGCAGCAGGCGCAGGGTGCGGGCCAGCGCCGGGTCGGCGGTGCTGATCATGCCGCCCTCGAGGCTGTGCATGTTCTTGGTCGGGTAGAAGCTGAAGGCGCCGGCGTCGCCGAAGGCGCCGACCGGGGTGCCGTGCAGGGTGGCCGCGTGGGCCTGGCAGGCGTCCTCGACGACGGCCAGGCCGTGCCGGTCCGCCAGCCGGGTGATCCGGTCCATGGCGGCCGGGTGCCCGTAGAGGTGGACCGGCAGGACCGCGGCGGTGCGCGGGGTCAGGGCCGCTTCGACGGCCGCCGGGTCCAGGCAGAAGCCGTCCGCCTCGATGTCGGCGAACACGACGTCGGCCCCGGCGAGCCGGACCGCGTTGGCGGAGGCGGCGAAGGAGAACGACGGCACCACGACCTCGTCGCCCGGGCCGATGCCCAGCGCGAGCAGGGCCAGGTGCAGCGCGGACGTGCCGGAGTTGACCGCGACGCAGTGACGGCCGGCGACGACCTCGCCGAACTCCTCCTCGAAGGCGGCCACCTCGGGCCCCTGCACCACCCGGCCGCTGCGCAGCACGCGCACCGCGGCCTCGATCTCCTCCTCGCCGATGACCGGCCGTGCGGCCGGTATCGACGCGTGGGTGTCGGTCATCGTCGTCTCCCCTCCTCGTACGGCGGCCTGGGCGGCACACCTCGATGGGGACCGGGAACGAAGGGTCACGCACGCGGGCGTCCGGGTTCGGGACATGACGGCCGGGTCCGTGTCCGTATACGTGTCAGGGGGCAGGCACCGGCCGCCGGGGGCCGGTGGGCCGCGTCACCCTCGGGGAGCCTGCCGGAAGGAAGCGGGGGTGGCCCGCGGGGAAGAGGGCCCGGCCCCGCGTGGTCCCGGCGGCCGGGACCACGCGGGCGTCGTCGGTACAGGGGGGAACTGTCTGCTCGGAGTCGCCACAGAGGTACCTCCGCCCGGTCAGGGGTCGGTCACACCCGCACGGAGAGTGACAGTATCCGCATCCTAAGTGACCCGGACCGATCGCGCCGCACGACGAAGCGCAGGACACCGGGGGTGCGGTGTCCTGCGCTTCGTGGTAACCGGGCCCGGAGGCCGTCCCGCCCCGTCGGGGGCGGGACCGATCAGTCCTCCGTGCCGGCGGTGACCGAGGAGGACGGCTGCTGAGCGGCGGCCGCGGTCTTCGCGGTCGTCTTCTTCGCCGGCGCCTTCTTGGTCGTCGCCTTCTTCGCCGTGGCCTTCTTGGCGGTCGTGGTGCTCTTGGCCGCCTTCGTGGCCGTGGTCTTCTTGGCGGCCGTGGTCTTCTTCGCGGCCGTCTTCTTGGTGGCCGCCTTCTTCGCCGTGGCCTTCTTGGCCGCCTTGCGGGCGGTCTTCTTGGCCGGGGCGGCCTCACCGTCGGCCGCCTCGGCGGTGTCGTCCGACGCGGTGCCCGCCGCGTCGGTGCCCTCGGCGGCGGTGTCCCCGGCGTCCGTGGCGGGGGTGGTCCCCGCCGGGTCACCGGCGGCGGCCCGCTCGGGCTCCGCCTGCGGGGCCGGCTCGTCGGCCGTCGCCGACGGCACGACCAGGACGGCCGCCTCCTCCGACGCGGTGGACGCCACCGGCTTGCGCACGGCGCGGCGGCGCGCACGGGCCGGGGCGGCGGCGGTCTCGGCCGGCGCCTCCTCCGCCCGCTCGGGCTGCGGCTCGGGCTGCGGCTCGGGCGTCGTGGCGGCCGACGGGGCCGTCTCGGCGACCGTCACCACGGCCGCCTCGGCACCCGCGGGGGAACCGGCCGGCGCGGACACCTTGCGGGTGGCCCGGCGCCGGGTACGGCCCTTCGGTGCCGCGTCCCCGGCGGACGGGGCCTGCTGCGCGGCTTCCTGCTCGGCTGCCTGCCCGGCTTCCCTCTCCGCTGCCTGCTCGTCGACCGGCGCCTCGACGACCGGGTCCTCGGCGGCTGCCGGTGCGGCCTGGGCCTCGGCGGCCCGCTCCGGGCGCACCGGACGCGCGGCCTCTTCCTCCGCCGTCACGTCCTGAGCCGTCGGCACCTCGTCGACGGCCGGCTCGCGCCGGGCCTCCTCGCGCCTCGGGGCGCCCGCCGGGGCCGAGGCCCTCCGGCTCGCCCGGCGACGGCTCCGGCCACGGGTGGCCGCGGCCTCCGCCTCGGCGGCGCTGCTGTACAGCTCCTCGTCGGGCTCGAAGGCGGGCGCGGGCAGCGCGACCGGCGCGGCGGCCTCCGCCGCCACCTCGGCCTCGGACTCCCGCTCGGCCTCCCGCTCCGCGTCCGGCGCGGTCACGGCGGCGCCCGTCTCGTGCTCGTGGGTCTCGTGCGTGTGGTCCGCGGCACCGGCCCGCGCCCGCTTGCGGCGCTTGGACCCGCCCCCGTTGGAGGACGGCTGGTCCAGGTGCACGATCACGCCGCGCCCGTTGCAGTGGACGCAGGTCTCCGAGAACGACTCCAGCAGGCCCTGGCCGACCCGCTTGCGGGTCATCTGGACCAGACCCAGCGACGTCACCTCCGCGACCTGGTGCTTGGTGCGGTCCCGGCCCAGGCACTCCAGCAGGCGCCGCAGCACCAGGTCCCGGTTGGACTCCAGCACCATGTCGATGAAGTCGATGACGATGATGCCGCCGAGGTCGCGCAGCCGCAGCTGGCGCACGATCTCCTCGGCCGCCTCCAGGTTGTTCCGGGTGACGGTCTCCTCGAGGTTGCCGCCCTGACCGGTGAACTTCCCGGTGTTGACGTCGATGACGACCATCGCCTCGGTCCGGTCGATCACCAGCGAGCCGCCGCTCGGCAGCCACACCTTGCGGTCCAGCGCCTTGGCGAGCTGCTCGTCGATCCGGTACGTGGCGAAGACGTCGACCTCACTCGTCCAGCGGGACAGCCGCTCGGCGAGGTCCGGCGCCACGTTCGACACGTAGCCGTGGATGGTCTGCCACGCCTCGTCACCGCTGACGACGACCTTGGTGAAGTCCTCGTTGAAGATGTCCCGCACGACCCGGACCGTCATGTCCGGCTCGCCGTAGAGCAGGGACGGCGAGCTGGCGCTGCTGCTCCTGGACTTCTTGCGGATCTCCTCCCACTGCCCCTGGAGCCGCTCGACGTCCCGGCGCAGCTCCTCCTCGCTCGCGCCCTCGGCGGCGGTGCGCACGATGACGCCGGCGTCCTCGGGGACGATCTTCTTCAGGATCGTCTTCAGCCGGGAGCGCTCGGTGTCGGGCAGCTTGCGGCTGATCCCGGTCATCGAGCCCTCGGGGACGTACACGAGGTACCGGCCCGGGAGGGAGACCTGGCTGGTCAGGCGGGCACCCTTGTGACCGATGGGGTCCTTGGTGACCTGGACCAGCACCGACTGGCCCGACTTCAGCGCGGACTCGATGCGGCGCGGGCCGTTGGCCATGCCCAGCGCCTCGAAGTTGACCTCACCGGCGTACAGGACGGCGTTGCGGCCCTTGCCGATGTCGATGAAGGCGGCCTCCATCGACGGCAGCACGTTCTGCACCTTGCCGAGGTAGACGTTGCCGACGTACGACGTCGACTGCTCCTTGTTGACGTAGTGCTCGACGAGCACCCCGTCCTCGAGCACGCCGATCTGGGTACGGTCGCCGTGCTGGCGGACCACCATCACCCGCTCGACGGCCTCGCGGCGGGCGAGGAACTCGGCCTCGGTGATGATCGGGACGCGTCGGCGGCCCTGCTCGCGGCCCTCCCGGCGGCGCTGCTTCTTCGCCTCCAGGCGGGTCGAGCCCTTGATGGATTGCACCTCGTCGGACGGCTCCGCGGCCTTGCGCGGCTCGCGCACCTTCACGACCGTGCGCTCCGGGTCGTCGGTCGAGGTCTCGGCCTCGCCCCCGTTGTCCCCGGCGCGGCGACGGCGACGGCGACGCCGGCGGCTGCTGCTGGAGCCGTTGCCGGAGCCCGTGTCGGAGTGGTCCTCGGCAGACCCGTCGTCGTCCGCCGCGTCGTCCGCGTCCTCCTGGGTCTGTTCGGCGGTGTCCTCGGCGTCCTGGGCGGCCTGCTCGGCGGCGACCCGGCCGGTGTCCGCGTCCGCGGAGTCGTCACCGTCGGTGTCGTTCTCGGCGGAGTCGCCGCGCCGGCGGCGACGGCCTCCGCGGCGGCGCCGGCGGCGCGAACCGGACGCCTCGTTGTCGTCCTGGTCGTCGCCGTCGTCTGCGTGGTCCTCGGCGGAGGAGTCGGTGTCCTCCTCGTCGTCCTCGGACCGGGTCGACTGCTCCGGGGCCGCGGACGGCGCCGCCTCGGGCTCGTCGGCCGCGCCGCGGCGGCGGCGACGGCGCCGGGAGGCGGTCGGCTGCTCCTCGGGGAGCTCCGCCGTCTCGTCGGCGTCGTCCGCGCCGACGGCCTCGGCGGCCGCTTCGGCTGCGGCCCGCTCCGGGGTCTGGAACCGGGGCTCGGTGAAGACCGGGGGCTGGAACACGGCGACGGCGGGACGCGCGGGACGCGACCGCGCCCCCCTCGCACTCCCGGCCTCGCTGTCGGAGCCGGCCTGCTCCCCGGCGGCGGGGCGCGCGGGCTCCGCGAACCCGGCGGCGGCCTTGCGGACCACGCGGCGACGGCGGCGCGGAGCAGCGTCCTCCGCCGGGGCCGCGGCCTCGGCGGCGGCGCTCTCGTCGGTCGCGGACGTCGTCTTTCGGGTGCTCCGGGTCACGCGGGGCTTCGCCTCCTCGGCGGAGGAGGAGGGTGCGGCGTCGGGGGTGGAGGCCGGACCGGCCGTGTCGTCGGGGGCGGCTGCTGCGCCGTCCGTGGCGGACGGGGCGGTCTCCGCGTCCGCGGAAGCGGCGGGAGCGCCGGCGGGCGCAGAGGCCCGGCGCGTGGCCCGGCGGCGGGGACGGCGCGGGGCCTCGTCCTCGGCGGAGACGGCGCCTGAGGTGTCAGCGGCCTCGGCGGCGGCCTCGGCCTTCTCGCCGGGCGCGTCACCGGCAGCGGCGTCGACGGCGGGGGCGGACGAGTCCGCGTCCGTCGTGGCGGCGGCATCGGGAGCCGTGGCGGCGCTCTCCTCCGGGGAGGCCACCGTGCGCGTGGCGCGGCGGCGGGTACGGCGGGGGGCGGCGTCCGCGGAGCTCTGCGCGGCGTCGGCGGCCGGGACCGCGCTCTCGGCGTCCTCGGAGCCGGGCGTCTCCTGCTCAGCGGCGGCGGACGTGGCCGTCGCCGGGACGACGGTCTCGGCGGCCTCCGCCGACGCGGGAGCCCCGGCGGGCGCGGCCGCACGGCGGACCACACGGCGGCGGCGGGGCGGAGCGGCCTGCTCCTGAGCCCCGTCGGGCGACTCGGAAGGCTCGGACGGGGCGGAGGTCACCGGTGCGGCGGCCGGGGTCTCCTCGGCCGCGTCGGCCTCGGTGCCCGCCTGGTCCGCCGGGTCACCGGTGTCGGACGCGTCCGCGGCCGCCACGGGCGGTGCCACGGTCTCCGCGGTGCTGTCGGAGGCCCCGGCCGGCGGTCCCGCCGGCCGTGAGGCGGCACGCCTGCGCCGACGCGGCGGCAGGGTGTCGCTGGGGCTGTTCTGTTCGGAGCCCTGGGTGGGCTCGGTCGGTTCGAGCATGCGGGCGTTTCTCCCGTCAGGCTCCCGGGCGCCGCACCTGGCCCGGCGATGCCGGTGACGTCCACGGCCCGCGCGATGCGCGTTGACCGCCGTCCGGGGCGCGGGCGCCGCACGGAAGCTCTCTGTGTCCTGTCTCGCCGGTTCCGTACACCGAATGCGCACGGCCTGGCGAAAGTCTTCTGGTCGGTGCGCTGCCCGACCCAGGTGGCTCCCGAGTTCGAGGGCGGCGCTACGACGTCCGTCCCTACGCGGGACCTTCCTTACACCGGCGCCGTCGCGGCGGCAGTGGCGCCGGCCGGTTGCGGCTCGGTCACTGCTGCCTCGCGGTCGGGCGCGAGCGGGTCGGTCACCGTGCCGGCCTCTTCATCGAGCAGCCCCTGCGCCAGCCTGGTCACCGCAGCGGGGACCGGCGGCGCCAGGTCGGCCACGGCGCGGAGACCGGACAGGACGTCGTCGGGTCGTACGGCAGGCGTCACGTGCCGAACAACCAGCCGCAGTATCGCACAGGGCCGGTCGCTCGGCCTATCGGCCGATGAGGTGTGCGTTTCCCCGCACTCCAGGGCGACGACCGCGGAACGGGCGTCGAAGGTGCGCACGCCGTTCTTGGTGCGGCGCTGCACCTCCACCGTCCCGGCCGCCTCGAAGGCGTCCACCGCTCGGCGGGCGTCCTCGGGGTCGACCCCGTCCAGCCGCAGCTCCCACACCGAAGCCGTCAGCCGGTCGGCCAGGCCGGGGGTGCGGGCCTCCACCGCGTCGACGATGTCGAGGCCGGTGGGCATCGACGCGTCGAGCAGGGCCCGGAGCCGCTCGGGGTCGCGCGGCTCGGTGAGCGCGATCTCCAGGAACTCCGCCTCGCTGCCCGTGCCGGTGGGTGCGGCATTGGCGTACGACACCTTGGGGTGCGGAGTGAATCCCGCGGAGTAGGCCATCGGCACCTCGGCGCGGCGCAGGGCACGCTCGAAGGCCCGCTGGAAGTCACGGTGGCTGGTGAACCGGAGGCGGCCGCGCTTGGTGTAGCGCAGTCGGATGCGCTGCACCGCGGGTGCGGGCGGCGGGCCTTCGGGCTGTCGCTTGCCCAGGGGTTCTTCTCCTCGTGGGAAGGGAGACGCGGGTGCGCGCCGCCCTCTGTCGTACGGCGGTGGGACCACCGACTCCGGCGTGTCCGGCCCCTGCGGGTCCGGCACCGGGACAGCGGTCGTTGCTCTTTCCAGAGTACGTCCAGGACGGCCCCCGGAGTTCCCGGTCACCAGCCGGAGTCGCCGCTCCCCGTTCCCCCGGCGCCTCCGGGGCCGCGGAGCGGCTCCTGCCGGGTGCCCCGTGACGGGTCCGTCATGCCTGCCCTGGGGGACGGGCCCCGTAGGGGCGTCCGTCGTCCGGTGCGGCGGTGTGAGGAGCGACACCATGGGGCCCGGACCCCTGTGCCCGGTCCCCATGTGCGAAGCCGCCGTGGACGCCGGGCCCCTGTGCGGGGCCCCCATGTGCGGGGGCTCCATATGCGGCTCCCCCATGTGCGGGGACTCCATGGGCGCCCGGCCCAGGAGCGGCGGCGTCCGGGGTGAGGCTCCCGGAGGGGTGAGAGCCGGGCCGCGGACCGCCGGATCCGGTGGGCTGCGGCGCTCCGACCCGGTCCCCGAATCCCGGGCCGCCGGGGAGAGCGGAGCTGTCCGGGAAGCCGAAGCCGTCCGCGAGGCCGGGGGTCCGCGGCGGGCCGGGGACGCCTGTCCGGGCCGGCTCCGCCGGGCTCGCGTACTGCCGGGTGAAGGCGTCGAGGGCGGGGCTCGGGACGGGCCGGGGGGCCCGCACGACGCGATCGCGGTCGCGGTCGCGGTCCTCGCCCGCCACCAGCAGCGGGTCGAACATCACGACGACCGAGGCCAGGAGCAGGAAGACCAGCGGGCCGAGCAGCATCGGCAGCAGGACGGAACTCAGCGGCGCGGCCCCCGCCCCGGCTTCCCCGGTGTGCAGGTGCACGCTCATGGCGGACATGCCGGTGTAGTGCATGCCGGTGACGGCGACACCCATGATGACGCTGGCGCCGAGGCTGGCGCGGAAGCCGCGGATCGTGACCGCGGCCCAGAGGGCCGCGGTGGCCGCGACGACGGCGATCACCACCGAGAGGCCGACCAGGAGCGGGTCGTAGTGGAACTCGCCGTGCATCCGCATGCTCCACATGCCGATGTAGTGCATGCCCGCGACGCCCAACCCGGTGAGGACGCCCGCGGCGGACAGCGGGACGCGGCCCGTGCCGCGGTAGCCGACGATGAAGACGCCGATGCCCACCACGACGATCGCGACCAGCAGGCTGAGCAGGGTCAGCGGGACGTCGTAGCTGATGGACACCTCCTCGACGGAGAAGCCGGTCATCGCGATGAAGTGCATCGTCCAGATGCCGCAGCCGATGGAGGCCGCACCGAGTGCCAGCCAGCCCGGCTTCCACGAGCCCGCGCGCCCGAGCGAGCGGGTGGTGCACCGCAGTCCCAGGGCTCCACCGAGGCATGCCATGAGGAACGCCGCGATGGGGGTGACCAGGCCGTAACTGAAGCCGTCGACTGTGCCTTGCATGTTCCTGCTGTCCCTCGAACGACGTGCACGCTGTACAGCACGCGTGCAGCTTGTAGGACTTCTGCACGAGAAGTAGTGCATGCAGATTACACGTGTAAATCAGCCACTCTGGCCGGAAGTCGACGAACAGGTACCCCACAGGCGGCGCATACAGCGACATCACCTGACAAAAGGTCGCACGTATCAGCGGCCCGAACTCCGTCGGTCGACCGCCCGTGCCGTGCCCGCGGACCCCAGGAGCGCCCGGCGGACGTCGGCGCGCACCCGCCCCGCCGACGCGCGGGCCGCCACCAGGGCCTCCCGGACCGCTCGCCCCATCCCCCGAGCCGTCCGCACCACCGGCCGCAGCACGCCGTCCCGCACGACGTGCCCGACCGGCGTCAGCACGCTCCGGTACACCCACTGCGCCGGCGCCACGACGGTCCACCGCAGCAGGCTCAGCAGGAACCGCCCGACGGCGCGCGAGATGTGGCCGGCGACACGCCAGCCGTGCACCAGCGCGTCCCGGACCTCGCGCCCCACCACGGCGAGCGCCCGGCCCATCGGCACCAGCACCCACCGCCACACGGCCGACGCGGGCAGCACCAGAACTGCCATGACCAGCCAGTACAGCGCGGCACCGACCCCGGTCACCACCAGCCCCACCAGCCAGGCGATCCCCCGGCCGCACCACAGCAGCGCCCGCCCGACCGGGGTGAGCACCCGCGCGTACAGCCACACCGACGGCACCACCACCAGCACGTTCACCAACCAGGCCAGCCCCCGGTACACCCCGACCCCCACCGCGGCCACCACAGCACCCACCGCCCGCGACACCCACACCACGGCGTGGCCCAGCGGCGTCAGCACCCGCGCGTACAGCCACCCGGCGGGCATCACGACCAGCACGTTCACCAGCCACGCCAGCCCCCGGTACACCCCGACCCCCACCGCGGCCACCACAGCACCCACCGCCCGCGACACCCACACCACGGCGTGGCCCAGCGGCGTCAACAGGTGCCGGTACAGCCACACCGAGGGGACCACCACCAGCACGTTCACCAGCCAGGCCAGCCCTCGATACACCCCGACCCCCACCGCGGCCACCACAGCACCCACCGCCCGCGACACCCACACCACGGCGTGGCCCAGCGGCGTCAACAGGTGCCGGTACAGC
>NZ_JBEZWE010000001.1:920217-1231679 GCF_040637405.1 Streptomyces sp. NPDC029526
CGTACAGCCACCCGGCGGGCATCACCACCAGCACGTTCACCAGCCAGGCCAACGCCTTGCCGAGCGGCACGAGCAGGTACCGCCACAGCCCCACGAACGGCCACACGAACACCGCCCGCCCCAGCCACAGCAGCGCCCGCCCCACCGGCCGCAGCACGGCGTCGTTCACCACCCGCCCGGCGACCACCAGCGCGTCCCACAGCATCCGCACCGGCAGCACCACGATCAGCGCCACGATCCGGACGGGCAGACGCACCGCCACGACCAGACAGCCCTCACCCTCCGGTGCCCGGACGTCCCCCTGCTTCTCCAGATCCATACCCATGAGGACGCCCCGGACGGCTCCCCGGATGCACACCGCGGCGCAGGTCCGCCCCCGCTCCTCGGCCCCGGTCCCCGCGGGCAGGTGGCTCACCGACGGCAGTGGCCGCAGCAGCGACGGCGACGAGTCCGGGGCCGGAGCATGCCGGCGACCGGCGCTGCGTAGAGTCAGCCCCGGTCACGTGCGGAGGCACGCCGATGGAAGGGGAGGGCGTGGGAGCAACCGCGGCGGCGCGCAGTGTGATGCGTGCGCGGGTCGGGTCGGGGCTGGTGGTGGCGGTGCTGCTGCTGCCCGTCGGGAGTTGGGCCCTGGCCCGGGCGGGAGTGGTCGCCGAAGCCGCCACGATCCCCGTCGGCCTGCTCGCCATGATCGCGGGATACGTACTCCTCACCGCCCTGTGGGAGGAACGCTCCCCGTTCCGGCACGCACCGCGGAGTCTGACGGCCCGCACCCTGACCGGCCCACGCACGGTCGACCTCGGCCGGATCACCACCGTCCGGCTGGTGACGACCTTCTCGCAGGCCGGGGTGTACCGCACCGTGGTGGTGCGTGACGCCGACGGTGTGCGGCTGGGCCTGACGACGGGGAGGAGCCGCGAGCACCTGCGCCGAGCCGTCGAACAGGCGGAGAACGACGCCGGACGTGGGGCCACCGGGCTCCGGGTGAGCCGTGCCGCCGCGGCGCATCTCGGTCTCCCCCGGGGACGCGGACTCGCCGTCCACACCGTCCTCGCGTTTCTGTGCACGATGGTGGGCATGAGCCTCTACCTGTCGGTCGTCTTCTGGCTCGGCGGGCAGTGAGCCCTCCACCCGCGAGAACCCCTGACCTCCTGAACTCCTGAGCACTGCCACTGCCATTACCGGACAGGTCGCCCCCACGTGGCAGGCCACTGGAACAGCAGCGCTGCACCATGCAGCTCAGGAATTCCGCTTGATCCGGTATCGCTGGACGACGAAGGCAAGCGATGCAACGAGGGCCGCGAACCAAAGCCCGATCTCGACCTGGCCGAATCCTGAACCGAGGAACAACAGCACGACCAAGAAGACAGTAAGAATCAGAGCCGCCTTCTCCACAAGAAGCTTCACGACAGTTTCTCACCGGACCCCGCTGCCGACACCGAACACGGCATTGTCGAGAAAGACATCATCGCCCCTTCACTTCTACCTCTGTACGGCTCACATCACGTGCCATCGTCGCCGTTCCGGAGTGACGCTTCACGCCGACGCCGCCTGCCGTGACCCCCGCTCCACCACCGACCCGCGGCGAAACCGACGGCAGTCATCACCGGTTCTCATCGAGTCAGAGTCCCTGCCGGTCCCTGCCGCGCCACCCGGCGGCGCCGTAATTCGCCGTCGATACCGTCGCGGACACGGCCACTCCAGTCACCATTTCCCACCCGTGACGGGAACGCAGGGCACAGCGCACGCGCCGTTCATCTTCCGCGCCATTGGGCCACGCAAATGGTCGCACCCCGCCCACCGATCTCACTCATGAAGATCATATGAAGCCGGCGGCCGATTACACAAGCGTGCGAGCAGGGTTTTCGCTTCACGAGAAGGGGAGGCCATTCGCACCCAGATACCTTTCCTCAAGAAAGGCTCAAATTCCCGGGTATTGAATTCAAGATTGAACAATAAGCCAGCCTTGCGACCTGTCGCTGAGGGCGTCGCGGACCCTAACCGCCCCCCACACAGCTCCGGCGGAGCGGGCAGAATGCGATGGCCCGCTCCGCCGGAGCGTTGGTTCGGACGGCCGGGGCCGTGGTCAGGTCAGGTCAGGTCAGTGGGAGTGACCGCTCGGTACCGGTCCGCTGTTCTTGACCGTCAGCGGCAGCAGCTTCTTGCCGGTGGGGCCGATCTGGATGCTGGTGTCCATCTGGGGGCAGACGCCGCAGTCGAAGCACGGGGTCCAGCGGCAGTCGTCGACCTCGGTCTCGTCGAGGGCGTCCTGCCAGTCCTCCCAGAGCCAGTCCTTGTCGAGGCCGGAGTCGAGGTGGTCCCAGGGCAGGACCTCCTCGTAGGTCCGCTCGCGGGTGGTGTACCAGTCGACGTCGACGCCGAACTCGGCGAGGGCCTTGTCCGCGCAGGCCATCCAGCGGTCGTAGGAGAAGTGCTCGCGCCAGCCGTCGAAACGGCCGCCGTCCTCGTAGACGGCGCGGATGACGGCGCCGATGCGGCGGTCGCCGCGGGAGAGGAGGCCCTCGACGATGCCGGGCTTGCCGTCGTGGTAGCGGAAGCCGATGGAGCGGCCGTACTTCTTGTCGCCGCGGATCTTGTCGCGCAGCTTGCCCAGGCGCTCGTCGGTCTCCTCGGCGGAGAGCTGCGGGGCCCACTGGAAGGGGGTGTGGGGCTTGGGGACGAAGCCGCCGATGGAGACCGTGCAGCGGATGTCGTTGGAGCCGGAGACCTCGCGGCCCTTGGCGATCACGCGGGTGGCCATGTCGGCGATCTGGAGGACGTCGTCGTCGGTCTCGGTGGGCAGGCCGCACATGAAGTACAGCTTGACCTGGCGCCAGCCGTTGCCGTAGGCCGTGGCGACGGTGCGGATGAGGTCGTCCTCGGAGACCATCTTGTTGATGACCTTGCGGATGCGCTCCGAGCCGCCCTCGGGGGCGAAGGTGAGGCCGGAGCGGCGGCCGTTGCGGGTCAGTTCGTTGGCCAGGTCGATGTTGAAGGCGTCGACGCGGGTGGAGGGGAGGGAGAGACCGATCTTGTCTTCCTCGTAGCGGTCGGCGAGGCCCTTGGCGATGTCGCCGATCTCCGAGTGGTCCGCGGAGGACAGGGAGAGGAGGCCGACCTCCTCGAAGCCGGTGGCCTTCAGGCCCTTGTCGACCATCTCGCCGATGCCGGTGATGGAGCGCTCCCGGACCGGGCGGGTGATCATGCCGGCCTGGCAGAAGCGGCAGCCGCGGGTGCAGCCGCGGAAGATCTCCACGGACATCCGCTCGTGGACGGTCTCGGCGAGCGGGACGAGGGGCTGCTTGGGGTAGGGCCACTCGTCGAGGTCCATGACGGTGTGCTTGGACACGCGCCACGGGACGCCCGAGCGGTTGGGGACGACGCGGGCGATGCGGCCGTCCGGCAGGTACTCCACGTCGTAGAAGCCGGGGACGTAGACGCCGCCGGTCCTGGCCAGGCGGAAGAGGAGTTCCTCGCGGCCACCGGGACGGCCCTCGGCCTTCCAGGCGCGGACGATGGCGGTGATCTCCAGGACGGCCTGCTCGCCGTCGCCGATGACGGCGCAGTCGATGAAGTCGGCGATGGGCTCGGGGTTGAAGGCCGCGTGGCCGCCGGCCACGACGATGGGGTCGTCGAGCGTGCGGTCCTTGGACTCCAGGGGGATGCCCGCCAGGTCCAGCGCGGTGAGCATGTTGGTGTAACCGAGCTCGGTGGAGAAGCTCAGGCCGAACACGTCGAAGGCCCGCACGGGGCGGTGGCTGTCCACGGTGAACTGCGGGACCCGGTGCTCGCGCATCAGGGCCTCGAGGTCCGGCCACACGCTGTAGGTGCGCTCGGCGAGGACGCCGTGCTGTTCGTTGAGGACCTCGTACAGGATCATGACGCCCTGGTTGGGCAGTCCGACCTCGTAGGCGTCGGGGTACATGAGCGCCCAGCGCACGTCGCAGCCCTCCCAGGGCTTGACCGTGGAGTTGAGCTCTCCGCCGACGTACTGGATCGGCTTCTGCACATGCGGGAGGAGCGCTTCGAGCTGCGGGAACACAGACTCGGCGGCTTCGGCAGGCATCTCGCGAACCTTCGTGTGCTGACGGGGGTCTCCCGGAGTGGCCGGGAGGGGTGACCATCCAGCCTAACCCGGTCGGGCGGCTCCCCCGCACGCCGATCAGAGGGTGATGCCCTTGGTGATCGTCTTCCAGGTGCCCGGGAGGGCGGCCTCGGTGAGTTCGGCGCGGCGTTCCTCGCGGGCGTGGAGGACGCCGTAGGTGAAGGTGTCCTCGCCGGCGGCGTGGGCGACGGCGGCGAGTTCGCGCAGGGTTTGGCGGGCCATGACGCTGTCCTGGTGGTCGCCGAGGAGTTCCTGGAGGGACTTCATGGCCTTGACGAGGTCCTTGGCGTCGCCGCCGAGGGCGGGGACGGCGGCTTCGGCGGCGTAGCGGGTGCGTTTGGTCTTCTTGCGGGCGTCGTGGAGGGCGAGGTCGCGGTCGTGGCCGGGCGGGAGGTCCAGGGCGGTGGTGACGAGGCCGGTGAGCTTGTCGAGGTCCTTGTGGATGGCGCGGGTGAGGACCTTGGCGGGCTTGGCGTGGGCCTTCTTGCGCAGCGGGGGGTCGGCGAGGAGGGCGTCCAGGGTGTCGAGGAGGGCGAGGTGGCGGGCGGAGTCGAGGACGCCGGTGACGTGGCCGTGGGCGCTGCTGCGGCTCGCGCGGGACCAGGTGGCGAGGCGGTCGTGGACGGGGCCGTGGACGAGGTCGTCGGGGAGGTCGTCGAGGGCGGTGGTGAGGCGGTCGGCGAGGACTTCCTGGTCGCGTTCGAGGCCGAGTTCGCCGGCCAGCCACTTCAGGTCGGCGCCGATGGGGTCGGTGGCGTCGCGGTGGAGGACGGAGCGGAAGCTGCGGAAGGTGCTGCGCAGGCGGCGGGTGGCGACGCGCATGCGGTGCACGGCGTCGGGGACGTCCTGGCGTACGGCGGGGTCGAGGTCGACGAGGGCGTCGCGCTGGGCGCGGACGTAGGCGAGGACGTGGTCGCCGGCGGTGACGGGTTCGCCGACGGCGCGGGTCCTGCGCTTCTTCCGGGGGGCGGCGGCCGGGGACGGGGCGGGGGCGGGGGCCGCGCTGTCGGGTGTGCGGGGGGCGGTGGCGGCGGGGGCCGTGGCGGTGAGGGCGCGGGCCAGTTTGGAGGGCGAGTCGGAGGGGCGCAGGCCCGCGTCGCACAGGTGCTCCTCGATCTGGTCGAGGAGGGCGGGGTCGCCGTCGTCGGCGAGTTCGACCTCGATCTCGGTCCATCGGGTGGTGCCGCCCTGGCCGGTGAGGCGTTCGGCGTGGACGCTGTCGATGCTGGCTTCGGCGAGGAGCGCGCCGTCGTCGTCGAGGAGGTGGCGTACGTCGCGGTCGGAGCGCAGGCGGACCAGGGGGGTGACGGCGCGGTCGCGGACGCGGGAGCGGATGAGGCGGGCGAGGCTCTCGGGGAGGTCGTCGGAGAGGGGTGCCTGGACCTCGTCCCGTACGCCGGGGGCGACCGGGAACTTGAGGTGCCAGCCGGCGTCGGAGCCTCCGGTGCGGCGGCGCAGGGTGATGGAGGCCGCGGCGAGGCGTTCGTCGGCGGTGTCGTAGTAGGTGGCGTCGAGGTGGGCGACGCCACGGTCGGCGACGGATGCGACACCGGGAACGCCGGTCAGGTCGGGCAGCCGGCCGTCGGTCGATTCGTATTTCCGCTCGATCTCGCGCTTGGTGTCCGCCATGACGTGACTGTAGTCGCCGGGGGTGCGGAGTGGCAGGGGGCCGCCGCTCCGCACCCGGCTGTCCGGGTGATGTGCGCCGGTCAGGCGGACATGGGGCGTTGGACGCGGAGGGACTGCAGGAGTCCGACGGCGAGCCAGACGGCGAACATGGAGGAGCCGCCGTAGGAGACGAACGGCAGGGGGAGGCCGGTGACGGGCATGATGCCGAGGGTCATGCCGATGTTCTCGAAGGTCTGGAAGGCGAACCAGGCGACGATGCCGGCGGCGATGATGGTGCCGTAGAGGTCGGTGGCGTCGCGGGCGATGCGGCAGGCGCGCCAGAGGATGATGCCGAGCAGGGCGATGATGAGGGCGCCGCCGACGAAGCCGAGTTCCTCGCCGGCGACGGTGAAGACGAAGTCGGTCTGCTGTTCGGGCACGAACTGGCCGGTGGTCTGGGAGCCCTGGAAGAGGCCGGAGCCGGTCAGGCCGCCGGAGCCGATGGCGATGCGGGCCTGGTTGGTGTTGTAGCCGACGCCGGCGGGGTCGAGTTCGGGGTTGGCGAAGGCGGCGAAGCGGTTGATCTGGTATTCGTCCAGGATGCCGAGCTGCCAGACGGTGACGGCGCCGATGGCTCCGGCGCCGAGCAGGCCGAAGACCCATCGGTTGGAGGCTCCGGAGGCGAGCAGCACGCCGAGCACGATGATGACCATGACCATGACCGACCCGAGGTCGGGCATGAGCATCACGATCAGCATCGGGACGACGGCGAGGCCGAGGGCCTGGAGGACGGTGCGATGGTCGGGGTGGGGTTTGTCCCCCGCGTCGACCCGGGCCGCGAGCAGCATGGCCATGCCGAGGATGATCGTCAGCTTGACGAACTCGGAGGGCTGCAGGGAGAAGCCGCCGGGCAGCTTGATCCAGGAGTGGGCGCCGTTGATGGTGGAGCCCAGGGGCGTGAGCACCAGCAGGATCAGGAAGACGGAGGCGCCGTAGAGGATGGGCACGGCGGTGCGCAGGGTGCGGTGCCCGAGCCAGATGGCGCCGATCATGAGGGCGAGGCCGATGCCGGTGTTCAGCCAGTGCCGGACCAGGAAGTAGTACGGGTCGCCCTGGTTGAGTTCGGTGCGGTTGCGGGTCGCCGAGTAGACCAGGAGGGAGCCGAGCAGCGACAGGGCAAGGGCCGAGAGCAGTATCGGCCAGTCGAGGCGCCGGGCGAGGGAGTCGCGGGCGAAGATCCGGGTCCATCCGCCCCGCTCGGGTCCGTATCCGGAGACCTGGAAGCTGTTGACGCCGCCGGTCATGTCGCGGACCTCCGTCGTGCCTGGCCGCGCGGGCGCCGTGGTGCGGTGGCCCGGGGTGGGGCGCCGCGGTCTCGTGGGCCGTCGGGTGTCCGGCCGTCACCGCCTCGGCCGCCACCGCCCGGGCCGGGGCGGGCGGGGTCTGCGCCGGGTCCGCCGCGTCCGGTGCCGCGTCGGCCCGGGCCGCGTCGGGCGTCCCGGCGGCGGGTGTCGCGGTTGGCGGGCGGGGGCGTGTTGACGGTGGCGTCCTGCCCGCCGTCGTCGGGGGCCGTGCCGCCGTCCGGGGTGCCCTCGCCGTCCTGGGCGGCCTTCTGGGCGGCCTGGAGTTCCTTGACCGGGTCCTTGGCGATCTTCGGGGAGGCGATGGTGCCGTCCGTGCGGATGGCGGGCAGCTTCTTCTGCGGGGTGGGCAGCAGCGCCTTCTTCTCGTCGATCTCGCCGTCCGGGGAGACGCCGTACAGCGCGTTGTAGATGTTGCGGACGGCGGGTCCGGAGGCGCCGGAGCCCGTACCGCCCTGGGCGATCGTCATGACGATCGCGTAGTCCTTGGTGTAGGTGGCGAACCAGGAGGTGGTCTGCTTGCCGTAGACCTCCGCGGTGCCGGTCTTGGCGTGCATGGGGATCTCGTCCTGCGGCCAGCCGCCGAAGCGCCAGGCGGCCGTGCCGCGGGTGGCGACGCCTTCCAGGGCTTCGTCTATCCGCTTCAGGGTCGCCTTGGTCATCGGCAGCTTGCCCTGTGCCTTGGGCTCGATCTCCGTGATGGTCTTGCCGTCGGGGCTGATGACGGCCTTGCCGACGGTGGGGGTGGGCATGGTGCCGCCGTTGGACAGGGCGGCGTAGACGGAGGCCATCTGGATGGGGGTGACGAGCGTGTCGCCCTGGCCGATGGAGTAGTTGACGGAGTCACCGGCGCGCAGGCGGTTGCCTTCGAGGCAGTTCTCGTAGGCGATCTGCTCGGCGTAGGAGCCGCCCTTCTTGCCGGTCTTGCACCAGGCGTCCTTGTTGGCCTTCCAGTAGTCGGCCTTCCACTGGCGGTCGGGGACGCGCCCGGTGACCTCGTTGGGCAGGTCGATGCCGGTCTCCTGGCCGAGGCCGAACTGGTGGGCGGTCTTGTAGAACCAGTCCTTGGCGTTCTTCTTGGGCTTGTTGCCGCCGTCGCGCTTCCATTCCTGGTGGGAGAGGCGGTAGAAGACGGTGTCGCAGGAGACCTCCAGGGCGCGGCCGAGGCTGATCCCGCCGAAGCTCTGGGACTCGAAGTTCTTGAAGACCTGGCCGCCGATGGAGTACGAGCTGGAGCACTCGTAGGGGCCGTCGAAGGAGTAGCCGGCGTTGATCGCGGCGGCCGTGGGGATGACCTTGAAGATGGAGCCGGGGGCGGACTGGCCCTGGATGGCGCGGTTGAGCAGCGGGTAGTTGCTGTTCTTGCCGGTGAGGCGCGCGTAGTCCTTGGAGGAGATGCCGCCGACCCAGGCGTTGGGGTCGTAGGTCGGGTTGGAGGCCATGGCGACGACGCGGCCGGTCTTGGCCTCCATGACGACGACGGCCCCGGAGTCGGCCTCGTAGTTGCGGTTGGTGTTGCGGTCGTGCTCCTTGCGGGCGGCCTTCATCGCCTCGTTCAGCTCGTACTCGGCGACGCGCTGGACGCGGGCGTCGATGCTGGTGACGAGGTTGGCGCCGGGCTCGGCGGGGTCGGACTGGGCCCGGCCGATGACGCGGCCCAGCTTGTCGACCTCGTACCGGGTGACGCCGGCCTTGCCGCGCAGCTGCTTGTCGTACTGCCGTTCCAGGCCGGAGCGGCCGACCATGTCGGAGCGCAGGTAGGGCGAGTCGGTGTCCTGGGCCTTGGTGATCTCCTCGTCGGTGACGGGTGAGAGGTAGCCGAGGACCTGGGCGGTGTTGGACTTGCCGGGGCTCGCGTAGCGGCGGACGGCCTGGGGTTCGGCGGTGATGCCGGGGAAGTCCTCGGCGCGCTCGCGGATCTGCAGGGCCTGCTTCGGGGTGGCCTCGTCGGTGATGGGGATGGGCTGGTAGGGCGAGCCGTTCCAGCAGGGCTGGGGGGTCTTGGCGTCGCACAGCCGGACCTTCTCCATGACCTCCTTGGGGGCCATGCCGAGGACGCCGGCCAGCTTGGTGAGGACCGCCTTGCCGTCGTCCTTCATCTTCATCAGGTCGGTGCGGGAGGCGGAGACGACCAGCCGGGTCTCGTTGTCCGCGAGGGCGACGCCGCGGGCGTCGAGGATGGAGCCGCGCACCGCGGGCTGGACGACCTGCTGGACGTGGTTGCCGGACGCCTCCTTGGCGTACTCGGCGCCCTCACGGATCTGGAGGTACCACAGGCGCCCGCCGAGGGTGGCGAGGAGGGAGAGGACGAGGACCTGGATGACGACGAGCCGGATCTGGACGCGTGGGCTGCGGCCGGTCTCGGGGATGTTGGTCACGCGGGCTTCTCCCCCTCTCGCTGCGTGGACGTGGGTGCGGGTGCCGCGGACGCGGGTGACGTGCGCGCGCGGATCGAGCCGGTGCCGGACGGGCACGTGCGGATCATGTCGGTGCCGGACGGGCATGTGCGGATCGTGCCGGTGCCGGACGTGTGACTGCGGGACGTGTGAGTGCGTACGGGTGTGGAACGGCCGGTGCCCCGGTCCGGGTTCCGCCGCGCCTCACCCGTGCGGGTGAACTTCGCCCTGTTCACAGGCGCTTGACCCCCTTGATGCGTCCCGCGCGGGCCACGCGCGCCCGGGCGGCCTTGACCCGCATGCCGCCGCGCTGGCCGCCGATGCGCAGGCCGGTGCCGCCGGAGAGCCAGCCGGAGGCGATGTCGCCGCCGGACTTGGTGGTGGAGGTGTTCTCGGCGAGCGGGTCGTTGTCCGCGCGTCTGGCCAGGGCCATGACGCCCGGGACGACGAACGGGGCGAGCAGCAGGTCGTACAGGGCGGCGGTGAACAGCAGGCTGCCGAGGCCGACGTGGCGGGCGGCGGTGTCGCCGACGAGGGCGCCGACCCCCGCGTACAGGAGGGTGGAGCCGACGGCGGCGGCGACCACCACGAGCATGGGGCCGGTGGCCGACTTGACCTGGCCGGTCTCGGGTTTGACCAGTCCGGCCAGGTAGCCGATGACGCACAGCACGAGGGCGTAGCGGCCGGCGGCGTGGTCGGCGGGCGGGGCGAGGTCGGCGAGGAGTCCGGCGGCGAAGCCGACGAGGGCGCCGCCGACGTGGCCGTAGACCAGGGCCAGGCCGAGGACGGTGAGCAGCAGCAGGTCGGGGACGGCGCCGGGCAGGTGGAGGCGGGCGAGGACGCTCACCTGGAGCACCAGGGCGACGACGATCAGTGCGCTGGAGAGCAGGATCCGGTTGACGCGCATGGGGTGACAGCTCCTACTGCTCTGGCTGGTACTGGCCGTCGGCCGGGGCGGACGGGGTGACCGTCACCGTCACGGTCGGTGTGGGGGTCGGCTTGGCCTTGCGGGGCAGCACCGTGTCGCGCGGGTCCTTCTCGGGGGCCTGGACGACGACGCCGACGATGTCCAGCTTGGTGAAGCCGACGAAGGGCGTGACGTAGACGGTGCGGGTCAGGTCGCCGCCGGAGGGGTCGACGCGGGAGACCACGCCGACCGGGACGCCGGGCACGAAGGGCTTGTCGGCCTGCGAGCCGAAGGTGACCAGGCGGTCGCCCTTCTTGATCTCGGCCTTGCCGTTGAGCAGTTCCACGCGCAGCGGCCGGTCGCCCTGACCGGAGGCGAAGCCGAGTTCGTCGCTGTCCTCCATGCGGGTGCCGACGGTGAAGTCGGGGTCGCTGGCGAGCAGGACGGTCGCGGTGTTGGGGCCGACGGTGGTGACGCGCCCGACGAGGCCGTCGCCGTTGAGGACGGTCATGTCGCGTTCGATGCCGTCGTTGGCGCCGGCGTCGATGGTGACGGTCCAGGAGAAGCCCTGGGCCGCTCCTATGGCGATGACCTGGGCGCCCTTGATGCCGTACTGGCCCTGGCCGGCCACCTTGAGCATCTTGTCGAGCTGCTTGAGGCGGCTGCGGTTGCGGTTGTCGCTGCCGAGTTCGGCCTTGAGGGCCGCGTTCTCCTGCTCCAGGCGGGCGAGCCGGTCGTGGCGCTCACCGGAGTCGCGGATCGCGGAGACGGCGTTGCCGATGGGATCGACCGCGCTGGAGACGCCGTTCTCGATGGGGCCGAAGACCGTCGCCGCGGCCCCCCGGGCACCGTCGACCGGCGAGTCCTCCCCGCCGCGGATGTCCACCGTGATCAGTGCGAACGCGATGGCGATCAGCAGCACCAGGAGCAGCCGGCTCTCTCGTGTGTCCCTCACGTGCGGCGGCCGTGCCTTCCTCGTCGAGAGCGGGTATGAGGTGTCGGGTTGGTGTCGGATGGTTCGGATGGGTGATGTGGTGTGTGCGGGTGCTGCCGCCCCCGTCCGGACGGCCGGCCCGGGGCGGGAGCTGATGCCTCTATATCAACGATCCGCCGTACGAGAGGAGATCGTCCCGTACGGCGGAATCGAAGAGGTGTGTCATCTGCGCGGCTGGGCGTCCAGCACCTGCTGCAGCGCCTCGAACTCCTCGACGCACTTGCCGGAGCCGAGGGCCACGCTGTCCAGCGGGTCCTCCGCGATGTGGATCGGCATGCCGGTCTCGCGGCGCAGCCGTTCGTCGAGGCCGCGCAGCAGGGCTCCGCCGCCGGTCAGAACGATTCCGCGGTCCATGATGTCGCCGGACAGCTCCGGCGGGCACTTGTCGAGGGTCGTCTTGACCGCGTCGACGATGGCGTTGACGGGCTCCTCGATCGCCTTGCGCACCTCGGCGGCGGAGATGACGACGGTCTTGGGCAGCCCGGACACCAGGTCACGGCCGCGGATCTCGGTGTGCTCGTCGGTGTCGAGGTCGTACGCCGAACCGATCGTGATCTTGATCTGTTCGGCCGATCGCTCACCCAGCAGCAGCGAGTACTCCTTCTTGATGTGCTGGATGATCGCGTTGTCCAGCTCGTCGCCCGCGACGCGGATCGACTGGGCGGTGACGATGCCGCCGAGGGAGATGACCGCGACCTCCGTGGTGCCGCCGCCGATGTCCACCACCATGTTGCCCGTGGCCTCGTGGACCGGCAGGCCGGAGCCGATGGCCGCGGCCATGGGCTCCTCGATGATGTGCACCTGACGGGCGCCGGCCTGGGACGACGCCTCGATGACGGCGCGGCGCTCGACGCCGGTGATGCCCGAGGGCACACAGACGACGACCCGCGGACGAGCCAGATACCGCCGCTTGTGGATCTTCAGGATGAAGTAGCGGAGCATCCGCTCGGTGATCTCGAAGTCGGCGATGACGCCGTCCTTCAGCGGACGCACGGCGACGATGTTGCCCGGGGTGCGCCCGATCATCTTCTTCGCTTCGGCACCGACGGCGAGGATGCCGCCGGTGTTGGTGTTGATCGCCACGACGGACGGCTCGTTGAGTACGATCCCGCGACCCCTGACGTACACCAGCGTGTTGGCGGTCCCGAGGTCGACAGCCATGTCACGGCCGATGAACGACATTGAGTTCCCCATCAGGATTCGTCTGGCCTTCCCACGAGCTTTTGAGGGCTTTTCAGGTTGGCGAGGTGGGTGCGGTGACGCGATGGCTTCCATGGTAGACGCGCCGTCGCGAACACTGTGCGAGGGTCTTCGCCATTGTCACCGGACGGCACCCTCCACTGCTTGTGCAGACGGGCCATCGGGGGCATGCGTTCCCCCGAACGCCGCGCATATGCCAGAAATGGTCCGGGGGCAAAACCCCCAGACCATCCGACAGGCGGTCGAAGCCGCCGCGATCCGGCGCGACGAGATCGTTACGCGCGCCCCGGGAAGAAGATCTTCACCTCGCGCTCGGCGGACTCCTCCGAGTCCGAGGCGTGGATGAGGTTCTCCCGCACGATGACCCCGAAGTCGCCGCGGATGGAGCCGGGCGCGGCGGCGATCGGGTCGGTCGGACCGGCCAGTTGACGCACGCCCTCGATGACCCGGTCACCCTCGACGATCAGGGCGACGACCGGGCCCGACGCCATGAACTCCATCAGCGGCTCGTAGAACGGCTTGCCCTTGTGCTCGCCGTAGTGCTGCTCCAGCGTGTCCTGGTCCAGGGTGCGCAGCTCCAGCGCGGTGATCCGCCAGCCGGCCTTGCGCTCGATGCGGCTGATGATCTCGCCGGTCAGGCCACGACGGACGGCGTCGGGCTTGAGGAGGACGAGGGTGCGCTGGGTCACGACGGAACTCCTTGCGGGTCAAAGATGTGCGGGAACACGAGGTTACCCGGCGTGTCGCGGTCCCGGTCACGCAGCGTCAGGCTGGTCCGCCTGCGCGGCGAACCGGGCCTTCGCCTCGTCCACCTTTCGCCCGTAATGCACCGAAGCCCACCACAGGGCCGCGAAGACGGCCCCGAGGAAGAACATCGTCGGGACGACGAACCCCGAGGCGATCAGGGCGATCTGCAGGGCCCAGCCGAGGGCGACCCCGCCCGGCCGGGTGATCATGCCGCACAGCAGCACGCACAGGACCATGGCGACACCGCACACCGTCCACACCGTGTTCATGGACATGTCCGGGTCCTTCATGGCGACCAGTCCGGCGAAGCCGATGATGAAGACCTCGCCGATCAGCGTCGACGCGCAGAGCGTACGCAACGGTTTCTCAGCCCTTCCCCAGGAGCAGCCGGGCCTCGCCGACCGTGATGACGGAACCGGTGACGAGGACGCCGCCGCCGGCGAACTCACCCTCCTCCTCGGCCAGTGTGATCGCCGACTCCAGAGCGTCCGGCAGCCGCGGTTCCACCTGGACCCGGTCCTCGCCGAACACCTCCACCGCGACCGCGGCCAGGGCGTCGGCGTCCATCGCGCGGTGGGTGGAGTTCTGGGTGACGACGACCTCGGCGAAGACCGGCTCGAACGCCTCCAGCAGCCCGCGCACGTTCTTGTCGCCGCTGGCGCCCACGACCCCGATGAGCCGGGTGAACTGGAACGCCTCCCCCACCGCGGCGGCCGCGGCCCGCGCGCCCGCCGGGTTGTGGGCGGCGTCCAGCACCACGGTCGGCGAGCGGCGCACGACCTCCAGACGGCCGGGCGAGGCCACCGCGGCGAACGCCTTGCGCACCGTGTCGAGGTCGAGCGGCTCGGCACGCTGGGCACCCACGCCGAAGAACGCCTCCACGGCGGCGAGCGCCACGGCCGCGTTGTGCGCCTGGTGGGCACCGTGCAGCGGCAGGTACACCTCGGGGTACTCACCGCCCAGACCGCGCAGCGTCAGCAACTGCCCGCCGACCGCGATCTGCCGGGACACCACCCCGAACTCCAGGCCCTCGCGGGCCACGGTGGCGTCCGCCTCCACGGCCTTCTTCAGCAGCACCTGCGCCGCGTCCACCGGCTGCTGCGCCATGATCACCGTGGCACCGGGCTTGATGATCCCGGCCTTCTCGCCGGCGATCTCGGCGGGCGTGCCGCCGAGGCGGTCGGTGTGGTCGAGGTCTATCGGCGTGACGACGGCGACGTCCGCGTCGATGACATTGGTCGCGTCCCAGGTGCCGCCCATGCCGACCTCGACGACGGCGACGTCCACCGGCGCGTCGGCGAAGGCGGCGTACGCCATGCCGGTCAGCACCTCGAAGAAGGACAGCCGGTACTCCTGCCGGGCGTCGGTCATCTCGACGTAGGGCGCGATGTCGCGGTACGTCTCCACGAACCGCTCGGCGGAGATCGGCGCCCCGTCGAGGCTGATGCGCTCGGTGACCGACTGCACGTGGGGCGAGGTGTAGCGGCCGGTGCGCAGTTCGAAGGCGCCGAACAGGGCCTCGACCATGCGGGCGGTGGAGGTCTTGCCGTTGGTGCCGGTGATGTGGATCGACGGGTACGCGCGCTGCGGCTCGCCCAGGACGTCCATCAGCGCGGCGATCCGGTCGACCGACGGCTCCAGCTTGGTCTCGCCCCAGCGGGTGGCCAGCTCGGCCTCGACCTCGCGGAGCGCCTTGTCGACCTCCGGGTCGGCCGGCCGTGCGGGCACGTCGGCCTCGGGCGGTCCGCCCTGGGTGCGCAGGGTGCGGCTGCCGGCCTCGATCACCGCGAGGTCGGGGTCGCGGCTGGTCTCGGCCTCGATGATTTCCTCGAAGGAGTCGAGGGGGTCGGGCTCGCCGGCGTCGCTGTTCGGGGGGAGGTCGCTCACGGGGGCCAGTCTACGGAAGGGCCGCCGGCGGACGCGGCGAAGGCTCCGGCGGACGCCGGAGGCCGTGCCGGGACCGGCCCGGAGGCCGTGCGGGGCCAGTTCCCCTAGGACGGACAGAGACGGGCCCGGCGCACGGACGGGGACAGGCCCGGCGCGTGTGCGCCGGGCCCGTGTGTGCCGTGCCGCCGGGGAGGCCGAAGCGCTCCCCGGCCCGTGCCCGTAGGTCAGCTCTCGGGCAGCTTGGCCAGCTGGTTGTCGATGCGGACGATGTCCTCCTCCGCCTTGGCGAGGCGGGTGCGGATCTTGTCCACGACGTGGTCGGGCGCCTTGGCCAGGAACGCCTCGTTGCCCAGCTTGGCCTGCGCCTGCTGGCGCTCCTTCTGCGCGGCGGCGAGGTCCTTGGCGAGCCGCTTGCGCTCGGCGGCCACGTCGATCGTGCCGGACAGGTCCAGCGCGACCTCCGCGCCGCCGACCGGCAGGGTCGCCGTGGCGGTGAACGCCTCGCCCTCCGGCTGGAGCCGCAGCAGCTGGCGGATGGCCGCCTCGTGCCGGGCCAGCGTGGTGCCGTCGAGGGTGAGCCGGGCCGGGACCCGCTGGCCGGGCTGCAGGCCCTGGTCGGCGCGGAAGCGGCGGACCTCGGTGATCACCGACTGGAGCGTGGCGATCTCGCGCTCGGCGTCCGCGTCCCGGAAGCCGCTGTCGGTGGGCCAGTCGGCGATGACGACCGACTCGCCCCCGGTCAGCGTGGTCCACAGCGTCTCGGTGACGAAGGGGACGACCGGGTGCAGCAGCCGGAGCGTGACGTCGAGGACCTCGCCCAGGACCCGCTTGCTGACCTCGGCGGCCTCGCCGCCCGCCTGGAAGGTGGTCTTGGACAGCTCGACGTACCAGTCGAACACCTCGTCCCAGGCGAAGTGGAACAGCGCGTCCGACAGCTTGGCGAACTGGAAGTCCTCGTAGTACGCGTCGACTTCGGCGACGACCGAGTTCAGCCGGGACAGGATCCAGCGGTCCGTCGGCGACATCGCCGAGGCGTCCGGCAGCGGGCCCTCGACGGTCGCGCCGTTCATCAGGGCGAACCGGGTCGCGTTCCAGATCTTGTTGGCGAAGTTGCGCGAGCCCTGGACCCAGTCCTCGCCGATCGGCACGTCGACACCCGGGTTGGCGCCGCGGGCGAGCGTGAAGCGCAGCGCGTCCGAGCCGTACTTGTCCATCCAGTCGAGCGGGTTGACCGCGTTGCCGAAGGACTTCGACATCTTCTTGCCGAACTGGTCGCGGACCATGCCGTGCAGGGCGATGGTGTGGAACGGCGGGGTGCCGTCCATCGCGTACAGGCCGAACATCATCATCCGGGCGACCCAGAAGAAGAGGATGTCGTAGCCGGTGACCAGGACGGAGTTCGGGTAGAACTTCGCCAGCGACTCGGTCTGTTCGGGCCAGCCGAGGGTGGAGAACGGCCACAGCCCGGAGGAGAACCAGGTGTCGAGGACGTCGGTGTCCTGGTGCCAGCCCTCGCCGGTGGGCGCCTCGTCGTCCGGTCCGACGCAGACGACCTCGCCGTCCGGCCCGTACCAGACCGGGATGCGGTGGCCCCACCACAGCTGGCGCGAGATGCACCAGTCGTGCAGGTTGTCGACCCAGTCGAAGTACCGCTTCTCCATCTCCTGCGGGTGGATCTTCACCCGGCCGTCGCGGACGGCGTCCCCGGCCGCCTTGGCGAGCGGGCCGACCTTGACCCACCACTGCATGGACAGCCGCGGCTCGATGGTGGTCCGGCAGCGCGAGCAGTGGCCGACGGAGTGCGAGTAGGGACGCTTCTCGGCGACGATCCGGCCCTCGGCGCGCAGCGCGGCGACGATGGCGGAACGGGCCTCCAGCCGGTCCTGGCCCTGGAAGGGGCCGTGCGCGGTGATGACCGCGTGCTCGTCCATGACGGTGATGGCGGGCAGGCCGTGCCGCTGGCCGATCTCGAAGTCGTTCGGGTCGTGGGCGGGCGTCACCTTGACCGCGCCGGTGCCGAACTCGGGGTCGACGTGCTCGTCCGCGACGACCGGGATCGAACGATCGGTCAGCGGCAGCTTGATCAGCTTGCCGACCAGGTGCTTGTAGCGCTCGTCGTCGGGGTGGACGGCGACGGCCGTGTCACCGAGCATCGTCTCCGCGCGGGTGGTGGCGACGACGATGGTGTCGTCCCCCTCGCCGTACTTCATGGAGACGAGCTCGCCGTCGTCGTCCTGGTAGTTGACCTCGATGTCGGAGATCGCGGTGAGGCAGCGCGGGCACCAGTTGATGATGCGCTCGGCGCGGTAGATCAGCTCGTCGTCGTAGAGCCGCTTGAAGATGGTCTGGACGGCCTTCGACAGGCCCTCGTCCATGGTGAAGCGCTCGCGCGACCAGGCGACGCCGTCGCCGAGGCGGCGCATCTGGCCGGAGATCTGGCCTCCGGACTCGGCCTTCCACTGCCAGACCCGCTCGACGAACGCCTCACGGCCCAGGTCGTGCCGGGACTTGCCCTCCTTGGCCAGCTCCCGCTCGACGACGTTCTGTGTGGCGATGCCGGCGTGGTCCATGCCGGGCTGCCACAGCGTCTCGTGGCCCTGCATGCGCTTGCGGCGGGTCAGGGCGTCGATGAGCGTGTGCTCGAAGGCGTGCCCCAGGTGCAGGCTGCCGGTGACGTTCGGCGGGGGGATGACGACGGTGAAGGGCGGCTTGTCGCTCTTGGCGTCGGCCTCGAAGTAACCGCGCTCCACCCAGCGCTCGTACAGCGGCCCCTCTACGTCGGCCGGCGCGTACTGGGTCGGCAGTTCGGTGGTGGGCGCTGATGCTGGCTGCTGAGTGTTCTCGGTCACGGGCATGAGTTTACGGGTGTCACGGCCCAGTCCCGAAACCCGATTCCTTTGTAACGGTGCGCCCCCCGCCGGTCCGAAGGGTTTCCTCCTGGGTCAGGATGTGAGCGACACGTAAGTATCTGGAGGGGAACCCAGAAGATGAGCTACAACCAGCCGGGCCCGTACGGCGGGCAGCCCCAGCAGCCCGGTCCGTACGGTCAGCCGGGTCCCTACGGCCAGCAGCCGCAGGCTCCGCAGCCCGGCTACGGCTACCCCCAGCAGGCGCCCCAGCCGGGCTACGGCTACCCGCAGCAGCCCGGGCAGCCCGGTGTCCCGCCCCAGCAGCCCCCGTACGGCCAGCAGCCGCCGTACGGTCAGGCGCCGTACGGCATGCCTCCCCAGCCGCCGGCGGGCGGGGGCGCCAAGAAGGCCGGCATCATCATCGGCGCGGTCGCGGTGGTCGCCGCGATCGGTGTGGGCGCCTACTTCGTCATAGGCGGGGGCGGCGGCGCGGGCGGCGGGCTGGAGGACGACGGGCCGCACAAGCTCACCACGCCGAAGACGGTGCTCAGCGAGTACCAGCGCTTCGGCGACGGGACCGAGAACAGCGACTCGGACATGGTCGACGACATGGCCAAGAGCGGCGTCGAGGACGGCACCGCCGTCATCGGGCAGTGGTCGACCGCCGACTTCGGCGACTACGACCCGGCGGACCCCAGCACCGCCGGTGACTTCCCGAGCACCGCGGAGCTGCTGACCGCCAAGGGCGTCACCATGGCGGGCGGTTACGGGAAGATCAACGACCCGCAGCAGGTGCTGGACCGTTTCTTCGCCAACATCCAGAAGCAGGTCAAGGACAACGCCAAGGGCTCTCCCGGCGGCATGCAGAACGTCGAGCTGATCGGCGACCCCGAGGAGATCGAGATCGACGGCGCGGTCGCCAAGTGCCAGTCCACCAGGGCCGACAACGCGCTCACCAAGAAGAAGTCGACCGACTGGTTCTGCGCGTGGGCCGACTACAGCACCGTCGCGATGGTCTCGCCCGGCGACAACTCCGGCACGGGCGTCGACAAGGACACCGCGGTGGACATCACCACCCAGCTGCGCGCGGAGGTCCGCGAGAAGGCGTGATCCTGCACGGCAGGACAGGCGGAGGGGCCCCGGTCGTCGACCGGGGCCCCTCCGCCTGTCTGCTCGGCGGCTACGCCGTCTTCTGCTCCCCGGGCCCGCGGCCCCGCGCGTCGCGCGGGATGAGCGTCGGGTTGACGTTGGAGAGGACCACGTCGGCGGTGATGACGACCCGGGCGACGTCCTTGCGGGACGGCACCTCGTACATCACGCCCTGGAGGACCTCCTCCATGATGGCGCGCAGACCGCGCGCGCCGGTCTGCCGGAGGATGGCCTGGTCGGCGATGGCCTCCAGCGCCTCACGCTCGAAGTCCAGCTCCACACCGTCGAGTTCGAACAGCCGCTGGTACTGCTTGACGAGCGCGTTGCGCGGCTCGACGAGGATCTGCAGCAGGGCCTCGCGGTCGAGGTTGTGGACCGAGGTGAGGACCGGGAGCCGGCCGATGAACTCGGGGATCATGCCGAACTTGACCAGGTCCTCCGGCATGACCTGCTCGAACTGGTCCTTGCTCTCCAGCTCCCGCTTGGAGCGGATCGTCGCGCCGAAGCCGATGCCCTTGGCTCCCGCCCGGCCCTCGATGATCTTCTCCAGGCCCGCGAAGGCGCCGCCCACGATGAACAGCACGTTCGTCGTGTCGATCTGGATGAACTCCTGGTGCGGGTGCTTGCGCCCGCCCTGCGGCGGGACGGAGGCCGTGGTGCCCTCCAGGATCTTCAGCAGGGCCTGCTGGACGCCCTCGCCGGAGACGTCGCGCGTGATCGAGGGATTTTCACTCTTCCGCGCGACCTTGTCGATCTCGTCGATGTAGATGATCCCGGTCTCGGCCTTCTTGACGTCGTAGTCGGCCGCCTGGATCAGCTTCAGCAGGATGTTCTCGACGTCCTCGCCCACGTACCCGGCCTCGGTGAGCGCCGTGGCGTCGGCGATCGCGAAGGGGACGTTCAGCATGCGGGCGAGCGTCTGCGCCAGCAGGGTCTTGCCGGAGCCCGTGGGGCCCAGCAGGAGGATGTTGGACTTCGCCAGCTCGATGGCGTCCTCGCGGCCCTGCGCGCCGCCGTTCTCGCCGGCCTGGACCCGCTTGTAGTGGTTGTACACCGCGACGGAGAGGGCCTTCTTGGCCGCCTCCTGGCCGACCACGTACCCCTCGAGGAACTCGTAGATCTCGCGGGGCTTGGGAAGCTCCTCCCAGCGGACCTCGCTGGTCTCGGCCAGCTCCTCCTCGATGATCTCGTTGCAGAGGTCGATGCACTCGTCGCAGATGTACACACCGGGCCCTGCGATGAGCTTCTTGACCTGCTTCTGGCTCTTGCCGCAGAACGAGCACTTGAGCAGATCGCCGCCGTCACCGATGCGTGCCACGGTGTGCTTCCCCTTCGCCTGGGAGACGACTGGACGTCAACGTCCAGCGGCTCCTGGTGCTGCCTTATGTCCGACGGTACCTTGCCGGGCCCCCCGTCCGGGCCCCCCTTGGCACGGTTCGCTGTGACGTGGACCGGGTCAAACCGTGCCAAGGGGCGGCAGATGTCACGCCCCGCCCGCGTCAGCGCAGGCTGGAGTTGTCCAACTTGCGGGTGGTGATGATCTGGTCGATCAGGCCGTACTCCAGCGCGTCCTCGGCCGTGAGGATCTTGTCGCGCTCGATGTCCTCGCGGATCTTCTCCAGCGGGCGGGTGGAGTGCTTGGCGAGCATCTCCTCCAGCTGGGTCCGCATCCGCAGGATCTCGTTGGCGGCGATCTCCAGGTCCGAGACCTGACCGCGGCCGGTCTCGCTGTACGGCTGGTGGATCAGCACGCGGGCGTTCGGCAGGGCCATCCGCTTGCCGGGCGTGCCGGCGGCGAGCAGGACGGCGGCGGCGGAGGCGGCCTGGCCCATGCACACCGTCTGGATGTCCGGCTTCACGTACTGCATGGTGTCGTAGATCGCCGTCAGCGCGGTGAACGAGCCGCCGGGGCTGTTGATGTAGACCGAGATGTCACGGTCGGGGTCCATCGACTCCAGGCACAGCAGCTGCGCCATGACGTCGTTGGCGGAGGCGTCGTCGATCTGGACGCCGAGGAAGATCACCCGCTCCTCGAAGAGCTTCGCGTACGGGTCGTACTCGCGGATGCCCTGCGAGGTGCGCTCGACGAAGCGCGGGATGACGTAGCGGGACTCGGCCTGCGGGCCGGTGTACCGGGCCTGGGAGGCGCTCATGTCCTGCGCGGACATGCGGTCGTACAGGCCGCGGCCGGGGAAGTCGTTCACGGTTTCTCCTGAAAGGGGCTTAGGCGGTCGGCTGGGGCTTCTGGGGCCGCACCGGTCACCGGTGAGGGCGAGCCGGTGGGGCCCACGGGGCGGGCGGGCCCCGTGGGGCCGGTCAGGCCCCGGTGCCGCCGCCGCCCGGCATGCCGGCGGCCGTGGCGATCACGTCGTCGATGAGGCCGTACTCCTTGGCCTCGAAGGCGTCGAACCAGCGGTCGCGGTCGGAGTCGCGGGTGATCTGCTCGACCGTCTGACCGGTGTGCTGGGCCGTGAGCTCGGCCATGCGCTTCTTGGTGTGCAGCAGCCGCTCGGCGTGGATCTTGATGTCCGAGGCCGAACCGGCGAGACCGGCGGAGGGCTGGTGGATCAGGATCTCGGCATTGGGCAGCGCGAAGCGCTTGCCGGGGGTGCCCGCGCTGAGCAGGAACTGACCCATCGAGGCCGCGAGGCCCATCGCGATCGTCACCACGTCGTTCTTGATGTACTGCATGGTGTCGTAGATCGCCATGCCGGCCGTGATCGAGCCGCCGGGGCTGTTGATGTACAGGTAGATGTCCTTGTCCGGGTCGGAGGCAAGGAGCAGCAGCTGTGCGGTGATCTTGTTGGCGATGTCGTCGTCGACCGGCTGGCCGAGGAAGATGATCCGCTCGCCCAGCAGCCGGTTGTAGACCTGGTCGCCGAGGCCACCACCGATGGAAGGCTCTCCGGCGGCTGAGGGCATCAGATTCGTCACGTATCCACCTGCTCGTCTTACGACGGCGCCGGGCCGTCTCACGTTTCCCTGCGGGGCTGGGGCCGTTTCGGTGACTCACCTGCCCTGGTATTCAAGGACCCTAACGCGGTGGCCTCGCCGGGGAATCCCGGTAACGGGAGTGTTCGCCGGGGGCGTACTTCTCACGGGCCGACCAGGCACGGGTGCAGGGCGCGGGAGTCGGGCACGGGCAGTCGCGCGGGAGGCCGGGCACGGGCGGCCGGGCTCCCGCGCGCGGCGGCAGCGGGGCGGCAACGGGGCGGCGCGACCGGGCCGCGGGCCGTGCGGGCGTCGGCGGGTGCCCCCGGGGGCGGTGCGGGCCTGACTCCGGTTCTACGCTCGGGGTCATGCTCCGGGTCCTGCTCCGGGGAGCGGACGGGCCCCGGGCACGCTGGGTGCCCGGGGCCCGTCCGTCACTCACGAGGGTGCCGTACGGCTCAGCCCTCGGACTTCTTCTCCTCGGCGGACTCGGCCACCTCGGCGGACTCCGTGGCCTCGGCGGCTTCGGCAGCCTCGACGGTCTCGCCGGCCTCGTCCTCGTCGTCGTCCAGGTCGACGACCTCGCCGTTGGTGTCCTTGACGGTGGCCTTCTCGACCACGACGGCCAGGGCCTTGCCGCGGGCGACCTCGCCGACCAGGAGCGGAACCTGACCGCCCTCGACGACCGCCTGAGCGAACTGGTCGGGGGACATGCCGGAGGAGGCGGCCCGCCGCATGAGGTGCTCGGTGAGCTCCTCCTGGTTGACGTTCAGCTTCTCCTGCTTGACGAGCTCGTCCAGCACGAACTGGGTCTTGATGCCCTTGATCGCGGCTTCGCGGGTCTCGGTCTCGAACTCCTCCTCGGTCTTGCCCTGGATCTCCAGGTACTTCGCGAGGTCGAGGCCCATCTGACCGAGCTGGTGGTGCTCGAGGTTGTGCTTGCGGGTGTTGATCTCGTCCTCGAGCAGCTTCTCGGGGACGGGCACCTCGACCAGTTCGAGCAGCTTCTCCAGGACGCGCTCCTGGGCCTGCGTGGCCTGGTCGAACTGCTTCATGTTCTCGAGGCGCTTGCGGCTGTCCGCGCGCATCTCCTCGAGCGTGTCGAACTCGGAGGCGAGCTGCGCGAAATCGTCGTCCAGCTCGGGCAGTTCGCGCGCGGCGACCTGGGTGACCTTGACGGTGACCTCGGCCTCCTTGCCGGCGCCGGTGCCGCCCTTCAGCTCGGAGGTGAAGGTGGCCTCCTCACCCGCGGACAGGCCCTTCACGGCGTCGTCGATGCCGTCCAGCAGTTCACCGGAGCCGATGGTGTAGGAGACGCCGTCGGCGACACCGTCCTCCAGCACCTCGCCGTCGACCTTGGCCTTCAGGTCGATGGTGACGACGTCGCCGTCACCGGCGGCGCGCTCGACCGGGGTGGTGGAGGCGAAGCGCTCACGCAGCTGCTCGACCGACTGGTCGACGTCCTCCTCGGTGACCTCGACGGCGTCGACCTCGACCTCGATGCCGGAGTAGTCCGGGATCTCGATGGCGGGGCGGATGTCGACCTCGGCGGTGAAGTTCAGCGTCTCGCCGTCCTTCAGCTCCGTGATGTCGACCTCGGGCTGGCCCAGCGGGTTCAGCTCGGCCTCGTTGACCGCGTCGGTGTAGAACTTCGGGAGGGCGTCGTTGACGGCCTCCTCCAGGACCGCACCACGGCCGAACCGCTGGTCGATGACCCGGGCCGGGACCTTGCCCTTGCGGAAGCCCTTCACCGTGACCTGCTGGTTGATCTTCTTGTACGCCGCGTCGAGGCTGTCCTTGAGCTCCTCGAAGGGCACCTCGACAGTGAGCCGAACCCGGGTCGGGTTCAGGGTCTCCACGGCGCTCTTCACGGTTCGGTCTCCTTGTGGCTGACTTCTTGGTTTCCGCCGGTACCAGAACGGCACGGCCGATGCGTCGCCCGGAGGACTTCATCAGACGCTCGGAGAGCTGAGAGACACGGGCGTGCAGCTTGATACTAACGGCAGCGACTACGGCGCCCAAAGGCGATCATCGGTGGACGATCCGGTGACTGGTCGGGGTGGCGGGATTTGAACCCACGGCCTTCCGCTCCCAAAGCGGACGCGCTACCAAGCTGCGCCACACCCCGTCTGGTGCGACGAGTAGGGTACATGGCCCCGCGCGTTCCGGCCTCGGCATTTCCCGGGCGCGGTGCGGCGGGACGCCGGCGGGGGCGGGGGTGTGCGGCGAACGCCTCCGACCCGCTACGATGCCTGTCAGCGCCGTCGGCCACCCGGCCTGCGGCACGCGTGTGCGGGCGTAGCTCAATGGTAGAGCCCCAGTCTTCCAAACTGGCTACGCGGGTTCGATTCCCGTCGCCCGCTCGGTACGGCTCAGGGCCAGGCGGAGGGTCATTCCTCCGACCTGGCCCTGGCTGCTTTCGGGGGGACGATCAGGGGGCCGCCGTGCCCCTGGGGTGCCCGTGTGCCCCTTGAGGTCCGGTCTTCGTTCTTCCTCGGCTGTGCGAATGCGGTTCCCGTCTGCGCGGGCACGGTTCCCGCCGGTGCGGATGCGATTCCCGTCGGCGGACGCGTTCCCGTCACCCCCTCGGCGTCTCCGTGACGGGTGCGGTCGTTCGTCCGGCGGGCGGGGAGGCGCGAAGGGCGCGTGCGGTGGCTGCCGGGTCGTAGTCGTCGGGGACGCCCTCGACCAGGATGATGTCGCCGTCGATGTGGCGGGCGCGCAGCGGGGCGATCTCGCGGTAGGCGGGCGAGTCCCACCAGGCGCGGGCCTCGGCGGGGCCGGGGAAGCCGATCATGACCACGTGGCCGGGCCAGGCGCCCTCCTTCACCTCGTGCGCGGTGCCGTGCACGAGGAAGCGTCCGCCGTAGGGCTCGAAGGTCGCCGGGATGCGCTCGATGTACGCGGCGATCTCCGGGTGCGGGGCGGCCTCCTGGAGACGGGCTATGACGTAGGCGGGCATGGGCCGGGTCCTTCCGGTTCGGTCGGCTGTGTACGGCCGAGCGTGCCGGGCCGGCGCTTCCCGTGTCGATGACCTCTGAGGTAAGGGACGGGGAGGGCGGCGGGGGCCGGAGGCCGAGGGCCGCGGCCGGGACCGCCGCTGCCGCCCGTCTCCCCAGGAGGCCGCCCCGCACCCGGAGGTCCGGGGGCCCGGCAGGGCGCCCGTCGCCGGAGGCCCGCGGGTGCCCGTCCCTCACTGACCGTCGTGCCGCCCGTCACCTGCGGGGCGTACCTCGCCGGGGCACCCGGTCAGAAGCTGATGGAGTTGATCGTCTCCGCTATCGAGTTGAGGAACCGGTTGATGGACGGGGCCATACCGGTCGAGGCGAGGAAGAAGCCGAAGAGGATCGCCACGATCGCGGGGCCCGCCTTGATGGAGCCGCCTCTCATCAGCACCACAAGGATGATTGCCAACAGCAGCACCACTGACAGTGAAATGGCCACAACTGATCACACCCTCGATCGGTCCGCACACTCCCGGCCCGGGACGCGCGACCCCGCGCACCCCGCCAGGACCATCGTGCCACCAACGGAGCCGCCCTATGCGGCCGGTGACGCATCATCCGCCCTCCGGAGTCGGCGGCCGTCGGGCGGGGACCCTCCGACCGGCCGGACGGCAGGGCGGGCGGCGGACTGAACGGTGCGGCGTCGCACGGTAATTCGAGGCGCCACCCGGACCGGGAATTCGGCGGCATCGTTTCACATTCCCCACACCTCGTTCGCAGCCAATTCGAATTGTGGTCACGGGTGTTCCGGCTTGCCCGCCGGAAGGCCGGGAAGTGGACCGAAGCGATCGCTCCGTTGGGGGCGGTTCGCCCTGCCTGCACACCCTTCGTCCCGGATGAATCCAGACAAGAGGGGCGCAGGTGGTGCACAGAACCCTTACCGGAACGGCACGTTGAGGATGTGTCGACCGTCACGCTCTCCGAGGCGTCGGCATTAGCGAATCGGGGGTACCCGGGAGGGATTACCGGTAATGACGTCGGGCGTTTTACGAATACGCGCGGACAACGCTAGGGTGCCTCAGATGTTTCACGCTGCCTCGTCCCCCGCAAGCGCAGCGAGCTTCCCGCTCCTGACCCCGAGTTCTTCCAGGGAGGGTCAGTGACGACCTCGCCGCGACCGAACGGCAACCAACGCGGTACGCCTCCCCCTCCGGACCGGTCCCCGGCGTCCGGGGTGCCGAGTCCGCCCTCCGCGCCCGACGCCGAGCGGACGGCGCGCGGCCCGGCCGTCCCTGCGGGCAAACGGCGTGACGCGTTCTTCGACAACGCCAAGTACCTGGCCATCGTGCTGGTGGCGGTCGGACACGCCTGGGAGCCCCTGAGGAGCGACAGCCGGTCCGTCGATGCCGCCTACATGGTGGTGTACGCGTTCCACATGCCGGCGTTCATCCTCATCTCCGGGTTCTTCTCGCGCAGTTTCGACATGCGCCCCGACCGGCTGCAGCGGCTGGTCACCGGTGTCGCCGTCCCGTACATCGTCTTCGAGACGGCGTACCCGCTGTTCAAGCGGTACATGGACAACGACCCCGAGCACGAGATCAGTCTCCTCGACCCCTGGTACCTGACCTGGTTCCTGTGCGCGCTGTTCATCTGGCGGCTCACCACGCCGATCTGGAAGGCCGTGCGGTACCCGCTGCCGCTGGCCCTCCTGATCGCGGCCCTGGCGAGCGTCTCCCCCGGGATCGGGGACGACCTGGACCTCCAGCGGGTGCTGCAGTTCCTGCCGTTCTTCGTGCTGGGCCTGTGCCTGAAGCCGGAGCACTTCCACATGGTGCGCCGCCGGTCGGTGCGGATCGCCGCGGTGCCGGTGTTCGCGGCCGCGCTGGCGTTCGCGTGGTGGGTCGCCCCTGTCCTGAACGCGGGCTGGTTCTACCACCGTGACTCCGCGCAGGAGCTGGGGGCGCCCTGGTGGGCCGGTCCGGTCATGGTGCTGGCCCTCTTCGGGTGCTCGCTGGTGCTGACCGCCTGCTTCTTCGCCTGGGTGCCGGGCCGCCGCACGTGGTTCACGGCGCTCGGCGCGGGCACGCTGTGCGGCTACCTGCTGCACGGGTTCGTGGTGAAGACGGCCGACTACCGCGGCTGGTTCGAGCTGTCCGTGCTCGACGGGCCGTTCGGCGCGGTGCTCGTCACGGTGCTGGCCGCTGCCATGGTGACGCTGCTGTGCACCGCCCCGGTACGGCGGGTCTTCCGGCCGGTGATGGAGCCCGCCATGGACTGGGCGTTCAAGCGGGACCGGGCCGAGCCGGCGCGGGAGCGCGCGCAGGACGCGCCGCGGGAGGCGCGCGAGAAAGTCTCCGCCTGAGCCAGCCGAGCCGTGGGACGGTCGACGGCTCGGCCTGCCAGGCCGATCGTCCGACCGGACGGCCGTCCTTCCCGCCGCCCGGCCGGAAGGACGGCCGGACGGACGACTGGCTGATGCTCGACCGACCGACCGGCCCACCGCCCCTGACGCGGCGCCCCCGCCCGGGGTCAGGGGCGGTCCGCCGACAGACCGAGGAGTGCGCGCATGCGCGCGTACTTCTCGGTCAGCCGTGTCCGGGTGGGTCCGTCCAGCACCGCCAGCCGCGCCGGGTCGGCGTTGTGCGCCAGGTCCGCCGCCTTGACGAGCAGCGCGCCGGGGGTTGCCAGGATGCGCGCCGCGTACGCCTCCGGCGGCTCCCCCGCCCGCTTGGTGACCGCGCGCACGATGTCCTTGGTCCGCTCGGTCAGGGCGGCCCCCTCCAGCCACTCCGGCGCCAGCCGGCCGTCCTCGACGGCGTCGTGCAGCCAGGCCGCCGCGATCTGCTCGGTGTCGCCGCCCCGCGTGCGGACGCCGTCGGCGACGGCCGCCAGGTGCTCGGCGTAAGGGCGGCCCGCCTTGTCGGTCTGGCCGTCGTGCGCGGCGCGGGCGACGGCCTCGACCTCGGCCGGGGACAGGTACGGCGACGGGCTGCTGCGCGGTGTCTCGGTCACGCGATCAGTGTGCACCGGGCGCCGCGGCGGCGACCGGCGGCCGCCGACCGACGACGACCGTCCCCGGCGGACGGCCGTCCGGTGCCCGCGACCGGTCCCGGGCGCGGCGGGCGGCGGGCGGCGGGCGGGTGAGCGGTAGGGGGCGGGCCCGTCAGCGGTGGCCGGCCGTGGGGCCCTCGCGGCAGATCAGCAGCAGGGCGCGGTCGTCGTTGACGTCCTTGGCGACGGCCTCGATGAGGTGCCAGGCGGCGCCGTGGAAGCCGCCGGCCACGTAGCGGTCGGCCTCGCCGGTGAGGCGGTCGATGCCCTCCACGATGTCCCGGTCGGAGGTCTCCACCAGGCCGTCGGTGAACAGCATCAGCACGTCACCGGGGCGCAGCGAGCCCTTCACCGGGTCGAACTGGGCACCGTCGTACACGCCCAGCAGCGGGCCGTCGGCGGCCTTCTCCTCCCAGCGGCCGGTGCCCGCGCTGAGCTGGAGGCCCGGCGGGTGCCCGGCGGTGTACAGCTCGTAGTCGCCGGAGTCCAGGTCCAGGACGAGGTGGATGGAGGTGGCGAAGCCCTCGTCCCACTCCTGGCGCAGGAGGTAGCCGTTGGCGGCCGGGAGGAAGGCGTGCGGCGGCAGGCTGCCCAGGAGGCCGCCGAAGGCGCCGGAGAGCAGCAGGGCGCGGGATCCGGCGTCCATGCCCTTGCCGGAGACGTCGGTGAGCACGACTTCGAGCGTGCGGCCGCCGTTGGTGCGGGCCGCGACGACGAAGTCGCCGGAGAAGGACTGGCCGCCCGCGGGCCGCAGGGCCATCTCCTGGTGCCATCCGCCGGGGAGGGCCGGGAGCTGGCTCTGCACCCGGATGCGTTCGCGGAGGTCGAACAGCATGGTGCCGCCGCGCCGCCAGGGCACGCCGACCCGGCTGCGGAACTGGGCGACGAGCAGGCCGAAGAACCCGCAGGCCGCGACGGTCAGGACGACGCCCGGGGTGACCCGGGCCGCGCCCTCGGTGTACGGGCCCAGCTGGACGGCCTCGACGATGAGCGCGGTGGCCGCGACGGCGTACAGGCCGAGCAGGCTGGCCGGGCGGAGCAGCAGCCCGCCCGCGACGATCGGCAGGACCAGGGCGGCCGGCGGGCACCAGACGGAGTTGGCGAGCGTGCCCGCCGTGAGGAGCGGGATGGTCAGCAGCAGGCCGGCCAGGGCGACCCAGTCCGACCCGTTGCCCCGGAAGTAGTCCACGGCGGCCCGGCGCACGCCGACGCGGGCCCGGTGCCACTGCTTCTTGCACCGGGCCGTGAACGTCTCGGCGGCCGACCGCCGTTCTCGTGCTGCTGCCATTGGTTCGGGACCCTATCGATCGGACCGGCCGCTTGGCACGGGAGGTCCTGGTTGTCCCCCGTAGCGGGGACCGACTTCACAGTGAACTTCACCGCACGCCGTCGCGGGGCCCGGGGTGGGAAATTACCTCGCTCCGCCCACGTCGCGGCTGGTAGGCATGGGGCATGGAGAGCGAACGGACGAGCACGGCGGACACGGCGGACACGGCGGACACGGCGGGCGGACCGCGGGTGCTGCGGCAGGACGAGTGGGACCGGTGGTACGGCACGCTCATCCGCGCCTTCGGCGGAGTGCCCGAGTCCGACGAGGAGACGGAGCTGTGGGAGGCACTGGCCGAGTTCGACCGGTCCATCGGCCTGTGGGACGGCGAGGTGTGCGTGGCCACGGCCGGCGCGTTCTCGTTCCGGCTGACCGTGCCCGGCGGGGCGGCCGTGCCGGCCGCGGGCGTCACCATGGTCGGCGTCGCGCCGACGCACCGGCGGCGGGGGCTGCTCACGCGGATGATGCGGCGGCAGCTGGACGACGTACGGGCCTGGGGCGAGCCGCTGGCCGTGCTCACGGCGTCCGAGCCGCCGATCTACGGCCGGTTCGGCTACGCGGCGGCGACCCAGCAGCTCGGCGCCACGATCGACACCAGCAGGGTCACCCTGTCCGTTCCCGACGGCACGGACGACGTACGGCTGCGCTACGCGGATCCCGTCGACGTCCTGGACACGTGTGAGGCGATCTACGCCCGGCTGGTGCCGCTGCGGCCGGGCATGCTGGCCCGCGGGCCGGGTTGGGAGCGGGTGCCGGTGCTGGACCCGGCGAGCGACCGGGGCGGCGGCTCCCCCCTGCAGTGCGTCGTCGCGGAGCGGGACGGGGAGACCGTCGGCTACGCGCGCTTCCAGGTGAAGCCGGAATGGGGTCCGGCCGGGCCCGCGGGCACGGTGGTGCTGCGGGACGTGGCCGCCCTGGACCCGGCGGCCGACGCGGCCCTGTGGCGGTTCCTGTTCGACGTCGACCTGACCTCGACGCTGGTGGTGCGCAACCGGCCGGTCGACGACGCCTGGCAGTACCTGGTGTCCGACACCCGACGCTGCCTGCCGACCCTGCGGGACGGGCTGTACGTGCGGCTGGTCGAAGTGGGGGACGCGCTGGCAGCCCGGACCTACCAGGCGCCGGTGGACGTCGTGTTGGAGGTCGAGGATGCCTTCTGCCCGTGGAACGCGGGGCGTTGGCGGATCAGCGGCGACGTCAAGGGGGCGTCCTGCGAGCGGACCACGGACGCGGCCGATCTCGCCCTCTCGGTGCGGGAGTTGGGGGCGGCTTACCTGGGCGGTGTGAGCCTGGCGGCGCTGGCGCGTGCCGGCCGGGTGCGGGAGCTGCGGCAGGGCGCGCTGGCGGAGGCGTCCGTCGCCTTCGGCGGCGTCACGCCCTGGCTGCCGCACGGCTTCTGAGCGGCGTCACGCCCTGGCCGCCGAACGGCTCCTGAGCGGCGGCGGGCAGGGCCGGGGGCGGCACCGCACCTCGTCCCACCGGCGGGGGGCGGCGCCGCGTCCGACCGGCGGGGGCGGCGCCGCGTATCGGCGGGGGCGACTCGGAAGGGGCGCCGTCACGGCGCGGACAGGGCGCGGGCAGGCACGGTCAGGGCGCGCCGACGAGAAGGAAACCCGGACCCGGACCCGCCCCCTCCCTGGGTTCCCCGGGGGCTCCCTGGGGTGCCTCGGCGTGCTCGGGCGCTGCACCGACCTCCGGGGTGCCCGGGGGCCGGTCGGGGCCCGCGAGCGCCGTCAGGCGCGTTGGCAGCCCGGGCACCAGAAGAGGTTGCGGGCGGCCAGGCCGGCCGTGCGGATCTCCTCGCCGCAGACGTGGCAGGGCCGGGCGGCCCGGCGGTAGACGTAGACCTCCCCGCCGTGGTCGTCGACGCGCGGCGGGCGTCCCATGGCCTCCGGGGTGTGCTCGGGGCGCACGGTGTCGATGCGGTTGGTGCGCACGCCCTCCCGCATCAGCATGACCAGGTCGGCCCAGATCGCCTCCCACTCGCCCGGGGTGATGTCCCGGCCCGCGCGGTAGGGGTCGATGCCGTGCCGGAAGAGGACCTCGGCACGGTAGACGTTGCCCACGCCCGCGATGACCTTCTGGTCCATCAGCAGCGCGGCGATCGTCGTACGGCTGCGGCTGATCCTGCGGTAGGCGGCGGCCGGGTCGGCGTCGGGGCGGAGCGGGTCGGGGCCCAGGCGGTCGTGTATCGCGCGCTTCTCGGCGTCGTTGACGAGGGCGCAGGTGGTGGGGCCGCGCAGGTCGACGAAGGTGCGGTCGTCGGCGAGACGCAGCCGCACGGTGTCGGTGGGCGGCGGCGCGGGGGCCGACCCGAAGGCGACCTTGCCGAAGAGGCCGAGGTGGATGTGGACCCAGTCGGTGTGCTCGGGGTCGGGGTCGCGGAAGCCCAGGAAGAGGTGCTTGCCGTGGGCGTCGGCCGTGTGCAGGGGGCTGTGGTCGAGCAGGGCGGCCGCGTCGCTGAACTTGCCCTGGGGGCTGGTGACCCGGAGCGGGCCGCGGCCCGCGAAGGCGGCCGCGTAGTCCTCGGCCAGCCGGTGAATGGTGTGGCCCTCCGGCACGGCGTCCTCTCTCCCGGCCGGTCGCGTCCCGACCGGCCGCTGGCTGTGGCAGCCCGCGCGACCGCCCCACCGGCGGATCGTGCTGTCCTCCGGCGGGGCGGCGCGCGGCCCGGTTACTGCTGGGGGTGGTGGGCGGGGATCGGGGGCAGGTCGCCGCTGGTCTCGTACGCGGAGAGCATGTCGATCCGGCGGATGTGGCGCTCGTCGCCGGAGAACGGCGTGCCCAGGAAGACCTCCACGAACTTCACCGCCTCGTCGAGGCTGTGCATGCGCGCCCCGACGGCGACGACGTTGGCGTTGTTGTGCTGGCGGCCCAGGGCGGCCGTCTCCTCGCTCCACGCCAGGGCGGCCCGCACGCCCTTGACCTTGTTCGCGGCGATCTGCTCGCCGTTGCCCGAGCCGCCGATCACGATGCCGAGGGCGTCGGGGTCCGCGGCCGTGCGCTCGGCGGCGCGCAGGCAGAAGGGCGGGTAGTCGTCCTGGGCGTCGTAGATGTGGGGCCCGCAGTCGACGGGCTCGTGGCCGGCGCCCTTGAGCCACTCGACGAGGTGGTTCTTGAGTTCGTATCCGGCATGGTCGGAACCGAGGTACACGCGCATGGACAGAGTGTGGCACGGCGACCGCCGGGGGGCGGCGCGGGGTGGATGCGCCGGCCGCGCACGGAGGCGCGGGGCCTCCTGGGGACAGCGCATCCGTCGCAGCCATCCACGGCGACGATGGTGTGCGGTCACTATGACGATGGCGTGCGGGACCTATTCCGAATCGGGGTGCATCTGCACCCATCGGCCGTCGATGAATTTCATCTCCACGCCGTAATACGGCTGCGGCGGGATATCCGGCCGCTTGCCGCGTTGTGGTGCTGTGGACGGCTTGGGGCGAACGGCAGACCGCACCTTCGCGGCACCCGCCTTCTTTTTCGCGTCACGTTTACGCAACGCGTCGATCCGCTTGAGGAGTTCGGCACGGCTGATGTCCTTCGGTGCCCGGGTGAGGACGGTCGCAGGCGTCGCCGAACGGGGCGCCGAAGGGGCCCTGGCCGCCTGGCAGGAGCGGTGCAGCGGCTGCCCGCCCGCGGTGAGGACCAGCTTCTTCCTGGAGACCGGAAGACGGCACAGGACACAACGCTCGAGTGCAGGCTTGGGCCTGGCCACGTCGGACACGAAATCCCCCCAGATGATGGCGCCTCAGTGGGACATCAGAATAGATGCCCCGGTGACAACGCGGGAGAGTTCGGACGGAAACAGGTCCCACACCGCCCGGCAATTCGCTCACGAACGGAAAGCCGAACCCGCCTGCCCCACCGCCCAGCTACCAGCTCGGCCGGGCATGACACCGTGAGCCGGTCCTCGGCCATGCCCGGGAACGGAACAGTCTCGCCGCCCATCACCGACCGAATGCGTTTTCGAGCGGTCGATCGGCAGGTGAATGCTGGTGGGCCCAGCCGGCTGGAATACGGACGGACGAGATCGGAATGGCCGTCGACGCACCGGCGGGGTCGTTGCTGACGTTCCGCGCACCGAGCGCTTTCGTGCTCACGAGGGGCGGGGCGGGCCCGGGTGGTACCGCCGGCGTCGGCGGACCGGCCGGTCCCCTCGGCTCTCGCCGGCGGGCGCGGGCCGAGGGAACCGGCGAGGGCAGCGGCACGACGAAGGCCCGCCCGCCGTACCGGGCGGGCCGGGTACGGCGGGCGGGCCTTCACACCTCGCGGCGGTCGCCGTGGTGAGCGCGCGGTCGTGGCGGTCGTGGCCCTCGGCGGCGCTGGCGGGCGGCGTGGTGGCCGTGCCGCCATGGCCGTCGGTCAGCGCTTGTCGGCGAGCTTCCAGGCGGTGGGCAGCAGGCCCATGGCCAGGGCGGCCTTGAGGGCGTCGCCGATGAGGAAGGGGGTGAGGCCGGCCGCGATCGCGGCGGAGGCGGACATGCCGGTGGCGAGGGCCAGGTAGGGCACGCCGACGGCGTAGATGACGGCGGAGCCGAGCAGCATCGAGCCGGCCGTGCGCCACACGGAGCGGTCGGCGCCGCGCCGGGCGAGGGCACCGACGAGGGCGGCGGCGAGCACCATGCCGAGCACGTAGCCGAAGGAGGGCATGCCGAAGCCGGAGGTGCCCTGTGCGAACCACGGCACGCCCGCGAGGCCGGCCAGCGCGTAGAAGGCGAGCGAGAGGACGCCGCGGCGGGCGCCGAGGGCGGTGCCGACGAGCAGGGCGGCGAAGGTCTGGCCGGTCACCGGCACCGGGGAGCCGGGGACGGGCACGGCGATCTGCGCGGCGACGCCGGTGAGGGCGGCACCGCCGAGGACCAGGGCGGCGTCCCGGACGCGGGAGGCCGGGAGGAGGTCGGCGAGGACCAGTCCGGGGCGGGCGGTGGTGGCGGCGGCTGTGCTCATCGGGACTCCGCTGGGTGAGGGCAGTTGGGGACACCGTGACGCTATCCCGGCCCGCTCGCGCCGATCACCGTCAGCGGTCGACAAAGGCGGGGTCACGGGCTTGGTGGGCTCCTGACAAAGTAGGCGGGTCACACCTCACGGGAGGTGACCCCGGTCACTGAGGCACCGAGGCTTGTCTCACCCCGGGTGCGGCGCGGGCGTCTGTAGGGTTCCGCCAATCGGGCCGCCCGAGATCGGACGGACGGGACGGGCCCGGCTCGCGTCGCCGCCCGTGGCCTCCGTACGGCAGGTCATGGGGTGGGCACCGAGCGTGCGCCGGGTGTCCGTATCGTGGGCGGTGGCCGCCCGGCGGGTGTTCCGGCACCCAGACTGTCGGCGTTTTGCCGGGCGCCGTCCACGCGGAGGCCCCACGCCTCGCCGCACACACCACAGGGCGCGACGGTCCCGCCGCTCACCGCGGAGGGGACGCGCCGCCCCGTCCGCGGCCGGCCGCCCGTTCCGCACGTCCCCCCACGTCTACGCATTGGACGAACCACGTGTCCAACACCTCCCTGACCGAGCCGTCGCAGTCGGACGGCACCTCCCTGTCGCACGGCCTGAAGCAGCGGCACCTGTCGATGATCGCCCTCGGCGGGGTGATCGGCGCCGGGCTGTTCGTCGGATCCGGCGCGGGCATCGCGGCCGCCGGGCCGTCGATCGTCCTCGCGTACACCCTCTCCGGCCTGCTGGTCATGCTGGTGATGCGGATGCTCGGCGAGATGTCGGCCGCGTATCCGTCGTCGGGGTCGTTCTCGGCGCACGCCGAGCGGGCGATCGGCCCGTGGGCGGGCTTCACGGCGGGCTGGTCGTTCTGGGTGCTGCTGTGCACGGCGGTGGGACTGGAGGGCATCGGCGCAGCGAAGATCGTCACCGGCTGGCTGCCGGGCACGCCCGAGTGGGCGTGGGTGGCGTTGTTCATGGTGGTGTTCTGCGCGACGAACCTGGCGGCGGTGAAGAACTTCGGCGAGTTCGAGTTCTGGTTCGCGGCGCTGAAGGTCGGCGCGATCAGCCTGTTCCTGGTGCTGGGCGTGCTGGCGGTGGCGGGCGTCCTGCCGGGCACCGACTCGCCGGGCGGCGCGAACCTCACCGAGCTGCTGCCGAACGGCGCCGAGGGGCTGGTGATCGGGCTGCTGGCGTCGGTGTTCGCGTACGGCGGCCTGGAGACGGTGACCATCGCGGCGGCCGAGTCGGAGGACCCGGTCCGCGGCGTGGCGAGCGCGGTGCGCACGGCGATGTGGCGGATCGCGCTGTTCTACATCGGCTCGATGGCGGTCATCGTCACCCTGGTGCCGTGGGACTCCCCGGCGGTGGTCGAGCAGGGCCCGTACGTCGCCGCCCTGGACCGGCTGGGCATTCCGGGCGCCGGTCAGCTGATGAACGTGGTGGTGCTGGTCGCGCTGCTGTCGGCGATGAACGCGAACATCTACGGCGCCTCCCGGATCGGCTACTCGCTGGTGGAGCGCGGGCAGGGCCCGAAGGTGCTCGGCCGGGTGTCGGGCGGGGTGCCGCGGGTCGCGGTGCTGGCGTCGTCGGTCTTCGGTTTCCTGTGCGTGCTGCTGAGCTACTGGCGGCCCGACGACGTCTTCTCCTGGCTGCTGAACATGATCGGCGCGGTGATCCTGATCGTCTGGATCTTCATCGCGGTGTCGCAGCTGCGGCTGCGCCGCCGGCTGGAGCGGGAGGCGCCGGAGCGGCTGACCGTGCGGATGTGGGCGTTCCCCGTGCTGACGTGGGTGGCGCTGGCCGGCATGGCGGCGGTGTTCGTGCTGATGGCGCGGGAGCCGGACACGCGCGTGCAGCTGTACTCGACGGGCGGCATGACGCTGTTCCTGTCGGCCGTGGGCTACGCCTGGCAGCGGGCGCGCGCCCGCGCCTGACCCCTCCCCCTCCGGACGAAGGCCCTCGCGGACACGCGGGGGCCTTTTCCTGTACCGGGGACGCGTGCGGACGCTTCTGCTGTTAGCGTGCAGTTGCAAGCCTTTTGCAATAAGAGGTTCGGAGGGGACCCCACATGCCCGTGTACACGCTGCCCGACCTGCCCTACGACTACTCCGCGCTGGCCCCCGTCATCAGCCCCGAGATCATCGAGCTGCACCACGACAAGCACCACGCGGGCTACGTCAAGGGCGCCAACGACACGCTGGAGCAGCTCGCCGAGGCCCGGGACAAGGAGTCCTGGGGCTCGGTCAACGGGCTGGAGAAGAACCTGGCGTTCCACCTCTCCGGGCACATCCTGCATTCGATCTACTGGCAGAACATGACCGGTCCGAAGGAGGGCGGCGGCGAGCCCCTGGCGCAGGACGGCGTGGGCGAGCTCGCCGACGCGATCACCGAGTCCTTCGGCTCCTTCGCCGGTTTCAAGGCGCAGCTGTCCAAGGCGGCGGCGACCACGCAGGGCTCCGGCTGGGGCGTGCTGGCGTACGAGCCGCTGAGCGGGCGCCTGATCGTGGAGCAGGTCTACGACCACCAGGGCAACGTGGGCCAGGGCGCCACCCCGCTCCTGGTCTTCGACGCCTGGGAGCACGCCTTCTACCTCCAGTACCGGAACCAGAAGGTCGACTTCATCGAGGCCATGTGGCAGGTCGTCAACTGGCAGGACGTGGCCCGGCGCTACGAGGCCGCCAGGTCCCGCGCGGACGTCCTGCTGCTCGCTCCCTGAGTTCCCTGAGTTCCCCGGGTTCCCGAGTCCCCTGAGCGGGACCTGCCGCCGCCCGCTCCCCGGAGGGAGCCCCGAGCGTCCTGCCTCGTGATCGTCTTCTCACCGTTCACCCGGCAGGCGGAAAAGAGGGAAGCCCCCGCGACGACGTGAGTCGCGGGGGCTTCCTGCTGCGGGCACCCCGGGGCAGAGTGGGGCGATGCCGACACCGAGAACCATGAAACTGCCCTGCTGGACGTGCGGAACGGAGCAGCGGCACCGTCAGCTGACCCGTACGGAGCAGGACTGGCTCAAGGAGCGGCTGGGCCGCGCGGGGGTCAACGAGTTCTGGCTCTGCGAGAACGTCCTCGACGCGGACACCGGCCGGCAGTGCCGCAACCTGCGCACCGGGTTCGTCATGAAGCCGTTCCCCAAGGCCGTCCGCGCGCCCGTCCCTGAGTGACCGGGAGCCGGAACAGGGCGGGGCGGCGGGGGCGCCGCCGCGCCGTGCGCCGCCCGGACGCCAGCCGGACGCCACCCGTCGCCCCGCGGCGACGGGGCGGCGGCTCACAGGTTGCTGAAGTCGGGCCCCTTGGTGCGCGAGCGCTTGATCTCGTAGAAGCCGGGGACGGAGGCGACCGCGACGGTGCCGTCCCACAGGCGGCCGGCCTCCTCGCCCTGCGGCGCCGGGGTGACGACCGGGCCGAAGAAGGCGATCTGCTCGCCGTCGGCGCCGGGCACCGCGATGACCGGGGTGCCGACGTCCTGGCCGACCTTCTCGATGCCCTCCTTGTGGGAGGCGCGCAGCTGCGCCTCGTACGGGGTGGCGTCCCAGTGTTCCATCAGCGACTCGGGCAGCCCGACGTCCTTCAGGGCGGCGGCGACGGTCTCCTTGCCGGGGCCCTCGTCACGGTTGTGGATGCGGGTACCGAGCGCGGTGTACAGGTCGCCGAGGACATCGGCCCCGTGCTCCTCCTGGGCGGCGATGACGATCCGGACCGGGCCCCACGCCTTGGTCTCGAGCAGTTCGCGGTACTCCTCGGGCAGCTCGTCCAGCCGGTCCTCGTTCAGCACCGCGAGGCTCATCAGGTGCCAGCGCACCTCGATGCTGCGCACCTTCTCCACCTCCAGCACCCAGCGCGAGGTCATCCAGGCCCAGGGGCACAGCGGGTCGAACCAGAAGTCGACGGGGGTGGGGGTGGACTGCTCGGACATGTCGCTCCTCACTCAGGGGCCGCGGAACCGCGAAACGGCGAAACGGGTGCTTCCCCGGGGAACACCGGGGCGGGTCCCGGGCATTCCCGGCTGCCCGGCGACAGGGGCGCATGGCAGGATCGGTCCTGTTCAGCCATGTCGACGACGCATGAGGAGTGCCACCCGTGCCCGGTGAGAATCTGACCCGCGACGAGGCCCGGGAACGGGCCGCCCTGCTCTCGGTCGACGGGTACGAGGTGTCCCTCGACCTGCGCTCGGCGACCGGGGACGCGGGCGGTGAGGGCCCCCGGACCTTCCGCTCGGTCACCACCCTGCGGTTCCGCTGCGCCGAGCCGGGCGCGAGCAGCTTCGCCGACCTCATCGCGCCCAGCGTGACGGCCGTCTCCCTCAACGGGCGGGACCTGGACCCGGGCGAGGTCTTCGACGGCACCCGGATCCTGCTGGAGGACCTGGCCGCCGACAACGAGCTGATCGTCGACGCGCAGTGCGCCTACTCCCGCACCGGCGAGGGCATGCACCGCTTCGTCGACCCCGAGGACGGCGAGGTGTACCTGTACACCCAGTACGAGCCGGCCGACGCGCGCCGGGTCTTCGCCAACTTCGAGCAGCCCGACCTCAAGGCCCCGTACCGCTTCGAGGTGCGCGCGCCGGAGGGCTGGACGGTGTGGAGCAACGGCGTCGGCGAACAGACCGACGGGGTGTGGCGGTTCGCCGAGACCAAGCCGATCCCGACGTACATCACCTGCGTCGTCGCCGGCCCGTACCACTACGTCACGGACTCCTACGAGCGGGTCTTCGAGGACGGCAGCCGCCTGGAGATCCCGCTCGGCGCGATGTGCCGCAAGGCGCTGGCTCCGCACTTCGACGCCGACGACGTGTTCCTGGTGACCAAGCAGGGCCTGGACTTCTTCCACGACCACGTCGACTACCCGTACCCGTTCGGCAAGTACGACCAGGCGTTCGTGCCCGAGTACAACCTGGGCGCCATGGAGAACCCGGGGATGGTGACCTTCCGCGAGGAGTTCATCTTCCGCGGCAAGGTCACCCAGGCCTCCTACGAGGGGCGGGCCAACGTCATCCTGCACGAGATGGCGCACATGTGGTTCGGCGACCTGGTCACCATGGAGTGGTGGGACGACCTGTGGCTGAAGGAGTCCTTCGCGGACTTCATGGGCGCGTTCGCGCTGGTCGGCGCCACCCGCTTCACCGACGGGTGGATCACCTTCGCCAACCGCCGCAAGGCGTGGGCCTACCGCGCCGACCAGCTGCCCTCCACCCACCCGGTCACCGCCGACATCCGTGACCTGCAGGACGCCAAGCTCAACTTCGACGGCATCACGTACGCCAAGGGCGCCTCCGTGCTGAAGCAGCTGGTGGCGTACGTGGGCCAGGACGCGTTCCTGGAGGGCGCCCGGCGCTACTTCAAGCGGCACGCCTACGGCAACACGCGCCTGAACGACCTGCTGTCGGTGCTGGAGGAGACCAGCGGCCGGGACATGGCGGCCTGGTCGCGCGCCTGGCTGCAGACGGCCGGCGTCAACTCCCTCACCCCGCAGGTGCTGCTGACCGCCGACGGCCGGATCGACGAGCTGGCGGTGGTGCAGGAGGCGGCCGAGTCCCACCCCGAACTGCGCCCGCACCGGGTGGCGATCGGCCTGTACCGGCGCACCGCCTCCGGCGCCCTGGAGCGGTACGCCCGCGCCGAGGCGGACGTGGACGGTGCCCGCACGGTCGTCGGTGAACTCGCCGGGGCCGAGGCGCCGGAGCTGGTCCTGGTCAACGACGACGACCTCACCTACTGCAAGATCCGCTTCGACGCGACCTCGCTGGCCACCCTGCGCGAGCACCTCGGCGCGCTCACCGACCCGCTGGCCCGCGCCCTGTGCTGGTCGGCGCTGTGGAACATGACCCGCGACGCGCTGCTGCCCGCGCGGGACTTCATCGGCCTGGTGCTGCGCTTCGCCGGGCGGGAGACCGACATCGGCGTGCTCCAGATGCTGCACGCCTGGGCCGAGTCGGCCCTCGTCCACTACACGGCACCCGCCCGGCGGGAGGAGGCCGGCCTGCGCCTCGCCGAGGGGGCCCGGCGCGAGCTGGAGAGCGCGGGGGCGGGCAGTGAGCAGCAGCTGGCCTGGGCGCGTTTCTTCGCCTCGGTGGCCTCCTCGCCGGGCGACCTGCAACTCCTCCAGGACCTGCTGTCCGGCACGGCCACGGTCGACGGGCTGGACGTCGACCAGGAGCTGCGCTGGGCGTTCCTGGAGTCGCTGGCCGCGCACGGCGTCGCGGACGAGAAGGCGCTGGCCGAGGAGCTGGCCCGGGACGACACCGCCTCCGGCAAGCGGCACCAGGTCCGCTGCCTGGCGGCCCGGCCGTCGGCGGAGGTCAAGGCGCGCTGCTGGGAGCAGGTCGTGGAGTCCGACGCGCTGTCCAACGCGCTGGTGGAGGCCACCATCGCGGGCTTCGCCCGGCCGTCCCAGCGGGAGCTGCTCGCCCCGTACGCGGAGAAGTACTTCGCGGCGATCGAGCGGGTCTGGTCCGAGCGGTCGATCCAGATCGGCATGGACGTGGTGCGGGGGCTGTTCCCGTCGTACCAGGACTCGCCGGAGACGCTGGCCGCGACGGACGCCTGGCTCGCCTCCCACGAGGACGCCCCGCCCGCCCTGCGCCGCCTGGTCCTGGAGGCCCGGGACGACCTGGCCCGGGGCCTGCGCGGGCAGCGGCGCGACGCGGAGGCCGGCTCCGTGGCCGACGGGGACGGGGACGGCGCGGAGGTCTGACGAGGACGGGACGGAGGTCTGACGGGGACCGCGCGGAGGCCTGACGAGGACCGCGCGGAGGTCCGACGAGGACCGCGCGGAGGCCTGACGAGGACGGCACGGAGGTCTGACGGGGGCCGCGCGGAGGTCTGACGAGGACCGGGCTTTGGGCCGGACCTCGCTCTGCGCGACCGTTACGAACTTCAGGCAATCATGGCCGTAACCCCTGGTCCACACCCGAATGGACCAGGGGTTTTCGGCATCCGAACACGCGTCCTTTAGTGCAGGCTTGTCCCCGTTTGTCGACGGACGTGTAACACGGGTTCGCAGGCCGACGCGGCACGGGAAATTGCCGGTCATGACCCACAACACCCCGCTCTCCCCCCGCCCCCTGCACCACCTCGCCGACGTCCGCCGCCGGGTGCTGACCACCGCCCAGTTGCGCGCCCACGGCGTGTCCGCCGCCGAGACGAACGAGCAGTGCCGCCCCGGCGGTTCCTGGCAGCAGCTCCTCCCCGGTGTCGTCCTGCTCCACCCCGGGCCGCCGACCAGCGAGGAGCGGTTGCACGCGGTGCTGCTGTACACGGCACGGGAGCGGTCCGTGAGCGTCCCCGTGCAGCCCGGACGGGACACCGTGCCGGCCTCCCCCTACGGCGAGGCGATGATCACCGGACTGGCCGCGCTCACCCTGCACGGCTTCGCCGGGACCCCTCCGCTGCCCTCGCTGGAGGCCCTGGACGTCCTGGTGCCCCGGCTGCGCCGTCTGCGGTCCACGGGGTGCGTCCGCATCGTCCGCACCTCGGCGCTGCCGCCCGCCGAGCAGGTCACCGGCCTGCCGGTGGCCCCGGTGGCGCGCGCGCTGGCGGACGCGGTGACCCGGCTGGACGACGCCGTGGCGGTGCGCCGGCTGCTGACCGAGGCGGTGCGCGGCGGCCACTGCGACGCGGCGTCGGTGGTGCGGGAGCTGACCCGGGCGCGGCTGCTGAACCGGCCCCACGTGGTCGACGCGGTGGACACCCTGGTGGCGGAGGGCCGGGCGGCCGCGGAGGACCGCCTGTACGCGATGGTGCGCGAGCAGGGTCTGCCGGACCCGTTGTGGAACGTCGACCTGCGGCTGCCCGGCGGTCCCCACCTCGGTGGTCTCGACGCCTACTGGCCGGACCAGGCGGTCGCGGTCGAGCTGGACACCCGTTCCCCCCGCCCGGACGACGACGCCCTGTGGTCGGAGTACGCCCGCCAGCGGGAGGTGCTGGAACGCCTCGGCATCACGGTCGTGCACGTCACCCCGCGCAAGCTGCGCGACGCCCCGGAGCAGCAGGCAGCCGTGGTCCGCACCGCCCTGATGGCGGCGCCGGACCGCGAGCCGGCCGCCTATGTCGTGGTGCTGCCCCGGTAGGGGGCCGGAGCAGCATCCCGCGAGGAGGGGAGCGGAGGGGCCGCCGGACGCATGGCGGCCCCTCCGCGTGTCCGGCGGCGCGAACCCTCGGCACGCGGAGGGCGCTCCGGCGTGGCACGCGGAGGGGGCGCGGGCCTGATCCGCGGAGGAGACGCGTGCCCGACACGGAAGGGCAACGGCCCCGGCGGAGCGAGGCGGGGCGCGGGGCCCGGCGGAGGGCCGCGCGGGCCCGGTCAGTCCGGGGCGGGGGTCACCCGTCCCGCCGCCGGGCGTTCCCGCCAGAGGTCCAGGGCGATGTCGACCATGGGGACGTGGACCAGCCCGGGGACGGCGTCCAGGGGGTGCCAGGCGGCGAGTTCGGTGCTGCCGCCGACCTCGTTGCGCAGCTCACCGCCGGCGATCCGGCCCTCGTAGACCAGCTGGACGCCGTGGTGGTCGGCGGGACGGCCGAGGCGGCGGGCGGGGAGGGTGCGGCGGAAGGAGTTCACGCCGAGCAGGCCGGTGACCTCGATGAGGTAGCCGGTCTCCTCCTCGACCTCCCGGCGCACGGTGTCGTAGGGGTCCTCGCCGTGCTCCATGCCACCGCCCGGCATGACCCACTCGGAGGGCCCGCCGGGCACGGGTGAGCGGGCGAGCAGGAGCTGTCCGTCGCGTACCACCACGGCGTAGGCCGCCACCCTCAACGTCTTGCGCACCCACGGACGTTAGCGCCGGACCGGGCGTTCCGGCAGGTGGTTTTCCGGGCGGTCCGGGCACGTCGACGGCGTCGCGGAGGCGAGGGGCGACTTGCCCGCTTAGGGGGACATCGACCCATAAGCGCATCGGGGGTTTTCCCCATACATCCATTTCGTTTTCGGTCAACACTCCCCAAACACCTGCCCCTTGCGACAGGCTCTGCGATCGTCCGGGTTCCTGTTCCGGACGTTCGCGACCAGGGCGGATCGGCTCGGGTCGCTCCACGATCGTTCCTTTACTTACAAGGGATGCCGATGACCCATTCCCCTCAGCGCGACTCGATATCGGGCGCACGACGCGTCGCCCGCATCGCCGTGGCAGCCGGCCTGGTCGCCGCGCTCTCCGCGGCCGGGCCCATCCCGCTGGCCCTCGCCGCCGACGCGCCGCCCGCCGCCCCGGTCGACGGGGAGGTCAAGTCCGCGCCCGACAAGCTGGGGTCGAAGGACGCCGACCTGCTCGCCGAGGCGAAGGCCGAGGGCGCCAAGCACGTCACGATGATGATCGCCACCGCGCCCGGGAAGACCGCGCAGGTCGCCGAGAAGCTGGACGCGGTCAAGGGCGGCTCGGTCGGCGTGACCCACGACAAGCTGGGCTACGTCCGGGCCACCGTCCCCACCGCCAAGGCGGACGCGGCCATCGCCGCCGCGGCCAAGCTCTCCACCGTGCACGGCATCGACCTGCGCGAGGAGATCCCGCTGGACGACCCGACCCCGAGCGCCGACACCACCAAGGGCGCCAAGGGCAAGGGCGGCAAGGGCACCTACGGGGCGCCCGACAAGCGGACCCCGGCCAAGAACCCGTACAACCCGTCCTTCGAGACCGGTGCCGTCGACTTCGTCAAGGACAACCGCAAGGCGGACGGCCGCGGCGTCACCATCGGCATCCTCGACTCCGGCGTGGACCTCGCCCACCCGGCGCTGCAGAAGACCACCACCGGCGAGCGCAAGATCGTCGACTGGGTGACGGCGACCGACCCGATCGTGGACAACGACCGGACCTGGCGTCCGATGGTGTCGTCCGTGTCCGGGCCGAGCTTCAGCTACGACGGCAAGACCTGGAAGGCCCCGGCGGGCGAGTACCGCATCAGCACCTTCCTGGAGTCGTACACCATCGGCGGTGACGCGAACGGCGACACCAACCTCGACGGCGACACCACCGACTCCTGGGGCGTCCTCTACGACGCGAAGGCCGGCACCGTCCGCGTCGACCTGAACAACAACCAGGACTTCTCGGACGACACCCCGATGAAGCCCTACAAGGACAAGTTCCACGTCGGGTACTTCGGCACCGACGACCCGAAGACCGACGTCGCCGAGCGTCAGCCGTTCGTCGTGGAGATCCGCAAGGACGTCCCGATGGACCCCTACGGCGGCGACTGGATCGGCAAGAAGGCCGACTTCGTCAACATCGGGCTCATCGAGGGCTCCCACGGCTCGCACGTGGCCGGCATCACCGCCGCCAACGGCCTGTTCGGCGGGAAGATGAACGGTGCCGCGCCCGGCGCCAAGCTGGTCTCGTCCCGCGCCTGCACCTGGTCCGGCGGCTGCACCAACGTGGCGCTCACCGAGGGCATGATCGACCTCGTCGCCAACCGCGGCGTCGACATCGTCAACATGTCCATCGGCGGCCTGCCCGCGCTCAACGACGGCAACAACGCCCGCGCCGAGCTGTACAGCCGGCTCATCGACACCTACGGCGTCCAGATCGTCATCTCCGCGGGCAACTCCGGCCCCGGCGCCAACACCATCGGCGACCCGGCCCTGGCGGACAAGGTCATCTCCGTCGGCGCTTCCGTCTCCCGCGAGACCTGGGCCGCCAACTACGGCTCCGTGGTGCGGAAGAAGTACGGCATGATGCCGTTCTCCTCGCGCGGTCCGCGTGAGGACGGCGGCTTCACCCCGACGCTGGTCGCCCCCGGCGCCGCCGTCAACACCATCCAGACGTGGGCCGCGGGCGCCCCGGTCGCCGAGGCGGGCTACGACCTCCCGGCCGGCTACGGCATGCTCCAGGGCACCTCGATGGCCTCCCCGCAGGCCGCCGGCGCCGCCGCGCTGCTGCTGTCCGCCGCGAAGCAGAAGCGCATCGACCTGACGCCCGCGAAGCTCCGCACCGCCCTCACCTCCACGGCCGAGCGCATCAAGGACGTGCAGGCCTACGAGCAGGGCGCCGGCCTCATCGACATCGAGGAGGCCTGGGACGCCATCCGGGACGGTGCCACCGCGCACACGTACACGGTGAAGGCGCCGGTCGACACCGCGATCGACCAGTTCCTGAAGACCCCCGGCTTCGGCACCGGTCTCTACGACCGCGAAGGCGGCCTGAAGGTCCGCCAGAAGAAGACGTACGACATCACGATCACCCGTACGTCCGGCCCGGACCGTGCGATCAAGCACGAGCTCGACCTGGAGAACAACGCCGACCGCACCTTCCGCATCGTCGGTGACGACGAGGTGCGGCTGCCGCTGAACAAGCCGGTGACCGTCAAGGTCCAGGCGCACCCGAAGTCGGCCGGCCTGAAGAGCGCCATCCTCGAGGTCGACGACCCGCGCACCGAGGGCGTGGACCACCAGGTCCTCAACACCGTGGTCGTCTCGGAGAAGCTGAACCACACCTTCTCGGCCTCCGGCAAGGCCCAGCGCAACGACACCACCTCGTACTTCGTCACCGTGCCCGAGGGCGCGAAGACGCTGGAGATCGCGATGAGCGGCCTGAAGGCCGACAGCCAGACCCGCTTCATCGCCATCCACCCGTACGGGGTCCCGGCCGACCCGACCTCGACGATCAACTGCTACCCGAACTACACCAACCCGGCCAACACCTGCCGCCCCGACGTGCGCTCCTACACGGACCCGCAGCCGGGCGTCTGGGAGATCGAGGTCGAGTCGCGCCGCACCTCCCCGCTGCTCGACAACCCGTACAAGCTGGACGTCGCCGTCCTCGGCGCGGCCTTCGACCCGGAGACCGTGACCCTGCCCGAGGCCAAGGCCGGCGAGCCCGCCGACGTCTCCTGGAAGGTGACGAACCGCCTCGCCGCCCTGGACGGCAAGCTGGTCGGGGGCCCGCTGGGCTCCGCCAAGACCGACCGCCCGTCCATCAAGACCGGTGACACGCACACCACCACGGTCGAGGTGCCCGAGGGCGCCGCGTCCCTGGACGTCGCCATCGGCAACGTCACCGACACCGCCGCCGACCTGGACCTGGCGGTCTACAAGGACGGCGTCCGCGTCGCCCAGTCCGCCGACGGCGACTCCGAGGAGTCGGTGTCCATCGCCAAGCCGGCCGCCGGCACGTACACCGTCGAGGTCGTGGGCTACTCCGTCCCCGCCGGCACCACCGAGTACGACTACCGGGACGTGTTCTTCTCCGACACGCTCGGCACCGTCACGGTCGACGGCTCCGCGCCGGTGAAGCTGGGCACGGGCGACTCCGCCACCGTCTCCGGCACCGTCACGGCCGAGGCCGAGGCGCCCGAGGGCCGCGAGTTCTTCGGCCGCGTCCAGCTCGTCAACGCCCGCGGCACGGTCGCGGGTGCGGGCAGCGTGACGATCGAGAAGGTCATCCCGTAACAGCGGTACGCCGCGACGGGTGAGGGGCGGGTGTCCGGGACCACCGGGCACCCGCCCCTTCGTCGTGGGCGCCCTTGCTCCCGGGTCCTCCGCTGTGCCTCGGTCCTCCGTTGGTTCTCGGTTCTTCGTTGTTGCTCGGTCCTCTGTTGTTGCTCGGTCCTCTGTTGTTGCTCGGTCCTCTGTTGGTTCTCGGTTCTTCGTTGTTGCTCGGTCCTCTGTTGTTCCTCGGTCCACTGCTCGCCGTTCCTGCACGGCGCGCCGCCTACTCGCACGCCAGGCGGTTCGCCTCCGGCAGCGCGCTGGTGATCCAGGTCCGGGTGAGGGCGATGTTCTGGACGCCGGTGACGACGAGATCCGGCCGGTCGCCCTTCCGGGGCAGGCCGACGAGCAGCCGGTCGCCCACGGCGGGGACCGACGCCCCGGCCGTCCCGTGGAGGAACGTGACGGTCGTCGCCTCCTCCCCCGCGTGGACCCGGGTCACGGTGAGCGTGACCCGCTGCTCCCCCGACCTCGCCCCCGACCCCGGCACCGGCTCGGTCGCCGTGACGACACCCTCGGCCACGAGCCGGGCGCAGGCCAGCCACCGGGGATCGCCGACGGGAGGCCTCTCCTCGGCCCGCTCGGACTTCGCACCGTCCTCATCGGCACCCGCGTCGCCGCGGCCCGCCGCGGGGGCCCCGGCGTCGGCACTCGACGTCTCCTGGCCCGCACCGGGCTGGACCACCAGCCACCCCAGCCCCGCCACGAAGGTCGCCGCGGTGGCCACGGCCAGCGTCCCCAGGGCGACCCGGAGCGGCCTCCGACGGCGACCGGAGCCGCCCCGGCCGCGGGGCCCGCGCGAGCCGCGCGAGCGGCCCGGACCGGTGCTCCCGCCGGGGCCGGCGGGGGCGGAGGGGCCACCGGTGAGGGCAGGGGGGCCAGTGGGGCCCATGCGACCGGTGGCGCCGGACGTCGGATCGACCGGGACCGCGTCCTCAGCGGCCGGGGTGCTCTCGGCTTCCTCCGTGTCCTCGGTGGCTTCGGTGGCTTCGGTGGCTTCGGTGTCCTCGGCTGCCATGGCGGCCTCGGCGTTCCCGGCCGCTACCCCGTCGCCCGTGCCGGTGTCCGGTACCGCGTCGGACGGCTCGGCGAGCGCTTCCCCGAGGAACGCCAGCTGCTCCCGGAGCACCGCCAGGTCGGCCACGGCCGCCTCGTGTTCCGCCATGAACGCGGGGTCCCGCCGGTCGTCCTCGGACGGCTCCTCGGCCAGGATCGCGGTCATGAGGGGGTCGGCGGAGCCGTGCGGGAGGGTGCCTCCGTGTCCGGCGGCATCGCGGGCGGCCCGGTCGCAGACCTCCCGGGAGCCGCCGTCGGCGTCCACCCGGTCCTCGGGGGGACGGTCCTCGTACGTCCGGTCGTCGCGGGGGGCGTCGCCGTGAGTGCCATCGGGGCGAACGGCGTCCCCGGAAGTGGCGTCCCCGTGGATGTCGTCGCTGCCGGTGTCGTCGTCGCGGGTGTCGTCGCCGCGGTCGTCGTGGGCGGTCATGTCACACCACCTCGTCCTCGTGCAGGCGGGCGCGCAGGGCCCGTACCGCCGTGTGCAGCCTGCTCTTGACCGTGCCCTCGGGGACGCCGAGCTGGTCGGCGATCGACCGCACCGGCAGGTCCGCGTAGAAGCGCAGCACGACGACCTGGCGCTGGGCGTCGGTCAGCGCGTCCAGGCCGCGGGCGACGGCGAGGGAGAGCAGGCTGTTCTCCTCACCGGAGGGCGCTTCCGCCGGGCACAGCGCGGCCAGGCGTTCGCCGAGGCGTTCCTGGCGCCGCTTGGCCCGGTGCCAGTCCATGGCGAGGTTGGAGGCGACCACGGCCGCCCACGCCGACACGTCCCGCGGCGCCTCCCGTCCGCTCGCTGCCCTTTCCAGCAGCCGCAGGCGGACCTGCTGCACCCCGTCCGGCAGGTCCGCCTGCGGCACCCCGCCCAGGGCGAGCACCGCCCGTACCCGGCGCTCCTGCGCGGCGTCCAGCGGATCGTCGCCCGCGGCGGGGTCCGTCCCCCGCCCGCGCCGGGCCCCTGTGCGCAGCACTGCCCCACCCCCTCACGCTGTTTCCCCTACGACGCCGCTGCCGCCCGGAACGTTCGCCCGGACCCACGGGAGCCGGCCGAGGCGTACGTCACACCGCACCGAGGCGTACGTCACACCTTCGTGTGGGCCGGACCGGGTTGGGCAGGGGACCTTGCGGCCCATGCCCTCCGGCGGCTGAATTCCTGCAGCTCAGGAGGGTGGCGGCCGAAGGTCCGCAACCGGTCGCCGGCCGGGTCCGCCGCCGCTGCCGTCCCAAAGGGCGGGCAGAACGGCAAAGAATTGGACAGTCGGGCCGTGGTCGGCCGCATGATGGATGAGCCTCGGCCAGGCATTCAGGTACGTAACAGGACGCAGTAGGGAGTCGTCGTGAGGGTCGGAATCGTCGGAGCCACCGGACAGGTGGGCACGGTCATGCGCGGGATCCTCAAGGAGCGCGACTTCCCGGTCACCGAGCTGCGGCTGTTCGCGTCGGCCCGTTCGGCGGGCACCGAGCTGGACGGCGTCACGGTGGAGGACGCGTCCACCGCCGACTACTCCGGCCTCGACATCGTGCTGTTCTCCGCGGGCGGCGCGACCTCCAGGGCGCTGGCCGAAAAGGTCGCCTCGCAGGGCGCCGTGGTGATCGACAACTCCTCCGCCTGGCGCAAGGACCCCGAGGTCCCGCTGGTCGTCTCCGAGGTGAACCCGCAGGCGATCGCCGACCGCCCCAAGGGCATCATCGCCAACCCGAACTGCACCACGATGGCCGCCATGCCGGTCCTGCGTCCGCTGCACGCGGAGGCGGGCCTGGAGGCCCTGGTCGTCGCCACCTACCAGGCGGTGTCCGGCTCCGGCGTCGCGGGCGTCGAGGAGCTGCACGGCCAGGCGCGGAAGGTGATCGACGAGGCCGACAAGCTCGCCCACGACGGTGCGGCGGTCGACTTCCCCGAGTCGTCCGTGTACGCGCGCCCCATCGCCTTCAACGTGCTGCCCCTCGCCGGGAGCATCGTCGACGACGGCCTGAACGAGACCGACGAGGAGCAGAAGCTCCGCAACGAGTCCCGCAAGATCCTCGACATTCCGGAGCTGAAGGTCTCCGGGACCTGTGTCCGCGTCCCGGTCTTCTCCGGTCACTCCCTGCAGATCAACGCCCGCTTCGCCCGCCCGATCAGCCCGGAGCGCGCGACCGAGCTGCTGGGCGACGCGCCCGGCGTCGTCCTCAGCGACATCCCGACGCCGCTCCAGGCCGCCGGCCAGGACCCGTCGTTCGTCGGCCGCATCCGCCGCGACGAGACGGTGGACAACGGCCTGTCGCTGTTCGTCTCCAACGACAACCTCCGCAAGGGCGCCGCACTGAACGCCGTCCAGATCGCGGAGCTGGTGGCGGCCGAGCTGAAGGGCTGAGCACCGCACCGGAGTGAGCGGCGGGCGCGTCCCCTCGGGGGCGCGCCCGCCGCTGTCGTCCGGGGCTTCCTCATCCCGCGCCGGCCGGCACGCACGCCGGCCGGGAACCCGGCACACGCCCCGCGCCCCGCGCCCCCTCCGGGCGACCCCCGGCCCTCCCCCAGGGGGCCTCACGCGCACTCCCGGTCCGGGCCCGCCCCGCGCATCCCCGGGGGCCGGTTCGGGCCACGCGAAGACGAGTGCGCCTGCCTGGCTGGACCCGTGCCCCGGGGGGCCGGACCCACGCACCCCTGGGGGCCGGACCCGTGCCCCGGAGGCCGGACCCACGCACCCCCGAGGGCCGGACCCGTGCCCCGGAGGCCGGACCCACACACCGCCAGGGATCCCGGCCCGCACCTTCCGGGTCTCCGGCACCCGCCCCCTCCAGGGCGCCCGGGACGCAGCCGCGCCGCGCCTCATCCGATCAGCGGACACCCGTCCCGTCCGCCATGGCCGGGCCCGGCCCCGCGCCGTACCCTCACGTCCGAGGAGTGCGTCACGCCCGGCCGGCCGGTGAGAGGGCCGGGCACCGCCCGACGGAGACGAGCACCGCCATGCCGACCGCCAAGAACCTCCAGGCCAACCGTGCCGCCCTCGCCCACCGCCTGTCCTACGCGCTGCGCCACCCGGACCGCATACCCCGGCACCTGCGCCGCGCCGCCCGGGACACCTGGCTGCGGTACCGCTCCCCCGACCACATCGCCTACTACCGGGCCGTGATGCGCTCCGACACGCGCCGGAGCCCGGACGCCGCCGTGGGCAGCCAGAGCCGGGAGCGCTGGAACGCCCTCGGCGCGATGCAGTTCGACTACCTGCTGGAGCACGGGCTGCGGCCCGAGCACCGGATGCTGGAGATCGGCTGCGGCAACCTGCGGGCCGGGCGCCACTTCATCGCCCACCTGCACCCCGGCCACTACTACGGCATCGACATCTCCCCCGACATCCTCTTCGCCGCCCAGGACACCCTGGTCGCCCACGGGCTCCAGGACCGGATGCCCACCCTCACGCCCGTCCGCGACCTCACGCTGCGCTTCCTGCCCCCGGCGCACTTCGACGTCGTCCACGCCCACAGCGTCTTCTCGCACTCCCCGCTGCCGGTCATCGAGGAGTGCCTGGCGAACATCGGGCGGGTGCTCGCCCCGGGCGGCTGGTTCGACTTCACCTTCGACCGCACCGAGGGCGAGGAGCACCACGTCCTGCGGGAGGACTTCTACTACCGCACCGAGACCCTGACCGCGCTGGCCGCCCGCCACGGGCTGACGGCCCGCCTCATGGAGGACTGGGAACGCCTGCCGCACGGCCAGTCCAAGATCCGCGTCACCCACGCCGACCGCACGACGCCGTCGGGACCACCGGCACCGCCGGGACCGCCGGGACGGCTGGCGCCATCGGCACCACCGGGACCGCCGACGCCACCGGGACCGCAGCCCTCCGGCGCGTGACTCAGCCCCGGCCGCCGCTGCCCGCGCCCGCCGCCGCGCGGTCCTCCCTCCGCACCTCGTACAGGAAGCAGCCGTGCTCCACGGCCCGTACATGCACGAGCGCCACCTCCGGTTCGGCGAACGCCTCCGCCAGCGCCGCCGCCAGGTCCTCCGCCGCCCCCACCAGCCGCCCGCCCACGATGCGGCCCGCCGCCGAGTAGCGGCGCGCGGTGCGGTGCGCTCCCGTGAAGGGCAGCCCCGCGCCGTCCGCGGGCCCCGCGCACTCCCGCGCGTGCACGAACACCGGGCCCTGCTCGTCGTAGGCCCCCGGGTCGGCGCCCGTGGCGGCCGCCCACCGCCGCAGCGGCGCGTACGAGACGAGGGCGATCGACTCACCGGGCCGGCTGCGCCGCAGACAGCACCGCAGCGGCGCGCCGCCCTCCTCGTCGGTGAACGGAACCGGCGCACGTCCCGCGTCGTCCACCAGGCGGAGTTCCTTCAGCACGGGGGCCGGTACCGGGCGTGCGACAAGGGCTGTCGTGGAGGTCGTCATGCCCTCCAGCGTCCCGCCCCGCGCCACGCGCCACCGGCGGAATCCGGACATCGCGTCGACGCAGGTCCCGTGGAAGGATGGCGCAACCCACACATCATGAGGAGATGACCGCGTGCCTGGCACAAACCTGACTCGCGAAGAGGCGCGGCAGCGGGCGGAGCTGCTGACCGTTGACTCCTACGAGATCGACCTCGATCTCTCCGGCGCGCAAGAGGGCGGCACCTACAGGTCCGTGACCACGGTGCGCTTCGACGTCGCCGAGCACGGCGACGGCGCGCAGTCCTTCATCGACCTGGTGGCTCCCACCGTGCACGAGGTCACCCTGAACGGGGACGCCCTCGACCCCGCCGAGGTCTTCGCGGACTCCCGCATCGCCCTGCCCGGCCTGCTCAAGGGCCGCAACGTGCTGCGGGTGAGCGCCGACTGCGCGTACACCAACACCGGTGAGGGCCTGCACCGCTTCGTCGACCCCGTCGACGACCAGGCGTACCTCTACACCCAGTTCGAGGTGCCGGACGCCCGCCGCGTCTTCGCCAGCTTCGAACAGCCCGACCTCAAGGCGACCTTCCAGTTCACCGTGAAGGCTCCCGAGGGCTGGACCGTCATCTCGAACTCCCCGACGCCCGAACCCCGGGACAACGTCTGGACGTTCGAGCCGACGCCGCGCATCTCGACGTACATCACCGCGCTGATCGTCGGCCCGTACCACAGCGTCCACAGCGTCTACGAGAAGGACGGCCAGTCCGTCCCCCTCGGCATCTACTGCCGGCCCTCGCTCGCCGAGTACCTCGACGCCGACGCCATCTTCGAGGTCACCCGGCAGGGCTTCGACTGGTTCCAGGAGAAGTTCGACTACGCCTACCCCTTCGCCAAGTACGACCAGCTGTTCGTCCCGGAGTTCAACGCGGGCGCCATGGAGAACGCGGGCGCGGTCACCATCCGCGACCAGTACGTCTTCCGCTCCAAGGTGACGGACGCGGCGTACGAGGTGCGGGCCGAGACCATCCTGCACGAGCTGGCCCACATGTGGTTCGGCGACCTGGTCACCATGGAGTGGTGGAACGACCTGTGGCTGAACGAGTCGTTCGCCACCTACACCTCCATCGCCTGCCAGGCCGCGGCCCCCGGCTCCCGCTGGCCCCACTCGTGGACCACCTTCGCCAACTCCATGAAGACCTGGGCCTACCGCCAGGACCAGCTGCCGTCGACCCACCCGATCATGGCCGACATCAGCGACCTGGACGACGTCCTCGTCAACTTCGACGGCATCACCTACGCCAAGGGCGCCTCCGTCCTCAAGCAGCTCGTCGCCTACGTCGGCGAGGACGCCTTCTTCCGCGGCGTCCAGGCGTACTTCAAGCGCCACGCCTACGGCAACACCCGCCTCTCCGACCTGCTCGGCGCCCTGGAGGAGACCTCCGGCCGCGACCTGAGGACCTGGTCGAAGAAGTGGCTCGAGACGGCCGGCATCAACATCCTGCGCCCCCGCATCGAGACCGACGCCGACGGCGTCATCACCTCCTTCGCCGTCCAGCAGGAGGCCCCCGCCCTCCCCGCCGGCGCCAAGGGCGAGCCCACCCTGCGTCCGCACCGCATCGCCGTCGGCCTCTACGACCTCGACGAGGGCAGCGGCAAGCTGGTGCGCACCGAGCGCGTCGAACTCGACGTCGACGGTGAGCTGACCCAGGTCCCGCAGCTCACCGGCAAGCGGCGCCCGGCCGTCGTCCTCCTCAACGACGACGACCTCTCCTACGCCAAGGTCCGCCTCGACGAGCAGTCCCTCGCCTTCGTCACCGAGCACCTCGGCGACTTCGAGGCGTCCCTGCCGCGCGCCCTGTGCTGGGCCTCCGCCTGGGACATGACCCGCGACGCGGAACTCGCGGCCCGCGACTACCTCTCCCTGGTCCTGTCGGGCATCGGCAAGGAGTCCGACATCGGCGTCGTGCAGTCCCTGCACCGCCAGGTCAAGCTGGCCATCGACCTGTACGCCGACCCGGCCGCCCGCGAGACCCTCCTCGGCCGCTGGACCGACGCCACCCTCGCCCAGCTGCGCGCCGCCGCCCCCGGCAGCGACCACCAGCTCGCCTGGGCCCGCGCCTTCGCCGCCACCGCCCGCACCCCCGAGCAGCTGGACCTCCTGGAGGCCCTGCTCACCGGCGAGCAGACCGTCGAGGGCCTCGCCGTCGACACCGAGCTGCGCTGGACCTTCGTCCAGCGGCTGGCCGCGGTCGGCCGCTACGACGAGACGGAGATCGCCGGCGAGTACGAGCGCGACCGCACCGCGGCCGGCGAACGCCACGCCGCCACCGCCCGCGCGGCCCGCCCCACGGAGGAGGCCAAGGCGGAGGCGTGGGCCTCGGTCGTCGACTCCGACAAGCTGCCCAACGCCGTCCAGGAAGCCGTCATCGCCGGCTTCGTCCAGACCGACCAGCGCGAACTGCTCGCGCCGTACACCGAGCGCTACTTCGAGGTCCTCGCGGACGTCTGGGACTCCCGCTCGCACGAGATGGCCCAGCAGATCGCCGTCGGCCTCTACCCGGCCGTCCAGGTCTCCCGCGACACCCTCGACCGCACGGACGCCTGGCTGGCCTCCGCCGAGCCGAGCGCGGCCCTGCGCCGCCTGGTCTCGGAGTCCCGCGCCGGCATCGAACGCGCCCTCCGCGCCCAGGCCGCGGACGCTGCGGCAGCGGGGGCGTAGCCTCCGGCGGTACGTGTTCTGGGGCGCCCGGTGTTATGCCGGGCGCCCTTCGCGTTGCCCCTTGAGCCCGTCGACGAACGCGGCGAAGGCGGGGGCGGGGACGGAGAGGGTGGCGCGGGCGGGGTACTTGGAGTCGCGGATGGCTATGCGTTCGCCGGTTTCGGCTATTTCCACGCAGTCGTTCCCCTCACCTCCACCCGAGAAGGACGCCTTGCGCCAACGGGTGGGCTCGGTCATCAGGGCATCACAGCTCCTTGGCCAACTTGTGGATGAGGTCGCGCGACCGCTCGGGTGACAGCGACCTCTCCCTCACCCTATGGAAGAGCTTCCTGAAGTGCGCCGGCTCCTCTTCCGAGTCGATGAAGGCCGTGCCGTGGGGCGCGTCCCGGACCACCGTGTCGAGGCGTGGGACGGGTCCGCCCAGGTGCACCATCGTGCTGCCCGCACCCGCGAAGCCGTCCAGCTCGAAGGGGATCACCCTCACCGTGACGTGGTCGGCTTCGGACATCTCCAGGATGCGCGTCGACTGGGTCCGGCTCTCCGCCCGTCCCGTGACCCTGATCCGGAGCGCCGCTTCGTGGATCACCGTCTCGTTGGGGGAATGAAGTCAGACATGGCCAATCCGATCACGAAATGGGCGACGCAGGTAGCAGAATCCGAACTCGCTGCTGAGCTTCCGCGTAGGTTGGCGCACACACGAGGAGTGGCCGAGCGTGCCACCGAAGTCCGGCGGCTTCTCCGGGAGAGCAGCGACCTTCTCGTCGCTGCCGCCACGCTCCACGACGTCGGATACGCACCTCGGCTGGCCCTGACCGGGTTCCATCCGCTGGACGGGGCGAGGTTCCTTCGCGACGAGCATGGGGCCGACGAGCGGCTGGTGCGGCTGGTCGCGAACCACTCTTATGCCCTGCTGGAGGCTGAGGAGCGCGGGCTGCGGAACGAGTTGGCGTCGGAGTTTCCGTTGCTGGAGGAGCCGTTGCTGGTGGACGCTCTCGTGTACTGCGACATGACGACGACGCCCGACGGCGCCCGGACCAGTGCGCGGGAGCGTATCGCGAAGATCATCAGCCGGTATGGCGCGGACAGTGTGGTCGGCCGGTTCATCCGCCGCGCGGCCCCGGAGATTCTCTCTTCGGTACAGAGGATCGAGGCGGCGTTGGCGGCTCAGCCGAGGTAGGGGTAGGTGCCGGCCAGGTAGTCCCCGATCTGCTGGCGCATGCTGGGGTGGATGTCGTACTGGTCGAGGTCGGCCGTCTGGACGAAGCGGACCCCGTCGGCCTCGTCGTTGATCGTGGGCGCGCCGCCGACAGGGCGGCCGATGTAGGTGTTCTCGTACTGCTGGCGGATCTCGCCGTCGGTGTAGGCGACGATGTGGTTCGGGTTGGTGTAGACGCCGAGGAAGCCAGTGATCTCGGCGATGACGCCGGTCTCCTCCAGGCACTCGCGTACAGCGCACTCGGCCGCAGTCTCGCCGATGTCCTGGGCGCCACCGGGGAGTGCCCACTGGCCCGTGTCGCGGCGGCGCTGGAGGAGGATGGCGCCGGTCTCGTCGACGACGAGCAGGTTGCTGGCCGGGATGAGGGTGTTCGCCTTCGGGGCGGCCGGATCGTTGTAGTACTCAGTCCTGCCCATGGTCGGCGGTCCTCTCCTGGTCGGGTGTCCATGGCCGCGCGGCGGCCCAGACGGCGTCGAAGCTCTGAGCGTAGTTGTCGAACCACCCGGTGCCGTCCGTCCTCTTGAGGTGGAGCAGGGGGTTGGCGCTGGCCGGTTGTCCCCAAATGTGCGGGTTGACCAACAAGTTGTCGTCGTAACGGAACATGCTCGTGTAGAGCGTGGTGTCGTGGAGCCGTACGGCGCATCCGGCTTCATCCAGGAGGGGGCGGTAGTACGTCAGCGAAGCGCGGATCTTGGCGGCCAAGGTGTCGCCGATGCCCTCTTCGCGGCCTCGGACGGCGACTGCCTGACCGTCCGGGTCACCGAAGCACAGGCGCACCCGGACGCCCTGGGCAACGCGCTCGGAGAGCATCTTGGCGACATGCGGGTTGGACTGCGCGAAGAACGTGCCGGAGAAGACGAGGACACTGATCTCGTGCTGCGCCTCTCGCAGCAGCGAGAGCCAGACGTCCCGCGGCACGCTGGCCCGGTTCTGATAGGTGCCGACCAGCTCGGCGCCCAACCCCTCATGCGACCGGTCGGATCGTCGAGGCGGCGCCGGCCAGAGGAAGGTCTCTTCCACGCGCAGGTGGCGGGCGACGCGGAAGCGATGCCGTGCGCGTGGAACCCGCCCGCCCAGCCATCGGCTCACCGTCTTGGGGTCCACCTCGCAGAGTTCAGCGAGCAATTCGGGCGAGACACCGCGTTGTGCGAGCACGGAGTGCAGTCGGTCGTTCACAGAAATAATGGAAGCGGCGCACTGCGTGATCGCGCAAGGACGTTACGGGACGTTGTCACGGAAGCCCAGCGCCGCCGACTGCCTACGCTGGCGCCATGGAGCTCATCGTCCTGTGGGACATCGACCACACCCTCATCGAGAACGCGGGGGTGAGCAAGGAGATCTACGCCGCTGCTTTCTCGACCCTGTCGGGACGCGCGCCGACGGGGCCGGCGCGCACCGAGGGGCGTACGGATCGACTGATCATGCGCGACATGTTCCTTCGCGACGGGCTGCCCGTACCTGAATGGCCCTCCATCGAGGCCGCCCTTGTCCAGGCGGGGCAGGAGCGCTTGGGCGACCTGCGCTTGCGCGGGACGACCTTGCCAGGAGTCCATGAGGCGCTGAAGGCCGCTTCCGTGCAGAGCGGTTGGGTTTCCTCTGTCTTGACCGGCAACATCGCCGCCAACGCACGTGTGAAGCTGTCCGCCTTCGGCCTCGACCCCCTCTTGGACCTGTCGGTCGGCGCTTACGGAGCGGACGCCGAGCTCCGACCTGAGCTTGTCGCGGTCGCCCGCGAGCGCGTACAGCGGCTTCGTGGCGTTCCGGCCGACGTGCCCGCCGTCCTGGTGGGGGACACTCCCCGCGATGTGGAGGCCGCCCTGGCCACGAGTTCCGGGATCGTCGCGGTCGCCTCCGGCATCCACAGTCCTGAGGAACTGGCCGCCGCCGGCGCCCCCGAGGTCCTGCCCGACCTGTCGGACACGAAGCGGGTTCTCAGCATCCTGGAGTCGTTCGCAGGTCGCGGAAAACGTCCCAGGACGTCCTCGGATCGTCCCCGAACGCGGTGACGAGGTCCCCGGGAAGGCGGCCACCATCGGGTTCCCACCAGGCAGCCGGCCGAAGGAGCCCATGTGATCGGGGAAGTCACCGGGATCAGGAAGATCCGAATGCTCTACCTGCAGTTGCTGTACCGCTGCAACTTCACGTGCCTGCATTGCTTCCACGGCAAGCGGCTTCAATACGCGGATGCCTTCACCGCCGACGAAGCCGCAAGCCTGCTCACCCTGATGCGAGACGAGTACGGCACGGAGGCCGTCACCCTGCTCGGCGGGGAGCCATTCGTCCACCGGGATCTCCCTCAGGTCGTTCGCCACGCCAAGGAGGAACTGGGCCAACGCGTCGAGATCTGCACCAACGGGTACCGGATCGAGCGCCGTCTGACCGAGATCGCTCCACACCTGGACCTGCTCCGGGTCTCCCTGGAGGGTGTCGGCTCGACCAACGACGGCATCCGCAAGCACGGCAGCTATCAGAGCGCCCTCAGCTCGCTCAGTCTGGCGCGGGACCTCGGGGTTCCGACAGGCGCGACCATGACCGTGACCTCACGGAACATCGGCGAGGTACTTCCCCTCGCCCGCGTCCTGGCGCAGTTCGGCGTCCAGCAACTGAAGCTCCACCACCTGCGTCCGGTCGGCAACGCCCGGGAGCACCCCGAGCTTCTGGTCACCGACCCGGCCGCCTACGGCCGGCTCCGCGAAGAGCTCGCGGCGGCCGAGCTGCCCCTTGAGGTGATCGTCGACGAGGACCTCTCCGGGCACGGCGCCCCGGAGGTCTGCGCACCATCCGGTGGGCCTCGCGAGATCGACCGGATCGAGGCCGACCCACGCGGTGCGCTGACCATGTCCTGCAAGGCCGTGGGCAAGGACTCCCACGCGTTCTGGTACGAGAAGACTGAGAACCGCATCGTCCACAGGCCCTCCGCCACGGACGAACTCACGCGCCCGGTACCGGACGTGGTGTACGGCCGTGCCTGACCACCCGCGATTCGAGAGCCTGGAAGGCTTACGGGGCACCGGCAAGTCGACCATCGCACCGATGCTCGCTGCTGCCCGCGAAGCCGTCCTCGTCCCCACCGTGCCTGCCCTGTACCAGCCCCTCAGACACGAGGTGGACAAGCGGACCAACGTCGATGCACGGATGTGCCTGTACCTCTCCGCACTGTTCACCGCGGCCGACGAGATCCAGCACCACCTCGAAGACGGCGTCCCGGTCGTCGTGGAGAGCTACTTCGCCCGGTGCCTGGCCAGCCACCGCGCTCTGGGCGCCCGCCTCGGCGTCACTCTGCCGGCCTGGCTGCCCAAGCCTGTCGCCTACCACCTCGTCTGCGCCGACGACGAACGCCGGCGCCGCCTCGCCGCGCGGAACAAGCCGACATCGCGATGGGACGCGCTGGTCGAAACCGTCACGGACCAAGTGATGGACGCCTACGCCACGTTCCCGATGCATCGCATCGACACCACGGGGCTCAGCCCCGGAGAGGTTCTCCGCGTGATCACCGCCACCGATACGCAAGGAGCGCACTCCCATGCAGACACGGAGCCTGTGGGAGCACACCCTCACCTTCTTCCCTCAGTTCCTCGCCACCCTGCGGGAACGCGTCGCCCCTGACGCCACCGTCACGGTCGTCGGCGCGAGCGACGGCAAGTTCGTCCTGCCTCTCGCCGCCGCCGGATACCGCGTCGTCGCCATCGAACGCGACGCGCTCGCCCTGCACGGAGGGGATGTCCGTCTCCCGGGTGACAGCGAGGCGCACGCGATGGGCCTGATTGATCGACTGAAGCTCGAAGAACTTCATGCCCGTGTCCAGGTGGTGGAGGAGGACTTCCTTGAGGGCGAACCTCTGGACGTGCCGTGCGAGGCGGTCTGGACGAGCTGCTCATGGCATTACAGTGCCAACCACCACCGCCCGCTCGCCGAGTTCGTCGACCGCATGCAGCGCCTGGTCCGTCCGGGCGGTGTGTTCGGCGCGGAGTTCATGATGCCCGTCGAAAGACGCCACCACCTGGTGGAGCACTACACCTCCCCTGAGCGCCTGCGCCATCACTTCCTCGGTGACTGGGATGTCCTGCTCACCCTGCGCACGAACGAGTTCACCGAACGGCCCCACGTCGGCCAGCTGCACGACCACACCCACCGCATGGGCTTGCTCTTGGCGGCCCGTTCGTCCACCCCCATCCACCGTTTCTGAGAGAAGGGCCCATGAAGCACGAGTACGAGGCGAAGTTCCTGGCCGTCGACGCCGCCGGCCTGCAGGCCAAGCTGACCGCCCTCGGCGCCGTCCAGGCGCTGCCCCGCACCCTTCTCACTCGCAAGATCTTCGAGAACGACGCCCTCGACGGAGGGACATGGCTCCGCCTGCGGAACGAGGGCAACCGCTCGACGATCACCCTCAAGCAGGTCACCGACGCCACCACGATCGACGGCACCAAGGAGATCGAGACCGAGGTCACCGACCTGCACGCCATGGCCGACATTCTGCGCCGGGTCGGCCTCACCGAGGTCCGCTTCCAGGAGAACTACCGCGAGGAGTGGCGCCTGGGAGAAGTCGCCTTCGACTTCGACACCTGGCCCGACCTCCCCACGTTCCTGGAGATCGAGGGGCCCGACGAGGCGTCGGTCCGACAGGCCGCCGCCCTTCTGGACCTTGACTACTCCGAAGCCCGGTTCGGCAGCGTCGACGAGATCTACAAGAGCGAGACCGGCCGCAACATCCTCGCCGAGCCCACCCTCCTGTTCTCCGACGCCGAGAAGCAGGGGGACGCGTGCTCGGTGGCCCAGGGCCGTTGATCAAGAAGGCGGACAAGCCATGCTTACGGAAGTCGCCTTACAGCACAGGGTGATCCCCGGGATCGCCGAGTTCGCCCGCCGAGGGCTGCCCGCACCAGCAGCCACGGACGACGGCAACGAATGGGTCGACGGGGTCTGCTGGCTCTACTGCGGGCAGCAGTGGACTCGCGTCCTGTGGATCGGCCCCGCGAGTGTCGCCGGCGCCCAGGCACCCACGCACGCGTGCGGGCCTGAATCCGCGTGCTTCAGGAACGGGGCCGGCAGTCCCTCCTCAGCAAGGACGAACCGGCCCGCTCCGACGCCCGAGCAAGGCCACCGCCGTGGGACCACCGCACCGAAACCTCCAAGGGCCCTGGCCAGCCGAAGCTGGCCGGGGCCCTTCTTCGCAAGTCAGAGGCCCTTTGCCTCCCCCGCCACCGGTAGGCCCTGTGGGACTCGAACCCACAACCAATGGATTGAAAGTCCGCTGCTCCAGCACGTAGGCACAGCATCGGCTACGGAAGGGAGCGCACACACAAAGGCGCCGCTCCCACCCTCAGGCAGGAGCGGCGCCCCGGAAGTCGCAGGTCGCCCCCGAGGCGGTGCCCCGGGGCGGCAGTCGGCCGGTCGGGCCGTCAGGCCTTGGCTTCGGTCTGCGTCGCGGTGTCGATGTTGGAGCTCGTCACGTCCTTCTGCTTGTGCGACTTGTCCAGGACCATCACCAGGCCGGCGATGACGAGGAAGAGCACGATCGGAGCGGCGACGTAGAGGCCCAGCGTCTCGATGACGCTCAGGCCCGTGCCGGGGTCGTCACCGTCGTCGCGGGTGAGCGCGAGCGCGGGGGACGTCATGAGCAGCATCATCAGCGTCGTACCGGCTGCCAGGGCGCCGGCGCGCAGGGCGTTCGTCTTGTCCACGGTGCAAAAGGTAGCGAACGCGTTCCGGGGCCGCGCGCCCGGGGTGCCATACGGGGTTGCGGTGCTGGTGGGGGCGGTGGACGGGGTGGACGCGGTGGGCGCCGGGGTCATGGGCGGGCCCCGCCGGTGTCGGTGCCGGACGCGACATCGGCACCGGCATCCGCACCGGCATCCGCATCCGCACCGGCACCGGCACCGGCACCGACATCCGCGGCGGCGCCCATGTCCGTGCGCACCGCGTCGATCAGCGCCCGCAGGCGCGGGGAGGACGTGAGGTCCTCCAGGGTGACCGGGCGGCCGGTGGGGTCGGCGATGGGGAGGCGCCAGTTGGGGTACTGGTCCCAGGTGCCGGGGAGGTTCTGGGGGCGGCGGTCGCCGATGCCGTCCGGGAGCCAGACGCCGATCATGCGGGCCGGGGTGCGGACCAGGTAGCGGTGGAGGGCCTGGACGCGGGCTTCCTCGGAGGAGGGGTCGCCGCTGCCGGCCGTGCCCTGGAGGAGGCCGAGGCGGGCGAGGAGGTCGAGCCATTCGGTGACGTCGGCGGCGGCCTCGGAGCGTTCCACGGCGAGGGGGCGGGTGAGGAGGCCGAGGCGGTCGCGGAGTTCGACGTGGTCGCCGGTGAGGCGGGAGGCGGTGGGCGGGAGGTCGTGGGTGGTGGCGGTGGCGAGGCAGTCGGCGCGCCACTGGTCCGGGGGGAGGGGGCGGCCGTCGCCCTCCCAGTCCCGTTCGAACCAGAGGACGGAGGTGCCGAGGACGCCGCGGCTGCGGAGTTCCTCGCGGACGCCGGGCTCCACGGTGCCGAGGTCCTCGCCGATGACGGGCGCGCCGGCGCGGGAGGCCTCCAGGACGAGGACGGCGAGCATGGCGTCCGCGTCGTAGTGGACGTAGGTGCCCTCGGTGGGCGGGTGGCCCTCAGGGACCCACCAGAGGCGGAAGAGGCCCATGACGTGGTCGATGCGCAGGGCGCCTGCGTAGCGGAAGAGGGCGCGCAGGAGGTCGCGGAAGGGGGCGTAGCCGGAGGCGGCGAGGCGGTCGGGGCGCCACGGGGGCAGGCCCCAGTCCTGGCCGCGGGCGTTGAAGGCGTCGGGGGGCGCTCCGGCGGACATGCCGGTGGCGAAGTGGTCCTGCTGGGCCCAGGCGTCGGCGCCGCCGGGGTGCACGCCGACGGCGAGGTCGTGGACGATGCCGAGGGGCATGCCGGCCTCGCGGGCGGTGCGCTGGGCGGTGGTGAGCTGTTCGTCGGTGAGCCAGGCGAGCCAGGTGTGGAAGTCGACGCGGTCCATGAGGTCGCGGCGGGCGCGGTCGGTCCCCGGTGAGCGGGGGTCGCGCAGGGCAGCGGGCCAGCGCTGCATGTCGGGGCCGTGCCGTTCGGCGAGGGCGCACCAGGTGGCGTGGTCCTCCAGGGGGCGGCCCTGGGCGGCGAGGAAGTCGCAGTAGGCGGCGCGGCGGCCGGGGCCGAGGGGGACGCGGCGGACGAGTTCGAGGGCTTCGCGCTTGGTGTCCCAGACGGCGTCGCGGTCGATGTGCGCGTCCTGGTGGAGGACGGCGTCGCGCAGGCGTGCGGCGCGGTCGAGGAGGGTGCGGAGCCGGTCCCGGTCCTGGTCGTCGAGGTGGGCGTACTCGGGGATGTCCTCGACGTGCAGGTGGACGGGGTCGGGGAAGCGGCGGGAGGAGGGCCGGTAGGGGGAGGGGTCGGTGGGGGTGCCCGGGACGGCCGCGTGGAGGGGGTTGACCTGGAGGAAGCCGGTGCCGAGGGTGCGGCCGGCCCAGCCGGCGAGTTCGCGGAGGTCTCCGAGGTCGCCCATGCCCCAGGACCGCCGGGAGAGGAGGGAGTAGACCTGGACCATGAGGCCGTGGGTGCGCCCGGGGGGTGTGGGCAGCCGGGGCGGGGCGACGATCAGGTGGGCGTGGGCGGTGCGGCCGTCGGGGGCGGTGGCGATGACGTGGTGCACGCCGGGCGGGAGGTGGTCGGCGTCGGTGCGGGTGTCGCCCTGTTCGGTGATGATGTGCAGGCGGGTGCCGTCGGGCAGGGCGGCGAGGGCGGGCGGGGTGGCGGTGCCGCGGCCGACGACGGTCGGGGGCAGGAGCCGGGTCCGCAGTTCCTCCTCGCGGGCGGTGAGCGCGGCCCGCACGGCGTCGGGGGTGCGGGCGTCGACGTCGAGGGCGGCCAGCGCGCGGACCACGGCGGTCCCCGAGGCGGTGACGGTGCGGTCCGGTGAGGGCCGGTAGGAGGTGGCGACGCCGTGCAGGGCGGCGAGCCGGGCGAGCTCCTCGGACGGGTGGTCGGCCGGTCCGGGCGCGCCCATCTACGCCTCCGGGCGGTACTGGGCCGGGAACGCGTCGAGTCCGGAGGGGTCCGTGCTGTCGAGTCCGGACGGATCGGGGGCGTCGAGTCCGGAGGGGTCGGTGCTGTCGTCGGTCTCGTTGGAGAGGGGGCCGACGTCGGCGAGCGGGGGCTCGCTGGTGAAGGGTTCGGCGTCGGGGAGCGGGGGCTCGCTGGTCAGCGGGAGTTCGGTGCCGGTGGTCTCGGCGCTGAAGACGCAGGGTTCCTCGTCCCAGGGGTCGTCCCAGGAATCCCAGGGATCCATGAGGTCGGCGGATGCGGCGGGCCGGTCCGCCCCGGGTTTGGACAGAGCGGGAGAGGGAGCGGGGACATAGGCGGGTGCGGCCACGGAGAACCTCCTGGTCGGGCCTGGGCGTGCGGTCGTTCTTCCTGCCGGAGGGCACCGGCGCGGGGTGGTCGTCCCGCAGCCCCTACCCAGGGGCCGCGAAAGCAGACGCACCAATCCGTACAACGTGGTCCTGCTCACATTTTGTTTCCGTACCCCACCGTGAGCGGCGGACAAACTCGGCACATCGCCCCCTGTCGTTGACACCCTCACCACGGGAATGGTGGGCTCGGGCTGCTTCACAACGAATTGGTCACGGTCGCGGTGGCCGGGCAACGCGTGCGGTGGTGGGCGCGTGGACGGTCGCCGTGCGGTCGGGGTGCCGGAGCCGGCGGGACGGCGGTGGGTGTGACCGGGCGGCCGAGGTGCCGGGCGCGGCGGGTGGCGGTCGGCTCTCGGGGCCGCCGGGACGCTCCCGGGCCGGGCCGTGTGCGGGTCCCGGGGCCGGCCGTTCCGTCGGCCGGGTCCGTCGAGCACAACAGGAGGAGTCTGTGCAGCTGCGGCGTGGGAGGACGGCGCTCGCTCTCGCGGTCGCCGTCGTCGCCGGGTCCCTGGGGGGTGCGCTTCCGGCGGGGGCGGCCCCGCAGGATCCCGCGGCGACGTCGGTGCCGGATGCCGAGCGGGACCCGGACGCCAGGGGCACGGAGCCGTCGGTATGGCCGCGTCCGCAGGAGCTGCGGGCGAACGGGGCGCCGGTGGCGGTCACCGAGGAGGTGGCGGTGGTGGCCGGCGCGGGGACGGACGGTGCGGCGCTCGACGCGGTGCGCGCGCTGCTGCGGCGGGCGGGCGCGAGCCGGTTCACGGCCCCCGGCGCACCGGTGCCCGAGGGGGCGCTCGTGGTGCGGCTGGGCGCGCACCGACAGTCCGACGATCCACTGCGCTCCCTCCCTTCGGGCGGCTACACCCTGACCGTCGGTGACGGCCGGGTGACGGCCACCGGGGCGGGACCGGACGGGCTGTTCCACGCCGTGCAGACACTGCGCACGCTGCTGCGCCCCGACGGCCGCTTCCGCGCCGTCACCGTGCGGGACTGGCCGGCGACCGCCGTGCGCGGGGTCACGGAGGGCTTCTACGGCACCCCGTGGACGCACGGGCAGCGGCTGGCCCAGCTCGACTTCATGGGCCGCACCAAGCTGAACCGCTACCTGTACGCGCCGGGCGAGGACCCCTACCGGCAGGCGCGCTGGCGGGAGCCGTACCCGGCGGAGCGGCGCGCGGAGTTCCGGGAGCTGACCGAGCGGGCCGCGCGCAACCACGTCACACCGGCCTGGGCGGTGGCTCCGGGGCAGGCGATGTGCTTCGCCTCGGACGCCGACCTGCGGGCGCTGACGCGCAAGCTGGACGCGATGTGGGCGCTGGGCTTCCGGGCGTTCCAGCTCCAGTTCCAGGACGTGAGCTACACCGAGTGGCACTGCGGGGAGGACGCCGACCGGTTCGGTTCCGGCCCCGAGGCGGCGGCGCGGGCGCAGGCGCACGTGGCGAACGCGGTGGCCCGTCACCTGGCGGACCGTCATCCGCAGGCGCCCGCGCTGTCGTTGATGCCGACCGAGTTCTACGAGGACGGCTCGACCGCCTACCGTCGGGCGCTGGCCGACCGGCTGGCGTCGGGGGTGGAGGTGGCGTGGACCGGCGTCGGGGTGGTCCCGCGCACCATCACCGGGGGCGAACTGGCCGAGGCCAAGCAGGTGTTCGGGCACCCGCTGGTGACCATGGACAACTACCCGGTCAACGACTACGCCCCCGGCCGGATCTTCCTCGGCCCCTACCAGGGCCGCGAGCCGGCCGTCGCCGCCGGTTCGGCCGCGCTGCTGGCCAACGCGATGGAGCAGCCGCAGGCGTCCCGCATCCCGCTGTTCACCGCCGCCGACTTCGCCTGGAACCCGCGCGCCTACCGCCCGCAGGAGTCCTGGAAGGCCGCGATGGCCGACCTGGCGGGCGGCGACCCGGAGCGCGAGGAGGCGGTGGCGGCGCTCGCCCGCAACGGCGCGTCGTCGGTGCTCGGCGCCGAGGAGTCGGCGTATCTGCGGCCGCTGCTGAAGGAGTTCTGGGCGTCCCGCGCCGAGGGCGGTGAGCGGGGGGCGCGGGCGGAGAAGCGGCTGCGTGACGCCTTCGCGGTGCTGCGCGAGGTGCCGGAGCGGCTGGCGGACACCCCGCTCGGGGCGGAGACCGGGCCGTGGACGGAGAAGCTGGCCCGCTACGGCGCCGCCGGCACCGCGGCGCTGGACATGCTGCGCGCGCAGGACGCCGGGGACGCGGGGGCCGCCTGGGCCGCGTACCGGGAACTGGGCCGGGAGCGGGCCCGGCTGGAGGCGGCGCGGGTGACGGTCGGCAAGGGGGTCCTCGACCCGTTCCTGAGCCGGGCGCAGAAGGCGTACGGGACGTGGGCGGGGATCGGGCAGGAGCCGCCCGCCCGGCCCGGGGAGGCGTCCGGTGACCGGGTGCTGCGGCTGCCCCGGGCCCGCGCGGTGAGCACCGTGACGGTGCTGGCCGACCCCGGTACCGAGGGCGCCGTGGAGTTGCGCGTCCCCGGCGAGGGCTGGCGGCGGCTCGGGCCGCTCGACCGGTCGGGCGCCACGGAACTGCGCGCGGACCGGCGGGCCGACGCCGTGCGGGTCACCGGGGCGGACGGGAACCGCGTGCGGCACCTGGTGCCCTGGTACGCGGACGCGCCCGCCGTGTCCCTGGAACTGCCCGGTGACCGGGCCGACGCCGACATCGGCCGTACCGAGCGGCTCACCGCCACCCTGGGGTCCCTGCGCCCGGCCGACGTGCGCGGCAGGGTGACGGTGGAGGCGCCCGAGGACGTCGAGGTGCGGGTTCCCGAGGGCCCGCTGCGGGTGCCGCGCGGCGGGACCGTGGCGGTGCCCGTCGAGGTGACCGTGAAGTCCGGCACGCCGTCCCGCTCGTACGAGGTCCGGCTCGGCTTCGGCGGGGTGAGCCGCACGCTGACGGTGCGGGGGGTGCCGCCCACGGCGGGCCCGGACCTGGCGCGTACCGGCCGGGCGCGGTCCTCGGCCGACGAGACGCCCGACTTCCCGGCCTCGGCGGCGAACGACGGCGACCCGAAGACGCGGTGGTCCTCGCCGGCGGAGGACGGCGCGTGGTGGCAGGTCGACCTGGAGCGGCCGGTGCGGCTGGGCCGGGTCGAGCTGCACTGGCAGGACGCGTACCCGTCGGCGTACCGGATCCAGGTCTCCCCGGACGGCCGCCGCTGGCGCGACGCGGCCACGGTGCGCGACGGGCGCGGCGGCCGGGAGACGGTCCGGATGGACGAGCGGGACGTGCGCCACGTCCGCGTCCAGGGCGACAAGCGGGCGACGCCGTACGGCTATTCGCTGTGGTCGGTGGAGGCGTACGCGGTCGCGGAGCAGGGAGGCCGCGCGGACGGTGAGGACCGCGCGAGCCGTGCCGATCGCGGGGACCGCGAGGGCGGGGACCGCGAGGGCGGTGCCCGTCCGGGCGGGGAGGACCGGGAGGACCGTCGGGGCGGCGAGACGTCCGGGGCACCGGCGGAGGCGGGCCAGGCGGGCGGGGGCGGCTGACGCACCCTCGGGCCGCCGCGCCCTCGGGCCGACGCGTCCGCCGGCCGACGCGCCCGCGCGGCGGGCCGGGGCGCGGACGTCGGCTCGCGTGGCCCGGGCCACGCACCCCGGGCCCGCGGCCCCGGGCCGCTCCGCCGGGCGGGCCGGCGCGCTCCGCCGGGCCGTAACCGGTGCCCGCGGGCGCCGCGCCCGCACGGTGGCGCCGTGCGGCATCCGCTCCGTGCGCAGGCGGGCGACGGGGCCGGGACCGAGCCGGACGGGGAACGAGCCGGACCGGGACCGAGCCGGGGCGGACCGGGCGGGGGCGGACAGGGCGGGGACGGGCCGAGCCGGACCGGGGCGGGCGTGTCCGCCGGCCCGACTCTGCCCGGAGGGCTTCCGTGCGGCCGTGCGCTTCCGCGCAGCCGTCCGCTTCCGCGCAGCCGTGCGCTTCCGTGCGGTTCTCGGTTCTCCCCTTTCCCCGCGGAACTATTCACTCAGTACATGTACGTAGTACATACTGGTCCGCATGAGCACCCGTCACATCCTGTTGGGGCTGCTCGCCTCGGGACCGACCCACGGGTACGACCTGAAGCGACGGCACGACGAACGTTTCCCGCAGGCCCGGCAACTGGCCTACGGGCAGGTCTACACGACCCTGCAACGACTGGTCCGCGACGGGCTGGCCGAGGTCGAGGGCACCGAGTCGGACGGCGGACCGGAACGGACCATGTACCGGGCGACGGAGCACGGCGAACGTGAACTGGCGCTCTGGGCCGGGCAGGTCGCCCCGCCCGCGCCGTTCGTGACGAACGAGATCTTCGCCAAGGTCGTGGTGTCGATTCTGTCCGGCGGCGATCCGGCCGCCTACCTGCGCGCCCAACGGGCCGCGCACATGGAGCGGATGCGGGAGCTCACTGCCGTGAAGACCGCTCCCGGCGCGGACCTCTCGACCGTGCTCTCGGCGGACTTCGCCCTCAACCACCTCGACGCCGACCTCCGTTGGATGTCCACCACGGCGGCCCGGCTCACCACCCTGACCGCGGAGGTCGACGCAGCATGATTCACGGGGACGACGACAGGACCGGCGCGGGCGGCGGCGGTCACGGCGGCCACGCGCCCGGCGGTGAACCGCTCCTCGCGGCCCGCAGCCTGGTCAGGACGTACGGCGCCACCGAGGCCCTGCGCGGCGCCTCCGTCGAGCTGCGGGCCGGTGAGATCGTGGCGGTGACGGGCGCCAGCGGCAGCGGCAAGTCGACGCTGCTGCACTGCCTTTCGGGCATCATCCGCCCGGACGCGGGCTCGGTGACGTATGCCGGGGAGCGGCTGGAGGAAGCCTCGGAGGAGCGGCTGAGCGAGCTGCGGCGCACGCAGTTCGGGGTGGTGTTCCAGTTCGGGCAGCTCATCCCGGAGCTGACCGCGCTGGACAACGTGGCCCTTCCGCTGATGCTCGGGGGCGCCACCCGCGCCGAGGCGCGGGAGACGGCCGGGGGGTGGCTGGAACGCTTCGGGGTGCGCGGGCAGGGTGACCTGCGGCCGGGCGGGATGAGTGGCGGTCAGGCCCAGCGGGCCGCGCTGGCCCGGGCCCTGGTGACCGGCCCTCAGGTGATCTTCGCCGACGAGCCGACCGGCGCCCTGGACTCGCTCGCGGCCGAGCAGGTGATGACGTCCCTGGTCGGCACCGCCCGCGAGGCGGGCACGGCGGTGCTGCTGGTCACGCACGACGCCCGGGTGGCCGCGTACGCGGACCGCGAGGTGCAGCTGCGCGACGGCACCGTGGTCCCGCTGGGGGTGACGGCATGAGCGGCGGCTCCCCGCGTTCCGCCGAGGGCGCAGGCGCGGGCGGCGGCTCCCTGCGTTCCTCCCGGGGTGACCACCCGGGCGCCGGCTCCCTCCGTTCCGATCTGCGGCTGGCCTGGATGCTGACCAGCGGCTCCGACCGCCGGGAGGGGTGGCGCATCGCGCTCACCGCGGCCGGCGCCGCCCTGGCGACCGGATGCGCCCTGGCCGCCGGTGTCCTGGCGGCCCTGGGCGACGGCTGGTACGCCGTCCCCGTGGCCTCGGGGGTGCTGGACGAACCGGGCACCCGCTCCGGGGTGGTCGTCGCCCTGCTGCTCCTGCTGGTGCCGGTGCTGGGGTTCCTGGGGCAGTGCGCGCGGATCGGGGCCGTGCACCGCGACCGGCGGCTGGCCGGGCTCCGGCTGGCGGGGGCGACGCCCGCGCAGGTGCGGCGGATCGCCGCGCTGGAGACGGGCCTGGCCTGTGCGGTGGGCTCCGTGGTGGCGACCGTGTGCGCCGTGGTGGTCCTGCTGCGCTCCTGGGATCGGCCGACGGCCGGGGCCTGGGTCGCGGTCGTCGTGGTCGCGGTGGCCGTGCCGGTGCTGGGCGCGGCGGCCGGCGCGCTGGCGCTGCGCCGGGTGGTGGCCTCGCCCCTGGGCCAGGTGCGCCGGGTGACCGCCCGTTCGGGCCGGGGCCCGGCCCGGCTGTTCCTGCTGTCGCTGCTGGCGACGGCGGCGGTGGCGCTGTTCGCGGCCGTCACGTCGCGGCCCGCACCGGGCGACATGATGTCGGCCTGGAAGCCGCCCCTGGAGGTCGCCGTCGCCCTGTTGACCGTCGGTGCGGGCGCGGTGTGGCTGTCCGGTGCGACGGCCGCGGCCGTGGGCCGGGTGCTGGCCCGGCGGGCCCGGTCGGCCGCCACGCTGATCGCCGCCGAGCGGCTGAGCGACGACCCGTGGGCGCCGGCGCGCACCCACGCCGCGGTGCTGCTGGTGACGGTCGTCGGCACCGGGTTCGTCGGGGTGCGGCAGTCGATGCTGGAGCTGCTGCACCGGGAGAGCCGTGATGCGCAGGACATGGCGTTCTACCAGGCCGGCCTGGATCTGACGGCGGTGGCGATCGCGGTGGCCCTGGTGATCACCCTGAGCGGTCTCGCCCTGGGGACGGCCGAGTCGCTCTCCGGCCGCCGCAGGGCCCTGGCCGCGCAGGCCGCCGCCGGTGTGCCGCGGGCGGTGCTGAACCGGGCGCTGCTGCTGGAGACCGCGCTGCCCCTCGCGCCCGCCCTCCTGCTGGCCGGGGTCGGCGGCCTGGTCATCGGCGTGGGCTACTCGGTGCTGACGGCGTCCGCCGTGCCGTGGGCGGCCCTGCTGGTGCCGCTCGGGATCTACGCGGCGTGCCTGCTGGCCGCGGCCACCGCCCTCCCCCTGCACCACCGCAGTCTCGAACCCGGAGCGCTGCGGTACGGATGAGATACGGGTGAGAGGGGGCGCGGGGGCACCGGCCGTGCTCTCGGGCCGGGGGCGGCCGGTGCGGCCGCCCCCGGCGCCTGCCGTGTCCGCGTCGGGTGCCGGTCGGGCCGCCCGGGGCCCGTCCCGGGGGCGCGGGGGTGCCTCGGCGCCGGGCCCGGTCGGACATCGAGGCGGGCGGTCACACGGGGCGGGCGGTCCCGCGGGGCGGCGGGACGGGCCACCGACCGGCTCGGCGGGGAACCGGTCGCCTCCCCGGGGCCGATCACCTTCCCGAGACCGGTCCCCTCGCCGGGCCGGTCGCCTCGCCGGAACCGTCTCCCTCGCGGGCCCGTACTGGCGGGCCGGGTCCCTCGCGTCCATCGGATCCGTCAGGTCCATCAGGTCCGCCGGGTCCATCAGGTCCATCAGATCTGTCGGGTCCATCGGCCCGACGGATCCGGCAGATCCGACGGATCCGTCGGGAACCGGCTTCCCGGCGCCGCTCGGCACGGCAGCCGACCGCTCCACAGCGACCGCCGGACCGGGCGGTGGTGGCAGGGACCGACCACCTCGCCGTCGCGCGACCTCACCCGCGTCCGGGCACCCGGGCCGCCTTTCCGGACCGCATCCCCGGACCGCGTCGGCGGACCGCCTCCCCGGACCGCCTCGCCGGGCCGTCAGGCCGAGATGCCGTCGATGCGCGCCATCGCGTCGTCCGCGCCGTACGGCTGCAGGTACGGCAGCCAGCGCGGGTCGCGGTGGCCGGTGCCGATGATGCGCCAGGCGAGGCCGGTCGGCGGGGCCGGCTTGTGGCGCAGTCGCCAGCCCAGCTCGATCAGGTGCCGGTCGGCCTTCACGTGGTTGCAGCGGCGGCAGGACGCCACCACGTTGTCCCAGACGTGCTGACCCCCGCGGCTGCGCGGGATGACGTGGTCGACGCTGGTGGCGACCCCGCCGCAGTACATGCAGCGGCCGCCGTCGCGGGCGAACAGGGCGCGGCGGGTGAGGGGAACGGGCCCTCGGTAGGGGACCCGGACGAAACGCTTGAGCCGGACCACGCTGGGGGCGGGGACGGTGACGGTGGTGCTGTGCAGGTAGGCGCCGGACTCCTCGAGGCACACGGCCTTGTTGTCGAGGACGAGCACGAGCGCGCGGCGGAGCGGTACGACGCCGAGTGGCTCGTACGACGCGTTGAGAACCAGGACATGCGGCACGGATGCCTCCTTGTACGCCGGCGACGCGTGGCTCGCGCCGGGACGATCCGTAGTCAGTTTCCCCTCATGCCTGGTGAATGCGCCACCATGTCCCGGTAACGGGCTGAGAGTGTTTTCGACCACACCCCGGAGCATCCCCAGGATGGTGACCGGTTCAAGCGCAGGTGAGGACGGTCTCTCCTTCGCACAACCCCCGGATCCGCCCACAATGCCCCGTTAGTGTGGTGCTTCTGCACCCGCCGGTGACCTTTCCGTGATCTCGGACCCCGCCCGGCAGCAGATCGCGCACCTGGAGGTACCTGCCGTGTCCGTGCCCGCCGTCCTCAAGGCCGACGGCCCGTCGCCGACTCCCGCGGAGAGTCCGTCGCCGGCCGTGCCCTCGCTCCGGGACGCCCAGGAACAGGCGACGAACGCCGCCAGCTGGGTCGAGCAGAACTGGTCGACCTGGCTCGCGATCGGTCTTCGCGTGCTGCTCATCCTGGTGATCGCGACGGTGCTGAGAGTGGTCGTGCGGCGGGCGATCACCAAGTTGATCGACCGCATGTCCCGCACCGGCGACCAGCCCGTGAACGGCACCTCGCTGGGCGGCCTGCTGGTCAACGCCGAACGGCGGCGCCAGCGGTCGCAGGCGATCGGCTCGGTGCTGCGCTCGGTGGCCTCGTTCCTGATCCTGGGGACGGCCGCGCTGATGATCCTGGGCACCTTCCAGATCAACCTGGCGCCGCTGCTCGCCTCGGCCGGTGTCGCCGGTGTGGCGATCGGTTTCGGCGCGCGCAACCTGGTGACGGACTTCCTCTCCGGCGTCTTCATGATCCTGGAGGACCAGTACGGCGTCGGCGACACCGTGGACGCGGGCGTGGCCTCCGGCGAGGTGATCGAGGTCGGCCTGCGGGTGACCAAGCTGCGCGGCGACAACGGCGAGATCTGGTACGTGCGCAACGGCGAGGTCAAGCGGATAGGGAACCTCTCCCAGGGCTGGGCGACCGCCAACGTCGACGTCACGGTCCGCTCCGACGAGGACCTGGACCAGGTGAAGGAGGTCCTGAGCGACGTCGCCGGGAAGATGAGCAAGGAGGAGCCCTGGAACGAGCTCCTGTGGAGCCCGATCGAGGTGCTCGGCCTGGACTCGGTACTGCTGGACTCGATGGTGGTGCGGGTCTCGGCGAAGACGATGCCCGGCAAGTCCGTGACCGTGGAGCGCGAGGTCCGCTGGCGCATCAAGCGGGCCTTCGACGAGGCCGGCATCCGCATCGTGGGCGGTGCCACCACCCCGGTCGACGCGGCCCCGGGCCCCGATCCGGCCGCGGCCGTCGCGCCCCCGTCGGCGTACGCCAGCTCCGTCTCCCCTCAGTCGATCGCGGCCTCCCCGCTGACTCCGCCGAGCACCACCAAGTGACGCCGGGGGGCCGCACGGCGCGCCCCTCCCCCGCTCGCAGGTGACAGGGCGGCACCCGGGGTTTCCCGGGTGCCGCCCTTACCCGTGCGGGGGGGGTGCGCGCTTACCCGTGCGGGGGGTGCGCGCCCTTCGCACGCCCCCTTGACGCCCCTGCACCGGACCCGTACGTTTCCGTCGACAGGAAAGTTTCCTAACAGTGAACGCGGGCATCCGCCCACCGGGCCGACCGCCCCGGACGGACGCCCCGCGGCGATCGCTGCGAAGCTGGGCGGCCGAGGAAGGGCAGGTGTGGCACCCATGGCAGGAACCGCCGGTACGCCGGGCACCCCGCGGGTGCTGCGGGCCATGAACGACCGTGCGGCCCTGGACCTCCTGCTGGAACACGGGCCGCTGTCCCGCGCCCGGATCGGCAAGCTGACCGGGCTGTCCAAGCCCACGGCGTCCCAGTTGCTGGCGCGGCTGGAGGCGGCCGGACTGGTGCTGGCCGGCGGCACCACCGAGGGACGCCCGGGGCCGGGCGCCCGGCTGTACGAGGTGAACCCGGCCGCGGCGTACGCCGCCGGGCTCGACGTCACCCCCGAGCGGATCCGCGCCGCCGTCGCCGACCTGACCGGCCGTGTCGTCGGCGCGCACGACGTGCCCGCCCCCGGGCGCCGCGCCCCGGCCCCCGTCGTACGGCAGGTCACCGACGCGCTGGACGGCGCGGTGAAGGCGGCGGGGCTGGCCCGGGCCGACGTCCACCGGCTGGTCATCGGCACGCCGGGAGCCTTCGACCCCACGACCGGCCGGCTGCGCTACGCCTCCCACCTGCCGGGCTGGCACTCCCCCACGCTGCTGGACGAACTGGCCGCCGCCCTGCCGATGCCCGTCGAGTACGAGAACGACGTCAACCTCGTCGCCCTGGCCGAACAGCGGCTGGGCACGGCGCGCGGGCACACGGACTTCGTCCTGCTGTGGAACGAGACCGGGCTCGGGGCCGCCCTCGTGCTCGGCGGGCGTCTGCACCGGGGGTGGACCGGCGGTGCGGGCGAGGTCGGCTTCCTGCCGGTGCCGGGGACGCCCCTGGTCCGTCAGGTCACCCGGGCCAACAGCGGCGGCTTCCAGGAACTCGCCGGCTCCCAGGCCGTCCCCGCCCTGGCCCGCGAGGCCGGGCTGGAGGACGTACCGGAGGGACCGTACGCCGAGGTGGCCGCCACGCTGGTGGCCCGCGCCGCCGGCGCCCCCGACGACCCGGGCCACCAGCGCCTGCTGCGGGCCTACGCCACCCGGCTGGCCACCGGCCTGGCCTCGCTGGTCTCCGTGCTCGACCCCGAACTCGTCGTGCTGAGCGGCAGTTCCCTCACCTCCGGCGGCGAGGTGCTGCGCGCGCTCGTCCAGTCCGAACTGGGGGAACTGGCGGCCTCCCGACCCCGCCTGGTGGTGGGCGACGTGCGGGAACAGCCCGTGCTGCGCGGCGCGTTGGAGAGCGCCCTGGCCGCCACCCGCGACGAGGTCTTCGACACCTCCCGCTGACCCGCCCCCTGCTCGCCCCGCCCTCCTCACCTCCTCGCCCCCGCCCTCCTCACCCTTCACCTCCTCGTCCCTGGAAGGCGTTCGTCGGCGGAAGGCGTTCGTCGGCGGCGTCCCCTCGCCCGCGGGAGGGAGCCGGACCGACCGGCCGTACTCCCCGCCCCGCTCCTCCGGGACCGCCACCGCCCCGGAACGACCCCGTACCCGCGACGGCACCCCGTGTGCCCGGCACCGAAAGCGAGGCATCGCGCTGTGAAACTCACCGTGGTCGGCGGAGGCTCGACCTACACCCCCGAACTCGTCGACGGCTTCGCCCGGTTGAGGGAGATCCTCCCCGTCACCGAACTGGTCCTCGTCGACCCGGCCACCGACCGCCTGGAGCCGGTCGGCGCCCTGTCCCGCCGCATCCTCGCCCGCCACGGGCACCCCGGCACCGTCACCACCACCGCCGACCTGGACGCGGCCGTCGACGGCGCCGACGCCGTGCTGCTGCAACTGCGGGTGGGCGGGCAGGCGGCCAGGATGCGGGACGAGACGTGGCCCCTGGAGTGCGGCTGCGTGGGCCAGGAGACCACCGGGGCGGGCGGCCTCGCCAAGGCGCTGCGCACCGTGCCGGTCGTCCTGGACATCGCCGACCGGGTGCGCCGGGCCAACCCGGACGCCTGGATCATCGACTTCACCAACCCCGTGGGCATCGTCACCCGCGCGCTGCTGCGCGCCGGCCACAAGGCGGTCGGGCTCTGCAACGTGGCCATCGGGCTGCAGCGGAAGTTCGCCGCCCACCTGGGCACCGAACCCGGCCGGCTCCACCTGGAGCACGTGGGCCTGAACCACCTCACCTGGGAGTTCGGCGTGCGCCTCGGCGGCCCGGAGGGCGAGGACGTGCTGCCCCGTCTGCTGGCCGGGCACGGCGACGCGATCGCCGAGGACCTGCGGCTGCCCGCCGCCCTGCTGCACCGGCTGGGCGTGGTCCCCTCCTACTACCTGCGCTACTACTACGCCCACGACGAGGTGGTGCGGGAGCAGCGCACCGGGCCCTCCCGCGCGGCCGAGGTCGCCGACATGGAACGCCGCCTGCTCGCCCTCTACGCCGACCCGGCCCTCGACGAGAAACCGGAACTGCTGGCCCGGCGCGGCGGCGCCTACTACTCGGAGGCCGCGGTGGACCTGGCGGCAGCCCTGCTGGGCGGCGCGGGCAGCCCCTACCAGGCCGTCAACACCTTCAACGAGGGCACGCTCCCCTTCCTGCCCGACGACGCGGTGATCGAGGTGCAGGCGGCGGTGGGCCCGAAGGGACCGGTGCCGCTGCCGGTGCCGTCCGTGGACCCGCTGTTCGCGGGTCTGATGGCCGGCGTCACCGCATACGAGGAACTCGCCCTGGAAGCCGCCCTCGACGGGTCCCGGGAGCGGGTCTTCCGCACGCTCCTCGCCCACCCGCTGGTCGGGCAGTACGCCTACGCCGAGCGGCTCACCGACGATCTGATCGCCCACAACCGGGAGCACCTCGCGTGGGCCTGAACGCGGGCGCCGACACCGGCACGGACGGCGACGCCGGGGCCGGCCGCCCGGGTACGGACGCCGGGGCCGACGCGCGGGACGGCGTCCGGGCCCCCGTCCTCGCCGTCGACGCCGGCAACAGCAAGACGGACGTGGCCGTCCTGACCGGCCGCGGGGAGGTGCTGGCCACGGCACGGGGAGGGGGATTCCGTCCGCCCGCCGTGGGCGTGACCGCCGCCGTGGACGCGCTCGCCGGGACGGTCGGGCGGGCCCTCGCCGCGGCGGGCGTGCGCGCGGTGTCCCACGTCTCGGCCTGCCTGGCCAACGCCGATCTCCCGGTGGAGGAGGAGCGGTTGGCGGCCGCGCTGCGGGAACGGGCGTGGGGCGACTCCGTCGAGGTCCGCAACGACACCTTCGCGGTCCTGCGCGCCGGGGTCACCGAACCCCGGGGCGTGGCCGTGGTGTGCGGCGCGGGGATCAACTGCGTCGGCATGCTGCCCGACGGCCGCACCGCCCGCTTCCCGGCGCTGGGTCGCATCTCCGGTGACTGGGGCGGTGGTTGGGGGCTCGCGGAGGAGGCGCTGTGGTACGCGGCGCGGGCCCACGACGGCCGCGGCTCCCCCACCGTCCTGGCGGATGCCCTGCCCGCCCACTTCGGTCTGGCCGGCATGCCGGAGCTCATCGAGGCCCTGCACCTGGACCGTCTGCCACCGTCACGGCGGCACGAGTTGACGCCCGTGCTGTTCACCGCGGCGGCCGGCGGCGACTCCGTCGCGAGGGCCCTCGTCGACCGGCAGGCCGACGAGGTGGTGGCAATGGCGACCGTGGCACTGGACCGGCTCGGTCTCCTCGGCGAGGAGACGCCCGTCGTCCTCGGGGGCGGCGTGCTGGCCGCCCGGCACCCCCGGCTCGACGACCGGATCCACGCCCTGCTCGCCGAGCGCGCCCCGAAGGCGGTCCCCCGGGTCGTCACCGCGCCCCCGGTCCTGGGCGCCGCCCTCCTGGCCCTGGACCGGCTCGGCGCCCCGCCCTCGGCCCGGCGGCGCCTGCGGGCGCACTACGGGGCGTAGGGGCACCGGGGCTTGTGGCGCGGGGGGCGCGTGCGCGGCATGGTGAGGCGTACAGGGGTGGGCGCGTACGGGGGTGGGCGCGTATGGAGGGGAGCGTACGGAGAGGTGTGTCACGGGAGGGGCCGTTACGGGAGGAGGGGCACCGGGGCGCCGATGTCGGACGCTGCCGACGGTTTCCGCCTCCGCGCGGCGTGTCGCGGGAACCACAGCGCGTCCCCGGACGTGTTTCCGGGGAGGGGAAAAGGGACCGCGGCCGGGCCGGTCACCGGGGGAGAATCCGACAAGGGCGCTGCAATCACATCAAGATCGCGTCACACCCGGTGCGGATGACGGTCCCGGCAGCGATACTTGCCGCGACGGATGACCAGGGGGAGGTCAGCAGTGACACCGAGGCCGGACGGCGGCACGGCAGCGCCGGGCACTTCGCTGCCCGCCGCACCCTCCCCGCACCCGCCCGGCCCGCCCGTGCCCGGCCTGCCCGCCGTCCCCGGTCAGCCTCCGCCCCCGGGCGGTGTCCGGCCCCGCCCGGCGTCCCCGCCGCCGGCCGTCCGGCGCTCCGCGTTCGCCGAGGGCGCCGAGCGCCTGCGCAGGGCCGCCACCACCGAGCCGGGCCGGCTGCGCATCATCGGCGCCGTGCTGGCCGCCCTGGTCCTCGCCTTCGGCGCGGTCTCGGCGTGGCAGATGACCGAGCGGGCCGCCGCCGCGGACGACGTCCTGCACCGCAGTCAGCCGCTCAGTTCGGACGCCGCCGACATCTACCGCTCGCTCGCCGACGCCAACACCGCCGCCTCCAGCGGCTTCCTGGCGGGCGGGCAGGAGACCGCCGCCACCCGCGAGCGTTACGAGCGGGACATCCGCACGGCCGCGGCCAAGCTGGTCAACGCGGCGGCCAACTCCGACCCCGACTCCCCGTCGGCCGCCACCATCACCGAACTCAACCGCCTGCTGCCCGAGTACAAGGGTCTGGTGGAGCGCGCCCGCACCTACAACCGCCAGGGCTACCCCGTGGGCGGTGCCTACCTGCGGTACGCGAACGAGAAGATGCAGAAGGAGATGCTCCCGGCCGCGGAGGACCTGTACCGCACGGAGAACCAGCGGCTGCGGGCCGACTACGCGGACGCCACTCCCTACCCGTGGGCGGCGATCGCCCTCGGCGTGGTCGCGCTGTCGGCGCTCGCCTGGGCCCAGCACCGCACCTATCGGCGCACCAACCGCCTGCTCAACCACGGCCTGGTGGCGGCCACCGCGACCGCTTCGGTGATCCTGCTGTGGCTGGCCGTCGGCCACACCCTGGCCCGCTCCGGCCTCCACGACTCCCGTAACCACGGCGTCCGTTCGCTCGAAGTGCTGCACGACGCCCGCATCGCCTCCCTGAAGGCCCGCGGCAACGAGAACCTCACCCTGGTGGCCCGCGGCGCCGAGACCCGCAAGGTGGGCGACGACACCGTCGACGCCTACGACCACGACTTCGGGCGCGAGATGGACGCCCTCGGCAAGGGTCTCGCCCACGCGCGGCGCCTCGCGGACGACGACGCCGGCGCCCGGCCGGTCACGGCCGCCCTCGCCAACATGCAGGAGTGGAAGAAGCGGCACGGGGCGGCCCGCGAGCAGGACGAGAACGGCAACTACCAGCAGGCCCTGGACATGGTCATCGGTGCCGAGGGCGCGACCGGCGAGTGCTTCGACGGCGTCGACGAGCAGTTGGCCGCCGCGCTCGCGCACGAGGAGTCGGAGTTCGCACGGGCGGCCGGTGACGGCCGGGACGCGTTGACGGGGCTGCCCGCGGGCGCGGCGGTGCTCGCCGTGCTCGGGGCCGTCGGTGCGGTCCTGGGCATCGGACGCAGGCTGTCGGAGTACCGGTGAGAGGGGGCGCGATGCGTACCGCACAGCGGGTGCGGTCCGGGCTGAGGGGCTGGGGCGGAGTCGGCGCGATGGCGACGGCCTGCGTCGTCGCACTGGTCTTCGCACTGCTGCTGACCTGCACCGGTTCCGTCGCGCACCGGCCGGCCCGGTCCGGGGCGCCGGCCGGCCCGGCCGGCGGCGGGGTGGCCGGGGCCGAGCAGGCCGTGGCGGCCGAGGACTGCACGGACCCGGAGAAGCAGACCCTGGCCCCCTCGGGTGACGACGGCCCCGCCATCGAGGCGATCAAGAACCGCCCGGGCGAGAAGCGCAAGCTCGTCGTCGGCATCGACCAGAACAGCTACCGCTGGGGGTACCGGGACGCCAACGGCCCGGACAGCGCCCGGCTGGAGGGCTTCGACATCGACCTGGTGCACCGGATAGCCGAGGACATACTCGGCGACCCGGACGCCGTGCAGTTCAAGGCGATCCCCACCGACCAGCGCATACCGGCGATCAAGGACGGCCGCGTGGACATGGTGGTGCGGACGATGACCATCAACTGCGACCGCATCCGCGAGGTGGCCTTCTCCGCCCCGTACTTCCGGACCGGGCAGCAGGTTCTGGCCCCCAAGTCCTCGCCCGTGAAGGGGTATTCCACGCTCGCGGACCGCAAGATCTGCACGGCGACGGGTTCCACGGCGTACGCGAAGCTGGCGGCGGACCAGGAAGCGGGCCTGCTCCCGCGGTCCGCGGACATCGGCACCACGGTCCCCAACCAGCTCGACTGCCTGGTGCGGTTGCAGCTCGGCGAGGTCGACGCGGTGGTCACCGACGCGGCCCTCGCGGCGAGTCAGGCCGCCCAGGACCCGACGGTCGAGCTCAAGGGTGACGCCTTCACGACCGAGTATTACGGCGTGGCGATGAAGAAGGACGCGAACGACCTGGTGCGCCGGGTCAACCGGATCCTGGTGGACTTCCGCGAGGACACCACGGGGGGATGGCAGGACTCGTACGACACATGGTTGTCGGCGACACTGGGCGGGGATTCATCGAAGTCGGAGCCCCCGGCACCGGCGTACCTGCGCACGGACTGAGGCCCCGGACCGGCAGCGGCCCCGACGGACCCGCCCGCCCGGACCACCGCACCGACCGCACGACGAGAGCCACCGCCCGACGAGCCCGACGAGCCCGACGAGAAGGCCCGCTTCACGACCCGACGACGACCGCCCGAACACGACCGCACGAGCACGACCGCACGAGCACGACCGCCCCCGTACGCCCGCCCGGCAACCGACGACCGACAGCCGACAACCGACAGCCGCCCGGACCGACCCGTCGAAGGACCCGGTACAGCGACGAGACCGACCCCCACGACGAGACGAACCACCACGTCCAACACCAACCGCCACGCCGAACACGGACCTCCACGACGACACGGACCGCCACGCCCGCCCACACGGGCCCACGAGGAGACGGCCTCATGACGAGGCCGCGCGCACGACCGGACTCGGTCGGCCCGAACCGGCCGGCCGGCCACCCGCCACGACCGACCCGCAGCGAAAGGTGATCGATGGGCGACTCGGAGTCTCCCGGACCGGTGCTGGACCGGGACGAGGTGGACCGTGCGCTGGCCCGGCTCGGCGCGGAGCACGAGGCGATCGAGACCTCGCTCCTCGCCCTGCAGGACCACGCGGGCAGACGGCTCCTGGAGGGCGCCCGGCTCACCGGTCTGACCGCGGAGCGCTGGGCGGCCACCGAGGCGGCGATCACGCTGCTGTGGACGTACTTCGACGCCTACACGGACGCCCTGCGCACCGCCCGCGACATCCGGGCCCGCCGCCGCTGGTCCAGCCGCGAGGACCTGGTGGACCTCACCCACCTGCTGCGCGGCGAGTGCGTGACGCTCGCCGGGTCGGCCGCGGCCGTCGCGGGCGCCCCCACGCCGTCCGGCGGGGGCGGGGCCGGGAGCGGGGTGCTGAGCGTGCGCTACTCGCTGGCCGCACTGGTGGACCGGATGAACGAGCTGTACGCGTCCTCTCTGGACACCGTGGTCACGGCTGACGCCGTCTGGTCGGCGCTGCCCGCCCGGATCGACCTGCTGGCCGCCGAACTGGGTCGCACCCGCAAGCTGGCGCACTCCGTGGGCGTGCGCCCCGGTGAGCACCCGGCCGGCGACGACCTGGAGCGGATCACCCGCACCCTGACCCGGCTGCGCGAGCAGGTGGTGTCGGACCCGCTGGCGTTCTGGACGCCCGCGGAGGGCAGTTCCGCCCCCGGCGGGGGGCGGCCGGACACCACGGTCTACGACCGCGAGGCGCGCGCCCTGGAGGACGTGCGGCGGGAGATCGACGCGGTCCTGACGGTGCGGCAGGACGCCGAGAAGCGCATCGTGCGGCTGCGGGACGTGCTGTCGCGCGCCGACCGCACGCTGGCCGAGGCACGCACCGCGCGCGGCGAGGTGCTGGCGAAGATCGCGGCGACGGAGGTGCCGGTGGTCAGCGGCCCGCCGACCGCGCTCCAGGAGCAGCTCTCCACGGCCGCGGAGTACCGCCGGCACGCGCAGTGGCACCGCCTGTCCCCACTGCTGGAGTCGCTGGAGCAGAAGGCCGAGGACGAACTGCTGCGCGCCCGCGAGTCGTTGACCGCGGTGACCGCGCCGCTCGCGGTCCGCGCCGAGCTGCGCGGGCGGCTGGACGCGTACCGGGCGAAGGTCGCCCGGCACGGCCTGGCGGAGGATCCGCTGCTGGTCGAACGGTACGAGAAGGCGCGCCGGATGCTGTGGAGCGCGCCCTGCGACCTGCGCGCCGCCGAGCAGGCGGTGTTGCGCTACCAGCAGGCCGCGGCCGAGCTGTTCGCCGCGGTTCCCCGGGTGCCGGGCCAGGCGGGCCCCGGGCGCGGGGTGTCCGACGGCCGGACGGGGCCGGGCACGTGAGGGACGAGGGGGAGGCGGCGTCGTGAACGAGGCGCGGAACGAGGAGGGCACCGGGGTGCCGGGCGGAGGGCCGGGCGGCTGTCAGCGGCCCGACTGCGGGGGTGCGTACGAGGACGTCGGCGGCGGCGAACTGTACTGCGACACCTGCGGTCTGGCGCCGGTGGTGTCGCCGACCGGCTCGGTCGCCTCGCCCCCGACCGGCGTCACCGTCGGCGGCCGGGAGCCGCACGGCACGTCCGGCAGCGGCGGCAGCGGCGCCGGTGCGGGCGGCGGCACGGGTGCGGGCAGCGGCGCCGGTGCGGGCGGCAGCGCGGGCGCGGCCACTCCGTCGTCCCGTCCCTCGCACCCCTCACACCCCTCGCGTCCCTCGCACTCCTCCCGCTCGTCCCGCTCGTCGCGCTCGTCCCGCGCTTCGCAGTCGTCGAGGTCCCGGCGTTCGGTGTCGGGGCGGTTGTCGCGGTCGTTGTCCGGGCGGTCCTCGGCCCGTTCGGTCTCGGTGCGCAGTTCGGGCTCCGGAGCGGGGTCCTCCGGCCGGAGCCGGCTGGGCGCGGGACTGGTGCAGGTGCCGCCGATCCCGCGTCCCGACCCGCGGGCGATGGTGCTGGACCGTGCCGAGGTGCCCGAGCGCAAGCGGTTCTGCTCGCGGGCGGACTGCGGCGCCCCGGTCGGCCGGGCGCGCGGCGACCGGCCGGGCCGCACGGAGGGGTTCTGCACCAAGTGCGGCCACCCGTACTCGTTCGTGCCGAAACTGTCGGCCGGGGACGTGGTGCACGGCCAGTACGAGGTCGTCGGCTGCCTGGCGCACGGCGGCCTGGGCTGGATCTACCTCGCCGTCGACCGGGCCGTGTCCGACCGGTGGGTGGTCCTCAAGGGCCTGCTGGACACCGGCGACCAGGACGCGATGGCGGCGGCGATCTCCGAACGGCGGTTCCTCGCGGAGATCGAGCACGCCAACATCGTGCGGATCTACAACTTCGTGGAACACCTGGACCAGCGCACCGGCTCCCTCGACGGCTACATCGTCATGGAGTACGTGGGCGGCAAGTCGCTCAAGGAGATCGCCAACGCCCGCCGCACCCCGCAGGGCCGGCGGGACCCGCTGCCGGTGGAACAGGCGTGTGCGTACGGCATCGAGGCGCTGGAGGCGCTCGGGCACCTGCACAGCCGCAACCTGCTGTACTGCGACTTCAAGGTCGACAACGCGATCCAGACCGAGGACGAGCTGAAGCTGATCGACATGGGCGCGGTGCGCCGCATGGACGACGACGAGTCCGCCATCTACGGCACCATCGGCTACCAGGCCCCCGAAGTCGCCGAGGTGGGCCCCTCGGTGGCGTCCGACCTGTACACGGTCGCGCGGACGCTCGCCGTGCTCACATTCGACTTCCAGGGCTACACCACCGTCTTCACCGACTCGCTGCCCGACCCCGACACCATCGAGGTGTTCCGGCGGTACGAGTCGTTCTACCGCTTCCTGGTGCGCGCCACCGACCCCGATCCGGACCGCAGGTTCGCCTCCGCCCAGGAGATGGGCGAGCAGCTGACGGGTGTCCTGCGCGAGGTGGTGTCGTTGCAGACGGGCCGTGCCCGACCGGCGCTGTCCACCCTGTTCGGGCCCGAACTGCGGGTGACGGACACCGAGTTGTTCCCGGCGCTCGACGGGGACGTGTCCCGGCTCGGCGGACGCGTGCCCCGGCCCCGGCGCGTGCCCCGGCCGCGCGGCCGGCCCGGCGCCCCGGCCTCACGGCCCCCTCTGTCCCCCGCTCTCGTCAGACCCCTCGACACGGCCGCCGCCGGGCTGGCACTGCCGGTCCCGCTGGTCGACCCGGGCGACCCCAACGCCGGTTTCCTGGCCGGTCTGTCGGCCTCCGCACCCGGTGACCTGCTGCACGCGCTCGGCGCCGCGCCCGCGCCGTCCACCGAGACCCGGCTGCGGGAGGTCCGGGCGCGGCTGGAGACGGGTGACGCGCCGGCCGCGCTGGCGGTCCTGGGCGCCCTGGAGGAACGGGACCCGGACGACTGGCGGGTGGTCTGGTACCGGGGCGTGACGGCCCTGTCGACCGGCGACCACGAGGGCGCGGCCCTCGCCTTCGACGCGATCTACGACGCCTTCCCGGGCGAGATCGCGCCCAAGCTGGCCCTCGGGCTGTGCGCGGAGGTGCTGGGACAGCTCGACAACGCCGCCGAGTACTACCGCCTGGTGTGGTCGACCGACCCGAGCCATGTGAGCGCGGCGTTCGGTCTGGCCCGGGTGCGGCTCGCGTCCGGTGACCGGCGCGGTGCGGTGGGGGCGTTGGAGTCGGTACCGGAGTCGTCGATCCACTACACCGCGGCCCGGGTCGCGGCCGTACGCGCCCGGCTGCGGGGGCGGACGGCGGCCGAGGGGGACGTACCGTTCCCGGACGACCTGTCGGCCGCGGCCGGGCAGGTCGAGGCCCTGGAGGCGTACGGTCTGGATCCGGCGCGCCGGGAGCAGTTGGCGGCCGAGGTCCTCGGTTGTGCCCTGGACTGGGTACTCTCCGGGGGCCGGGGTTCCGCTCCGGCCCCGGTGCCGGCCGCGACCGGGACCGGCGCACCGGACCCCGGCGCCGCCGGGGGACGGACACTGCTCGGCAGCGGGCTGGACGAGCGGGGCCTGCGTTTCGGTCTGGAGCGTGCGTACCGCACGCTGGCCCGGCTGGCGCGCAGTGGTGAGGAGAGGATCGACCTGGTGGAACGTGCCAACCGTTACCGCCCCCGGACGTGGGTGTAGTTCATGTCGCAGATGCCCCAGCAGGCCGCTTCGCCGACGTGCCCGAGCTGCGAGGAGCCCGTCGAGCCGGGTGATCGTTTCTGCGGTGCGTGCGGACACGACCTGTCCGCGGTTCCCGCCCGCCCGGCCGACCATCCGACGATCGCCATGAACGGCGCGGGCGCCGACGGGCGGCCGACGGCGCAGCACGGCTACCCGCCGGCCCCTACGGCGCCCCCCGCCCCTACGGCGCCCCCGGCCCGGCCCGGGGTTCCGCCGACGGCCGGGCCGGTTCCGCCGACGGCCGCCGCGAACGGCGTCCAGGTGCCCGGCGGGGCGCGGACGTCCGGAGCGGCACCCGTGCCCCCGCCGCCCGGACCGCCCACGGCACCACCCGCCCCACCGGCACCGGCACCGGCACCCACGGTTCCGGCTCCCGCTCCGCCGGTCGCGCCCCCGTCGGCCGGTCCGACGGCGACTCCCCCGGCCCACCCGGCTCACCCGGCACACCCGGCTCACCCGGCCGGTGCTGCCCACGCCGGACCGGAGGTCCCGGCGCCCGCCCCCGCCCCCGCCCAGGAGGCGGCTGCCCCGGCGGCGTCCGGGGTGCGCTTCGACCGGCGGGCGCAGGCGTCCTGGGAGACGGCCGCGGCGGCCGGCAACGAGCGGACGCCCGGAGCACCGGTGTCCGGAGCACCGGTGTCCGGAGCCGCGACGTCCGGACCAGCAGGGACGCCCGGCGCCACCGGAGCGCCCGGAGCGCCCGGAGCGGCGGGAACCGCCCAGGACGGCCGCACGCCCGTCGGGACCGGAACCGCCCGGGACGGCCGGGCGCCCCACGGCGCCCCGACCGCCCGGGAACCGCAGCCGTCCGGCATGGCGCAGGCACCGTGCGGCGCCGCACATGGCGGTGACGCGCACCGGCCCGACCCACTCGACACGCACCGGCCCGCCCAGCCCGACGACTACCCCCTGCAGGCCCCGGACCCGCGGGTGGCGACCGAACCCGCCCCGGCCGCCGGAGCCGCGGTCTGCGTGGCCTGCCGCGCGGGGCGGGTGGACGACGACGGCTACTGCGAGAACTGCGGCCACGCCCAGCCGCGCGAACGGGACCACATGGAACAGGAATGCGGCCCGGTCGCCGCGGTCAGCGACCGCGGCCTGCGCCACCACCGCAACGAGGACGCCTTCGCCGTCGGCACCACGACGCTGCCCGACGGCTCCCCGGCGTCCGTCGCCGTCGTCTGCGACGGCGTCTCCTCGGCGACCCGTCCCGACGAGGCGTCCCTCGCCGCGTCCCGGACGGCCGGGGACCTGCTGCTCGCCGCACTGCCGCGCGGGACGCACCCGCAGCAGGCGATGCACGAGGCGATCCTCGCCGCCGCCGACGCGGTCAACGCGCTCGCCGACGAACCGGCGGCGGGCCAGGAACGCGGCCCGCACCAGAACGCCCCCGCCTGCACCCTCGTCGGCGCGGTCGTCACCGACGGTCTGCTGGTCGTCGGCTGGGTCGGCGACAGCCGCGTCTACTGGGTGCCGGTGGACCGCTCCGCGCCCCCGGCCCGGCTCACCGAGGACGACTCCTGGGCCGCGCAGATGGTCGCCGCCGGCCTGATGGGCGAGGCCGAGGCGTACGCCGACCAGCGGGCCCACGCGATCACCGGCTGGCTGGGCGCCGACGCCTACGAGGTGGAGCCGCACACCGCGTCCTTCAAACCGGACCGGCCCGGAGTGGTCGTGGTCTGCACGGACGGGCTGTGGAACTACGCCGAGTCGGCCGAGGACATGGCACGGGTGGTCCCCCCGGACGCCGCCGTCCGGCCGCTGCACGCGGCCCAGGTGCTGGTCGGGCACGCCCTCGACGGCGGGGGCCACGACAACGTAACAGTGGCGCTCGTGCCGTTCCCGGCCGTCCCGCAGGGGGCAGGATCGGCCTGAGGCCGAGTACGGGAAGAGGGAAGGGACGGAGCGGCGGCGACCGGCACGGCGGCTTGAGGAGTACGGGCGGCGTCCTGCGGGGAAGCCTCAACGGGCCGGAGGGGACCGGCCCGTCGGGCCGTCGCCGTCCCGCGCCGCCGGGCATCGGGACGTCGGGGCATCGGGGCATCGGGGCATCGGGGCATCGGGGCATCGGGGCATCGGAGGGGGATAGCAGCAGGCATGGCCAACTTCGCGAAATCGAACGTGCCGCAGTTCTCGCTGGACGTGTACCAGAACGAGTACCTGCCGGAGGGCGGCACCGAGGTCAACGCCATCGTCACGGTGACCGCGACCGGCGGCGGGACCATCGGCAGCGCGGTGTCCGCCCCGCACCTCTACGCGCCCGGTGAGGGGCCGTCGGCGGCCGTCGTCCTGATGGTCGACTGCTCCGGCTCGATGGACTACCCGCCGACGAAGATGCGCAACGCGCGCGACGCCACGGCCGCCGCGATCGACGCGCTGCGCGACGGCGTGCACTTCGCGGTGGTCGGCGGCACGCACGTGGCCAAGGAGGTCTACCCGGGCGCCGGGCGGCTCGCCGTCGCCGACGCCACCACCCGGGGGCAGGCCAAGCAGGCGCTGCGCGCGCTGAGCGCGGGGGGCGGCACAGCCATCGGCACCTGGCTGCGGCTGGCCGACCGGCTGCTGGCGTCGGCGGACGTGGCGATCCGGCACGGCATCCTGCTCACCGACGGGCGCAACGAGCACGAGTCGCCCGAGGACCTGCGGGCCGCCCTGGAGGCGTGCGCGGGCCGTTTCACCTGCGACGCCCGCGGGGTGGGCACCGACTGGGAAGTGAAAGAAGTCACAGCGGTCGCCTCCGCCCTGCTCGGCAGCGCCGACATCGTCGCCGATCCGGCCGGTCTGGCCGACGACTTCACGCGCATGATGGAGGCGGCGATGGGCAAGGAGGTCGCCGACGTCGCGCTGCGGCTGTGGACCCCGGCCGGGGCGACTGTGAGATTCGTCAAGCAGGTCGCGCCGAGCGTCGAGGAACTCACCGGCCGCCGTACCGAGGCGGGCCCGCGCGCGGGCGACTACCCGCTGGGGTCCTGGGGCGACGAGTCCCGCGACTACCACCTGTGCGTCGAGGTCCCGCCCGCGGACCTCGGCCGGGAGATGCTCGCGGCCCGTCTGTCCCTGGTGATTCCCGGGCCCCCGGGCCCCGGTGGCGACGGCGCGGGCGCCGCCGAGCGCCTCGGCGCGCAGGGTCTGGTGCGCGCCGTGTGGACGGACGACATGGCCGCCTCGACGGCCATCAACCCCCAGGTCGCCCACTACACGGGACAGGCCGAACTGGCACAGGCCATCCAACAGGGGCTGGATCTGCGCAAAGCGGGAGACAACGACGGAGCGACGGCCAAACTGGGCCGCGCCGTCCAGCTCGCGAGTGCCTCGGGCAACGCCGATACTGCGAAACTGCTTGCGAAGGTGGTGGACGTGGTCGACGCGGCGACCGGTACTGTGCGACTGAAGACGAAGGTCGAGGAGGCCGACGAGATGACTCTCGAGACCCGGTCCACCAAGACCGTCCGCGTGAAGAAGTGACCACAGCCAGACGAGCCTGACCCCTCGGGGTCGGAGAAATCCGGCCGCCCCGGCCGGACAGGGAGAGGGGGAAGTGCCGACATGCCGACCTGCCCGAACGGACACCAGTCGGGTTCCGACGACTGGTGCGAGGTGTGCGGTCACCGCATGGCCGGTGCCGTACCCCCACCGCCTCCCCCGCCGCCCGCGCCCGGCGGCGGCTACGGCTTCCCGCCCCCCGGTCCCGCGGGCCGGCCCGGCCCGGGCGGACCCGGTGGCCCCGGCGGACCGGGTGGCCCCGGCGGGTACGGCGGCGGGCCGGAGCTGTGCCCCCAGTGCCGCACCCCGCGGGAGGGCGCCGCTCCCTTCTGCGAGGAGTGCCGGTGGAACTTCCTCACCAACACGGCCACCTCTTACACCCCGGCCGCACCGCCCCCGCCGACCCAGGGGCACGGCCAGGGACACGGGCACGGGCAGGGTCAGGGACACGGCCAGGGCGGTCCGTTCGGGCAGCAGCCCGGGCCGTCGTACGGCGGTGCCGACTCCTTCGACTACCAGGGTTCGCGTCCCTCCCAGGTGAACCGCCCCGCCGAGCCGATCCCGCCGGGTCCGCACGGCTTCGGCGGCGACCCCGCGCGCCAGGCACCGCCGCCCCCCGGTCCGGGCGGCCACGGCGGTCACGGCCAGGGCGGTCACGGTGGACCCGGCGGTCATGGCGGCCCCGGCGGTCATGGCGGCCCCGGCGGTCACGGTGGCCAGGGCGGTCACGGTGGTCCCGGCGCGCCGCAGGGCTTCCAGGGCGGGCCCCCCGCACCTCCCGCGTACCCGCAGGACACCGGTCGGCCCCAGCAGGGCGGCCCGTCCTTCGGCGGCGGTGACGACGACTGGGTGATCTCCCCGCCCTCCGGCGGCCCCGGCGGCGGTGGTCCCGGCGGTCCGAACGGCCCCGGCGGGCGCGGCGGTTACGGCTACCCGCAGCCCGGCGCGACCCAGGCCCCGCCCGGCCCCGGCTACCCGCAGCAGCCGCAGGGTCCGACGACGTGGATCGCGACCATCGGCCCGGACCGCGAGTACTTCATGGCGATGATGCACCGCTCGGGTCCCGAGGCCGCGGGGCTGAACCTGCCCGCGTACTCGCCCGAGCAGCAGCGCACGCTGACCGGCAACCAGATCACCATCGGCCGCCGCCGGCACTCCACCGGCGACACCCCCGACATCGACCTGTCGACGCCTCCGGAGGACCCGGGCGTCTCGCACCAGCACGCGGTGCTGGTGCAGCAGCCGGACGGCAGCTGGGCGGTCGTCGACCAGAACTCGACCAACGGCACGACGGTCAACGGCGGCGAGGAGCCCATCCAGCCCTTCGTCCCCGTCCCGCTCCAGGACGGCGACCGGGTGCACGTGGGCGCCTGGACGACGATCACGATCCGCCGGGCCTGACGGGCCTGACGGGTCCGCCAGGGCCCGGGATCGATGGGTCCGCCGGTGGGACTCCTGTGGCGCATGAGGCGGTTGGGGCCCGATGAGGCCGTCCGCGTCCGGTGACGCGGAGAGTGTCCGGTGACGCGGAGGGTGTCCACTGACCCGGAGCGTGTCCGCTGGCGCGGAGGGCGGTACGGGTCGGCCCGTACCGGCCTCCGCGTCGGTGCTCTCAGCAGGGGGGCAGCGCCCAGACGTACGGCCCCGCCGGGTCGTCCAGCCACGCCCGGGTGCCGTCCCCGCCGACGGTGAGGCCGTAGCGCTCCCGCCCCGGGCCGCCCTCGCGCTCCCACAGCGCGTACGCCTCCCGGGGGTCGACGGCTCCGGCGGTCAGCGCCAGCAGGAACCGGAACAGTTCGTGCCGGGTGGCCCGCCGTGGCAGTCCGCTCGTGTCGGGCAGCACCGGCCGGGCGCGGCTCACTCCGCGCAGCGGCACGAAGTAGGCGGGCGTGGGCAGGAACCGGCCCTCGGCGTGGCCCGCGTCGCGCACCGTGAGGCGGATCAGCCCGGTGGCGTACGGCGCGAGGATCCGGGCCCCCGGCCGGCACTGGCCGAGCCACGGGAGCGGCACCCCGGGCAGCGCGCAGGTGGCGATGATCCGGTCGAAGGGAGCGCGTGCGGGCACTCCGCGCGCCCCGTCGCCGGTGACGACGGCCGGACGGTAGCCGGCGGCGTCGAGGTGGCGGCGGGCCGACTCGGTGATCTCCGGGTCGAGGTCGATCGTCGTGACCAGGCCGTGGCTGTCCACGTCCTGGCCGCCGAGCCGGTGGGCGAGGAGGGCGGCGTTGTAGCCGCTGCCGGTGCCGATCTCCAGCACCCGCTGCCCCTCCCGCACGGCGAGCGCGGTGAGCATCAGGGCCATCAGGGAGGGCTGGCTGCTGGAGGAGAGCAGTTCCCCGTCGCGCAACCGGATCGCCAACGGCATGTCCTCGTAGGCACCCTGCAGCCACCGCTCGCGCTCCCGGGGGTCCGGGCTCTCGCCCCAGCGCCGTTCGTGACCGCCGACGAGGCCGACGTAGTAGTACGGCAGGAACAGGTGGCGCGGCACCGCCGAGAACGCCTCCCGCCACACCGGGTCGGCGTCGAAGGCCCCGCTCGCGTCGATCTCCCGCACCAGCGCCGCCCGCGCCGCGGCGGCGGGATCGTCCCCGTCGGCCCGGCCGCCGGCGTCCTGCCGCCCCGCGTGCCCGCCCATCCCTCCACGGTACGAGCAGCGGGCCCGGGAGGGCGGACGGCGACGCGTCCCGCCCCGGCCGTGACGGGAGGGGAGAGGCCGGGCCGGGCTGGTCCTAGGGCCGAAGCCCTATGCCGCGCCGTCTGAGAGCATGGACGGCGTGACAGAGATTCGGCGCGGCACGCTTCAGGAGCAGACGTTCTACGAGCAGGTCGGCGGGGAGGAGACCTTCCGCCGGCTGGTCCACCGTTTCTACCAGGGGGTGGCCGAGGACCCGTTGCTGCGGCCCATGTACCCGGAGGAGGACCTGGGCCCGGCCGAGGACCGGCTGCGGCTGTTCCTCATGCAGTACTGGGGCGGGCCCCGGACCTACAGCGAGAACCGCGGTCACCCGCGGCTGCGGATGCGGCACGTCCCGTTCAAGGTCGACCGGGCGGCGCACGACGCGTGGCTGAAGCACATGCGGGACGCCGTCGACGAGCTCGGCCTCTCCGAGGAGCACGAGCGCACCCTCTGGGACTACCTGACCTACGCAGCGGCCTCCATGATCAACTCGCCGGACTGACCGGCACGGCCACCCCGATCGGCAAGGCCGGAAGGACCGGAAAAGCGGGAAAAGCCGGCCGGAAGGGCCGGAAGGGCCGACGCGAGAGGTGAGCCGCCGGGCGGGCGACCCACGACCGCAACCGACGACCGGCGACCAGGAACGGGCGACCGGCGACCGGCGCCCGGCGCCCGGCGCCCGGCGAGCCTATGCCGATGACGGCCGAGGACCGGGGCCGGCCGGTCACCGCCGCCCCTGACTGGTCACAGCCGACCCTGACCGGTCACCTCCGCCCTCGACCGGACCCCGTCGACCCCGGCCGGTCACCTCCGCCCTCGACCGGTCCCCGCCGACCCCGGCCGCTCACCGCCGAACACCGGCGCCCGACCACTCGCGAGGGTGGAGCCGCCCCGACCGCACGTTTCCCGCCACGGACGTGCGCATTCCGGTCCCCGGACACCGGATTCCGATCACGATCCGGTCAAGGCCGGTCCGACAGCGCTTACTTCGGAGCCGTCACCTCTGACACCATCGCCCCCGGGATCAAGCGGACACGGGACGGCCTGGGGCGGCACGGGGGGGTACGGGTGGGAAGTGCCGGGGGGCTCACGCGGTTCGTTCTCGCCCGGGCACGCGCCCGTCGCCCGCTGCTCGCCGCGGCCCTGCTGACCGTCCTGCTGACCACCGCGGTGCTGGCGACCCTCACCGCCTACTCCGGGGCGATCGGCGACGCCGCCCTGCGGCACGCCCTGCGCGACCCGCGCAACGCCGCCGACACCGCGCTCGTCGTGCGGGCCGAGGTGCCCGCGGGAGAGCGGGACGCCGCCGAGGCCGCCGTGCGCGACCGGGCCCGCGCGGCCTTCGACGGCCTGCCGGTCACCCTCGGCACCCTCACCCGCTCCGGCGCGTACGCGCTGCCCGACACCGCCGGCCGGACCGACGGGCGCGGGGCCACGGTCGGGGAGGCGGACGCACCGGCCGACGGCGGCTCCCCGGACACCGCGCAGCCCGACCTCACGCACTTCGCGGCCCTGGACCGCGACCGGGTCCGCATCACCGGCGGTCGGATGCCCGCCGCGCCGGTCGGCGACACGGTCGAGGCCGCGCTGCCCGAGACCGCCGCCGCCCGGCTCGGTCTGGAGCCCGGCGCGCGGCTGCGCCTGACCGACCGCCTCGGCGGGCCGGCGGTCGACGTGCGCATCACCGGCGTGTACCGGCCGGTGGACGCCACCGCGGCCTACTGGCAGCTCGACGACCTGCGGGGCCGCGGCACCGTCCAGGTCGACTTCACGACGTACGGGCCGCTGCTCACCGACCCCGCCGTCCTCACCGGGGAGCGGGTCAGCGACGGCGGGACGGCGTGGCTGGCGTCGGCGGACTTCTCGGCGGTCGGCACCGACCGGATCGACGCCCTGCGCACCGCCGTGCGGGACGGCACCGCCGCGCTGCGCGAGGACCGGGCCCTGGGCGGCTCCGCCGAGGTCACCGGCGGACTGCCCACCGTCCTGGACCGGATCGAGCGGTCCCTGCTGGTGTCCCGCACCACGCTGCTCGTCGTCGGGCTCCAGCTCGCCCTCCTCGCCTGCTGCACCCTGTTCCTGGTGGCCCGGCTGCTCAGCGCCGAACGCGCGGGCGAGAACCGGCTGCTGCGCGCCCGCGGCGGGTCCCGCGCCCAACTGGCCCGCCTGGCCGGGTTGGAGGCGCTGCTGCTGGCGCTGCCCGCCGCGGCCGTGGCGCCCCTGCTGGCGGGGCCGCTCACCGGGCTGCTGGCCGGGCGCGGCGCGCTGGCCCGGATCGGTCTGCACCTGGACACCTCGGTCGGCACGGTGGCGGGCCGGGGCGCGGTGTGGCTGGTCGCGGCGGGCGTGGCCCTGGGCTGCGCGCTGGCCGTGACGGTGCCGGCGCTCACCTCGTCGTTCGCGGCCGGCCGGGCCCGGCCGCTGCCCGGCCCGGTACGGGCGGGCGCGGACCTGGGGCTGCTGGCGGTGGCCGCCGTCGCGTTCTGGCAGCTGAGCCGGCAGCCGTCCGGGGCCGTCGGCCGGGACCTGCGCATCGACCCCCTGCTGGTCACCGCGCCCGCCCTGGCCCTGCTGGCGGGCACGGTGCTGACGCTGCGGCTGCTGCCGCCGGTGGCGCGGCTCGCCGAGCGCCGGGCGGCCCGCGGACGGGGGCTGCCGGGGGCGTTGGCGGGCTGGCAGCTCAGCCGCCGCCCGATGCGCGGGGCGGGCCCGGTCCTGCTGCTGGTGCTGGCGGTGGCGCTGGGCATGCTGGCGATCGGCCAGGGATCGTCGTGGGAACGCTCGCAGAGCGACCAGGCGGACTTCCGCGCGGGCGCCGAGGTGCGGGTGCTGGGCGCCGGGGAGGGCGAGCCGGGCCACACCCAGGCGTACGCGGCCGTGCCCGGCGTCGAGACCGCCGCGCCCGCCCACCGCGGGTCGGTCCCGCTGTCCGGCAACCGGACGGCGACCGTGCTGGCCCTGGACACCGCGTCCGCCGCCGGCACCCTGCTGCTGCGCCCGGACCTCGCCGACCGCCCCGTCGCGCGCCTGCTGGACGGCCTGGCACCGAAGGGCCCGACGGCGGGCGTGACCGTACCGGCGGACACCGCGCGGCTGTCCCTGACCGCCCGCATCCGGGGCGTCGGCACCGCGAACGGGGACGAGGACGCCGCGGACGGCGGGGCGGGCACCCCGACGGTCGGCGTGCTGGCCACGCTCGTGGACTCCCACGGCACCCCCTACAAGCTCCCGCTGGGTCCTCTCACCGCCGACGGCCGCCCCCACACGCTGGTGCTGGACCTCGCCGCGGCGGCCGTCGCCCCGCCCGGGGGGATGACGCTCACCGGGCTGCAGCTCGACCTCAGCCGGCCCGTCGGGAAGTCCGAGGAGCACCGGTTCACCGTCTCCCGGCTGGTGACGACCGACACCGGCGGCCGGGACCACCCGGCGGAGCTGCCCACCACCTGGACCGCGACCGCACGGGCGGGCACCCCGGCGCCGTCCGCCGGGACCGACACCGGCCCCACCCGGCCGCGCGTCACCGCCACCGGCCCGCTGACCCTCGCCTACGGCACCGGCCACGCCCCCCGGGACCTCTCCGGGGCGCCCGCGCCGCTCACCGTGCGGATGCAGGTCCCGCAGCCCGCCGTGCCCGAGGTCGCCGCCGTCGCCACCGACCGCTACCTCGACTCCACCGGCGCCCGGCCCGGGCAGCGGGTGGACGTCACCGTCGGCGGCTCCACCCTCCCGGTGCGGCTCGTCCGGTCGGTGCGGGACCTGCCGTCCACGCCGACCGGCGGCGCGGACGACGGCGGGGCGCTGCTGCTGGACCTGCGGGCGGTCAACCGGGTCCTGCAGGCCCGCCACGGCGAGGGCGTGCCGCCCACCGAGTGGTGGCTGCGGACCGCGTCCGGCGCCACCGACCGGGTGGCCGCCGCGCTGCGGGACCGGCCCGACGTCGAACCGTCCCGGGTGGTGGTGCGCGACGAGATCGCCGAGCGGTTGCGCGACGACCCGTTCGGCGCCGGACCCGAGGCGGCCTTCGGCGCGGCGGCCCTGGCAGCGGCGGCACTGACCGCGGTGGGTTTCGCGGTGAGCGCGGCGGGCGCGCTGCGCGAGCGGACGGCGGAGTTCGCGGTACTGCGCGCCCTCGGCACGTCCCGGCGGCGGCTGGCCCGGGTGGTGATCGCCGAGCACGGGGTGCTGGTGGGTCTGGCGCTCGCGGTGGGCGTCCTGCTCGGCGCGGTCCTCGCCCGCGCCGTGATCCCGCTCGTCATGCTGACCTCGGAGGCGGCCCGGCCGGTGCCGCAGGTGCTGGTGGAACTGCCCGCCGGACGGGTGCTCGTCCTGCTGGCGGCGGTCGCGGCCGTCCCGCTGGCGGTGACGGCCCTACTGGCCCTGCGCCGCGCCGACCCGGTGACGTCGCTACGGGAACGGGGAGGTGAGTGAGGTGACCGTCCGGTCCCCGCGGCCGAGGACGGCCGCGCCCTGGGTGCGCACCCGCCTGCGGGCCGCGCCCGGCACCGCACTGGCGCTGGCGCTGCTGGTGGCGGTGACCGCGTTCCTGGCCGCCGCGCTGCCCCGGGCGGTCGACCGCTACGGCGACGACGGCCTGCGCCGGGCCGTGACGTCGGCGGGCGCCGCACGCACCGTCCTGCAGTTCGCCGCCCCGCCGGACCCGCAGGCGTCCGGGCAGGAGGCGGAGGCGAGCCTGCGCGGGGCCGCGCTGGAGGAGTACCGGGCCCGCATCCTCGACGCGGCCGACCGCACCCTGCCCCTCGACCCGGGCCAGTCGGCGTCCGGGGTGCGCAGCACCGAGCCGCAGGAGATGCGGGAGCCGTGGCTGCCCCGCCCCGACGGGCTGCCCCCGCGGCTCGACCTGATCGCCCAGAGCGGACTCGCCGAGCACGCCCGGCTGGAGGCCGGGCGGTGGCCGCGTGCCGCGGGGTACGTCACCGCCCGGGCTCCCCGGGTGGAGGCCGCCGTCAGCGCCGAGACCGCCCGGCGCCTGAACATCGAGGTCGGCTCCGTCCTGCGCTTCGCCGGGGAGCAGCGCGCCCCGCTCGACGTGCGGGTCACCGGCATCGTCGCGCCCCGCGACCCCCGGGGCGCCTACTGGTCCGTCGAACCCCTGGCCCGCACCCCGGCCTTGACAATTCTGAACGGCGACCCGGATCTGCGGGAGTACTGGAAGGCCGCGCTGCTGCTGCCGCCGGACGCCGCCCCCGCCCTGCTGGGCACCGCCACGGACCCGTACCGCTACTGGAACCTCGTCCCGTCCGTCGACGCCCTCCACGCCCACGACGTGCCCCGGCTGAAGGCCGCGGTGGCGTCCACGGAGTCCGGGCCGGTGCTCCAGCGGGTGCGCGAGAAGACCTCACCCGTCGTGTCCGCGGGCACGGACCTGGACGAGGTGCTCCTCCGCCACGAACGGCTGCGCGCGGCCATCGGCCCGCTCGTCGCGGTCGCCGCGTTCGGCACCGGCACCGTCGCCACCGTGGTCCTCATGATGGCGGGCGGGCTGGCCGCCGACCGGCGGCGGGCCGAGCTGGCCCTGCTGCGGGCCCGCGGCGGCTCGCTGACCGGCCTGGGCGGCCGGCTCCTGGCCGAGACCGCGGTGGTGGCACTGCCCGCGGCGGCCCTGGGCCTGGCCGCGGCCTGCCTCGCCGTCCCCGATGCCCGGCTGCCGTACGCGGTCGCCGCCGCCGGTGCCGTCGCACTGCTCGGCTGCCTGGCCCTGCCCGTTCGGGCCGTCGCCGCCCACCGCGCCGTGCGCGTCCACACCGGGCGGGAGGACCTCACCTCGGCCCGGCCGTCCCGGCGGCGCACCGTCGCCGAGCTGACCCTGCTCGTCCTCGCCGTGGGCGCCGTGGTGGCGCTGCGCACGCGCGGCACCACGGACGGGTCCGGTGCCGCCGGCGACCACCTCGTCTCGCTCGCCCCGGTGCTGGTCGGCGTGATCGCCGCGCTGCTCCTGGTGCGCCTCTACCCGCTGCCCCTGCGCGCCCTGGCCCGGCCGGCCCGGCGGCTGCGCGGCGTGGTCGGCCCGCTGTCCCTGGCCCGCGCGGGCCGCGGCTCCGGCTCGGCCGTCCTGCCGCTGCTCGCCCTGCTGACGGCGCTGACCACCGCCGCGTTCGGCGGGTCCGTCCTCAGCGGCGTCGCGGACGCCCGGGACCGCACGGCGCTGCTGACCGTCGGCGCCGACGCCCGCGCGGAGTCCCTGCACACCCTCCCGGCGGACCTGGCCGACCGGGTGCGCCGCACGGAGGGCGTCGAGGACGTCACCGTCGCCGGCGTCTCCCACTACGCCCGTCCGCAGGACGGGTGGGACGTGGTGCCGGTGGTCGCCGTCGACCCCGGCCCCTACAGCGCGCACACCCGGCGGACGGACATCGGCGCGTTCGACGCCCGGGTGCTGGAGACGCGCGGCGGCGGGCCGTCGGGAGCGAACACCTCCCCGGAGGCCGGGACCGGGAGCAGCGGCGACCCCGGGGACGGTGACGGGGGCGGCGACGCCTCAGGGGGTGGTGCCGGGAACGCGAACGGCGGTGACTCCGGGGGCGCCGACGGTCGCGCCGGCGCCGGGTCCCCGCCGTCGGCGGACGCCTCCGCGGCGACGGCGGCCGATCCGCTGCCCGCCGTCGCCTCCCCCAAGGTCGCCAAGCGGTTCGGCACCCGGCCCTTCCCGGTGCGCATGGAGGACCGGAGCATCGTCACCCTGCGGATCGTCGAGGTCCGGGAGCGGACACCGGCGGTCGTCGGGGACCAGTTCCTGGTCGTGGACCGGGCCGGGCTCAGCGCCCGCGCCGCCCGGCCCACCACGCTGCTCGTCACCGGCGACGCCTTCGACCCGGACGCGCTGCGCCGCACCGTGGGCGACGGCACACCGGTCCGGGTCCGCGCCGAGGAACGCGCCGGCCACGTCGACTCCCCGCTCCAGTCCGGCGCCGAGCGCGTCTACACGGCCGCCGTGACCGCGGGAGCCGGGTACGCCGTCCTCGCCCTGCTGCTCACCCTGGTGCGTGCGGCCCCCGAACGCGCCGCGCTCCTGGCCCGGCTGCGCACCATGGGCCTCACCCGCGCCCAGGGCCGCCGCCTGCTCGTGCTGGAATCCCTCCCGCAGGCCCTGCTCGCGGCGGTCGGCGGCACCCTCACGGCGTGGGCCACCGTCGTCCTGCTCTCCCCCGGCATCGACCTCTCGACGATGGCCGTCCCCGACACCGTCTCCTCCCCCGGCCGCGCCGTCCTGCGCACCGACCCGGTGTCCCTGCTGGTCCCGGCGCTGGTGGTGGTCGCCCTGACCGTCGGGGTCGCCGTCGCCCAGGCTTGGTGGACGGGCCGCCGGAGCTCGGTACGGGAACTCCGGGCAGGAGACGCGGGATGACCCCTGACGGACAGCACCGCACCGGCGGCCCGCCCCAGCCACAACCCGAGCCGCGGTCCGCCCCGCGCACCGCACCCGCACAGCGGGCCCGCCCTGCGCTCCGCCCTGCGCTCCACCCCCGTCCCGCACCCCGCCCGCCACGGACCGCACCCCGGCCGCGACCGGCCGGCTCCCCTCCAGGAGACCGCCGATGACGACCCAGCCCACCCTCGCCGACCTCGCCCGCCGCGTCTCCGCCGACCGCGACCGCCCCGCCTTCGGGCACGACGCGCTGATCACCTGCGACCGGCTGGTCCGGGTCTTCACCGCCGACGGTGTGGAGGTCCAGGCCCTCCAGGGCCTCGACCTGCTCGTCCGGGAGGGCGAGTTGATGGCCCTGGTGGGCGCCTCGGGCAGCGGCAAGTCCACGCTGATGAACATCCTCGCCGGACTGGACACCCCGACCGCCGGCGCGGCCCGGGTGGCCGGCCGGGACCTGCTCACGATGACCGCGAGGGACCGACTCGCCTACCGCCGCGAGGTCGTCGGCTTCGTCTGGCAGCAGACCTCACGCAACCTCCTGCCGTACCTGACGGCCGCCCAGAACGTCGCGCTGCCCATGCGCCTGCGCGGCGGGCGGGGCCGGGCGGCACGTCGGGCGAGCGCCGAACGCGCCCTGGAACTCCTGGAGTTGCTGGAGGTCGCCGACTGCCGCGACCGCCGCCCGCACGAGATGTCCGGCGGACAGCAGCAACGCGTCGCCATCGCGGTGGCCCTGGCCAACGAACCGTCGGTCCTGCTCGCCGACGAGCCCACCGGCGAACTCGACTCCCACACCGCGGAACAGATCTTCGCCGCCTTCCGCACCGCGAACGAACGTCTCGGCACGACCATCGTCATCGTCACGCACGACCAGGCGGTCGCGAGCGAGGTTCGCCGGACGGTCGCCATCAGGGACGGCCGCACCTCCACCGAGGTGCTGCGCCGCAGCGAGGTCGACGAGGCCACCGGTCACGAGACCCTGGTGGCCCGCGAGTACGCCATGCTCGACCGCGCGGGCCGCCTCCAGCTCCCCGCCGAGTACACACAGGCCCTGGGCATGCGGGACCGCGTGGCCCTGGAACTGGAACCCGACCACATCGCCGTCCGCCCGGACGACAGCGAACGGGACTGAGCCCACCGCTCAGCTGAGCGGGCGTACCCGAGCGACGTCGTACCGGCCACCGCGGCGGCGAGGATCGCCCCGCCCTGCTCGCCGCCGGGACCGGCGCCCCGGAACGCCTCGACGGCAGCCTGCGTCTCCCACCGCTCGAAGACGTTGACGCGCCCGGCGTCCACCGGGTCCGCGGTGACGGCGAAGTCGAGGCAGCCCGGCGCGCGGCGGGCCTGTTCGACGACGGGCACACAACCCGCCACATAGCTCTCACGCTGCTGGGGGTCCACGACGATGTGCCCCGCGACGATCACCATGTGCTGCTCCCTGCTTCGGTCCGAACCGGCTGTCACCGACTACGACCGTCGGCCGGGTCCGGACTCATCGGCCGGGGCTGTAGTGGTGGTCACCGGCCGGGGCGGGATACATCCGCCAGGGGGCGAGGCTCCTCGATCGAGGCGTGCTCGTCTGTCAAGGCTGGGCTCGTCGATCGAGGCGGGGCTCGTCGATCGAAGCCGCGCCCCGTTGACGGGCGAAGCTCCTCGACTCGAGGCGGGGCTCGTCGGTCGAAGCCGGGCCCCGTCGACGCCGGCGCGGCCGGGGACGCGGGACGGAGGCCGGCACCGGTCCGGGCTCCCGGCGGACGGGCCGACTGGGCGCACTCCGAGACCTCCCGGCGGACGGGCCGACTCGGCGCAACCCGAAACCTCCTGGTGGACGGGACCGGCTCAGCGCACGCTGAGTCCCAGTCCCGCGCCGAGGCCCGCGCTCCGCACGGCGATCGAGCCGTACGGGGTCCGCAGACGCAGCCAGGACCCCGAGGCGAGGAGGGCGGCGGGTTCGGCGCCGCGGAGGAAGCCCAGCGACTGCGCGGCGTGCACGGCACGGACCGGCAGGCCGGTGTCGCCGACCGTGCGGGACCAGATCTCCCGTCCGATGGTGTCCAGTTGGGCGCGGGTGCGCGCCTCGGACGCCAACTCCCCCGTCCGCGTACGGAATTCCGCGACCCCGGCGGAGACGAGCGCGCGCAGGGCGTCCGGTTCCGGCAGCCCCGGTTCGGCGGCCCGCCAGCCCGTGCGCGGCGGCAGCACCCCGGCCCAGGGCGGGCCGGTCACGGCGGCCGGGACGTTCGCCGTGGCGGCCGTCTCGTCCAGCGACTCCAGCAGCTCACCGGCGGACACGGTCACGTCGAGCGTGACGTCGAGCCCGTTCTCGTACGGCTTGGCCAGCCGCACCGCGCGGATCGCCAGCACCTCGAAGGACGGCGGCCGTCCGAAGACGGCGAGGGCGGTGCCGGCCGCCTGGAGCCGCACCGCCGCCGCACGGTCGTAGTGGAGCAGCCGGGAGAGGAAGGCCGCGAGGTCCGCGGCCTCCCTCTCGTCGGCGAGGTGGAGGACCGTCATGCGGCGACGGCCTCCTCCTCGGCGTCGTCCGTGTACTCCCGCAGGAACTCCCGCTCCTCCTCGGTGAGTCGGCGCGGGCGCTGCGCCGCGAAGTCGAACGGCACGATGACCGTCGACGCGCGGACGTAGACGAGGTCGTCGTCCTTCACCTCGTAGGTGAGGGTGAAGGACGCCGCTCTTATCTCGGTGACCCACAGCTCGATGTCGACCGGCGTGTGCCGGTGGACGAGCTGGCGCTTGTAGTCGATCTCGTGGCGCGCCACCACGGACCCCTGCTGGAAGTCCTTCTCCGGGCGGAACAGGAAGTCGATACGGGCCTCCTCCAGATAGCGGAGGAACACCACGTTGTTGACGTGGCCGTACGCGTCCATGTCCGCCCAGCGCAGCGGGCAGCGGTAGATGTGCCGCAAGACCGATCAGCCCCGGGTCAGCTTCTTGTAGGTGGCGCGGTGCGGACGCGAGGCGTCCGGGCCGAGCCGCTCGATCTTGTTCTTCTCGTAGGACTCGAAGTTGCCCTCGAACCAGAACCACTTCGACTCGCCCTCGTAGGCGAGGATGTGCGTGGCGACGCGGTCCAGGAACCACCGGTCGTGGGAGATGACCACGGCGCAGCCGGGGAACTCCAGCAGGGCGTTCTCCAGGCTGCTGAGGGTCTCGACGTCCAGGTCGTTGGTCGGCTCGTCGAGGAGCAGCAGGTTGCCGCCCTGCTTGAGGGTGAGCGCCAGGTTCAGGCGGTTGCGCTCACCGCCGGACAGGACACCGGCCGGCTTCTGCTGGTCGGGGCCCTTGAAGCCGAACGCCGACACGTAGGCGCGCGACGGCATCTCGACCTGGCCGACGTTGATGTAGTCCAGCTCGTCGGAGACGACGGCCCACAGCGTCTTCTTGGGGTCGATGTTGGCGCGGTTCTGGTCGACGTAGGAGATCTTGACCGTGTCGCCGACCTTGATGGTCCCGGAGTCGGGCTCCTCCAGACCCTGGATCATCTTGAACAGCGTCGTCTTGCCGGCGCCGTTCGGGCCGATGACACCGACGATGCCGTTGCGGGGCAGCGTGAAGCTGAGGTCGTCGATGAGCAGCTTGTCGCCGAAGCCCTTGCTGAGGTTGTTCACCTCGACGACGACGTTGCCCAGGCGCGGGCCCGGCGGGATCTGGATCTCCTCGAAGTCCAGCTTCCGCATCTTCTCGGCCTCGGCGGCCATCTCCTCGTAGCGCGCCAGACGCGCCTTGGACTTGGCCTGCCGCCCCTTGGCGTTCGACCGCACCCACTCCAGCTCGTCCTTCAGGCGCTTCTGCCGCTTGGCGTCCTTCGCGCCCTCGACCTTGAGGCGGGCCGCCTTGGTCTCCAGGTACTTCGAGTAGTTGCCCTCGTAGCCGTGCAGGCGGCCGCGGTCGACCTCGCAGATCCAGCCGGCCACGTTGTCCAGGAAGTACCGGTCGTGGGTGACGGCGACGACGGTGCCCTCGTACTTGGCGAGGTGCTGCTCCAGCCAGTTCACGGACTCGGCGTCCAGGTGGTTGGTGGGCTCGTCGAGGAGCAGCAGGTCGGGCGCCTCCAGCAGCAGCTTGCAGAGCGCGACGCGGCGCTTCTCACCACCGGAGAGGTTGGCCACGGGCCAGTCGCCGGGCGGGCAGCCCAGGGCGTCCATGGCCTGCTCCAGCTGGGCGTCGAGATCCCAGGCGTTGGCGTGGTCGAGCTGCTCCTGCAGCTTGCCCATCTCGTCCATGAGCTCGTCGGTGTACTCGGTCGCCATCTGCTCGGCGATCTCGTTGAACCGGTCGAGCTTGCCCTTGACCTCGGCGACACCCTCCTGGACGTTCTCCAGGACGGTCTTCTCCTCGTTCAGCGGCGGCTCCTGCAGGAGGATGCCGACCGTGTAACCGGGCGTGAGGAAGGCGTCACCGTTCGACGGCTGCTCCAGCCCGGCCATGATCTTCAGAACGGTCGACTTACCGGCACCGTTCGGGCCGACGACTCCGATCTTCGCTCCCGGCAGGAAGCTCAGGGTGACGTCGTCGAGGATCACCTTGTCGCCGTGCGCCTTACGCGCCTTGCGCATGGTGTAAATGAACTCAGCCAAGAGAAACCGTCCGGCAGCTTGAAACAGGCAGTGGGCAGATACACCCCATCTTGCCGCACCGCCACCCCTGGGAGGAAACGCGTTCGGCGCGGGCGCTCTGACCTGCGGGTTTACCGATGTCGAGGGTGAGATGGCCGTGACCGTGCGTGGTCGGCCGCCGGATTCCGGCCGGTCGGGGGCACGGGCTGGGCGAGGGCGGAGGGCCGGGAGCAGGCGGATGCCGGGGAGGGACCGCAGGGCCGGGGGGAGGTACGGGTGCCGGGGAGGCGGGTCCGGGGGCAGAGGCGGGGCTATCGTGCCGTCGTGAGCGGGGCTATCGTGCCGTCGTGACCGGTGCGGCACTCCGTCCCCTCCTCTTCCTCGACGTCGACGGCCCGCTCATCCCGTTCGGGCCGCCGCCCGGAGGGCTGTCCGTCCCTGCTGTCGGCATCCCGGCGCTCCCTGACGGGGGCAATCCACTGCTCGGGCGGCTGGACCCCGCGCTCGGGCCGCGCCTCAGTGCCCTGGGCTGCGACCTCGTCTGGGCCACCACGTGGAGCGAGGACGCCAACGACGTCATCGCTCCGCGCCTCGGACTGCCTCGGCTGCCCGTCGTACCGTGGCCGGACGACTGGGCCGCCGCCGGGCCGAGCGGGCTCCACTGGAAGACGCGGCCGCTCGTGGAGTGGGCCGCCCGTGGGCCGTTCCTCTGGGTGGACGACGAGATCGGCCCGACGGACCGCCTCTGGGTCGAGGCCGGGCATCCCGGGCCCGCCCTGCTCCACCGCGTCGACCCGTCCCGGGGCCTCACCGACGCCGACTTCTGCGCCCTCACCGCCTGGCTCGGTGCCCTGGCCGTATGACGCCCCTCCCGCCGCAATCGCCTTGAGGAAGGATGGGGGCCTCGGGATCATGGTCATATGAATCCCGCATTACGCCGCGCCACCGGCATCACTGCCGTCCTTCTCGCCTTCGCCCTCGCCTTCTGGCTGGCGCTCGGTCCGTCACGGGACTGGGAGGGCGGCACGAGATGGATCCGGCACGGGCTCGCCCTCGGCTCCCTCGGACTCCTGAGCTTCGGCGTTCGCCTGTCCGTCCCTGCGCGCAGCCGCGCGACGACGGACACGACACCTCAGTAGCCGTCCTGCTCGCGTGTCTCCGGAACCGCTGGAACCACATGAACCGCTTGAATCCTGGGGGTGACCGCACGCTTGCCGCCCCACCGGTGGTGTGATGGCCGCATGCGACCCGGGGCATGTGTGACCAGTAACCACATCGAGGCATGGCACGGCGGCTCGCTCCCGGCAGGGGCCCGGATCGGGCTCTGGACGGTCCTGCGCTGCTCGCTTCTGCCGATCCTCGTCTGGACCGGCATCGCGTGCTTCACCTTCTTCGTCTACAGCCCCGTCGTGCCCGTGGTCCTCGGTGGGCTCTTCGTTCTGTCGTTCGCCGTGTCGTTCGGACGGCGCCGCAGGGCACGGCACACGCTTCGCTGCAGCGCCTACGGGGCGCTGGGCGGCGTGCTCGACGCATCCATGGCCGGGTTCTGAGGGGCGGGCCCGCCCGGCCGGTGGCGAGCCCGCACCGTCGGAGATCAGAGAGAGGGGCGGAACCTTCCCCGGTCAGTCGTCGGAGGGGTTCTCCCGGCGGCGGGCGATGAGGAGTCCGGCGCCGCCGAGGACGACCAGGCCGATGGCGGTGCCGGCGATCCACGGGGTGGCGTCGGAGGAGCCCGTCGCGGCGAGGTTGGTGTCGGCGGGGGCGCCGCCCAGCGGGGTGGGGCTCGGGGCGCTGTAGGTGCGGGCGGCGGTGCCGGTCTCGGCGGACCGGGTCAGGCAATCGAGCATGCCGGTGAACCGCTGCTGGAAGCCGTCGGGCCCCTGGACGGTGAAGTCGTAGGGAGCGTCCTCGCTGAGCGCGACGGTCACCGTGCGGGACGTCCCCGGCGCGACCGTGTGCTTCTGGCCCACCAGTTCGAAGGTGAAGGGTTCGTCCCCCTGGTTGGACGCGGTGACGTCCACTCCGCCCTTGGCGCAGTTCTCCCGCGCGGACACGGCCGGGACGGCGCCCTCCTCCGCCCACGTGACGCTCGCGGTGGCGGACACCGTCGACTCGCTGGAACCGGCCAGGATCTGGGTCTGGCTGCGGCTCACGGAGGAGAAGGCCCGGCCGACCGGAACGGTGGTGGAGGCCTGCGCGGTGAGACGCGCCGTGCCGGCCGTCGCGTCCTCGGGAATCTCGAAGAAGATCTGGCTGCCGTCGACGGCGTCGGTGACGGGCTCGCCGTTCTTGTCGACGAGGCGCACCTCGTCCCGGGCGGCGTTCGCCTGCGGCGCGACCGTGACGCTGCGGGCGTCCGTGCGGACCGTCACCGGGCCCACCAGCTCCCCCGGGCGCCCGGAGACGACCGGCGGGTCGAGGGTCAGCGAGGCCCGGGGCTCCTTCAGTTTCCGCGCGTTCTTCTCCAGGTAGTCGGCGAGTTGCTCGGCCTGCGGGTCGACGGCTTCCACCGTCACGTCGTCGGCGTACCGCCAGATGGCGACCTGCGTTCCGGCCGCCGCGTCCTCCTCGGTGAGCGGGCCGCGCACACCCGCCTTCTTCGCCAGTGCCGCCAGGTCGTTCACCTGAGGGTAGGAGTTCTGCAGGATCCAACGGATGCGTCCCGCGTCGTCGTTGACGCCGAGGGACGTGCTGCTCCAGGCGGCCTCGTGGTACTTGGCGTCCTTCTGCGTGGGGGTGTGGACATCGACGCAGTAGGTCTGGAGCATGCCCCCGCCGTCGACGGACATCTCGAACAGGCCCGCCGACACCTGCTGGTCGCTGCCGTCCTCCATGCGTATGACGGCCGCGCCGAAGGTCTTCAACCCGCCTATGGTCGCCGTCGCCCCGCCCTGTTGCGGCGCCGCCTCACCGGCGGCAGCCGAGCTCGCGCCGGCCGCCATCACGCCCGTGGCGGCGAGCCCGCACACCAGCGTCCCGGCGGCGAGACGCACCCGTCCACGCCCGCGCACGGACCACGCAGAAGACGAAGCAAACACCGAATTCCCTTCCGAGCAGGACCCGTTGACGTGGGGGGCACGGTCCCACCAGCAGAATCACCGGCCCCGAGAGCCCCGGTGGCCATGCCCGGCATCCTAAGGAGGCCGCGCACCGCGCCTGCCGGTGATCGCTTCGGACGACTGATCCGATCCGCAATCGTTATCGCCAGGGCTCCCGAAGGGAGGGATTGTCGACAAATCCCTGCGGCAGCCTTCGGTGTGCAGCCTCCGACAAGCGGCGCTTCGGTCGATGCCGGCAGCTGAGCGTACGGCTGGCGGGCTGGCGGGCTGGCGGGCTGGCGGGCTGGCGGGAGGATCGGCAGCAGGGTCTTCGGGTTTCCGGGTGGCGGGGGCGGGGGTCGCTCGCCGGTCGGCCCCCGGAACACAGTCGACGGTGGGGCACGGAGCCGTTTCGGCCCGTCAGTTGCTCACCATCACGGCGGCCGGCATCGGTCCGGGCGGTGCTGACGCCGCTGGTGCGGAAGGAGGTGCGGAGGGTACGGAAGGTGCTGCGGGGGCGGTCGCAGGCGCCGCGCCGACAGCCGGGTCCGGACCGGCCACGGCCGTCGACGGAGGAGTCGCCCCGAGCCCTGACGGCGACACGGGTGCTCCGGCGGACGTCACGGGCGGTCCCGCTGTGTCCGTCGGCGGTGTCTCCCAGGTGGGCTCGGGGCGCTCGTCGGCCGTGGTGGTGGCCGCCGGCTGTTCCGGGCGGCCCGAGCGCCGGAACGCGGAGGTCCCCCGCGCGAGGTCGTGCCCGATCGTCACGGCGTCGAGATCGGCGGAGACACGGCTCTGCTGTCCGTCCCGTTGCTCCGTGCGCACCTTCAACCGGCCCTGGACGACCACCGGGTCACCCACCGAGAGGGACGCGGCGGCATTGGCGGCGAGCTGGCGCCTGGCCCACACCGTGAAGAAGTTGGTGTGCCCGTCCGTCCACATGCCCTTCTCGCGGTCCCAGTACCGCGAGGTCACCGCGAGCCGGAACCGCGCCGACGGCCCCGACGCCAGGTCCCGGTACACCGGTGACGTCGCCACGTTGCCCACCGCGCAGATCATCGTCTCGTTCATCGCGTCTCCTCCCCGGCCCGGAGCCGTTCGCGGCTCGGGCGGATACGCGTACGGGCCCCTCCCGTACGGCTCTGTCCGGTGCGCCGGCCGCGCGTCGTGCCGCGGCCACCGCGAGAGCCAGACTGCCGTGAACGGGAAGAGCCCGCTGAACGCTGTGGACACCTCCGGAACTGTGGAAAACCCGGCCACCCGTGCGAGTGAATCGGGGCCTCAGCGAGTCGAGGCCGTCCCCACCACCCGTACGTACTGCTCCCGCACCTCCAGGTACCGCAGCAGTTCCGCCGCGACCGGATCGAGCACCCTCGCCCGGCCGCACCCGGCCGCCGCCTCCCGCAGCCGTCTCTCCGCGTCCTGCCCGTAGCGCCGGGCCGGGCCGCGGGCCGCCATGCGGCAGCTCCACTCGATGAGCGGGCCGCCGATGATGCCGATCAGCATCAGCAGCACCGGCACGCCCAGGTTGGGTGACATGAACCCGATGATCTGGCCCAGCAGCCACAGCCCGCCCAGAAACTGCAGAATCGTCATGGACGCCTGCGCCAGGACGGCCGCGGGCCACCACCCGGGCCGCGGCGGCTTCCCCGGGGGGAGGCCCGCACGCGCCGTCAGTTCGTCCAGCGCCTCCGGCAGCCCCTGGGCACCCCGCACCGCGGCCTCGCGCACCGCTTGGGCCCACGGCGTCGGCAGTCCGGCGGAGGCACGCTCGGCCACCGTCCGGACCGCCTGCTCCACGCGCTGGCGGGCCGTGGCCTCCTCGTCGGGCTGCTGCGTGCGCAGCGCATGGCGTCCCGTGGGCGGCTCGCCCCGGTCGTTGTACCAGCGCCAGAGCCGCAGCCAGGGCGTGCCGCACGCACGGTTGGCGTTGCGCAGCCACGCGCGTTCGGCCGCCTCGCCCGCAGCGGTGGCGCCCACGGCGTCCGCGAGCCGGGCGGAGAACTCGTCCCGCGCCTCCTCGCTCAGCCCGCAGCGCCGACGCGTGGCGTACACGGGCCACAGCCGGGCCGCCGCGATGTCCACGTCGGCGCCGATCCGGCGGCCGGCCGCCCCGCGTTCGGACACGAACTGCCCCAGTGCCTCACGCAGTTCGCCCACACCGTCCCCGGTGAGTGCGGAAAGGGCCAGGACCGTCGTGCCGGGTTCGTCGTACTCCCCCAGGGCGACGCCGTCCTCGTCGAGCAGTCGTCGCAGATCGTCCAGGACCTGCTCGGCGGCGTCGCCGGGCAGCCGGTCGATCTGGTTGAGGACGACGAACATGACCTCCGCGTGGGCCGCCATCGGCCGCAGGTACCGCTCGTGCAGCATGGCGTCGGCGTACTTCTCGGGGTCGACGACCCAGATGACGGCGTCGACCAACGTCAGGACGCGGTCCACCTGTTCACGGTGCCGGACGGCTGCGGAGTCGTGGTCGGGAAGGTCCACCAGGACCAGCCCGCGCAGCTGGTCGTTCCCGTCGGCCATGGCCTGGGACGGACGGCGACGCAGCCGGGGCGGGATGCCGAGGCGTTCGATGAGCCCGGCCGCGCCGTCGCTCCAGCTGCACGCGATGGGCGCGGACGTGGTCGGGCGTCGTACGCCGGTCTCCGAGATGGGCACTCCGGCCAGGGCGTTGAACAGTTGCGACTTGCCGCTGCCGGTCGCTCCGGCGATCGCGACGACGGTGTGCTGCCCCGAGAGACGGTGGCGGGCGGTGGCCTCCTCCAGCACCCGGCCCGCCTCGGCCAGGGTTCCGCTGTCGAGCCGTGTGCGGGACAGCCCCACCAGTTCCCGCAGCGCCTCCAGCCGTGACCTCAGGGACGGGTCGTACGTCAGGGGCGTGACGGTCTGCGGCGCGGGTGCCCGCGTCTCCGCCGACGGTGCGGGCGCATGCCCGGCCACGAGGGTCGCCCCGTTCACCCGCCGCGCGATGAGCCCGTCGTCCCACGGCCCCTGGGCGGAGTTGCGCTCCCCGGCGTCGTCGGCACGCGTGGGGTTGTCGCCCTCGGCAGCCGGCGCGGCCGGGGTCTTCCGCGCTCCCCTGCGCCCGCCGCCGTCATCGCCGCCCCGGCCTCCCTGGGCGCCACGGTCGTCATGGCCCCCGTCCTCACGTCCTGCTTCACGGCCCTCGTCACGGCCGTCGTCACGGTCGGCGTGTGGCCCCGCGTCACGGCTGCCGCGGCCGTCCTGGCGGTCACGCCGCCCGTCCGGTGCGGACCGGCCGAACCGACCGAACCGGGCCAGCCGTCCGGCCCGTCCGACGGGCCGGGAACCGTCGGCGTCGCCGGTGCCCGCGGCACCCCCCGGCTCGTCGGCACCACCGGAACCATTGGACCCACCGGAACCATCGAGGTCCTCGGCCCCCCGGGAGCCGTCGGAGCCGTAGGAGCCGCCGGAGTCCTCCGACCGGCCGGCGGCCCGGGGCCGGCCCTCGTCGTCGGCACGCTCCGCAGGCCGGGAAGGCTCAGCCTGTTCGGGACGCCCGGCCCCCTCGCGGCTCTCGGCGTTCTCGGGGGCCAGGGAATGTCCGGAGGGCCGGGAGTGCCCGCGGTCCTGAGGTTGCTCGGGCTGCTCGGGCTGCTCGGGGTGCTCAGGGTGCTCGGGGTGCTCGGTGTGGTCCTGGTCAGTGACGGCGGTCACCGGTCACCTCTCCTTCTGCAGTACGGACAACGCGGCGATCAGCTCGGCCTGGGGTTCCGCGTGCACGTCGAGTCCGTCGAGCGGGGCGAGGCGGCGCTCGCGCTCGGCGTGCATGATCCGGTCCATGTGCTCCAGGAGCAGCCGCCCGCCCTTGTCGCGGAGCCGCAGCGCACCGTGCGCGCCGATCCACTCGGCGAGCCGCTCCCCCGCGGTGCGGGTGCGCCGGCCGCCCAGCAGCACCGTGGCCACCAGGGCGGCGACCGTCTCGGGGTCGGGGGCGAGGTTGCGGTCGAGCTCGCGCACCTCCTCCTCCGCGTACTCCTCCAGCTCCCGCCGCCAGCGCCGGACGGCGAGGCCGATGCGGTGCTCGGCACTCTCCGTGGGTTCGTCCTCGCCGGGGCCGTTGCGGTGGGCGCCCAGTTCGGGAGCCTCGGCCGCCGGTTCGCGCCGCCACGCCTCGTCCACCCGTTCGTCGGCCGCGGTGACCGCACAGAGCAGCAGGGCGCCGAGGCTCTCCACGAGGGTGTCGAGGAGTTCGCCGGCCGTGCAGTCGAGGGGGAAGGCGCGCCACCGTTTGAGGGCGTCCCCAGCGAGGACGGCGCCGGCCTGGAGCCGTCCGCGCACCCGTGTGTACTCGCTGTCGTACGCGCTCTCGACGGCGGCGGTGAGCCGGAGCGCGGCGGCGTACTGCGCGGCGGCGGCGCCGGCCAGCTCGGGCATCCTGGAGTTGAGGGAGTTCAGGACCCCGTAGGCGGTGCGGGCCAGGACCTGGCCCCGGGCGGCCGGGTCCTGCGTCTGGTGGACGAGCCAGGTGCGCAGGGACGCCACCGCGCTGGCGGGGAGCAGGCCGCCGCCCCAGGCCGACTCGGGCAGCTCGGGCACCGTGAAGCGGGGCACGTGGCCGAGTCCGGCCTTGGTGAGCAGGGCGCCGTACTGCCGGGAGACCTCGGCCACGACCTGGTGGGGTACGCGGTCCAGCACGGTGACGAGGGTGACGTCGTACTCCTTGGCGGTGCGCAGCATGTGCCAGGGCACGGCGTCGGCGTAGCGGGCGGCGGTGGTCACCATGATCCAGATGTCGGCCGCGCAGATCAGCTCGGCGGCGAGGACCCGGTTGTCGGTGACGAGGGAGTCGATGTCGGGGGCGTCCAGCAGGGCGAGGCCGGGCGGGAGGCTCTCCGCGGTCTCGATGCGCAGCACGCGGGTGGGGTTCTCGCCCGGGAGGAGCAGGTCGTCCGTCGGTTCCTGCTGGGGCACCCACACCCGTGTGAGGTCGGGCAGCACCCGCATGCCGCTGAACCAGTGCTGATCCTCCGGATGGCAGACGAGGACCGGGGTGCGTGTCGTGGGCCGCAGCACCCCGGCCTCGCTGACCCGGCGTCCCACGAGCGAGTTCACCAGCGTGGACTTCCCGGCACCGGTGGAGCCGCCGACGACGGCGAGCAGCGGGGCCTGCGGCTCCCTCAGCCGGGGCACCAGGTAGTCGTCGAGCTGCGCGAGCAGTTCGTCGCGGTTGGCACGCGCGCGTGGCGCGCCCGTCAGGGGCAGCGGGAAGCGTGCGGCGGCGACACGCTCGCGCAGGGCGGAGAGTGCGTCGAGCAGCTGAGGCCGTACGTCCAAGGTCACCACATGGGAAGAATGCCCAATTTCAGGGGAATTCTGAAGCATATGAGCATGCCTGCGCGCCGATCGAACAGATCGGACGCAAGGGACGACTGGGACACGGTCGCGCTGGAGGCATAACGAGTGCACAACACCCGATGCACACGGCACCAAAAAGCGATGCACGATTCGCACCTGCCTGCGATTATCGTGACCGCTTCACCCAACCTCCACATCGAGCCACGGAGGCGAGGCGACAGGGGCGAGGATGCGGGAGCCCTATCCTTGTCCCCGGCACCGTCGTGGACCGCCCCCCACCAGGGCACCGCGGCGCCAGGCCACCCACACCGGCCCCCGTAGCTCAGTGGATAGAGCAGGCGCCTTCTAAGCGCTTGGCCGCAGGTTCGAGTCCTGCCGGGGGCGCCGCCGGCCTCTCACCCGCGGAAGCGCGTGAGGGGCTTTTTCGTGTCCGGACGCACCTCGCTCCGGAGCCAGCGCCTTCGCCTCTCCGCCGTCGCCGGGGACGGTGCGGCACCAGGGGACGGTGCGGCACCAGCCGCCGCGCGGGTGCTGCCGGAGGAGTCCCACGGCATGGTCGTCGTCGCCCACCGGGTGGAGGGCCGCGCGAGCCCGACCGCCCTCGTCGAGACGTTCAGCACGGCGTACGGCCGGCCCCTCGGGCAGCGTCCGGGGCAGGGCGGGGCGTCAGCACGGCGGTGACGACGTCGGCCGACGAGGCCAGGACGTCGGCCACGAAACGGCGCCGGCCGGGGCCCAGCCGGCGCAGGGCCCGGCCGTGTCCCGCGGCGACCACGACCGCGGCGGCCAGCAGCAGCAGACGCCACAGGGCCATCACCGGGCGGCGCAGCGGCCGGGGCAGGCCGGCCAGGGAGGTGCGCAGCCGGTCGCAGTGGAAGGGCACATGGCGTTCCTCGTCAGCGAGGATGCGGGCCGCCACCTCGGTGGTGAGGGGGTCGGTGGTGCCGTCGCGCAGGGCGCGGTAGTACCGCAGGGCGACGACTTCCGCGACCATCAGGACGAGCAGTTCGGTGCGCAGGCCCAGCAGGCGCCGCAGCCGGACGAAGACCGCGTCGCTCCAGTGACCGCTCAGCGTCGGCGCGCCGGCGGCGGCCAGCAGCCGGGCCAGGAGGCGGGCGTGGTTCTGCTCCTCGGCGACGAAGAGACGCACCGCCCGCGCGTAGTCGGGGTCACCCGCCCGGTCCGCCTTGGCGATGAGGTTGGTGCCGTCACCGTCCTCACCCACCTGGAACCGCTGGACGCCTGCCCGGACGGCGGGATGCAGCGTCGCCCCGCGGCTCCAGTCGGGGTCGCCCAGGGCGTCCCGGCGTGCGCGTTCGTCCTCGAAACGTATGACCCACCGGGCGTTGTCCGCCGCAGGCACCAGACCCCCCTCCCCGGGGACCCGACCGACGGGTCCCGAATACAGCCCGAATACAGCCCCCATACAGATGGGGACGCCGGGGGACGCGGGACCGTTCCCGACGCCCCTGCCCGGCGCGGGTCGGGTCGGTCCGGTCCGTCCCGTTCTGTGCGCCTGCGCTCGGGGGGCCGGGGCCGGGGCCGGACCGTGGGGGCGACCGCCACCTCGCGGCGGAGACTCGCCCCGCGTCAGGACCGACCGGACGGGGCACGGCTGCCTCAACCCGTTCAAAACGGGTGATCCATGCCGGAACCCCCGTGACCCACCGGGTCCCCCCGCGTTGAACGGGGCGTGCGGCAGCGTCCTGTGCCGCCGCGCTCAACGAGTCAGAAGGAGAACGTGATGTCGCGCATCGCGAAGGTGGCCGGTGTCGCTCTCGGCACGGGTGCCGTGGTGCTGGCCGGTGCCGGTGGAGCCATGGCGGACGCGGGCGCCCAGGGCAAGGCGGTCGGCTCGCCCGGCGTCCTGTCGGGCAACGCCATCCAGGTTCCGGTCCACGTGCCGATCAACCTGTGCGGGAACACCATCAACGTGGTCGGTCTGCTGAACCCGGCCTTCGGCAACACCTGCGCCAACGTCGACGGCGACAACCACAAGGGCAACCCCGGCCCCGGCAGCCACGACGGCGGTTACGGCTACGGGAACTGACACCCGCACCGCACACCACGAGCGGAGCCCCGGCACCTCGAGCGCCGGGGCTCCGCCCTTTTGGCCATACGGCCGCCTGGTTCACACGGCCGCCTGTCCGCACGGCCGCCTGGTTCACGCGAGCGTCCGATCCGCGTGGCCGCCTGGTTCACGCGGCCGTCAGACGTACCGGTAGATCCGGTCGTGGCCGTCCAGGGAGTCCGGGGTCACGTTCCACGGCGGCATCCGCTCGTGGCGGGCCACGATCCGGCGGTACTGCGGGTCCTTCCGCCCCGGCGGCTCGGCCGGCAGGTAGCGGTGGCTGCGGTGGCGCTCCTGCCAGCGGGACCACTGCAGGTCGATGAAGGCGTGGTGCAGCCAGAAGACGGGGTCGTTGACGGAGGCTCCGCCGACCATGGCGCCGCCGACCCAGCGGTGCACGCGGTTGTGGTTGCGCCAGGAGACGCTGCCGCGCCCGCTCCCCCAGCCCTCCAGCTTGTTGCGGAAGCCTTTCGTGGCCGTCGAGTCCCAGGGCGGGGCGTCGTAGACCGGGTCCTTCAGGGCCGCTTCCAGATCCTTCCGGGTGGGCAGGTCGATCGGGTCACGGGCCCGGCCCAGGTCCCGGGTGAGGTAGTTCTCGTCGGTGACGTTCTCCCGCAGCGTCCAGTTGCCCCCCGCGAACGCGAACGGCCCCGTCGTCACCATGCGGTCCGAGCGGCGGCCGTTGCCGCCGAGCAGGTCGTCGGTCCACGGCGGACCGTCGGGGCCGCGGTCACGGGTCCAGTCCCAGTAGGGCACGGTCACCGAGTCGTCGACCCGGCGCAGCGCGTTCTCCAGGTCCAGCAGGAAGCGGCGGTGCCAGGGCAGGAAGGACGGCGTCATGTGCGCGGCGCGCAGGCCGCGTTCGCCGTCCGCCGTGTAGTAGTCGATGTGCATCCGCACGAACTCGTCGTACTCGCCGCGCCGTTTGACCGCGAGCAGCGCGTCGACGAACCGCCGCTTCTCGGTGCGGGTCAGCGCGGTGACGTTCTTACGCGTGTACGCCACGGTCGCTCCCTCCCCCGGACGCGTGCCCGGCGCCGGGGTCGAGCAGCCGTCGCCCGGGGCCCAGTTCGTCGACGGCGGCGCGGGCCGCGGCCAGCGGGGTGGGGTAGGAGGCGTAGTGGTCGACCATGGTGAGCCAGGTGCCGTCGGCGCGGCGCATCAGGTGCAGGGGGCGGTCGTCCACGGTGACCCGCCAGGTCCCCTCTCCCCCGGCCCCGTCGGCCGCGCGGTCGGTCGTCGACCGGATGCCGCGCAGCCGGCGTCCCCGGTAGACCTCGTCGAAGACGACCTGGTCGGAGGCGTCACCGGGCGGGGGGCCGCCGGGCCGCCCGTCCTCACCGTGGTGGCGGCCGGCGCGGTCGGCAGTGGCTCCGGAGCCGCACGCCGCGACGGCCGGGGCGAGCACCACCGCGAGCCCGGCGCCCAGCAGCCCGCGCGCCACTTGCCGTCTGGTCCCGCCGGCACCGGGCTCCCCGATTCTCGTCGGCGTGTCACCGCTGACCCGGCCACGACCGCTGCCCGTGACAACCATGTTCTGCTCCTCCCGCGAGTGGGTGCGTCCACAGCGGTAACCGCGCGGAGGCCCCCGTGGTCACCGCCGCGGGGCCGTACGGGTCGCGGGGACCCGGACGTGGCGCCCTCGGTACGGGTCGTGGCCTTGGATCGCCCATGCGCCGGGCGTCGTCGGCACCGGCGCGGCGCTGCTGCCGGCGGGGCGCTGCTGCCGGTGGGGACAGGCGTGACGGCCGCGGGGGTCGTCCGGCTGCGGACCGCGCGGAAGGCGAGTGCCACCGGCTGATCCGCGCGCCCCGGGCGGGGCGGGGCGCGCGGGTGATCGTCAGTCGTGGGGGATCCGCCTGTCGTCGGGAACCCGTCCGTCGCACGCGCCGCGCAGCCGTGCGCCGCCGGAACCCGTACGCCCCGCCGCCCTGTGCCGCGCCCCCTGGGCTCCGCACCCGTGCGCCCCGCCCGCGCTACCGCTCGGTCCCGAGCACCAGGCCGAGCGCCGGCACGGTCCGCACCGTCGGGGTCAGGACGCCGGCCTCCGGCAGCTTCACCTGCGGCAGTCCGGGGCTCTCGGCTGCCGGCCGGGTGAGCGGCGCGTCTACGGCCAGCCCGGGAGTGAGGGTGCGCAGGTCGGCGGCGGGGGCGTCGACGCCGATCCGGTCGGAGCCGTCACCGAGGAGGTGCGGCAGCGGGGACCGCACGTCCAGGCCGGGGAGGCCGCCGTCGAGCGGAAGCTGCGGAAGCGTCTCCTCCGGCATGATGCGGCCCTCGGTGAACCGCGGCCCCTCGGGCGTGCCCGCCGTGGGCACCGGGATCGCCCCGCCGACCTCGGGCAGTTCGACGCCCAGCGCCTGCTCGGCCCCGCCCAGCGGCACGGGCACGGGAACCGTGCCGACCGCGGCGGCGGGGGTCGCCGCGAGCGCGCCGGCCGCCGCCGCCATCGTGGTGAGCACGGCAGCGAGGGTTCCTCGGGTGGTCGACTTCATCTCCGACACGGTCCCTTTCCATGGTTCGGGGCTCGGCATGCGTACCGAGTAACGAGCCGGGAAACCCCGCGACGCACAATTCCCCCGGGTGCCGCAGTAGTACGAGCAGTACGACCGGTGCGGTCGGCACGACGTGCGCCGGGTGAACCCGCCGGGGCGCGCCGCGAGGCCGGACGGGGCGGCGGGACGGCTCAGCTCGGCAGCGGCAGGCCGCCGAGGAGGCCGCCGGTGGAGTTGAGGGCGTCGGTCGCGTCGTTCACGGTGCTCAGCGGGGAGTCCTCGTTCTCGGTGTTGAGCGCGTCGGACTGGTGCTTGAGCGGCATCACGTCGATCGGGCCCTGGGTCAGGGTGTTGACGGCACCGTTGAGGCTGGTGGGGGTGAGGTCGGAGGTGCTGTCGTAGGCGAACGCGGGCGCCGCCGCTCCGGCGACGACGAGGGAACCGGCAACGACAGCGGCGGCCTTCAGGGACTTCATCACGGTCCTTTCTGCGGTGACCGCGGTGCCGCTGATCCTTCGATCCTCGGGGCGCCGTCACCAGGGAAGCAGTCTGACGCCCTGCCCAACGACACCCGGCCGCGGGGGAAACCCCGAACGGCGAAAACACCGCCGGAAGGAGGCTTCCGGGGGAGAGCACAGGGTGGTGGCACCAAGGCCGTCGCCCCGGTCACGGTGACCGGGGCGACGACGGACGGACGGGCAACGGCTCGGCGGGCGGGGCCTGTTCGGCAGCCGCCGGTTCAGGCGGGCGGCTGCGCCACCGTCTCGGGTGCGGCAGGCACGGCAGCCGAAGGAGCCGTGGTCGGAGCGGTGGCCGAGGGGGCCGTGGTGGAGGTCTCCGGGGTGGCGGGCTGCGCCTGCAGGCCCTCCAGGGTGGGGGCGGGCAGACCGCTGCCGACGAGGGTGGCGGCGATGACGTTGACGAGGCCGTTCACCGCTTCGGTGACCGCGGGGGCGACCTGGGCGGCGTCGTCGCCCGTCGCGGCGGCGACCACGGCGTCGACGGCCTTCTGCAGGGCGGCGAGTGCCTCGGCCGTGAAGTCGGCCGGCGCCTGCGCCCTGGCCGCGGCCGGGGCCTTGGCATCACTGGCCGTCGCGCCGGCCGGTGTCACCGGGGCGGCGGGCACCGCCGGGGCGGGCAGCGTCGACGCCTCCGGCACGGTCACACCGGGCGTGGCCGCACCGGGCGTCGTGGTGCCCGGTGCAGCGGGGCTCGGGGTGGTGGAGTCCGGCGTCGTGGTGCCCGGGGTCGTTGTGCCGGGGGTCGTTGTGCCGGGGGCCGTGATGCCTGGCGTCGTCGTGGAGGGGGTCGTCGTGGACGGCTGGGCGGCCGGGGCGTCGGCCGCCGCCTGGGCGATGGCCTCCTCGACCGCTGCGCTCAGTTCGGCCGCCTGCGCGTCGGGGAGCTGGCCGTTGTCCGACTTCAGCACGGTGTCGAGGAGTTGGGTGACGGGCGTGAGGACGCCGCCGAGGCCGGCCACACTGCCGACCTGTCCGAGCAGCGCGTCGGCCTCCGGTACGGGCGCCTGGGAGGACACCTGGGCGCGTTCCCGGGGCGCGTCGCCGTGGGCAGCGACGGCGGCCGGTCCGGTGACACCCAGGACGAGTGCGGCACCGAGAGCGGTGGTCGCGAGACGGCGGGCGGGCAGACGCATGGGAGGTCCTTTCGATGGTGCGTCGGGTCTTCTGCCCACCGTGGGAGCACCGACCACTCTCCGCAACCGTTCGAATACTCCACGCTTCTCCCACCCGCTCGACGGCACCCCGTCACCGCTGGTGGGGCCGCACGCCTCACCCGTCCGGACGCGTCGTCCGCCCCACCCCCATCGGGGGCAGCACGAACCGGCCGCCCGCCCGTGGGGAGACCACGGACGGACGGCCGGTGCGGATGAGCCGGAACGACGTCAGTCGTTCACGCACGTGTTGCCGAACGCCGGGTTCAGCAGACCGATGACGTCGATGGTGTTGCCGCAGAGGTTGACCGGAACGTGGACCGGCACCTGGATGACGTTGCCCGACAGCACGCCCGGGGAGTGGGCGGCGGCGGCCTGCGCGCCACTGTCAGCGGCGGCGACACCGGCAGTGCCGGCGACGGCGGCGGCGGCAACGGAGGTCAGGGCCAGGCCCTTCGCAATACGCGACATGGAGAGGTGCTCCTTGGGAGTTGACACAAACATCCGGGCGGATACCCGGCGTTGTGTCAACGCGCGGGACCCGCTCGGGTTGTGCCGCCAAAGGAGTGATCCCGCGCCGCGCGGCGCCCTCACCGGACGCACGCCCCCTTCGAGCGCCCTCCCGCCGCCCGTTGCTCCGATGTACGCCCGACCCGCACCCGGCCGTCGCCGCCCGTCCACCCCGGCCGTCGCCGTCCGCCCATGCGGCACGTGGTGGACCGGCGGGGAGCGGCGGGGGCCGGCGGTGGATCGGCGGGGATCGGCGGGGATTGGCTGGGGTCGGTGACGGGCCATCGGCCCGGGGCCCGCTCGGTCGCCCGCAGCCACCCGGCCGTCGATCCGGAATCCGCACTCACATCCGGCGTACGACACACTCCGCCCGATATCGGATGGTTCACACGCATAAGGGCTACAGTTGCGGCGCTCCCGACGCCCTGCCGACACGGGCGCAACGCACTCATGACGGCCCCCTGACACACCGCCGGACGCCGCTCGGGACATCGGCCGGTCGGCCGGACGGCCGGGGGGCGCTCTCCGAAAGGGTGACGCCGGTCGTGTGCATTCCCCCGGTTCCGCTGCCCCGCCGCGACCGCGCCGGGACGGGCGGCGCGCTCCGCCTCCGCTGTCGACCGCCCCGCCCGCACCCGGCCGCCGAAGCCGCCGGCCGCCGTCCCGTCCCTCGAACGACCGACCGCGGCCACCTCCGTTCGGGCGGTCGGGATGCGGTTCTCACCGGACCGGAGGGGGCGCTCGCCGGGCCCGTCCCGTCGGATGCGGACAACCCCGGCCACGAGTCGAACGGGTTCGGTCGCTCCCGGCTGCCGGGGGTCACGGGTGACCAGGTGGCCGTCCGGCTCGTTGCCCAGCCGGACGCGGCAGGGCACGGCACGCTCCGTGCCGCCGCCGACACCCCCGAGTGAGGCGCGTTCCCGCCCGTCCCGAGCACCGTCCGTGAGCGAGGAAACCGCGCATGCACCAGTCACCGACCGACCCCCGGCCGCGGGTCCTGCACCTGACACAGCCCGTGGACGGCGGCGTCGCCCGGGTCGTGACGGACCTGACCCGGGCTCAGCTGGCCGCCGGGTGGCGGGTCGCGGTCGCCTGCCCGGGCGGGACCCCCCTGGCCGACGCCCTGACGGCGCTCGGTTCCGACGTGCGCCCGTGGGACGCCACCCGCTCGCCGGGGCCGTCCCTGGCCGGTGAGGTGCGACGGCTGGCCCGGCTGGTGGCGGACGTGGCACCGGACCTGGTGCACGCGCACAGCGCGAAGGCCGGGCTCGCCGGACGGCTCGCGGTCCGGGGCCGGATCCCGACCGTGTTCCAGCCGCACGCCTGGTCGTTCGAGGCGGTCGGCGGGGTCACCGGAGCGCTGGCCGTGCGCTGGGAACGGTGGGCGGCGCGCTGGACGGCGCACACCGTCTGTGTCAGCGAGGCCGAACGGCGGCGCGGGGCGCGGGCCGGGCTCCGCGGCCCGTCCACCGTCGTCCCCAACGGCGTCGACACCGCCCGCTTCCACCCGAAGGCAGCCGTGCCCCCCGCCCCGGACACGGCCACCACCCCTCCCCCGGCTTCCGCCCATGCCACCCCGTCCGACCTCTCAACCCCCTCCGCCTGGTCCGTCTCGCCCGCCTCGCTCGCCTCGTCCGTCTCGCCCGTCCCGTCCTCTCAGCCCCGCGTCCTGGCCGGCGTGCCCGGGGCCGACCCGGCGGCCCCGTTGGTGGTGTGCGTGGGCCGGCTGTGCCCGCAGAAGGGCCAGGACCTCCTCGTGCGGGCCTGGGACACGGTGCTGCGGCGGGTGCCCGGTGCCCGGCTGGTGCTGGTCGGCGACGGACCGGACCGCGACCGGCTGCGTGTCCTGGCACCGGAGTCCGTGTCGTTCGCGGGGGCCGTCGCCGACCCCGTGCCCTGGTACCGGGCGGCCGACCTGGTCGTCCTGCCCTCGCGCTGGGAGGGGATGGCGCTCGCGCCGCTGGAGGCGATGGCGTGCGGGCGGCCGGTCGTGCTGAGCGACGTGGACGGCGCCCGGGAGAGCCTGCCGCCGTCCCTCGCGCCGCACTGCCTGGTGCCGCCGCGGGACCCGGCCGCGCTGGCCGCCGCCGTGACCGCCCTGCTGCTCGACCCGCCGCTGCGCGCCTCGCTGGGCGAGCGGGGGCGCCGGCACGTCCTGTCCACGCACGACGTACGGCACACCACGCGGGCGGTCGCGGCCCTGTACCGCGACCTGCTCGGCACGGTGCCGGTGACGTCCGTCGCGCCCACCGAGTGCAGGGAGCCGATCCCCTCGTGACCGCGGAAAGCACCGTCCCCACCCCCGCCACCCCGGCCGGCCGGCCCCGGGACGCCGGGGGGCACCCCGCCGTCTCGGTGATGCCGCCGCGCGGCACGGCCGCCGGCTTCCGCTTCCCCGCCCGGCGGCCACCGGTCCGGCCGGAGTCGCCGCTGCCACTGATGGCCGCGGACGGTTCGGCCGCGCTGCTGGGGGCGCTGGTCCTGACCGGCGACCGGCGCGGACCGCTGGTCGTGGCGGGGCTGCTGGCCGGGCTGGTCACCGCCTCGCTGCTGCTCGTCCCGCACCGGCCCCGCCCGGTGGCCGGGGTACTGGACGAACTGCCCTCCGTCTGCGGGCGGATCGCCGTGGTGTGGCTGGCGCTGGGCGCGCTGGTCGCCGCGTACGCCCCGCAGCAGGCGCTGACCATGCGGGCCCTGCTGCTCGGGTTCGCCGTGCAGTGCGCGGCGGGCTGCGCGGGCCGGGGGCTGGTCCACCGCCGGCGCCGGGTCCGGCTGCTGCGCCGGCCGCGCGCCGCACTCGTCGTGGGCCCGGCGCCGCTCGCGCGCCGGGTGGCCGCGGCCCTGCTGCGCCATCCGGCGTGCGGGGTGCGGCCGGTGGGGATCGTCACGGAGGAGCCGGACGGCGTCGACGGGCTGCCGGTGCTGACCACGGGCGAGGAGGTCGAGCGCGCCCTCATCCAGAACGGGGTGCGGGAGGTCGTCGTCGTGCACCCCTCGGTCCGGCTGCGGCAGGGGCCGCTGCTGCGGGCGCTCGACGAGTCGGGGTGCGCGGTCCGTGAGGTCGACGTGGACAGTCCCTCGCCCGGCTCCCCGGAGCGGCTCGCCGGGTTCTCCTGCCGCCTCCTGTTCCCGGGCTCCGGCCACCCCGGCGGTGCGGGCAAGCGGATGCTGGACGTGACGGTGTCGGCGGTGCTGCTGCTGCTCGTCAGCCCGCTGCTGCTGGTGTGCGCGGCGGTGCTGCGCGCAACCGGCGGCCCCGGGGTGGTGTTCCGGCAGGAACGGATCGGGCGGGACGGGCGGCCGTTCACGCTGCTGAAGTTCCGCACCCACCGGCCGGTCGACGCGCACGAGGCGGCCACCCGGTGGAGCGTGGCGGACGAGCGCCGGATGCCGTGGTTCTGCCGCTTCCTGCGCCGCACCTCCCTCGACGAACTGCTCCAGCTGTGGAACGTGCTGCGCGGCGACATGAGCCTGGTCGGCCCCCGCCCCGAACGGCCGTATTTCGTCGCCAAGTTCAGCCAGACCTACCCCGGTTACGCGGCCCGGCACCGGATGCGGACCGGCATCACCGGGCTCGCGCAGGTGCACGGGCTGCGCGGGGACACCTCGATCGAGGACCGGGCCCGGTTCGACAACGCCTACATCGACAACTGGTCGCTGTGGCAGGACGTCTGCATCCTGCTGCGCACCGCCGCCACGCTCGTCCGGCCGACGGGGAGCTGACCACCATGACCCACCCGGTGCCCGTGCCCAGCGGGCGGGGCGTGACGCCGGTGCTGCCCGTGGTGGCGGTGGTGGTCGTCCTCGCCCTGCCGTTCGGCCCGGGCGGCGGGGACGGTCCGGGGCCGGCCGACGCGGTGTCCGCGCTGGTGGTGCTCGTCTGCGCGGTCCGGCTGCTGCGGGAGCGGCGCCGGCCCCTGCCGCGCACGGCGGCCGTGGTGTTCGGGCTGCCGGTGCTGGGCCTGGCGGTGGCCGCGGTCACCGCGGTGTCACCGGCGGCCGGGCTGTCCGGGCTGGGCCGCTACCTCCAGGTGTTCGTGCTGGTGCCGACGGCCGTGCTGCTGCTGATCCGCGACCGGCGCGACTTCCGGCTGCCCGCCTGGGCGATGGTGGGGCTCGCCCTGTGGCAGGGGGCGGTCGGCGTGCACCAGTACGTGACCCGAACCGGCGCCTCCTACCAGGGGCAGCCGGTGCGGGCGGTCGGCACGTTCGGCGCGCAGGACGTGATGGGCATGGCGACGGTGGTGTCGCTGGGCCTGGTGTGCGCCCTCGGTCTCGCGCTGGGCCGGTCGCCGCTGCGGGAGCGGCTGGTGGCCGCCGGGTTCGTACTGGTGCTGCTGCCCCCGCTGGCCCTGTCGTTCAGCCGGGGCGCGTGGATCGCGACGGCGGTGGCGTGCACGGCGCAGCTGGCCCTCGCCGGGCTGCGGCGGGCGGTGACGGCGGGGGCGGTGGCCGTGGCGGCGGCGGTCGTCCTGGTCGGCGGCTTCGGGGTGGGTTCGTCGATGCTCCAGGAGCGCGTCGACAGCATCACGAGGGTCACCGACGCGCCGGACCAGTCGGTCACCGACCGGTACACGATGTGGGCGGCGGCGACCGGGATGTGGCGTGAACAGCCGCTGACGGGCGTCGGGTTGAAGGGCTTCCCGGAGCACCGGGACACGCATGCGTCACTCGCGCTGTCCTCGGGCAGCGACACGGAGGGCGCGGGCGCGGCGTTCCGCCGGCAGCCCCTGCTCTCCCCGCACAACATGTACCTGCTGGTGCTCGCCGAACAGGGGCTGCTCGGGCTGCTCGCCCTCGCGGGCGGCTGGCTGGCCCTGCTGGGCTGCGCGGTGCGGAAGGTGTGGCGGGTCCGCCGGAGCGGCGGGCCGGGCCTGGACTGCGGGCTGATCGCCTGCGGCCTGCTGGTCCGGCTGCTGACGGACTTCTCCTACGCGGACATCGGGGGCCCGTCCACCGTGCTGACGGCGGTGTGCCTGGGCCTGGCGGCCTGGTGGGCGCTGACCGGGAGCGCCGGGCCACGCCCGGCCGGACCGGGTCCCGTCCCGGCCGCTCGCGGCACGGCCGAGGGGGCGGGGGCGCGATGACGGCTACTGAGCCGCGCTCCCTGGCGGCCACCCCGCCCTCGCCCTGGGGCACCACCCGTTCGGCCTCGGGCACCGCCCGCTGGCACGCGACCACCCGCGGGGCGTCCCCCGGCGGCGCCCGGGCGGAGACGGCGGGACCGGCAGGGGTGGCGGGCCCGACGGGATCGGCGGGCCCGGCGGGCCCGACGGGCCCGGCCGGCGGGTTGGGCTCGGCGGGGGCAGCGGGCTCGGCGGGCGCGGCACCGTCACCCCCCGTGCGCCGCCCGCGGGGCGCCGGCGGGCACCTCCCCCGGGGGTTCCTCGGCCGGGCCGCGCTGGTCACCGCCGTGCTGTCGGTGGCCGGGGCGTTGCTCGGGCTGGTGCGGGACCAGGCGCTGGCCCGGCTGTTCGGGGCCGGGAGCGAGACCGACGCGTTCCTGGTGGCGTGGACCGTCCCGGAGTTCGGGGCGACGCTGCTGATCGAGGACGGGCTGGCCATCGCGCTGATCCCGGCGTTCAGCCTGGCGCTCGCCCGGCAGGCGCGGGGGGCCTCGGGCGACCCGGTCCGCGCGCTGGTGGCCACCACGCTGCCCCGGCTGTCGCTGGCGTTCGTGGCGGTCGGCGCGCTGCTCGTGGCCGCCGCCCCGCTGGTCGTCGCGGTGCTCGCGCCCGGCCTGTCCGACCCCGGTCTCGCGGTGGACTGCACCAGGCTCACCGCGACCTGCGTGCTCAGTTTCGGGCTCGCCGGGTACTGCAGCGCGGCCCTGCGCGCGCACCACCGCTATCTCGCCCCGGCGGCCGTCTACGTCGTCTACAACACCGGCATCGTCGCGGTGATGCTCGCCCTGGGGGAACGCTGGGGCGTGCGGTCGGCGGCCGTCGGGGTGGCCGTGGGCGGCTGCCTGATGGTGGCGGTACAACTGCCCGACCTGCTGCGCCAGTTGCGGAAGGGCGCCGCGCGGGCGACGACCGCGGTGGCCGGTGGCCCTGGGCCTTCCATGGGCCTGGGGCTGTTGCTCGCCGTCCTGCTGTTCGCGCTGTGCCGCCAGTCGCAGGTGCTGGTGGAGCGCTTCCTCGGCTCGTCGCTGCCCGCCGGTTCCATCTCCCACCTCAACTACGCGCAGAAGGTGGCCCAGGTCCCGATGACCTGGTCGCTGATGCTGGTCACCGTCACCTTCCCGGTGGTGGCCCGCGCGCTGGCCGACGGGGACACCCGGCGGGCGCGGGCGCGGGTGGAGCGCGACCTGGCGCTGGCCTCCTCCGTCGTCCTGCTGGGGACGGCCACCGTCGTCGCCTGCGCGCCGCAGACCGTCGGACTCCTGTTCCAGCGCGGCGCGTTCACGGCCGCCGACACGGCGGCCACGGCCGGTGTGCTGCGGGTGTACGCGCTCGGGCTGCTCGCCCAGACGCTGGTCGGCGTGCTGATCCGCTCGTACTTCTCGGCCGGCCGCGCCACCTGGTACCCGCTCGCCGCGATGGCCGTGGGGCTGGCGGTCACCGCCGGGGCCGGTGCCTGGGCGGTGGGCCGGTGGGGGGTGGCGGGGATCGCCGCCGCCAACGCCGCCGGGATCACCGTGACCGCCGTACTGCTGCTGCGTGGTCCGGGGCCGCGTGGCATCGCGGTGCACACCCGCCGGGTGGTGGCCGGGCTGCTGCGGCCGGTGGCCGCCGCGACGGCCGCCACGGCGGCCGGCCTGCCGGTCGCCCAGCGGTTCGGCTCCGGCGTCCCCGCCCTGCTCGCCGGGATCCTCACCGTGGCCGCCGTGTTCCTGCTGTGTGGCCGGGCCCTGGGCGACCAGGGCTGTGTCACCGCCTGCTCCGCCGCCCGCGCCACCGCGCGCCGGGCGGCCCGGCCCCTTTCCCGCACCCTCACGCGAAGGTGACGCCATGCCCGCACCCGCACCCGTGTCCGCAGACCGCCCCGCACCCGCCGCCCGCCCGGCCGGGCCCGTGCCGTGGGTGGCGATGTACCACTCCGTCGGCGACTGCGCCGACGACCCGTACCGCGTCACCGTCACGCCCGAACGGCTGGACCGCCAGCTGGGGTGGCTGCGGCGGCGCGGGCTGCGGGGCGTGTCCATGGCCGAACTGCTCGCCGCCCGCGCCCGGGGCGGGGGCCGCGACCTGGTCGGGCTCACCTTCGACGACGGGTACGCCGACTTCCTCACCGGTGCCCTGCCGGTGCTCACGGACCACGGGTGCACCGCGACCCTGTTCGTGCTGCCGGGCCGGCTCGGCGGCGACAACGCCTGGGACCCGCTCGGCCCGCGCAAGCCGCTGCTCAGCGCCGACGGCGTGCGCCGCGCCGCCGCCGCGGGCGTGGAGATCGGCTCGCACGGGCTGATGCACACCGATCTGACCCGGGCCGACGACGCCACGCTCACCGCAGAGGTCGTCGACAGCAGAGCACTGCTCTCGAAGCTGACGGGTGCTCCGGTCGAGGGCTTCTGCTACCCGTACGGCACCCTGGACCGCCGCGCCGTCGACGCGGTGCGCGACGCCGGGTACGCCTACGCCTGCGCCATCGACCCCGGCCCGCTCACCGGCCTGCACGCCCTGCCCCGCGTGCACGTCGGGCAGCGGGACACCTCCGTGCGGCTGTACCTGAAACACCGGCTGCACCGGCTGCGCCGCCGCCCGGTGGAGGGCGCGCGGTGAGGGCGCTGCACGTCATCACCGGTCTGGGCGTGGGCGGCGCCGAGCAGCAACTGCGGCTGCTGCTGCGGCACCTGCCCGCCGACTGCGACGTGGTGACCCTGACCAACCCGGGCGCGGTCGCCGACGGACTGAAGGCCGACGGGGTGCGGGTCACCCACCTCGGGATGGCCGGCAACCGGGACGTGGGCGCGCTGCCCCGGCTGGCGCGGCTGATCCGCGCGGGCGGCTACGACCTGGTGCACACCCACCTCTACCGGGCCTGCCTGTACGGCAGGATCGCCGCGCGGCTCGCGGGCGTCCGCGCGGTCGTCGCCACGGAGCACTCCCTCGGCACGACGCAGATGGAGGGGCGCCCGCTCACCCCGGGGGTGCGCGCCCTGTACCTGGCCGGGGAGCGGCTGGGCCGGACGACCGTCGCCGTGTCCGCCACCGTCGCCGCCCGGCTGGCGGAGTGGGGGGTGCCCGCGTCGCGGATCGCGGTCGTCCCCAACGGCGTGGACGCGGACCGCTTCCGCTTCGACCCGGCCGCACGGGAGCGCACCCGGCGCCGCCTCGGGCTGCCCGACGGGGCGTTCGTCGTCGGCGGCGTCGGCCGGCTGGTGCCGGGCAAGCGCTTCGACGTCCTGATCCGCGCCCTGGCCCTGCTGCCCGCCGACACCTGGCTGCTGCTGGTGGGCGGCGGGGAGCAGGAGAGCGTACTGCGGCGGACCGCGCGGGAGGCGGGGGTGGCCGGCCGGGTGCTGTTCGCCGGCGAGCGGGCCGATCCGCCCGCCGGGTCCCCGGGGCCCGGCCTGCCCTCGCTGACCGCCGCGATGGACGTGTTCGCCTCGCCGTCCCCGCAGGAGGCGTTCGGGCTGGCGGTCGTGGAGGCCCTGGCGTCCGGTCTGCCGGTGCTGTACGCCTCCTGCCCGGCGCTGGAGGACCTGCCCGCGTCCGCGGCTCCCCGGGCCCGCCGGATCGAGGGCGGGCCGGAGGCGTTCGCGCGCGCCCTGGCGGAGGTGCGCGCCCTCGCGCGCCCCCGGGGGCCGGCCGCCCCGTTCCGGGAGGTGCCCGAGGCCGTCCGGCACTACTCCGTCACCCGCACCGCCGGCCTGCTCATGGACGTCTACACGGCCGCCCTGACCGGTGCGGCCCCGCCGCCGTCGCCCTCACCGGCACCCCCGGTGCCGTCGCCGTCGTCCCCGTCACCCGAGGGAGTCAGTTCGACATGACCGAGAACCCTGCGAACCACGCCCGGCGGCGCCGCCCGGCCGCCGCCCTGGTCCGGCTGCGGGCCCTGCCGCCCTGGTCGCTGCCCGCGGCCGGTGTCGTCGCCGGAGCGCTGCTCGGCACCGCCTACGGGCTGGCCGCCACCCCCACGTACACGGCCACCAGTTACGTGGTGGCGGTGCCGAAGGAGAACTCCGACCCGGGCACCGCGCTCGGCTTCGCCCAGGCGTACGGCCGGGTGGCGGGCCAGGTCGCGGTGCTCGGGGACGCCCAGGTGTGGGCGGGCGTGCCGGTGAGCACGCTGCGGGACGGCGTGCGCACGGCGACCTCGCCGGACGCGCCGATGGTGTCGGTCACCGCGACCTCGCCCCGGCCGGACGTGGCCGCCGACATGGCCAACGCCGTCTCGCGCGCGCTGACCCGGCACGCGGCGGGCGCCGAGGACGCCACCCGCGTGGAGCTGCGCCAGTTCGCCCGGGCCACCGAGCCCACCGAGCCGTCGTCGGCGCCGTGGACGGTGACCGGGGCGGTCGGGGCGAGCGCCGGTGGCCTGCTGGGCGGCCTGGCCCTGCTCGCGCGCCCCCGGCGTGCGGTGCCGGAACCGGCGCCCGCGCCGTCGGTGCCGGGTCCGGCGCCCGCCGCCGACGTGCACGGGCAGCTGTGACGTACCGCGTCGAACGGGTCACCGACGACGACGCCTTCGCCTCGCTCGGCGACGACTGGACCCGGCTGTACCGCCGGTGCCGGCAGGCCACCCCGTTCCAGAGCCACGCCTGGCTGTCGTCCTGGTGGCACACCTACGGCCGGCCGGGGGACCTGCGGCTGCTGCTGGTGCGCGAGGGCGGGCGACTCGTCGCCGCCGCCCCGCTGATGCGGGTGCGGCGGCCGTGGCCGGCGCTGGTGACACTGGGCGGGGCGATCTCCGACTACGGCGACGTGCTGCTGGACGACACCTGCGGGCAGGGGGCGGTGGACGCGCTCACGGCCGCGTTGGCGGGGGCCGCCCGCACCGCGCTGGTCGATCTGCGGGAGGTGCGGCCGGGCGCCGCCGCCGAACGGCTCCTCGCCCGCTGGCCGGGGCCCCGGCAGCGGCTGGACGACTCGCTGTGCCTGGAGCTGCCCGCCGTGCCGATGGGTGAGCTGGTCGCCCGGCTGCCGTCGGCGAAGGCGCAGCAGCGGGTGCGGGCCAAACTGCGCAGGCTGGACCGGCTGGGCGTGCAGCGGCACATGGTCCCGCCCGACGGGGTGGACGCGGCGCTGGCCCGGCTGCTGGAGCTGCACCGGCTGCAGTGGGCGGGCCGACGCGTCACCCCCGAGCACCTGCGGCCGCGGTTCCGCGCGCACCTGGTGGGCGCCGTCGGCCCGATGGTGCGGGCCGGGGACGCGGTGGTCACCGAGTTCCGGCTCGACGGGGAGGTGGTCGCCGTGGACGTGACGCTGATGTCGCCGCGGGTCGCGGGCGGTTACCTGTACGGGGCGCATCCGCGGCTGCGGGAACTGCGGGCGGACGTGGCGGTGATGCTGCTGGACGCGTGCACCACGCACACCAAGGACGGTGCGCACGCGACGCTGAGCCTGCTGCGCGGGGACGAGCCGTACAAGCACCACTGGCGGCCCGAACCGGTGCGCAACGGCCGGCTGCTGCTCGCCCGGCGGCGCACCGCACCGCTGCTCGCGGCGGCGGTCGGGGACGCGGCGGCCCGGCGGCGCGGCCGGGAGCTGCGGCGGCGCGGACCCGACGCGGGCGGCGGGCCCTGACCGGAGCCGCCGCCGCACCGCCGCCCGTGCCGGTCGGGGCCGCCCGGCCGTGTCCCGGGTGCCCCGGGCCGGGTCACCGGGTGGCCCGCGACCACCAGTCGAGGCGCAGGCAGAGCCGGCCGCCCATCCAGTACTCGACCCACTGCCCCAGGTCGAGCGGCGTGCAGTCGGCCGGTACGGCGGCCGCCGGCGGGACGGCCGGGACGGACGGCGCCGGCTGCGGGGTGGCCGACGGGGCGGGGCCGGAGCCGCGGCCGGACAGCACGGAGCGGTAGACGGCGGAGGACTCGGGGTTGTGGCCGCACTGCCACACGCCGTGCGGGCAGTAGTCGGTGAGCGTGTTGTAGAGGGGCTTGTGCTCGTCCATCCAGGCGAGCATGCCCTTCATGTACTCGGCGTTGTCGCCGTTGCGGAAGAGTCCCCATTCGGGATAGGAGATGGGCTTTCCGCGGGCCTTCGCGAACTCGACGTGGTGCCGCAGGCCGTAGGGCTCCGTCACCTGTTCGTCGAAGGGCATGCCGCGCGGCTGGTCGTAGGAGTCCATGCCGATGATGTCGACCGTGTCGTCGCCCGGATAGCACTCGGTCCAGGGGATGGCGTCCCGCCCCCGGCTGGGGGTGAAGTCGAAGCGGAACTCCTGGCCCGGCACCGCGCGCATGGTGGTGACGATCCGGTTCCAGTACGCCTTCCAGGCCTGGGGGTCGGGGCCGCAGCGGTGGGTGTAGGTGATGCCGTTCATCTCCCAGCCGAGCACCAGGACCGTGTCCGGCACCCTCAGCTCGACCAGCCGCTCGGCGAGCGCGCGGAAGTGGTGGTCGTAGCGGCCGGCGGCGCCCTGCCTCAGCAGGCGGCGCACCTCGTCGTCGCCCAGGCCCTCCTCGTTGCGTTCCAGCATGGGCACGTTGAGGACGAGCATCCGGTCGTCGGCGCCGCGCCGCCAGTTCGCCCAGACGTCGAGGAAGCCGGGGCGGCCCTCGATGTTGCTCCAGCGGTCACCCGGCAGGTACGTGTGGCCCACCCGCAGGCGGGCGCCGCCCAGCCACTGGCTCAGCTCGGCCATGCGGGTCACCCCGCGGGGGCCGTAGTCGAGGTAGGCGCCGAAGGCGGGCTCGGGCGGTGCGGGCGCCGGGGGCTCCTGCGGGGCGGGCGACGCCGGTGCCGAGGGGGAGGGCGCCGCCGGGCCGGGGGACGGGTCCGTCGTCCCGCCGGCGGCGAAGCCGGGTCCGGCGGCCAGGGTGGCGGCCGCGGTGACCGTCGCGGCGACACACGCCAGCCGCCGCAGCCGGGACCGTCGCGGGGGTGGGGCCATGTCTGCTCCTCGGGTTCGTCGCCGCGGTGCCGCCGCGCCGGGTGTGCGCCGCTTTCCCCACGTCTCCTCGTCGTCCTGTCGTACTGACACCCAGTCACATGAAGGGCCATCACGCCACCGCCGATACGGCTTTCGAGTGCACCCCTCGCCCGCACCGGTGACCGGGCCGAAGGAAAGGAACCCCCTGCCGGGTCAGTTCGTGGTCCCGGCTCCCAGCAGGCGTTCGGCGAGGGCCTCCGCCTCGCGGGTCTTCGGGGCGTTGAAGAACTGCACCCTGCCGATGATCGGGTCGCCGGTGTAGTAGCGCTCGTAGAGGGCCTGCCGGGCGGCGAACGGGCTGCACGTCATGTCCCAGACCATCCGCATCACCCGCAGGCGCCGTTCGGCGCTCACGCCCGGCCCGTGGACGTACGTGTCGACGAGGTGCGCGATGTCCTCGTGCCGCAGGTCGCCCTCCGTCATCACGATGGCGCCACTGCCCGCGATCATCCGCAGCACCTCCACCGCCCGGGCGATCGCGGACGGGAAGAAGAACGTCAGCGCCGCGATGCCGACCCGCGACTCCTCCCCCGGCAGGCCGTGCCCGCGCCGCACCGACGCGGGGTCGCGGCGCTCGCCGATCCGCCGGCTCAGGTCGAGCGCGGCCCCGTCGAGCAGGCCCTCGGCGACGTTCAGCAGGCCGACGACCTCGCCGATCTCCTCCTGGTGCCGGCGGGACTCGGCCCGGCCCGTGGTCCGCGCGGCCACGGTGGCCAGCCCGGTGAGGAACTTCAGCTTGGCCGTGCTGCGCGCCGCGCCCTGCAGCGGCCCGTAGCCGACCGCGTTGCGCACCACGTTGTTGTAGGCGTCCAGGTCACCGGCGACGACCACCCGGTCCTGCGGGACGAACACGTCGTCGAAGACGAGGATCGCGTCGCCCTCGTCGAACCGGCCGCTCAGCGGGGTGTCGAACAGGCCGTCCCCGCGGTCGTACGCCTGCCGGCAGAGGATCTTCAGGCCGGGGGTGTCCAGCGGGAGCGTGCAGACCAGGGCGTAGTCCTCCTGACCGGGCCGGCGCGGGACGTACGGGCCGACGAACACCTCGTCGGCCACCGGGGCGAGGGTCGACAGCAGGCGGGCGCCGCGGATCACGATGCCGTCCTCGCGGCGCTCCACGATGCGCACCGCCTCCGGCGGGGCGTCCTGCGTGGAGCGGTCGCTCTGCGGGTCCACCAGGGTGTGGGTGACCGCGAGGTCCTCCCGCCGCAGCCGGTCGAGGTAGGCGTCCATCCGGGCCGCCTCCTCGTGCTTGCCGACGTGGGTCAGGCTGCTCTTCACGTCGAGCAGGTAGGCGTTCATGAAGTCCGGGAGCCGGCCCATCATGCCGTAGGTGAGCTCGGTCCTGAGCCGGTCGCAGCGCTGCCGGGCCAGCACGTCCTCGTGGTCCCGCGCCTCGAGCAGGGTGGTGCTGTGCCGCTCCCCCGTCACGGGGTCCCGCACCGTCAGGACGTCGGCGAACTCGGGGTCGGACTGGGCGTCGTAGAGTCCGGCGAGCGTCGCGAGCACCCCCTGGAAGGCGGGGTGGGCGGTGACGTCGTCGACCCGGGCACCGTCGACGTACAGTCGGCGGCCGTCCCGCAGGCCCTTCAGATAGTCGGCACCCGAACGAACTCCCATGTCGTCACTCCTTGCGATGAGGCTTGGTCGGTGCGTCCACGGCGGACGCGTGAGGGGCGGCCCGGCTCCGGTGCACCGCGGGGACGGCCGGGCGGGGGGAGCGGGGTCAGCGGCCGAGCAGGAAGTCCAGCTGGATCCGGTTGAAGGTCTCGGTCTGCTCGTACTGGGGCCAGTGGCCCGCGTTCTCGATCACCGCGAGGCGGCCGCGGGGGATCAGGTCCGCGATGCGGCGCCCCTCGTCGACCGGACCCGACGGGTCCTTGGTGGTCCACACGACCAGCGCCTCCGCCCGGATGGCCCGCAGGTCGTCGTCACCGAGCATGTTGCGCCGCCGGATCTCGAGGTCCTGGAGCGCCATGTTCATCCGGCAGGCCGTCTTCCAGTCCGGCTGCTCGAAGATCGCCTGCCGGGTGCGGATCAGGTCGTCGGTGACCATCGACGGGTCGGCCATCAGCCACTCCAGGCGCGCCTTGACCCGCTCCCACGACGGGTCCTCGGCGGCCTCCGTGGACAGCGTCAGCAGCCGCTCCATCACCTTCGGGTTGGCCATCGTGCCGCCCATGGTGTTCAGCACGATCCGCTCGGTGCGCTCCGGGTGGAGCTGTGCGAACCGGGCGGTCACCCAGCCGCCGAGCGACTCCCCGCTGAAGTACGCGCTGTCCTGGCCGAGTGCGTCCAGGACCTCGTGGACCTGGTCGATGTAGTGCGGGATCTCCAGCGGGTGCTCCGGCTTGGTGGAGTAGCCGTGGCCGATGAAGTCGATCGCGTAGCAGTTGAAGTGCTCCGCGTGCGCGGCCAGGTTGCGCACGTACGCCTCGGCGTGACCGGTGATGCCGTGCAGCATCAGCAGCAGCGGCTTGTCGGGGCTGCCCGCCTGCAGGTAGCGGGTCCGGTACGACGGGGTCCGCAGGAATCCCTGCCGGAACTCGACCTGCGCCAGGTCGGACCACACGCTCGTGTACGCCATTTTTCTCTCCTTGCCTCTCGGGCGGTCGGGCGGCCGGACGGCCGGGCGGTCGGTCGGGCGGCCTCAGGCGGCGCGCGCGCCCGTGGGACGGTCGGCGAGGAAGCCGAGGACCAGCCGGTCGAACTCCGGGGCGCGCTCGTGCGGCACCCACAGCCCGGTGCGCTTGAACAGGTGCAGCTGGGCGTCCGGGATCCGCTTGAGCAGGAAGAGCGCGTTGTCGAAGCCCTGCACCCGGTTCTCGGTGCCCCACACGATCAGCGTGGGCACCGTGATCCGGTCCAGTTCCTGCCACAGCGGCTCGGCCGGCCCGCCCGCGGACTCGGCGGCGGCCCGGCGCTCCTCGCCGCCCGCGACCGACTCCCGGTAGCGCTCCTCGACGAGTTCGTCGGTGACCAGCGCCGGGTCGAACATCATCATCCGCAGGTAGGCGCGCATCTTCTCCCGCGTCGGGCCCTCGCCCGCGTAGTAGGAGCGGATCGCCTTCTGTCCCTCGGACGGCATCGTGCTGAACAGCGGGACCCCGCCGGCGCTGGAGACCAGCACCAGCCGGTCCACGCGCTCGGCGTGGTGCAGCGCCATCGCGAGGGCGACCGCGCCCCCGGTGGCGAGGCCGACCACGCTCGCCCGCTCGATGCCCAGTTCGGTGAGCATCGCGGCGAACACGTCGGCGTACGGCCGGTACTTGCCGCCGGACAGGTTGATCGTGTCGGACCGGCCGTAGCCGGGCAGGTCGACGACCAGGACCCGGGCGCTGCGGGACAGTCCGGCGAGGTTGCCGCCGAAGTTGCCCCAGCCGGAGGCGCCGGGGGCCCCGCCGTGGATGCAGAGCAGCACCTCCGGTCCGGTGCCGGCCTCGTGGTAGTGCAGGCGGGTGCCGCCGACCGTGACGAAGCGGGAGGTGGACTCGGGGGTCAGGGGCGCGGTGGGCATCAGACCTTCACCGCCGCCGGCATCTCGCCGCCGAAGAAGTCCATGCCGTACGCCTGGTACAGCGGGCCGGCGTAGTTCTGCACGTGGTGCAGGGCGCTCTGGCAGTCCCGCCACATCCGCTGCATCGGGTTGCGCGCGTGCAGCTGGGAGCCGCCGCTGACCTTGAAGACCTCGTCGGCGGCGGCCGCCGCCCGGTGCGAGGCGGAGACCTGGTTGCGGCGGATCTCGGCCCGCTCGGACAGCGTCAGCAGCCGGCCCGAGGAGACGATGTCGAACGCCCGGTCCACGTCGTGCAGGACGTGCCGGAGGCTGGCGTCGATGTCGGCGGCGGCCGGTCCGAGGGCCGACAGCTGGAACGGGTCGCGGCTGGCCGAGCCGAAGCGGCTGCCGCGCTCCCGGGTCCAGGCCAGGTAGGCGTCCAGCGTGCCCTGGGCCAGCGCGATGGTGGCGGTGGTGATGGCGCCGGAGAACACCACGTTGCGCGGCATCGAGTACAGCGGCACGTCCCGGCCGGCGACCAGCCCGGCGCTGCCGTCGGTCACCGGGTCGGTGCGGATCAGCCGGTGCTCCGGCACGAAGACGTCCTTGACGACGATGTCCTTGCTGCCGGTGCCGCGCAGCCCCATCACGTCCCAGGAGTCGTGGACGATCTCGTAGTCCGGGCGGGGCAGGACGAAGTGGATCGTCTCCCGGTCGGTGACGTTGCCCTCCTGGTCGGTGATCAGACCGCCGATCATCACCCATCGGCAGTGGTCGGTGCCCGAGGAGAACGGCCAGCGCCCGCTGAACCGGTAGCCGCCCTCCACCGGCCGGGCCCGCCCCATCGGCGCGTAGGGCGAGGCGACCCAGGTGTCGGGGTCCTCGCCCCAGATCTCCTCCTGCATCCGCCGGTCGCCCTGGGCGAGTTCGTGCGGGTGCACGCCCACCACGCCGGCGACCCAGCCGGCTGCGCCGTTGCGCCGGCCGATCTCGAAGACGGTGCGCATGAAGTCGGACGGGTGGGACTCGTGGCCTCCGAAGTCGCGGGGCTGCAGCATCCGGATCACGCCGGAACCGCGCAGCGCGGCGGCGGCCTCGTCGCTGACCCGTCCGAGTTCCTCGGACAGGGGTGCGTCGCTCTCCAGCAGCTCGGCGTGCTGCAGCACGCGGTCAAGCACGGCGTTCATGGCGCCCTTCCTCTCGGGTGTGGCGGTGGGGGGTGTGGCAGGCGGGACGGTGTCAGTGGTGGTCGACGGCGTGGTGACCCCAGAAGTGCGCGGTGTCGTACCGCGTGGGGGTCCAGGTCGCGTCGTCGATCTTGATGCCGCCGGTGCCGAACTCCAGCCCCACGTCGGACGGGGTGAGCAGGTAGAAGCTGATCATCCGGTCGTTGCTGTGCCGGCCGAACGTCTTCAGCAGCCGGTGCGGCTCGTCCTCGATGTGCTCCAGGGCCCGGCCGATCACGTCGAGGTCGGTCACCTCGAGCATGAAGTGGCCCACGCCCAGTGGGCGGCCCGGCACCTGCGGGGTGAAGGCGAAGGAGTGGTGGCGGGGGTTGCAGTGCAGGAACGTCGCGGCCAGGTCCGGGGCGAGGTCGATGTGGTCGGAGAGCCGGAAGCCCAGCACGTCCATGAACAGCGACTCGTAGCGCTCGCGGTCCGACACCACCTGCAGGACGTGGCCGACGCCCTCGGTGCCGGCGACGAACTCGGCGCCGATCGGGGAGGCGAACCGCACCGAGGAGGTGGCCAGCCCCCAGAAGATCTCGTGGTCGTAGGCGTCGTCGGGGTCGCGGAAGCGGATCAGGTCGGAGACCATGCGCTCCTTGGCGACCTCCGGGCCCGGGCGGGTCACCTCGTACCCGGCGGCGGTCAGGCGCTCCTCCAGCTCGGCGAGTTCGGCGGGGCCCCTGGTCTCCCAGCCCACCGCGCTCACGCCGCCGCGCTCACCGGGGCGCACCTCGAGCCGGTACGTCTTCTCGTCGATGCGGAACAGCAGGCGGTCGTCGCTGCGGCGGTCGGCCATGAGTCCCAGCACACGCCGGCCGAAGTCCTGCCAGTGGTCGAGGTCGGTGGCGGTGAACTGCAGGTAACCGAGGGCGGTGACGCGGGCGGTCATGTCTCTCCTTCGCTGTCGAGCATGTCGAGCATCTCGGGCGTGCGGGCCGGGCCTCAGCCGAGCACGCGGTCCTGGCCGAACCGGATCTGGATCAGGTCGGCGACCTCGGCGGCCCGGTCGCGTACCTGCGCGCCCCACCGGGCGACGGTCCTGCCGTCGGCGCCGGCCGGCGGGAAGGACATCCGGACCGCCAGCCGCGGGGTGCCGGTCATGGGCACGGCGACGGTGATGGAGCGGACGTCGTAGGAGCCGTCGGGATCGAGGTCGGGCTCGTAGTAGTCGAGGCGGTCCAGGTGCATGCTGAGCACCTGGCGGTGACGGCGGGGGGTCGGCTCGCCGTGGATGTAGCGGGTGACGTCCTGCCAGGTGTCGCGGTCCGGTGCGTGTCCGACCAGGCAGAGCGAGTAGCCCTGGGCGGCGACCCGCTCCGCCAGCTCACGGCAGCGCTCGCGCGCCGCCTCGTCCTTGCGCGGCAGCCGGTCGAGCCAGCGGGTCAGGCCCGCGTCGTCGCCGGGGTCGAGGTGGACGGCGCCGACCGGCGGCAGGTGCGGGAGCCGCAGCCCGATCTCGAAGTAGGTGGGCGTCGCCGAGCCCCGCTCGGTGCCGATCACCACGTCGTGGTCGCCGATCGACGCGAGCAGCGACACGTCGGCCGACTCCTCGGCGGCCAGCGCGGCCAGCGGCTCCATCGCCGCCTCGCTGAGGCGGGCGGCCCTGATCAGCTCGTGCTCGCCCGGCACCAGGAAGGACGACGGCGCGAAGCCGCCGAAGCCGCCCTGGAAGAAGAGCAGCGGGCTGGTCGGACGCTGCACCTCCAGCGTGTGGACCTCGCCGAGCACGATGTAGTGGTCACCGGCGTCGACCAGTTCGTGGTAGGAGCAGTCGATCCAGGCGACCGAGTCGCCGAGGATCGGCGCGCCCGACGGCGAGGGCCGCCACTCCACGCCGTCGAACGACTGCGGGCCGCGCCAGCTGGTGACGAGGTCGGCCTGGTCGGCGGCGAGCACGTTGACGCAGAACGTGTCCGCCTCCCGCAGCCGGGCGAAGGTGCGCGAGCTGCGGTCCGGCATGAAGGACACCAGGGGCGGGTCGATCGAGACGGAGTTGAAGGTGCCCACCACCATCCCGATGTGCTCGCCGCTGTCGAGGGTCGCGGTGACCAGGGCGACCCCGGTGGGGTGGTGCCCGAGGGCCTCGCGGAACGTGCGCGGGTCGATCGCGGTCAGGGCCGCGCCGGTGGTGGGTTCAGACATCGCGTATCAGCCTGTAGACCTGGCTGCGCAGTTCGGCGAACCGCGGCAGCGCCTTGGTGGAGACCTGCTCGCGCGGGGCGGGCAGGTCGACGGGGAGGAGGGAGCGGATGCCGGCGGGCTTGCCGCCGAGGGCGAGGACCCGGTCGGAGAGGTAGACGGCCTCGTCGATGTCGTGGGTGACCAGCAGCACCGTGATGCCGAGGTGCTCACGCACCCTCAGCAGCAGGTCCTCCAGGTCCGCCCGGGTCTGGGCGTCGACCGAGGCGAACGGCTCGTCCATCACCACCACGGACGGCCGGTAGGCCAGCGCCCGCGCGATCGCGACCCGCTGCTGCATGCCGCCGGACAGCTGCCAGGGGTAGTGGCCGGTGAAGTCGGACAGACCGACCTCGGCCAGTGCCTCCCGGGCCGTCGTCTCCCGCTCGGCCTTGTCCAGACCCGCCGAGCGCAGGGGCAGCACCACGTTGTCGAGGACGCTGAGCCAGGGCATCAGCGAGCGGCTGTAGTCCTGGAAGACGATGGCGAGCCCGCGCGGCGGTGCCTCGATCCGCTGGCCGGCGAAGGTCACCTCGCCCTCGCTGGGGCGGCGCAGTCCGGTCAGGCACTCCAGGAGCGTGGTCTTGCCGACGCCCGAGGGGCCGACGATGCACATCATCTCGCCGCGGCCGACCTCGAAGTCCAGTCCCTTCAGGACCTGGCGCTCGCCGTAGCTGTGGCCCAGCCCGCTGATCCGCATGACCGGATCGGAGGCACCGCCCTCCGGCTCGCCCTTGCTCAGGGTGGTCTGCGTCTTCATCGCTGGTCCTCCTTCTGCTTGGTGTAGCCGCGGTGCCAGGCCAGCACCCAGGCCTCGACCAGGCCGAACGCCTTGTTCGCGGCGTAGCCGATCAGGCCGAGCACGAGCAGGCCGGTCCACATCGCGACGATGTCGAACGTGCGCTGCGAATCGAGGACGAAGTAGCCCAGTCCGCCCGGGCTGCCGAGCATCTCGGTGAGCACCATCGCCACCACCGACATCGACAGCGCCACCCGGGCGCCGGCGAAGACCTGGGGCATGGCGGCGGGGACGATCACGTAGCGGATCCGGTGCCAGGTGCTGAGCCGGTAGCCGGCGGCGACCCGGTGCAGCACCGGATCGACCGAGCGGACGCCCTCGACCGTGTTCAGCAGGATCGGCCAGGTGGAGACAAAGGCGATGGTGACCACCTTCATGTCGTCGCCGGTGCCGAGCAGCAGCATCATGATCGGCAGCAGCGCCACACTGGGCAGCGCCCGCATGAACTCCACCAGCGGCCGCGTCGCGTCCTCCAGTGCCGGGACGGACCCGAGCAGCAGGCCGAGCAGCACGGCGACGGCGAACCCGATGCCGAACCCGGAGACCAGCCGGATCACGCTGGGCAGCGCGTCCTCGACGAGGTGGTCGAAGAACCACAGGTCGACGAAGCGGTCGGTGATGTCGGCGAGCGGCGGCCAGTAGAGCGAGGTGCTGCCGGCACTGAACCACCACCAGGCGGCGATCAGGAGGACGGGGAGCCACAGTTCCCGAGCGACGGCGGTGACGACGCGCAGCGTCCTGCTCATGCCGCACCTCCCTTGCGGACCGAGGGGTGCCACCACAGCACGCGGCGCTGGAGCAGCACGAAGATCAGGTTGAGCACCAGGCCGAGGGCCGCGGCGGTGAACGAGTAGACGAACGCCCGGTGGGTGTCGTTGATCTGCATCGACTGCAGCAGCAGGTACCCCAGCCCGTCGGAGCCGCCGAGGAACTCCGAGCTGATCGCCATCAGCAGCGAGAGCGTCGCGGCGATCCGCAGCCCGACGAAGACGAAGGGCAGCATCGACGGGGCGATCAGGTAGCGCAGCCGGTGCCACCGGGTGAGGTGGTAGGCCCGCCCGACCCGGCGCAGCTGCGGCGAGATCTCGCCGACGGCGTACGAGGTCTGGATGATGACCGGCCAGACCGCGGACACCACGATGAGGATCAGGCCGAGGCTGCGGGTGGCGCCGAACATCAGCAGGAACAGCGGCAGCAGCGCGATCGCGGGCACCGTCCGGCCGAAGTCCAGGATCAGCTGGGTGCTGCGCCGGACGTGCTCGTTCGCCCCGGTCAGCAGGCCGACGGGCAGGCCGATCAGCAGGGCCAGGCCCAGCCCCATCAGGGCGGTCTCGACCGAGGTGGCGATGTTCGACCAGTAGGCGGAGGTGCCGGCCAGGTCGGCGGCGGACTCGGCGCTCTCCAGCGGTGTGGGAAACCCGCTGGCGGATCCGGGCCCGCGGGCGAACAGGTGCCAGACGACGAGCGCGACCAGGATCGCCAGGAGCCTGTTCACCAGGCGCCGGGCGCCGGGGGGCGCCGCCCGGAGGGTGGTACGGGTCACGGGAGGATCAGCTTCTCTGCGTCCGGTGCGGCCTTCTCGAACATGTCGTACTTGTTCATGTACTCGACCGAGAACTCGATGTCGGCCTTGGTCAGCGGCTTCTCCGCGTAGACCGGGAAGGCGGCCTTCTTCAGCAGCCCGGCGTCCGCGCCGAGGACCTCGGCGGCGGTCTTCACCAGCAGGTCGCGGTCGTCGTTGACGGCCTTGTTGCCCTCGCGCACCGCCTCGGCGAACGCCTTCACGGTGTCCTTGTTCGCGTCGGCGAAGGCCCGGGTGGTGACCCAGACGTACGCCGATCCGCCGCCACCGGAGTTGACCGGGCCGAGCGGGTGCAGCTCGCCCTTGGCGCGCTCCACGGTGCCCACCGGCTCGGGGGTGGTGGTCGCGTCGACCTGGCCGGACTTCAGGGCGGCCAGCGGGTCCGGGGACTCGACGAACTTGATGGTGGAGCTGTCGCCGCCGGCCTCGTCGACCGATCCGCGCAGGTCGACCCAGGGCGCGCTCTTGATCTGCGGCACACCGACGGTCTTGCCGGACAGGTCGGCCAGCGACTTGATCGGGGAGTTCTTCTTGACCCACACGTTGGCGAAGCTGAAGTCCTCCTGGCCCTCCGGGATGCCCCCGTCGGTGGCCGCGGCCACGTAGACCAGGTCGACGCCCTGCCCCGCGGCGACGAGCGAGGTCGCGGTGTCGAGCAGGGCCAGGTTCACCTTGCCGCCGAGCAGCTGCGGAACCATCTCGGTGGACGTCTTCGCCGTGCCGATCTCGACGTCCAGGCCGTGCTTGTCGAAGACGCCCTCCTCGTCGGCGGCGAACGCCGGCACACCGTTGAGGGAGGCGAAGACGGCCAGCTTCAGCGGCTTGTCGGCGGACGACGCGTCCGCCGAGCCGGAGCTGTCGGAGGAACAGGCGGTACACAGGGCGAGCGCCGCGACGGCGGTCGTGGCGAGTGCGCGAAATCGAGTGGAAGCCATGGGAGGTCCAGTCCTTCGGTCATGCCCGAGAGCTCGGCTCGTGCAGAGGATGCGTCCGTGACGGGCACGACCGACAGTGACAAAGAGAGGGTCCCGGGTGGCCCGATCGCTCACCAATCGGAATTTCATCTCGCCCGATCAGGAAACCTCGACGTAACGCAACGCCATCACGTACGTTCCCTGTCACACATCTTTCACATGGCTGAAACTGTTCTCCCCGAGGGAACGCAGGGTGAGGAGACGGGGGCGGAATGAGCGAGATCAACGGCAAGCGCGGAGTGCTGGCGCGGGCCTTCGACATCCTCGGCTGCTTCACCGGGGGCGTGCCCGAGCGGTCCGTCGCGGACATCTGCGCGGCGACCGACCTGCCGCCCGCGACCGTGCACCGGATGCTCGCCACCCTCTCCGAACACGGCGCGATCGAGCGCACCGGCCGCGGCCGGTACCGGCTCGGGCCCCGCCTGTGGCAGCTCGGCCACGGCGTCCCGGACATCCGGCTGCTGCGCGACTGCGCCCGCCCCGCCCTGGTCGACCTGCACGCCAGCACCCGTCTGCCGGTCGCGCTCGCCACCCGCCGGAGTGACCGGCTGCACATCATGGACAAGATCGCGGGCCGCGGCACGGTCCGGGTCTGGGAACAGCTCGGCACGCCGTCACTGGACGAGCACCCCGCCGGACTCGTCCTCCTGGCCTGGGGGAACGACCCGGACCGCCGTCCGGCGTCGCGCCCGCTGCGCAGCGAGGAACAGTTCGCCTGGCGGCAGCAGATCGCCCAGGTCCGCCGGCTCGGCTTCGCCCACTCCCCCATCGGCGCGGGGCACACCTCGCCGCTGGTGTGGGCCGCCGCCCCGGTCTTCGCCGAGGACCAGACGGTCGGCACCTGCGTGATGATCGGCGGACGCCGGGGCCAGCACCCGCCGGTGTCGCTGGGCCGCCTGGCCCGTACGACGGCCCGCGACATCTCCGCGGGCCTGCGCGCGGCGGCGGACGACGACCCGCCGACGATGCGCACCCACGCCTGAGCGCGGTCCGTCGCCCCCGCTCCCGTGGGCGGCGCCCGCGCCGTCCGGTCGGCGCGGTCCGTCGCCCCGGCTCCCGCGGGCGGCGCCCGCGCCGTCCGGTCACGGAGCGTGCCGCGGGTGACGGTCCGGTGGTGGCTGGTTCCTGCCCGTGGGCGACGGACCCCGTGTGCCTCCCCGCCGGCAGGCGCCGTCGGCCGGGCTCCGCCCTCCGGCCGGCGGCTGCCACCGGTACGGCGGTTTCCGGCCGGACCGTGCGGAGCGGCTCGACGCCTCGGACACCTCCGCCGACCCGTGACGGGAGCGCCGCCCCGCTCTCCCCACCGGCCCGTGACGGGAGCGCCGCCGCGCTCTCCGCGCCGTACCGCACCAGCCGCCGCCCGCTCTCCCCGCTGCTGTACCGCGCCCGCCGTCGGACGGCGGTGAGACGTCACACATCGCCCCGGAGCGTGCCGCACCGAGGGGCGCGCCGCCCGCCCGGGGGCGTCCCGCTGCTCGCGACCGCCCCCAACCGGGGCACCCTCTCCGCTCGCGACCGTCTCCGACCGAGACACCCCCACCGCTCGCCACCGCCCCCGCCCGAAGCACCCCACCACCCGCAACCACCCCCAACCGAGGCACCCTCCCCACTCGCCACCGCCCCCGCCCGAAGCACCCCACCACCCGCGGCCGGCCCCGTGTGCGGCACCGTCCTGCCCTCGGCATCCCTCCCGCGGCCCGCCCCTCACGCGAGGTGTCCGGGCCCCGGCCGGCGTGACCCGGGGGGACGCGGCGCCCCGCACCCCCCGGGGAAAGCCAATTCCGCTGGATGCGAGGCGGCGGCCACGCGGCGCCCGTGGCTCCGACACTGGTCACCGCGGGTCGCCGAGGCGCCCGCGGATCCACCGTCGAGAGGACAGCTGTGAGCGTCGCCTCCCCCACGTCGCAGCAGACCGGCGCCACCGCGCAGCTGGTCGGCTTCGTCTGCCGGCCGGACCGCCGTGCCGAGCCCGCGGCCCGGGCGGCTCTGCGCGGTCTGGTGGCCGACACCGTCGGCGTCGCGGTCGCCGGGCTCGCCACCCCGGCCGCCCTGCTGGTGCGCGACTGGGTCGGGGACCAGGCGCCGCCCGGTGCCCTCCCCGCGTCCGGCACGGCCGCCGTGTGGGGCACCGGGGACCGGTTCGGCCCCGCCGACGCCGCCCTGGTCAACGGCACCGCGGCCCACGCCCTGGACTGGGACGACGCCGCCCCCTCGATGGCGATGCACCCCGCCGCCGTCCTCCTGCCGACCCTGTTCGCGCTGGCCGCCCGCCGGCCGGTGACCGGCGGCGAGCTCGTCACCGCGTACAGCGTCGGCTCCGCCGTCTTCCGCGCGGTCAGCGAGACGCTGCCGCACGCCGTCCACTACGGCCGCGGCTGGCACAACACGTCGACCACCGGCCGGCTGGCCGCGACGGCCGCCGCCGGCCGGCTGCTCGGCCTGGACCGCGAGGCGACCGCCCACGCCCTGGGCATCGCCGCCTCCCAGGCGGCCGGCAGCCTGGCGAACTTCGGCACGATGACCAAGCCGATGCACGCCGGCCTCGCCTCCCGGGACGCCGTGATGGCCGTCGGCCTCGCCGCGCGCGGCTTCACCGCCCACCCCGCCCAGCTCGAGGCGCGCGGCGGCTTCCTGGACCTGTTCGGCGAGCCCGACCCGCAACGCACCCGCGTCCTGCACGAGCGCCTGGAGCACTGGGCGACGGCGTGGGTGGACGACTACGCGATCAAGGCATACCCGTCCTGCTTCGCCACCCAGCGCGCCATCGACGCAGGCATCTCGCTGCGCGCGGAACTGGGTGAGGACCTCTGCCACGGAGCGGCGGCCGGCACCGGCCGGATCGTGCGGGTGGAGGTGACCCTGGAGCACGGCGGCACCCGCCCGCTGCGGGACACCGCGCCCGGCAACGGGCTGGAAGCCAAGTTCTCCCTGGAGTACACCCTCGCCGTCGCCCTGCTCACGGGGGACGTCCGGCTCGCCGACTTCACCGACGAGGCGCTGCACCGTCCCGGCGTGGCCGAACTGATGGCCCGTGTGGAACTGACCGAACGTCCGCCGGCCGCCGGCCCCGGCCACACCGTCGTCCGGCTGCACACCGACGACGGCCGGATCCTGGTCCGGGAGGTCCACCACTCCCGCGGCGACTCGCACCGCCCGCTCTCACCCGCCGAGCTGGCCGCGAAGTTCCAGCAGTGCGCGGGGCAGGGGCCGGCCTCCCGGTCCTGGTTCGACGCCCTGTACGCCGTCCCGGACGCCGACGAGCCCCAGGACCTCCAGACACTTCTCACCGGCCCGCCCCCTCGCGGCTGACCCGGCCCCTCCCCCCACCGGACGCGGCCCTCATCGCGCCCGACCCGACACCAGGAGAGTTCCGACCATGACCGACACCTTCACCGAGGAAGCGACCAGCCGGTTCGTGGACCTGCCCAGCGGGCGCGTCCACTACCACGAGTACGGGCAGGGCCATCCGCTCGTGCTGCTGCACGGCTCCGGCCCGGGCGCGACCGGCTGGAGCAACTTCGCGCCGAACCTGCGCGCGCTCGGCGAGAACTTCCGCTGCCTGGCCGTCGACATGCCCGGCTGGGGCAAGTCCGACCCGGTGAGCTACGACGACCGCGACCACGCGCGGACCGCGCTGGAGTTCCTCGACGCGCTCGGCATCGAGAAGGCGGCCTTCATCGGCAACTCGATGGGCGGCGCCACCTCGATCATGTTCGCCACGCTCCACAAGGACCGGATCAGCCATCTGATCACCATGGGCGCGGGCGTCGGCGGCGCCCACCTGTTCGTCCCCGGCGGCGGCCCCAGCGAGGGCGTGAAGGTGCTGCAGCGCACCTACCGCGAGCCCACCGAGGAGAACTTCCGCGACCTGGTCGACGTGATGACCTTCGACCCGGCGCACGCCTCCGAGGAACTGGTCCGCCTGCGCCACCGCGCCGCCGTCGAGCGCCCCGACCACCTCGCCAACTTCGCCGCCGGCATCGGCAGGCCCCGCCCGCACATGGCCACCCACGCCGAGATCGCCGGCATCACCGCCCCGTCCCTGTTCTTCCACGGCCGTGACGACCGGGTCGTGCACTACGAGAGCTCGCTGAAGCTGGTCTCCCTGGTGCCCCGCTCCCGGATGGTGCTGCTGGCCGGCTGCGGCCACTGGGCCCAGCTCGAGCACGCCGACGAGTTCAACCGCACCGTCACCGACTTCCTGCTCCACAACTGAGGAAGAGAGCGCTTCTGCCATGCACGAGGTACACGAGCGGATCCTGGCCCGCGCCGAGGAGATCGCAGCCGAGGCCGAGCCCAGCGACGAGCTGGGACGGCTCACCGACAAGGCGGCCGGGATACTGCGCACCAGCGGTGTCATGCGGATGCTGCAGCCGGCCGAGTTCGGCGGCCACGAGGCCGGTCCGGTCGACTTCTTCCGCCTCCAGCGGGACATCGGCGTCCGGTCCTCCTCCGCGGGCTGGGTGGCCGGCGTGGTCGGCGTCCACGCGTTCGAGGTGGCGCAGATGGACATCAGGGTGCAGAAGGAGATCTGGTCCGAGGACCCGGACACCTGGATCGCCTCGCCCTACGCCCCCCTCGGACGGGCGACCCCGGTCGACGGCGGCTTCCGGTTCTCCGGCCGCTGGCCGTTCTCCTCGGGCACCGACCACTGCCGGTGGATCGTCCTCGGCGGCCTGATCGTGGACGAGGACGGCACGCCGGTCCCGGGCGGACTGCGCCACTTCGTCCTCCCGCGGGCGGACTACGAGATCCTCCACGACTCGTGGGACGTGGTGGGGCTGCGCGGCACCGGCAGCAAGGACATCCTCATCGAGGACAAATTCATCCCCGCGCACCGCGTCTTCGACCCGGCCCCGATGGAGGACGGCGGCCTGGCCCACCAGGTCGGCCGGGGCGACTCACCGCTGTACCGGATGCCGTTCCACCCGATGTTCACCGCGGGCATCACCACCGCGACGGTCGCGATGGCCCAGGGCGCCCTGGCCGCGTTCGTCGCCTCGATGCGGGGCCGGGTCACGGCACGCGGTGTGCGCACCGCCAACGACCCGCACCAGCTCGCCGTACTCGGCCGGGCGATCTCCGACCTGGAGGCCGGCGAGGTCCAGCTGTTCGGGGACATCGAGCAGATGTGGGAGCGCGCGAAGCGAGACGAGCGCTTCCCGGCCGAGGAGCGGCTGCGGGTCCGCCGCAACCAGGTCCGCATCGCGCGCCGCGCGGTGGACGCCGTCGACGAGCTGTTCCTGCACGCCGGAGGCTCCGCGCTGCGCAGCGACTCCGCCCTGCAGCGGTGCTGGCGCGACCTGCACGCCGCGATGAACCACGCCAGCAACAACGCCGACCCGATCTACCAGGCCTACGGTCTGAACCTCTTCGGGCACCCGCTGCCCGCGTCGGTGCTCTTCTGAGTGACCCGCGGGACCCGCCCCCGCCGGCCGGGGTGACGCAGCCGCCCGCGGCACCGCCGCGGGGAGTCCGCCCAGCCGGCGGCGCACGTGGCCCGGTCACGGCTCACGCGGTGCGCGTCCGCGACCCCCGCGGCCCGTCCGGCGCCCCCCTTCACCACCCCGTCCGTCCCTTCTCGGAGGTAGCTCGCATGCCCGCTCCGCACCGCTCTCTCATCCACCGGGACAGGAGGCACGCATGAGCGCCCCCACGCTTGCCGGTGCCGTGACCGAGGCGGCGGCCGTCCTGGCCGAGGCCGCCCGCACGGGCGTGCCCTGCCCCCCGGTCCGCTCGCTGCTGCCCGAGGCGGACGTGGAGGCCGCGTACGCCGTGCAGCGTCTGTACGTCGACCGCGCCGTCGCCGAGGGCCGCCGTCCGGTGGGCCGCAAGATCGGTCTGACGTCACCCGCCGTCCAGCGTCAGCTCGGCGTCGACCGGCCCGACTTCGGCGCGCTGTTCGCCGACATGGCGGTCCCGGAGGGCGAGCCGATCGCGGCCGGGCGGCTGCTGCAGCCGAAGGTCGAGGCCGAGGTGGCCCTGGTGCTGGGCGCGGACCTGCCGCACCGGGACCCGACCGTCGCCGACCTGCTGCGGGCCACCGCGTTCGCGCTGCCCGCGCTGGAGATCGTCGACAGCCGCATCGCCGGCTGGGACATCACCATCGTCGACACCGTCGCGGACAACGCCTCCTGCGGCCTGTTCGTGCTCGGCGGCACCCCCGTCCCGCTCGACCGCGTCGACCTGCGCGGCGTGCGGATGACGCTGACGCAGAACGGCGAGACGGTCTCGCGGGGCACCGGCGCCGACTGCCTGGGCAGCCCGCTCACCGCGGCGCTCTGGCTCGCCTCCACCCTCGCCCGCCTGGGCGACCCGTTGCGCGCCGGCGACGTCGTCCTGACCGGCGCCCTCGGTCCCATGGCCGTCGCCGCCGAGGGCGACGCGTTCTCGGCGCACATCGAAGGACTCGGCACGGTCGAGGCCGTGTTCGCGTCCGCCACCGCGGAAGGAGCGGGAACATGACCACGAAGGTCGCCGTCATCGGGTCGGGCAACATCGGCACCGATCTGATGATCAAGATCCTGCGGCTCTCCGAGTCGTTGGAGATCGCCGCCATGGTCGGTATCGACCCGGACTCGGACGGTCTGGCCCGTGCCCGCCGCCTGAAGGTCGCCACCACCCACGAGGGGGTGGACGGCCTGGTGGCCATGGACGAGTTCGCGGACGTGTCGCTCGTCTTCGACGCCACCTCCGCCGGCGCGCACCGCCGCCACGACGAGGTGCTGCGCTCGCTGGGCCGCACGGTCGTCGACCTCACCCCGGCCGCGCTGGGTCCGTACGTGGTGCCGCCGGTCAACGGCGACGCCCACCTGGACGCGTCCAACGTCAACATGGTCACCTGCGGCGGCCAGGCCACCATCCCCGTGGTCGCCGCCGTGGCCGCCGTGACACCGGTGCACTACGGGGAGATCGTCGCCTCGATCTCCTCCCGCTCGGCCGGCCCCGGCACCCGGGCCAACATCGACGAGTTCACCGAGACCACCTCGGCCGCCATCGAGAAGGTCGGCGGCGCCACCCGCGGCAAGGCCATCATCGTCCTCAACCCGGCCGAGCCCCCGCTGATCATGCGGGACACCGTGCACTGCCTGGTCGGCGACTGCGACGACGCCGCGGTGGCCGCCTCCGTGGAGGAGATGGTGGCCCGCGTCCAGACCTACGTCCCCGGCTACCGCCTCAAGCAGAAGGTCCAGTTCGACCACGTCGCCGGCGACGACCCGCTGCGCTCCCTGCTGCCGGCCGGCTCCCGGTCGGGCAGGGCCGTGAAGGTGTCCGTCTTCCTCGAGGTGGAGGGCGCCGCCCACTACCTGCCCGCCTACGCCGGGAACCTCGACATCATGACCTCGGCCGCGCTGCGTACCGCCGAACGCATGGCCGCACACCGCACCCCGGAGGTGGCCTCCCGATGACCCAGCCCGCGAAGAAGCCCTCCTTGTACGTGCAGGACGTCACCCTGCGGGACGGCATGCACGCCGTCCGCCACCGCTACACCGTCGACCAGGCCCGCACCATCGCCGCCGCCCTGGACGCCTCGGGCGTCGCCGCCGTCGAGATCGCCCACGGCGACGGCCTGTCCGGCTCCAGCATCACCTACGGCGTCGGCGCCCACACCGACTGGGAGTGGATCGAGGCCGTCTGCGACGCCGTGAGCCAGGCGGTGCCCACCACCCTCCTGCTGCCCGGCATCGGCACGCTGCACGACCTGCGGCAGGCCCACTCCCTCGGCATCCGCTCGGTGCGCGTGGCCACCCACTGCACCGAGGCCGACATCTCCGCGCAGCACATCGCCGCCGCCCGCGAGCTGGGCATGGACGTCGCCGGGTTCCTGATGATGTCCCACATGACCGAGCCCGCCGAACTGGCCCGCCAGGCCCGGCTGATGGAGTCCTACGGCGCCCACGCGGTGTACGTCACCGACTCCGGGGGCCGGCTCACCATGGACGGCGTCCGCGACCGGGTCCGCGCCTACCGCGACGTGCTCGACCCCGCGACCGGCATCGGCATCCACGCCCACCACAACCTCGGCCTGGGCGTGGCCAATTCGGTCGTCGCCGTCGAGAACGGCGTCACCCGCGTCGACGCCTCCCTGGCCGGCCAGGGCGCCGGGGCGGGCAACTGCCCGCTGGAGGCGTTCGTCGCCGTCGCCGACCTGATGGGCTGGGACCACGGCTGCGACCTGTTCCCGCTGATGGACGCCGCCGACGACCTGGTGCGCCCCCTCCAGGACCGCGAGGTCCGCGTGGACCGGGAGACCCTCACCCTCGGCTACGCCGGCGTCTACTCCAGTTTCCTGCGTCACGCCGAGGCCGCCGCCCACCGCTACGGCCTCGACACCCGCACCATCCTCGTCGAGGTCGGACGCCGGGGAATGGTCGGCGGCCAGGAGGACATGATCACCGACATCGCCCTCGACCTCGCGGGGTCCCGCTCCGCCGGCTGACCGGGAGCGACCGGTGCCGGGCCCCGTCGGCACCGGCGGGACCGGCGGCACCGGTCGCACCGCCGGTGCTCCGGTCCCGTGGCACGCGGTCCGCGGCCACCGCGACTCCGCGGGCCCCACGCCGGTCGCCCGTGCGTCGGGATGCCCGGCGTCCGAGGCGGACGAAGTCCCGGACCGCTGCCGGAGCCGGGGCGTCACCCCAGGGCGCGGGACGCGACGGCGAGCGGGCGGCACGCCCCCGGCACGCGCGGGCCCCCGTTCCCGGGCACGCGCGGCGGCGGGTGCCCGGGAACGGGGGCTGCGGGGGACGTCGGAATCAGTGGCGGGAGGCCGTGCGGGACCGACGGTAGAGGACGGCACCGCCCGCGATGAGCGCGAGGCTCGCGGCCGCGGCGCCGGCCATGTTCTCGCTGCCGGTCTCCGGCAGGCTGGGCGGAGTGGACGGCGGCGTGGTGGGCGGCGTCGTCGGCGGAGTGGTGGGGGGCGTGGTCGGCGGCGTCGTGGGAGGCGTCGTCGGCGGAGTGGTGGGGGGCGTGGTCGGGGGCGTCGTCGGCGGGGTGGTGGGCGGCGGGGTCTCGCCGTAGCCGGGAGGCTCCTCGTTGGCGCAGGAGTTGCCGAAGACCGGGTTGAGCAGGCCGATCACGTTCACCGAGTTGCCGCAGGCGTTGACGGGCACGTCGACCGGGAGCTGGGCGTTGTTGCCGGAGCCGACGCCGGGCGAGCCCTCGGTGTACCCGTCGGCGGAGCTGCCGCCGCCGGGGCCGTACCCCTCGTCGCCGCCGGGGCCGTGCCCGTTCCCGTGGTGACCGGAACCGCCGCCGTGCCCGTGGTGACCCGAGCCGCCGTTCCCGTGGTGACCGGAGTCGTGTGCGGAGTCGCCGCCCGGACCGTGGCCGGAGTCGCCGCCGGGTCCGTGGTGGCCGGAGTCGTGGTGGCTGCCGGGGGCACCGGGGGTGCCGTGACCCGGCGTGCCGCTGTCCTGGTGGTGCTCCGACACGTTGGCGCACTCGTTGCCGAAGGCCGGGTTCAGCGCGGCGGCCACGTCGACCGTGTTGCCGCAGATGTTGACCGGGACGTGCACCGGGGCCTGGATGTCGTTGCCGGACACGACGCCCGGCGAGCCGTGCGCGGCGCCTTCCGCCTGCGAGTCGGCGAGGGCGGTGCCGCCGCACAGGGACAGAATGCCCGTCGCGGCGGCCGCCGCGACCATTCCCTTGCTCAGGGTCTGTCGCATTGTCGTTGTCTTCCTGCTTGAAGAATGGTGGAGAAGCGGTACGGCCGACCCGGGAACGATCACTGTTCGCCGGGCCGGCCGTGACGCGCGGCCGTGACGGCCGAGCGGGACATCGTCAGTCGTTCACGCACGCGTTGCCGAAGGCCGGGTTCAGCGCACCGAGCACGTTGACGGTGTTGCCGCAGACGTTGACCGGGATGTGGACCGGGACCTGGATCACGTTGCCGGAGAGGACACCGGGGGAACCGATCGCGGCACCCTGGGCGCCCGAGTCGGCGAAGGCCGGGGCGGCCATGCCCAGAGCCATGAGTGCGCCCGCGACGACAGCAGCGCTCTTCTTCATGAAGTTTCCCTTCTCTGCGGTCATGCCCGTATGACGGCCTAAACCGAGCGAGCGCAGCTGGACGGCTCGCACCATGACCTGCAGCCTGCAAACGAGGAATTGACGGTCGAAGAAACGACGGAACGGGCATGACCCGGTAATTCACCCGGATGCTCCACGCCACGTCGGTGACATACCTCCGAGCGGGCGGTGTCCGCCGCCCGGCCGGCCCCGCACGAGCACGCGCGCGGCCGGGCGGCCCGTCCTCCGTCGACGGGAGCGGGCCGCCCGGGCCGCGTGCGGTGCGACTCAGTCCTCGACGTTGGCCGACAGGACCGACAGGTCCTCCAGGATGTGCGAGAGGGCGGCGTCGCCCTTCGCCTGGGTGGAGTTGTCGGCGCACTGCTGGTTCTGCTGGTCCGACAGGATCGGCACGTCCTGGATCGGAACCAGGTTGAGGACGGCGACGTTCACGTCGTCGACACCCAGGCACGGCTTGTTCAGCGTGCCGTCGACCAGCGAGAGCTGCGGGCTCATGTCGCCCTCGGTCGACGAGTTGCCGAACGCCGAGGAGGCGCCGTTGCCGTTGGCGACGTTGGGGCCGGAGTCGTCACCGATGGCCAGCGCCGTGGGAGCGGCCGCCACCGACATACCGATGACCGCCGCGGCGACCATAGCCTTCTTGAGCACTTCGCGTTCCTTTCCTCGTAGCGACGCATGTCGTAGCGACGCAAGTCCTACGGCCTCATCAACCGGCCTCACGGATTTTGGTTGCGGGCGTTCACCCGGTTGGCCCGCATGACTTTCCCCGGGCCTGGGAAATAGGGGCCTCCGCCGCCCACCGGTCCATTTCTCATATGGGCCGACAACACACTCCGGTGTCCGCCGACGGGGTGAAGGGGAGAAACCCTTGCGGGCACCGGCAGTTGACCAGGTCGCCTCGGTGGACGGGGTTTCGTCAGAAAGGACTTGGCCAATGATCAAGAAGGCTATTGCCGTTGCGGCGATCGCCGCTTCCGCCATGGGCACCGGCGTCGCCATGGCGCCGCAGGCGATGGCGATCGGGGACGACTCCGGTCCGAGCGTCGCCAACGGCAACGGAGCGATGCAGAACTTCGGCAACTCCGCCACGTACGGCAACATGAGCCCGCAGATGGCGCTGATCCAGGGCTCCTTCAACAAGCCCTGCATCGCGGTCGACGACATCCCGGTCTCGGTGCTGAACCTCGTGCCGATCCAGGGCCTGAGCCTGCTGTCGGACGAGTCGAACCAGCAGTGCACCGAGAACTCCACGCAGGCCAAGCGCGACGGTGCCCTGTCGCACCTGCTGGAGGACGTGTCGATCCTGTCGGCCAACGGCGAGAGCTGAGCGGTTCACGACGCGCCGGGAGAAGGCGCGCGCGAGGGCGGGGTCACCGGTACGACCGGTGGCCCCGCCCTCGTCATGCGTCCGGGCGGCCGGACCCCGCCGCTGCCCCGGCGGCGGCGCCCGGGACCGCTCAGGAGTACAGCTTGTCGATGTCCGCCGCGAACGCCTGCTGCGCGGCCTGCCGCTTGACCTTCAGGGACGGGGTCAGCAGTCCGTTCTCCTCGGTGAACTCGCCCTCCACCAGCCTGAAGGCGCGGATCGACTCGGCCCGGGAGACCGCCTCGTTGGCGTAGTCGACGGCCTTCTGCACGTCGGCGCGCATCCGCGGGTCGTCGATCACCTCGGACATCGGGGTGTCGGCGGGCAGCCCCCGCACGGACAGCCAGTGGGCGACCGTCTCCGGGTCCAGGGTGATCAGCGCGCCGACGAAGGGCCGCTGGTCGCCGACGACGAGGCACTGGCCGACGGGCGGGCGGCTGCGCAGCCGGTCCTCCAGGACGGCCGGCGAGACGTTCTTGCCGCCGTTGGTGACGAGGATGTCCTTCTTGCGCCCGGTGATGGTGAGGTAGCCGTCCTCGTCGAGGGAGCCGAGGTCGCCGGTGGCGAACCAGCCGTCGTCGAGCACCTGCCGGGTGGCCTCGGGAGCGTTCCAGTAGGAGCCGAAGACGATGCCGCCCCTGATGTGCACCTCCCCGTCGTCGGCGATGCGCACGGCGGTGCCCGGCACGGGGAGGCCGACGGTGCCGGGGCGCGGGCCGAGCGGCGGGACGACGGTGGCGGCGGCGGTCGTCTCGGTGAGGCCGTAGCCCTCGTAGATGAGGATGCCGGCGGTGTAGAAGAAGAGGTTGAGGTCGCGTTCCAGCGGGGAGCCGCCGCTGATGGCGTACCGCAGTCGGCCGCCGAGCTCCTTGCGGACCCGCCGGTAGACCAGCAGGTCGTAGAGGGCCCGCGCCGCGTGCAGGCCGGGGCCGGGGCCCTTGCCGCGGCCCAGGACCTTGTCGAGGTGGGCCGCGCCGAAGCGGACGGCGATGCGGTGGGCGCGTTCGAAGGAGGCGCCGCGGCCGATCTTCTCGGCGGTGGCGCGGCCGGTGTCGTGGATCTTCTCGAAGAGGTAGGGCACGCCGACGAGGAAGGTCGGGCGGAACGCCTTGAGGGCCGGGCGCAGTTCGTCCGGTTTGATGCTCGGGAAGTGGCCGACCTCGATGCGGGCCGACAGGCAGGCGATCTGGATCGTCCGGCCGAGGATGTGGGCGAGCGGGAGGAACAGCAGGGTGGAGGCCGTCTGGTCGGTGACCTCCTTGAAGACGGGGTGCAGCAGTTCGACCGTGTTGGCGGCCTCGGCGTGCAGGTTGGCGTGGGTGAGGACGCAGCCCTTGGGGCGGCCGGTGGTGCCGGAGGTGTAGCACAGGGTCGCGACGGAGTCCGGGGTGAGGGCGGTGCGGCGGCCGGTGACCTCCTCGTCGGGGACGTCCCGGCCGAGGGCGGTCAGGTCGTCCAGGGCTCCGGCGTCGATGCCCCGGACGCGTGGCCGTTCGGCGTGGTCCGCGGTGGCGGCGGTGACCGTGGCGGTGTTCTCCGCCGTCTCGGTGACGACGTGGCGGGCCCCGGAGTCGCGGACGATCCACTCCACCTGGTCGGCGGAGGACGTGGCGTACACGGGGACGGTGACGCCGCCCGCCGACCAGACGGCGAAGTCCAGGACCGCCCATTCGTAGCGGGTGCGGGACATCACCGCGACCCGGTCGCCGGGCTCCACACCGTCCGCGATCAGGCCCTTGGCGACGGCGGTGACCTCCCGGGCGAACTCCGCCGCCGTGACGGGGTGCCAGGTGCCGGCGCGTTGGCGGCGCAGCACGACGTCGTCGGGTGCCTCGGCGGCGTTGGTGTACGGGATGTCGGCGGTGCTGCCGGCCGCCGGGCGCGGCGCCAGGGGGGCCGCGCGGACCTCACGGACGACGCCGTCGTCGCCCACGGTGGTCTCGATGCCGGCGGGCACCGTGAGGCCGGTGCGTCGTGTGGCTCGTCTCAGGTCCCTGCGTACGCCCATGGCGGCTCCCGGTCGCGGCTGGAGGCTCTCGTGCTGGTGCTGCCGTGCTCTGCGAGTCTCGTACTTACTCGGGAGTAAACTTACCGGTGCGTAGTCGTCAGTCAATGGGCGGCCCCGCGCGCAGGGCACGGCGGGCGGCGGGCCGGGCGGGCCGGGGCGGCGGAGGCACGGGGGTGGCGTGGCGTAGGGCGGCCCCGGTGACCCGCCCGACCGTCGGACGCGGCGGGCCGTGTTCCGCACCCGCGGCCGTACGCCGGGCCGGGCGGGCCCGCAGCGGGATCCGGACGTGACCCGACCGGTCACGTCAGGTCAGGTCAGGTCAGGTCAGGTCACGTCAGGCCAGGTCCCGTCAGGTCGATCGGATCCGACCCGGTGGGGTCAGGTCACCTCGGGGCCGCTCAGGTCAGCCGGTCCGCCGTGCGGATCGCCTCGGCCAGGTCGCGGACGGCGTCGTCCTCGGTCCGGGCGGCCAGGTCCTCGGCGCGTTCGGCGAGCCGGCCCAGGGCGGGCGCGCCCGGCAGGGCACCGGCACGGTCGTGGTGGCGGGAGCGCAGGGCGTCGGCGAAGTAGGCCGCGGTCGCGGTGACCGCGAGGCCGTCGCCGGAGCGCCACACGGAGGCGTCGAGGGCGTCCGTCTCCAGGTCGCCGGTCTCCTCGTGCGGGGCCCGGCTGTCGGGATCGAGCCAGCGGACCGTGGCGGTGGCGAGGTGCCCCTCGGCGCCGGGCCGGGTGCGCACCGCGTACAGGGCGGTGACGGTGTGGCCGGGGCCGACCTCGCCGCCGTCGACCCGGTCGTCGCGGAAGTCCTCGTCGGCGACCCGGCGGTTGTCGTAGCCGACGAGCCGGAACTCGGCGACCGTCTCCGGCTCGAAGGCGACCTGGGCCTTGGCGTCCCGCGCGGTCAGGTCGATGTTGCGGGGCAGGTCCTCGCAGAACACCTCGCGGGCCTCCTCCTCGTCGGAGACGTACACGGTGTGGCCGTCCCCCCGGTCGGCGAGGCGTTCCATCAGGGCGTCGCCGTAGTCGCTGCCCACACCGACGCCGAAGAGCGTGATGCCGTGTTCGCGGCGGGAGCCGGAGACGCGTTCCAGGATCGTGTCGGCGTCCGTCTCACCGGTGTTGGCGAGCGCGTCGGAGACCAGCACGACCCGGTTGGTGGCGCCCTTCCGCAGGCCCTCGACGGCGGTCTCGTAGCCGGTCTCGACGCCCGCGCCCAGGTTGGTGGACTGCGCGGGCCGCAGGCTGTCCACGGCGTCGTGGACCCGGCCGCGGTTGCCGCCGAGGCGGGTCATGGGCAGGACCGTCTCGGCCTCGTCGCTGAAGGTGACGAGGGCCACCGCGTCGTCGTCGCGCAGCCGGTCGGTCATGGTGGCCAGGGAACTCCGGGCGAGGTCCAGGCGGCCGGGTTCGGCCATGGAGCCGGAGATGTCGACGACGAAGGTGAGGGAGGCGGGCGGGCGTCCGCCGGAGTCCTCGGCGGCACGGGTGGCCAGACCGACCCGGACCAGGGACCAGTCCCTCTCCGGGGTGCGGGCGCCGTCGACGGTGACCGTGAAGCCGTCGCCGTCGGGGCGTTCGTAGTCCTGCCGGAAGCTGTTGACGAACTCCTCGGGACGCACCGTCGACGGGTCGGGCAGCCGGCCGTCGGCCAGGGTGCGGCGGGCGTAGCCGTAGGAGGCGGTGTCGACGTCGAGGGCGAAGGTGGACAGGAGGTCGGAGGCGGGTTCGGGGGCGACGTCCCGGGAGTCCTGCTCGCCCTCGCGCTGCCGGTCGGTGTCCCGGGGGCCGTCGGGTGCGGGGTGCGGGGCCCGGCGGTCGCCGCCCCGGTCGTAGGAGGAGTCCGTCGCCTTCCCTCCGGCGTCCCCCTCGGAGCAGCCGGCGAGCAGCAGGCCGCCCGCCGCCGTGAGGGCGAGGAGCGCGCCGCCCCACCTCCGCCCGCCCCGGCTCCTCCGCCTGCCGTGCCTCCGGTCCGTGGGTGCCCCGTGCTGCTCCATCGTCCGTGTCTCCTCCGCCGGTTGACGTCGACTTCTGCGACTGTGACGGCCGGGCGGGCCGGAACGTGCGGTACGGGATGTTGCGGGTGCGTTGCGAAGCGGGCACGGAGGCCGCCCGCCGAGACCGGTAGGTGACCCTCCGTTGACCGGGGAAGGGCGGGCGGCGGGCGGCCGGACGGCCTAGGACACCACGTCCTTCCTGGTGAAGTGCCGGAAGGCCAGCGCGAACAGCACCAGGGCGTACGTGACCGAGACGGCCGAGCCCTGGATCATGCCGGACCACTCGGGTGTCGGCTGGACCGCGTCCGCCCAGGCGAACTGCCAGTGCGCGGGCAGGAAGTCGCGCCAGTCGCCGAGCGCGGTCACCGCGTCGAGGACGTTGCCGACGATGGTCAGGCCGACCGCGCCGCCGACCGCGCCCAGGGGTGCGTCGGTGCGGGTCGACAGCCAGAACGCGAGCCCCGCGGTCACCAGGTTGGAGACGAACAGGTACGCCACGACCAGCACGAGCCGCTGGGCCGCCGTGCCGGGGTCGAGCGAGCCGCCGGTGGGGATCTGCAGCGGCCCCCATCCGTAGGCGGCGGTGCCGACGGCGAACGCGACCACCGGCAGCAGCACCATCGCGGCGAGGCTCAGCCCCAGACCGACGGCCAGCTTCGACCACAGCAGCCGCATCCGGGGCACCGGCGCGGCGAGCAGGTAGCGCAGCGACGACCATCCCGCCTCGGAGGCGACCGTGTCCCCGCAGAACAGGGCGACGGGGATGACGAGGAGGAACCCGGCCGACACGAACAGGTTCACGGCGACGAAGTTGGCGCCGGATGCCGTGGCCGTGTCCATCAGGGTCACGCGGCCGTCCCGGCCCTCCGGTTCGCCGCCGATGGCGAACGCGACGACCAGCACGAACGGCAGGGCGGCGAGGATCCCGCCCATGACCAGCGTGCGGCGGCGCTTGACCTGGCGGACCAGTTCGACGCGCAGCGGCAGGGTGCGGCCGGCGCGGTAGCCGTCGGCGGTGGCGGTGGCGGTTCCGGGGGCCGCCTCCCCGTCGCGCCCGTCCCGCTCGGTGAGCGTGCTCATGCGGAACCTCCGATCAGGGTGAGGAAGGCGTCCTCCAGGCGGCGGTGCGGGCCCACCGACTCCACCGGCACGTCCAGCCGGACGAGGTCGGCGACCAGGCGGGCGGCGGTGCCGTCCCCGTCCAGCCGGACCAGCAGCCCGTCCTCGGCGCGCACGGCCGAGGCGACGCCGGGCAGCGCGGCCACCTTCTCGGCGAGCGGCTCGTCCACCGGGGCCGCGGTGCCGACCAGCAGGGTGTCGCCGGTGCCGACGATCTCGTGCACGGGGCCCGCCTGGACGAGCCGTCCGCGGTCCATGACGACGAGGTGGGTGCAGGACTGCTCGACCTCCGCGAGGAGGTGGCTGGAGACGATGACCGTGCGCCCGTCGGCCGCGTAACGGATCATCACCTCCCGCATCTCGCGGATCTGGGGCGGGTCCAGGCCGTTGGTGGGCTCGTCCAGGATGAGCAGGTCGGGCAGGCCGAGCATGGCCTGCGCGATGGCGAGGCGCTGGCGCATGCCCTGGGAGTAGGTGCGCACCGCGCGGGAGAGGGCGTCGCCGAGGCCCGCGATGCGCAGGGCCTCGTCGAGGTGGGCGTCCTCGGGCGGACGGCCGGTGGCCCGCCAGTACAGTTCCAGGTTCTCCCGGCCGGACAGGTGCGGCAGGAAGCCCGCGCCCTCGACGAAGGCCCCGACCCGGGACAGCACCGGCGCGCCGGGCCGCACGGCGTGGCCGAAGACCCGGATCTCGCCGGCGTCAGGCGTGATCAGGCCCATCAGCATCCGCAGGGTGGTGGTCTTGCCCGCGCCGTTCGGGCCGAGGAGCCCCAGGACCTGGCCCCGCTCGACGCGGAAGGAGAGGTCCCGCACGGCGTACCGGTCGGCGGAGCGGGCGTAACGCTTGCTCAGGCCGGTGATCTCCAGCGGCAGGCCGGCCCGTTCGGGGTCGGGGGCCGGGGCGGTGGTGCGGCGGCGGCCGGTGAGGACCAGGACCAGGGCGGCGACGGCTCCGGCGATCGGCAGCCACCACACCCAGGCGGGCAGCGGGGCCGCCGCGGTGGTCACGGCGGGCGCGGTGGGCACCGTCAGGTACCCGTCCACGGAGACGGTGTAGGTGGCGGGCGCGGCCGGGGAGGCGTAGCCGAGGTCGGTCGAGGCGACCACCAGCCGGAGGCGGTGGCCCTTGCGCACCTCGTGGTCGACGGCGGGCAGCGTGATCGTGACGTCCTGGCCGGCCTTGGCGTCCTCGACGCGCAGCGGGGTGACCAGCTGGGAGGGCAGCACCTGCTGTCGGCCGTCGGGGCCGACGTCGTAGAGCTTGCCGAACAGCACGGCGTCCTCGGAGGTGGACCGTACGCGCACGGTGACCTGCGGGGAGCCGGTGATGCGCAGATCGCGACGGAGCGGCTCCGACTCGAAGCGGGCGTGCTGGCCGGGGAAGTCCAGCGAGACGCCGACGCCGAGCGAGGACAGCTGGGACAGGCCGCCCCCGGCACCGGAGAGGCCCGGGAGGGCGGACACGGCGGGCGGGTTGGCCCCCGCCGGGTTGGTGAAGCGCTGCTCGAAAGCGTTGAGGCTGACGATCTCCGGTCCGCTGCTCAGCCCGGGGTACCGGTCGGCGCTCGCGCCGCGCAACCGGGCCTCCCCGTCGGTGGAGTCGACGCCGCCGGTGCGGCTGACGCGGAAGGCGGGGCCGGTGTCGGCGTTCTCGTCGCCCTTGAGGTGACGGTCGAACCACGCGCGGACGCGCCGCTGGACGCGGTCGGTCTCCGGGGCGCCGCCGTCGTGGCCGCCCGCGATCCAGTCGACGCTCACGGGGGCGCCGTTGGCGCGGATCGCCCGCGCGGCGGTGTCGGCGTGGCCGAGCGGGAACAGCGAGTCGGACTGGCCCTGCACGAGGAGCGCCGGCACGTCGATGCGGTCGGCGACCGCGGACGGCGAGCGTTCCTTCAGCAGGTCACGGGCCTCGGCGTCGGGCACCCCGGACTCGGCGACCCGCTCGTACATCGCGCACAGTTCGGGCTCGAACCGGTCGCAGCCGCCACCGGAGGTGATGAACATGCCGGCCCACAGCTTCTTGAACACGCCGCCCGGGAACAGTGCGTCGGCGAGGTCGAAGTAGGTGATGGACGGGGCGATCGCGTCGACCCGGTCGTCGTGACCGGCGGCGAGCAGGGCGATGGCCCCGCCGTAGGACCGGCCGGCCATGCCGACGCGCGGGTCGCCGTCCGCGTCGAGCCGGACCTCGGGCTGCTCGGCCAGCCAGTCCAGCAGCCGGGACACGTCGGCGACCTCGCCCTCGGGATCGTTCAGGCCGATCTTCCCGGTGGACTTCCCGAAGCCGCGGGCGGACCAGGTGAGGACCGCGTACCCGTCCCGGGCGAGGTCCTCGGCCTCCTGCCGCACGTCCTTCTTGCTCCCGCCGAAGCCGTGCCCGAGCAGGACGGCGGGCCGGCGGCCCTCCGGTCCGGAGGTGAAGTAGGAGGTGTCGATGCGCACTCCGTCGTCCGTGGTCAGGGCCCGGTCCACGCGCTCGACGGGGGCGGCACCCTCCTCGGAGGCGACGGCGGTCCACGTCCCGGCCCCGGCGAGCACGACGACGGCGGCCGCGGCGGCGCCCCACCGCCGGCGGCTCCCGCCGCCTCGTGCACGGGCCCGCTGACGGAACGTTCGGAAGTCCATCCTGGAACCCTAAGGGAGACCACCGGGCCCGCCGGTTGCCCCCAGGGGGATACCGGCCCCCACCCCAGGGCGTACACCGGCCCGCGGGAGTACACCGGACGCGGTATGGCGGGGGGTGGGGAGGGGAGAGGGCCCTCGGCGGGGCTCCTGGGGTAGGGGGAGTCGGGGAGCGGGGTAGGGCGAGGGGGCCGGCGGGGCGTTGGACTCAGAGGGACCGGGGGTCGGCGGCGGGTGGTGCGAGGGGGCCGGCGGAAGCCCGGAGCCCCGGGCCGGTGGTGGTGGCCGGGCCGGGGCTCCTGCGTTCGGAAGCGAGCCGTGTGCGTCAGCCCACGCGACGCGCCCTGACGCCGTCGGCCTCGAAGTCGTAGACGCGGTTGTTGATGCGCAGACCGTCGACGGCGCCGATCCACATGTGGTCACGTCCCTTGCCGACCGCGGCCGTGAGGATGGTGGCCTCGTCGCCGCCGTCGTCGAGCGACGCCTTCAGTTCGTCGAAGGTGCACTGCTCGGCCTGGTTGCAGACGGTCTCGTTGCCCGTCAGGTACCAGTAGCCGGTGGTCGTGGCGTCGAGGAACGGGCTCCAGCGGTTCGTTACCGGGGACGCGTCCGGCACCCACACCATCGTGGAGTAGTTGTCCATCGGGTGGGCGCTCAGGTTCGGGTCGATCTCGAACCTGATGTTCGGCATGTTCTCCGGACCGCCGTAGGTGACGTTCTCACCGGTCTGGAAGACGTGGAAGCCGAGCTTGTTCAGGTCGCGAACCCGGTCGCCGAAGAAGTCGACCTCGTTGCCGAAGTCCACCTTCTCGCTGGGCGGACTCAGCGTGGTGGAGTTGTCGGCCACCTCGATGCCCAGGCTGCCCTGGCCGTAGGGCGGACGGGCGGACGGGCCCGTCACGCCGAACGAGCCGAACGGGCCGTCCCGGAGCGCGGCGACGGGAGAACCGATCGTGTTGCGGGTGATCACGCCCCAGTGGTCCGCGCGGGTGGCGTTCCCGTTGTTCCCGTTGCCGTTCTGGTTCCCGTTCGGGTCGCCGTCCGCGGAGGCGGAGGCCGCCCCCAGCAGGGTCGCCGCGGCGACCGCGGCCACCGCCGCGGCCACCGCCGTCCTGCCGCGTCTCATGCCAAAGCGCATGTTCACACTCACTCCTTGCCTGGGGTCGAGGGCCGGGCGACCGCCCGGCCGACGGATCGGTCACGCGCCGACGTCCGGTCGAACGCGCGCCCGCCACAGCGTCCAGGTGAAGGAAGGGTGAAGATGCGGCGACATGCTTGCGTTTCGCCCAATTGCTCCGATCAACACATCGGATGGACGGAGGGTCGCCGCCGGAGTGCTCCGCGGATCGCTCCGGGAGACGCCTCGGGGGCCGGGGCCGTGCCGGTGAGCACGGCCCCGGCCCCCGGGGCGCGTCGGTGGGGCGGGTGTGGGTGGGGTAGGTGTGGGTGGGCCGGGGGCCGGTGGGGCCGGTCCGGCGGATCGGGTGCCGGTGAGTTGCCGGCGGGCGTATCGGGGTGCGGGTGGGTCCGGAGTCGGGCCGGGGTCCAGTTGTCCCGCGTCAGGTGCGGGAGGACCAGGACTGCGACGGGAGGTGCGGGACTCCGGCCGGGCGACGGATGGTCAGTGGTTGCGCGGGAAGCCGAGGTCGACTCCCGTCGGCGCGTCGGCCGGGTCGGGCCAGCGGGTGGTGACGACCTTGCCCCGGGTGTAGAAGTGCGTGCCGTCGTTGCCGTAGATGTGGTGGTCGCCGAAGAGGGAGTCCTTCCAGCCGCCGAAGCTGTGGTAGCCGACGGGCACCGGGATCGGGACGTTGACGCCGACCATGCCCGCCTCCACCTCCAGCTGGAAGCGGCGGGCGGCGCCGCCGTCCCGGGTGAAGATCGCGGTGCCGTTGCCGTACGGGGAGGCGTTGATGAGGTCGACGGCCTCCTCGTAGGTCTCGGTGCGCAGGACGCACAGGACCGGGCCGAAGATCTCGTCCTGGTACGCCTTGGCGGAGGTCGGCACCTTGTCGAGGAGCGAGATGCCGATCCAGTGGCCGTCCTCGTACCCGTCGACGGTGTGCCCGGTGCCGTCCAGGACGACCTCGGCACCCTCGGCCGCGGCGTTCTCCACGTACGAGGCGACCTTGTCGCGGTGGGCCTTGGTGATGAGCGGGCCCATCTCGGACGTGGGGTCGTCGCCGGGGCCGATCTTGATCTTCTCGGCGCGCTCGCGGATCTTCTCGACCAGGGTGTCGCCGATCGCGCCGACGGCGACGACCGCAGAGATCGCCATGCACCGCTCGCCCGCGGAGCCGTAGGCCGCCGAGACGACCGCGTCGGCCGCCGCGTCGAGGTCGGCATCGGGGAGCACCAGCATGTGGTTCTTGGCGCCGCCGAGGGCCTGGACGCGCTTGCCGTTCGCCGAGGCGGTGGTGTGGATGTAGCGGGCGATCGGCGTGGAGCCGACGAACGACACGGCCTTGACGTCGGGGTGCGTGAGGAGGCGGTCGACGGCCAGCTTGTCGCCGTGGACGACGTTGAAGACGCCGTCGGGGAGCCCGGCCTCGGTCATCAGCTCGGCGAGCCGGACCGCGGCCGACGGGTCCTTCTCCGACGGCTTGAGGACGAAGGTGTTGCCGCAGGCGATGGCCAGCGGGAACATCCACATCGGCACCATGGCCGGGAAGTTGAACGGGGTGATGCCGGCCACCACGCCGAGCGGCTGGCGGATGGAGGCGACGTCGACGCGGCTGGCGACCTCGGCGGACAGCTCGCCCTTGAGCTGGACGTTGATGCCGCAGGCCAGGTCGACGATCTCCAGGCCGCGGGCCACCTCGCCGAGGGCGTCGGAGTGCACCTTGCCGTGCTCGGCGGTGATCAGCTCGGCGATCTCGTCGCGGTGGGCGTCGACCAGCGCGCGGAACCGGAACAGGATGGAGGTGCGGGTGGCCAGGGACGACCGGCTCCATGACCGGTAGGCGTCCTTGGCGGCGGCGACCGCCGCGTCGACCTCCTCGACCGAGGCGAAGGCGACCTTCGTGGTGACCGCGCCGGTCGCCGGATTCGTCACCGGCCCGTGCGTACCCGAGGCGCCTTCGGCGGTCTTCCCGCCGATCCAGTGGTTGACGATCTTCGTCATGACCGAGAACTCCTTACGCAAGGGGGCGGCGTCGGGTGGGACGTGCCGGGTGTACGGCTCGCGTGCCCCTGACCGGTGAGGCCGGATCTCCGGCAGCGCCGCGGTCCCGGGCACGGTTCCATCCCAACAGGTGCGGACGGGCGGCGCTCCCGACACAGTGTCGGCCGTTGCGGTCCCCTTGTAGACACATCTGCGGCGACACGCCCGACGGCGCGCACCGACCGGTGCGGGGACCCTGCCGGGACCGTGCGGGACCGCGCGGGAGGGAGGCATACGGGGGGCGTGTGGGGGGCGCTGGACGGCTGGAGCGCGGGACTGTGGCGCGGGGGCGCCCGGGGGTGGGACGGCGGGCCCGCTGGACGGCGGGCGCGCGGGTTGGGGCTGCACGGGGTGTGCGGGGCGCGGGACGGCGGCGCGCGGGGGTGGGGATGCCCCGGGCGTGGGCCGGGGCGTGGGCGTGGCCGAGGGCGGCAGCCGGGGACCTCCGGCGCGCGGCCCTGGCGGGCGGGGAGTCTTCGCACGCCTCTTCACTCCTGCCAAAGCGAAGGGGCCGTTCGCGCCGGAGGCGATCGGTGCCCGGGATGCGGGTGCTGCACCGCACCCCGGCCGCGAGGCCCTCCGGGCGGGCACCGTCCCGGCCCTCGCGGCTCTCCGGGCTTTCTATCCGTGGCGCAACACCCTGTCAATGTTTTGTCCGGACATCCTGACGATTTCGAGTCGGCCGGCCGCACGGGCGGGGGTCATGGGGTGCCACACCCGGGGGCGCAGGAGCGGCACCGGGGGTACGTGGCGTCCGAAGCACGGGACGTCCAGGGGCGCGCGATGCCCGGAGCACGGGACACCCAGGAGCACGGGACGTCCAGGAGCACGGGACATCGGGACACGCGGCCGTCCGGGGACACGCGGCCGTCCGGCCCGTGTCAATGCGCCCCGCCGTGGCGACCGGCGTACGCCATTGCGTCACGCTCGTCACAAACGCCCCGGTTGTGTCACGCCTGTCACGCCTACGCGGGTCTTCCGTCACATCCGCAGCACAGCCCCCGTCCCGGCCCCGGTCCGCGTCGTTGGCCGGGCACAACGCTTGGTGATCGCCAGCGCAGCACCCGGCTCCCCCTGACGGCCGCCCCTCGGCCGCCGCCGCGGTGCGCGCGGGGAGGTGCAACTCATGACCGACCGACGGCTGTGGTCGTACAAGGACATCGCGGCCCACATCAAGGTGCAGCCGGACACCGTGCGCTCCTACCGCAAGCACGGCCTGCTGCCCCCGCCGGACCACGTCGAGGCGGGCAAGCCCTACTGGTACGCGGACACCGTCCGTTCATGGGTGGCGTCCCGCCCCGGCAACCGGGGTGGCCGCAGGTGAACCCACCGGCGACCACGGGTGACCTGAGCTGACCCGACCGGGCTCCCGGCGCCCGTGAAATCCGCTGTGCCCCACCCTGGTGGTGGGGCACAGTGCTGCCATGAGCTTCGCCGTCACACCCACGCTGACCGGGGAACACACCGTGCTGCGTCCCTTCACCGCCGACGACGCCGACGGCATGTGGGAGATCCTCCAGGACCCCGAGGTGGTCCGCTTCACCTTCGACGCGTCCACCGAGCTGTCCCGGGAACGGGTGCGCTCCTGGTACGCCTCCCGGTCCGCGCAGGACGACCGGCTGGATCTGGCCGTCACCGACCGCGCCACCGGTGAACTCGTCGGCGAGGTCGTCCTGAACGCCCATGACCCGCATGCCCGCAGCTGCGTCTTCCGCACGCTGATCGGGCCGCGCGGCCGGGGCCGGGGACTCGGCACCGAGGCCACGCGGCTGATCGTCGGGTACGGCTTCGAGCACCTGGGGCTGCACCGGATCGAGCTGGAGGCCCACGGCGACAACCCGCGTGCGCTGCGCGCCTATGAGAAGGCCGGCTTCGTGGTGGAGGGAGTGCGGCGGGAGGCGCGGTGGCGGGACGGCGTGTGGGTGGACGACGTGCTCATGGCGCTGCTCGACCGGGAATGGGCGGCGCTCAGGCCGCCCACGGTGCGATGACCGTGACGCCCGCGCCCGGTGCCGTGTCCATGGCCGCCAGGGCGGCCGGTGCGGCGTCCAGGCCGATGGTCCGGGTGACCAGCAGGTCGGGACGCAGCCGCCCGGTGCGGACCAGGTCCAGCATCGGCGGGTAGGCGTGGGCGGCCATGCCGTGGCTGCCGAGGAGTTCCAGTTCGAGGGCGACGGCACGGGCCATGGGCACCGGGGTGGTGCCGGTGGCCGAGGGCAGCAGGCCGACCTGCACGTGCCGGCCGCGTCGGCGCAGGCCGTTCACCGAGGCGGCGCAGGTGGCGGGCGAGCCGAGGGCGTCCAGCGAGAGGTGGGCGCCCCCGCCGGTGAGGTCGCGGACCGCTTCCGCCGGGTCGTCGACGGACGAGGCGTCGAGGCATTCCGCGGCGCCGAACCGCCGGGCCAGTTCCAGGGCGCCCGGTGCCACGTCGACGGCGACGACCCGCGCACCGGAGGCCGCCGCGATCATCACGGCCGACAGCCCCACCCCTCCGCAGCCGTGCACGGCCACCCACTCCCCCGCCGCGAGCCGGCCCTGCTGCACGACCGCGCGGTAGGCGGTGGCGAACCGGCAGCCGAGGGAGGCGGCCGTCGCGAAGGACAGGTCCTCGGGGACGGCGACCAGGTTGACGTCGGCGTGGTCCAGGGCCACGTACTGCGCGAAGGAGCCCCAGTGGGTGAAGCCGGGCTGGGTCTGCCGCTCGCACACCTGCTGGTCGCCCGCCGCGCAGGCCCCGCACGTGCCGCAGGCGCAGACGAACGGCACCGTGACGCGGTCCCCCGGCCGCCACCGGGTGACCCGGTCGCCGACCGCCTCGACGACGCCCGCGAGCTCGTGGCCCGGGACGTGCGGCAGGGTGACGTCCGGATCGTGGCCCTGCCAGGCGTGCCAGTCGCTTCGGCACAGCCCGGTCGCCTCGACGCGCACCACGACCCCCTGTGCGGCCGGCTCCGGGTCGGGCACCTGTCGCACCTCGGCCGGTCCCCCGTACCGCTCGAACACCACCGCCCGCATGGCCGCCCGCCTTCCCGTCCGCGCCGGCGGCGGGTCCGGGTCGCGGCGGGCGCGCCCGGTGCCCCGCCTCTCCGGCGAACACCGCGTTGTCGGCGGAACGCTATCCGCGCGCCTTCACCGTGCCGCGCCCGGCCCCGGTCGCGGCACCGGTGCCGTGCTCGGCGCCGCCGCCGTCCTCGGTGCCGGTCCGGCCCTCCGCGCCGCTGCCGTCGGGCGGTTCCGGGGCTGTGGGGGCGGGTCCCGCGCCGCCCGGTGCGGACGCGGCGCCGGCGCCGGGAGGGGCAGCCCCGTCGGTGGCGGCTCCGGCAGGTGCGTCGGCAGCGGGGGCGGCTCCGCCGGGCGTGGGCGGCGGTGCGGACTCGCCCTCGCTCAGGCCGAACCGGGTGTGGAACCGGCGCAACGGTCCCGGCGCCCACCAGGTGGCGCGGCCGGTGAGACGCATGACCGACGGGACGAGAAGGCTGCGGACGATCATCGCGTCCATCAGCACCGCCAGGGCGATGCCCAGGCCCAGCATCTTGGTGTTGGTGACGCGCGAGGTGCCGATCGCGACCATGACCACGGCGAGGATGACCGCCGCCGCGGTGATCAGCCCGCCCGTGCGCTGCAGGCCGTGGCGGACGGCGCCCTCGTGGTCGCCGGTCCGGTCGTACTCCTCCTTGATGCGGGAGAGCAGGAAGACCCCGTAGTCCATGGAGAGCCCGAAGGCGACGCAGAACATCAGAACGGGCAGCGTCGTCTCGATGTTGCCCGGGGTGGTGAAGGCGAGCAGGCCGGAGAGATGGCCGTCCTGGAAGACCCAGACCACGGCGCCGAACATGGCGGTCAGACTGAGCGCGTTGAGCACCACCGCCTGGACGGGTATGAGCACGCTGCCGGTGAGCAGGAACACCAGGAAGAGCGTCACGACGACGATGAAGACGGCCGCCGCGGGCAGTTGTTCCGCGATGGCGTCCTTGGAGTCGACCAGGACCGCCGCCGCGCCGGTGACCTTGGTGTCGAAGGGGGCGTCCAGGGCCCGCAGATCGCCCACCAGGGCCTGTGCCGGATCGTCGACGGCCTCGCCCTTCGGGAGCACCGTGAAGTAGGCGGCGTCGCCCTCGACCAGCGGCCCGTCGACGCGGACCACCTCGGGCAGCGCGGCCACACGCTTCTTGTAGGCGGCGTACTCGGCCTCGGTGGCGGGGCCCTCGGCGAGGACCTCCAGCCCGCCGCCGGGGCTGCCCGGGAAACCGTCGCGGATGTGCTGCTGCACGACGTGGGACTCGGCGTCGGCGGGCAGTTGACGGTCGTCGGCGGTGCCGAACTTCACGCCGAGGAAGGGCAGTCCGAGCAGGACCAGCACGGCCGTGGTGCCCAGGGCGAAGAACGGGGCGCGGCGCATCACCACGGTCGCCGCGCGGCCCCACGCCGCCCCCTCCTCCCGGCCCGCGCCCGCCGCACGGCCGAGCTTCGCCGGGCGGACCGGCCGCGCACGGCCCGTCTGCTCCGTGGCGACGGGCTGCTTCGTGGCGCCCGTCCGCTCCGTGGCGTCCGGCTGCTCCGTCTCGCCCGTCCGCTCCGTGGCGTCCGACTGTTCCGGGGCTCGGCGCCGGCGGCGGAAGAGGCGGCGCAGGTCGAGCGCGTCGACACGGTGGCCGAGGAGGACCAGGGCGGCCGGCAGGAGGATCAGGGCCGCCGCCGCGGCCAGCAGCACCACCGCGATCCCGGCATAGGCGAAGGACCGCAGGAAGTACTGCGGGAAGAGCAGCATGGCAGCCAGCGACACCGCGACCGTGAGAGCGGAGAAGAGCACCGTGCGTCCGGCGGTGCGCAGGGTGGTGCCCACGGCCGTGCGCGGGTCGGCGCCCGCGGACAGTTCCTCGCGGAAGCGGCGGACGATGAACAGGGCGTAGTCGATCGCCAGGCCGAGGCCGAGCGCGGTGGTGAGGTTCATCGCGAAGACGGACACGTCGGTAATCTCGGTGAGGCCGCGCAGGACCGCGTTGGTGCCGAGGATGGCGACGATGCCGATGCCCAGCGGGAGGAGGGCGGCGACGGCGCTGCCGAAGACCATCACCAGCAGCAGGAGCGTGACCGGCAGCGCGATGAGCTCGGCCCGGAGCAGGTCCTCCTGGATGATCGTCTGCATCTCGTGCCGCACGGCGACCGGGCCGCCGATGCCGACCTGCACGGCGCCGTGCTCGCCCCGGAAGACCGGCGCTATGCGCTCCAGCGTCTCGTTCGCGGTGGTCTCGTCGCCCGTGATGCGGGCGGCGATCAACGCCTCGTGTCCGTCCTCGGCGCGCAGGGCGGGCGAGCGGGTCTGCCAGTAGGAACCGACGCCGGTGATGCCGGACTCGGCGGCCAGGCGCTCGGTGAGCCGGGTGGCCTCGGCGACGACGGCGGGGTCGTCGACCGAGGCGTCCCCGGCGTCGACGAGCAGCAGGAGGTTGGGCTGCGAGGCGGGGAAGGCGTCCTCCAGGGCACGGGTGGCGTAGGTGGACTCGGCGTCCGGGTCCTCCCAGCCACCGCTGCCCATGCGGTCGGCGACCCCGCTGCCGGCCAGCACCGCGAGCACGGTGAGGACGAGCCCCGCCAGCAGGGCCAGTCTCGGGCGGGCCGTGACGAAGCGGGTCCAGCCTCCGACGCGCGGTGGATCGTTGACTTCGGTCATGCTGCGGTGTCCCCTTCACCGTGAACCGTGCCCCGCGCCCCCGCGCGCCTCGGGCCCTGGCGGTCCACGCGGTGCAAACGGGCAGGCGGCATGGTTGTGCCGTTGCCATAGACTGGCAAACACGAGAGATCGCTCGCGTTTCACAAGAATGCGAGCGACCACTCGCGTTTGTCAATCGCGTGCCGAAAGCTGGGGATGACGCGTGCCGGACCAGACCGGAAAGCCCGACAGGGAGTTCACGCCCGACCGCACGGGCCCTGCGGGCGCGAGCACCACCCGCACGGGCACTGCGGGCACTGCTGGCACTGCGGACACCTCAGGGAAGGGCGCCGCGGGCCAGGACGCCGCGGGCACGGGCACCGCAGGCAAGGGCGCCGCGGGCAAGGGCGCAGGTGAGCCCGGGGCTGCGGGGGCGGAGCGGCCCCGCCGCCGGCAGGCCCGCGGCGAGCGGCGCATCGCCCAGCTGCTGGAAGCGGCCGCCTCCGTCTTCAGCACGCACGGCTACACCGCCGCCAGCGCCAACTCCATCGCCCGCGAGGCGGGCGTCTCCCCCGGGACGCTGTACCAGTTCTTCCCGAACAAGGAAGCGATCGCGATCGAGCTGGGCAGCCGTCTGATGCACGAGATGCGGCAGACCTACGGCGAGGCCCTGACCCCGGTCGATCCGGCCACCCCGCTGGAGCAGGTGGTCGCCGCGGCCGTGGACCGCTTCACCGACTTCAACTGCCGCCACCCGGCCTTCTTCGCCCTGATGCACGGCCCGGACGCCCCCGGCCGCATCGCCGAGGAGCACGACGCCCTGCACGCCACACTGGTCACCCGGGTCGAGTCGATGCTCGTGCCGTACCTCCCGGACATGCCCGCGGACGAGGTGAGGCGCACCGCGCAGATGACCGTGGGCATCTACAAGTCCGGCCTGGAGCTGGTGCTCGCCCACGAGGGTGCCGAGCGCGACGCCTATGTCCGGGAACTGAAGAACGTCCTGTACCGCTACCTCGCCCCGCTGGTCGGCGTTTAGTACCCCTGGGGGGTATAGAGTGGAGGAGACGCGGGGCTCCCCGAGCCCACGACGACCCCACACACCCCGAGGAGCAACGACATGAGCACGCAGGCCGACACCCAGGGTTCCGTCACCACCACCTACAAGGTGAGCGGCATGAGCTGCGGTCACTGCGAGGGCGCCGTCTCCGGCGAGATCTCCAAGATCGAGGGCGTCGGATCGGTGCGGGCGACCGCCTCCAGCGGTGAGGTCACGGTCACCTCCGCCGCCCCGCTCGACGAGGAAGCGGTGCGCGCGGCGGTCGACGAGGCGGGTTTCGAGCTGATCGATTCCGCCTGAAACGGATTCCATTGAGATCTCAAGCGGGGATACTCGGCAGTACCCCTGGAGTCCGGTACGACCTTTCACATAAGCTCTACACAAGGCTCGCGCATCATCCTTACGCGCGAGTCGCGCCAGCACCAAACGGTCTCTTGCGTACCTAACGGACATAAGCAAGAGACGCAGATCACAGTGATGTGAACGTAACCATCGAAGGGGTTCGAAGGTCTAAGTTGGCGATGTCAGGGAGCGTCTTGGGGGGCGCGTCCTGACATCTGGGGATGTCTTGGGGGACGTCTCCAGTAGTAGGGATACCTCCCTGCTCACACGTAGTGGAGAGCTTGGAGAGCGTTGCCGGGGCACGTACACGGGGAGCTTTGAGCGGCCCTCCCGACCGTGCGTTGTCCCGGCAGACCGCACACCGCACGAGTGCGGCGGGTCCGCTCGCCGCACTCGCACAGCGATTCAGGCGCTGTCCTCACAGGCGCCCGGCCGGATCCCGTGGGGGGAATCCGTACCGGGACATGGGAAGGCGCCCTGGTTCGTCGGCCCGTGGGGGGACTGGCGCCAGGGCGCCTTCTCCCATGTCCGCGGCCATGCGGCCTTGTTCCTGATGCGGCGGACTCGCCTCCGCTCCTTCGGACGTGTCCCCACCCCTTTTCGAACTTGTCCCCGCCCCTTCCCGAAGCCCCGTGCGCCCTCCTCGCCCCGGCGACCCCAGGCCTCCTCGCCGCCTCACCGCGAGAGGACAGACGACCTCACCGCGAGAGTGCAGACGCCGGGGCCGCTGGGCCGCCAGGCACGCGACCGTCGGCGTGTCCGGTCACGCGACCGCCACCGCCACGGCCGCCGCCACCACCACGCGGAAACGATCGATGCCGTCCGGACCATCAGGAGCCGTGCGGAAACGACCGGGCCCCGTCCACGAACGACGTGGACGGGGCCCGGCGCGGACGGTGCGGTACGAGCGGTGCGGGGGCGCGGCTCGTAGGGCGGTCCGGCTGTACGGCTGTGCGGTGAGGCTCGCTGCGGCCGGTCAGCGCTCCTCGACCGGCACGAAGTCCCGCTCGACCACGCCGGTGTAGATCTGGCGCGGACGGCCGATGCGGGAACCCGGCTCCTTGATCATCTCGTGCCACTGGGCGATCCAGCCCGGCAGGCGGCCGAGGGCGAACAGCACCGTGAACATCTCGGTCGGGAAGCCCATGGCCCGGTAGATCAGACCGGTGTAGAAGTCGACGTTCGGGTAGAGGCTGCGCGAGACGAAGTAGTCGTCGGAGAGCGCGTGCTCCTCCAGCTTGAGCGCGATGTCCAGCAGCTCGTCGGACTTGCCGAGAGCGGACAGCACGTCGTGCGCGGCGGCCTTGATGATCTTGGCGCGCGGGTCGAAGTTCTTGTAGACCCGGTGGCCGAAGCCCATCAGCCGGACGCCGTCCTCCTTGTTCTTCACCTTGCGGATGAAGGAGTCGACGTCACCGCCGGAGTCGCGGATGCCCTCCAGCATCTCCAGCACCGACTGGTTGGCACCGCCGTGCAGCGGACCCCAGAGGGCGGAGATGCCGGCGGAGATCGAGGCGAACATGTTCGCCTGCGAGGAGCCCACCAGGCGCACGGTGGAGGTCGAGCAGTTCTGCTCGTGGTCCGCGTGCAGGATGAGCAGCTTGTCCAAAGCGGCCACCACGACCGGGTCGAGCTCGTACTCCTGGGCGGGGACCGAGAAGGTCATGCGCAGGAAGTTCTCGACGTAGTTGAGGTCGTTGCGCGGGAAGACGAACGGGTGACCGACCGACTTCTTGTACGCGTACGCGGCGATCGTCGGCAGCTTGGCGAGCAACCGGATGGTGGAGAGGTTGCGCTGTTCCTCGTCGAAGGGGTTGTGGCTGTCTTGGTAGAACGTGGACAGCGCGGAGACCACCGACGACAGCATGGCCATCGGGTGGGCGTCGCGCGGGAAGCCCTTGTAGAAGTTCTTGACGTCCTCGTGCAGCAGGGTGTGCTGCGTGATGTTGTGCTGGAACGTTCCGAGCTGGTCGGCGGTCGGCAGCTCACCATTGATCAGCAGGTAGGCGACCTCCAGGAAGGTGGAGCGCTCCGCCAGCTGCTCGATGGGGTAGCCGCGGTACCGGAGGATGCCGGCCTCGCCGTCCAGGTAGGTGATCCCGGATTTGTAGGCGGCGGTGTTGCCGTAGCCGCTGTCCAGTGTCACCAGACCCGACTGGGCGCGGAGCTTCCCGATGTCGAAGCCCTTGTCACCGACCGTGCTGTCGATCACCGGGTAGGTGTACTCGCTGCCGTCGTACCGCAGTACTACAGAGTTGTCGCTCACGTCTTCCCTCACCGACGTTGTGCCTCATCTTCGAGGTGCCCTGACTGTCTCTACCATCCCCCACTTGGCCCAGGAGAGTGCACTCGGGGTCGACCATCGGGCCTATTGACGGCACTCAGTGCCGCCAACTTGCCCATCCTGCCCCCTGAGTACCCCATCCGGAAGTGCTCTGTGACCTTCACGACTCATTTGATCGATCATTTTTCTCGCAGAGCCCGTTTCCGCGGCTTTTGCCGCCGTCCACGAGGACCCGGGCGGCCACCTCAACGGCGGGCCGTCGGCAGGCCGCCGATGGACCGCCGGCGGGTCACTCCGGCCCCTTTCTTCTCGACCCCCTCGGCCCCCTCCGCCTCGGCGATCCCCCTCCGCCTCGTCGGTCTCCTCGGTCCCCTCGGCCCCGGTCTCAGAGGGCGGCCGGGCCGCGGGGGCCCGAGAGGCGGAAGTCGAGTGCCGTGCAGCGGCGGCCGGCCGAGACGGTGCGCACCGCCTGCCCGATCGCCTTCCGGGAGCCGACGAGGACGACCAGCCGCTTGGCCCGGGTGACGGCGGTGTAGAGCAGGTTGCGCTGGAGCATCATCCACGCCCCGGTGGTCACCGGGATCACGACCGCCGGGTACTCGCTGCCCTGGGAACGGTGGATGGTCACCGCGTAGGCGTGGGCCAGCTCGTCCAGTTCGTCGAAGTCGTACGGCACCTCCTCGTCCTCGTCGGTCAGGACCGTCAGCCGCTGCTCGACCGGGTCGAGCGAGGTGACCACGCCGACGGTGCCGTTGAAGACGCCGTTGGCGCCCTTGTCGTAGTTGTTGCGGATCTGGGTCACCTTGTCGCCGACGCGGAAGACCCGGCCGCCGAACCGCTTCTCCGGGACGTCGGGCCGGCCGGGGGTGACCACCTGCTGGAGCAGGCCGTTCAGGGTGCCCGCACCGGCCGGGCCCCGGTGCATGGGGGCCAGGACCTGGACGTCCCGGCGCGGGTCCAGGCCGAACCGCGCCGGGATGCGGCGGGCCGCCACGTCCACGGTGAGGCGGCCGGCCTCCTCGGTGTCGTCCTCGACGAACAGGAAGAAGTCCTTCAGGCCGTCGGTGAGCGGATGCTGCCCGGCGTTGATGCGGTGCGCGTTGGTGACCACGCCGGACTGCTGGGCCTGTCGGAAGATCCGGGTCAGCCGCACGGCCGGCACGGGACTCCCGTCCGCGAGCAGGTCCCTCAGCACCTCCCCCGCGCCGACGCTGGGCAGCTGGTCCACGTCCCCGACGAGGAGGAGGTGCGCCCCCGGCGGGACGGCCTTGACCAGCTTGTTCGCCAGCAGCAGGTCCAGCATGGACGCCTCGTCGACCACCACCAGGTCGGCGTCCAGGGGCCGGTCCCGGTCGTAGGCGGCGTCGCCGCCCGGCTTCAGCTCCAGCAGACGGTGCACGGTGGACGCCTCGGCACCGGTCAGCTCGGCGAGGCGTTTCGCGGCCCGGCCGGTGGGCGCCGCCAGGACGACCTTCGCCTTCTTGGCGCGGGCCAGCTCCACGATCGAGCGGACTGTGAACGACTTGCCGCAGCCGGGGCCACCGGTGAGGACGGCCACCTTCCGGGTCAGCGCCAGCTTCACGGCGGCCTCCTGCTCCGGGGCGAGGTCGGCGCCGGTCCGGCCGCGCAGCCAGCCGAGCGCCTTGTCCCAGTCGACGTCCCCGAAGCCCGGCAGGCGGTCCTCGTCGGTGCGCAGCAGGCGCAGCAACTGGGCGGAGAGGGAGAGTTCGGCGCGGTGGAAGGGGACGAGGTAGATCGCGGTCACCGGCTCACCGCCGTCCGGCCCGGGCACCTTTTCGCGCACGACGCCGGGGTCCTCACCGTCCTCCGGCTCCGCGGCCAGTTCGGCGAGGCACTCGATGACCAGGCCGGTGTCCACCTGGAGCAGCTTCACCGCGTCGGCGATGAGCTTCTCCTCCGGCAGGTAGCAGTGGCCCTGGTCGGCCGACTGTGACAGGGCGTACTGCAGGCCGGCCTTCACCCGCTCCGGGCTGTCGTGCGGGATGCCGACGGACTGGGCGATCTTGTCGGCGGTGAGGAAGCCGATGCCCCAGACGTCGGCGGCCAGCCGGTAGGGCTGGTTCTTCACCACCGAGATCGAGGCGTCGCCGTACTTCTTGTAGATGCGCACGGCGATCGACGTCGACACCTCGACCGTCTGGAGGAAGAGCATGACCTCCTTGATCGCCTTCTGCTCCTCCCAGGCGTCGGCGATCTTCCTGGTCCGCTTGGGTCCGAGCCCCGGCACTTCGATGAGCCGCTCGGGCTCCTCCTCGATGATCTTCAGGGTGTCCAGCCCGAAGTGCTGCGTGATCCGGTCGGCGAACACCGGCCCGATGCCCCTGACGAGCCCCGACCCGAGGTAGCGGCGGATGCCCTGCACGGTGGCGGGGAGGAGGGTCGTGTAGTTCTCCACGTGGAACTGCTTGCCGTACTGGGGGTGCGACCCCCAACGGCCCTCCATCCGCAGGGACTCCCCCACCTGGGCGCCGAGCAGCGCCCCGACGACGGTGAGCAGATCACCTGCCCCCCGGCCGGTGTCGACGCGGGCGACCGTGTAGCCGTTCTCCTCGTTGGCGTAGGTGATGCGCTCCAGGACGCCTTCGAGCACGGCGAGGCGCGGCCCCCCGGACGCCGCTGCGGGCTGGTTGGACATGATCCGACGGTACCGGTGGGGTGTGACAGGGGCGCCCGGTCCCCGAGTTCACGCAAGGCGCTGGGCGTCCACCGTGCCGCAGAGGTGCGGGCACGCGTCGAATGATCGGAGGCGGGGCGCTGTTACCCACTTTCGGGTGACGTCGCTGCGAGGGCCGGGGTGGCGTGCCGTGGCGCCATCGGGTTCGCGGTCAGTGCCCACAAGGCCTCGGCGTCCCATTCGCCGTCAACCTGATGCATTGACTCGGTAAATGGATATTACAGGCGACATTCACGCCGATGTGGCCAGATCGTAACGACCCTTCACGCCTCCTTCACCGACCGGCCAAGGGTGGGCACGGTGTGCGTGGGCAGCCGACCGGCCGCCCTTCGCACCAGGCACAGCCCCCGCCGCCGGCACGCCGGACCGGGAGGCTGCGCCCGCACCGAGCAGGGGGACCCTGTGTCCAAGTCCACGTCCACGTCCACGTCCACGTCTGTCAACGCTCGCCGCCTCACCGCCGCCGCGCTGAGCGTCGGCGCCCTGACGGCGGTCCTGACGGCGCCGGCCTCGGCGGCCGAGCACCGGCCGGCCGTGCAGATCACCGACGTGCAGTACAACGCCCCGGGTCCCGACACCCGTAACAACCGCTCCGTGAACGGTGAGTGGGTCCGGATCACCAACACCACCCGCCACGCGGTCAACCTGAGGGGATGGACGCTGCGCAACGAGGCGGGCCAGCGCTACCGCTTCAACAACGTCCGCCTCGCCGGCCGTAGCTCGATCCACGTCCACACCGGCATCGGCCGTGACACCCGCACCCGGGTGTTCCAGGACCGCCGCAACCACATCTGGGACAACCGCTCCGACACGGCCACCCTGCGCAACGACCGCGGGCGCGTCGTCGACACCGAGTCGTGGGGGCGCGGCCGCTTCGACCGTGACGACCGCCGCGACGACCATCGTGACCGTGACGACCGCCGCGACAACCGCGACAACCGCAACCGCCGCTGACCCAGGGTGCTGAGGCCGCCGGACGTCCACTCCACCGACAGCCTCAGCACTCCTGGAAACGACCACACGTGTGCCGGGCAGCCCTACGCCGCCCGGCACACGCGCGTGTACGCAGCCCGATGCGGGCGCCGGGCCCGGCCGGCCCTCGCGGCAGGGCGGCTCCGCATCACCCCGGGCGCCTCACGGCCTCCGCGCCGGCTCCTTGAGCGCGTCGAGGAAGACCGCGAAGACGGAGGCGGGGAAGAAGAGGGTGGCCCGGGTGGGGGCCTTGGAGTCGCGGACGGCTGTGCGGGTGGGGGCGTGCCCGATCTCTACGCAGTTGTTGCCGTCATCGGGACCCGAGTAGGACGACTTCCGCCACTTGTCCATGGGGTGCTACGGCTCCTTCGTCAGGCTGCGGACGTCACCACGTCCGGTGCACGGTCGCCTTGCCACCGGTCACCAGGCTTGCCGGCGGTACGTCGTCGGCCACGACCGCGCCGGCGGCGATCACGGCGTCCCGGCCGATGCTGACGCCGGGCAGAATCGTGGCCCCGGCACCGATCCACACGTTCTCCGCCACGTCGATGGGTGCGCCGGTGAGGTACAGCCGCCGCTCCCCGGGATCCACCGGGTGGCCGCTGGTGATGAACGTGACCTTCGGCCCGATCATCACGCGCTTGCCGATCCGGATACCGGCGTAGTCCAGGAACGTGCAGTTCTGGTTGACGAAGACGCGCTCGGCGAGGTCGATGTTCAGGCCGTGGTCCGTGTAGAAGGGCGGGTAGATCGTGACTCGCGGCGGCAGCGGCTTGCCGAGGATCCGCTCGAACAGTTCCGCCCTGCCCGCTTCGTCATCGAAGGGCAGGACGTTCAGGCGGGAGGTCAGCTCGGTGACCCGCAGGACCCTCTCGGCCATGGCCTGGAACTCGGCACTGTGGATGCGCATGAGACGGTCACTGGGCATGCCGCGATTCTTTCCGTGCACGGGTGGAGGGGCAAGAGTCACCGGGCGGGAGGACGGCTCACGTCAGTTGTCAGGGGCGGGAGCGGTGCAGGTCATGATCCGCTCGTCGGCCTCTTCAGCTCCTCGACGAACACCGCGAACGCAGCGGCGGAGAAGGTGAGGGTGGCCCGGGCGGGGGCCTTGGAATCGCGGACGGCTATGCGGGTGGGGGCGTTCGCGATCTCTACGCATTCGTTGCCGTCGCCCGGCCCCGAGTAGGACGACTTCCGCCAGTTCTCCATGGGTCCTAGAGCTCCTTCGCCAGGCTGTGGATGAAATCACGCGACTGGAGGGGATCGAGTGACGCAGCCTCCACCTTACGGAAACTCGTTCGGTAAGTGTTGAGTTGAGCCTCGGAGTCCAGGAAGACCGAGCCGTGCAGGGCGTCACGGACCACGGTGTCCAGTCTGGGCAGAGGGCCGCCCACGTACGTCATCGTGCTGGAAGCTCTTGCGAAACCGTCCAGGTCGAAGGGGATGACGCGCACGGTGATGCAGTCCGCTTCGGACAGCTCCAGAAGACGCACGAGTTGAGCCCTTGAGGTGGCACGGTCGCCGACCCTGATACGGAGTGCCGCCTCGTGGATGACCGCTTCATAGGAAGTCGCGAGCCTCTGGCGCTGCCTGCGGTGTTGAATACGCAACTCCACTTCCTCGGCCGTCAGTTCCGGCAGACGGGAGGAGAAGACGGCACGCGAGTAGTCCTCGGTCTGCAGCAAGCCCGGCACGTAAAGAATGGCTACGTGGCGGAGGAACCGAGCATGGTGCTCCAGCTCGGACAGATCCAGGAAGGGCGTGGGCAGCAAGCCTCGGTACTCCTCCCACCAGCCGTCCGTCCTGTCGGTGGCCATTGCCACGAGGGCGTCGATGAACTTCTCATCGGTGCAGGCATAGTGAGAAGCGAGACGACGAACACGCTGCTCGCTCACACCCGCGAGAGCGGACTCGATGTGGGTGATCTGGGCGGGGGCCACGCCGAGCAGCGCGGCCGCTTGGCGGGAGTTGAGACCAGCAGCCTCACGGAGTCTGCGCAGTTCAGTCGCCAGTCGCATCTGGCGTGCCGTGGGTTCCCGCCTCTTCACCATCGACTGACCTTCCTGACACACCTGTTGGTGCAACCCGTTCGGAGTCAGGTTACGCGAACGACTTGCCGCGTCCCTACATTTAGATCTACGTTCAGTGACACAACGCACACCGTGCGACACCGGCCACCGGAAGCGCACCGCCCCGTCCTGCCATGACGGCTGCGGCAATGACACCGGGACCCTCTCCCCCTCCTCCCCAGCACACGACGGAGTTCCGCATGCCCGAAAACGCACCCTGGGAGTACTCCCTCCACCTCCCCAACGACGTCCGCGCCGTCACCGTCAGCCGGCGCACCCTGCGCCTGATCCTGACCATGCACGGGCTGATCGGTCTGGTGGATGTCGCCGAACTGCTGGCCACGGAGCTGGTGTCCAACGCCGTGCGCCACACCAAGGGCCCGGCCGCACTGCGCGTGCACTGGTCGCCGCCGGGCACGTTGCGCATCGGGGCCTGGGACGCGGACCCCGAACCTCCGCAACCGCCGCGACCGTTCGACGAGGAGGCCGAAGCGGAGGACGGGCGAGGGCTGGCGCTGGTGCGGGCCTGTGCCGACGTGTGGGGGTGGCAGCCGCTGGCCAGGGACGGCAGCCGAGGCAAGTACGTGTGGTGTGAGCTGGCTGCCGCGTGAGCGCCGGGATCCGCTGATCCTCTTCGACGCCGGGATCAACCACCACGTGGCCGACCCGGAGCCCGCCGGGCGTACTGGGGGGCCCGGCCGGGAGCCCGGGAGCCCGGGCCGCTCTGCGGGCCGGTGCCGACCCGGAGGGCAGGGACACCGACGGCACCACCCCGCTCTACGTGGCCGCCGTGAACGGGGACGCCGCGACGGTCCGCCTGCTGCTGGCGGCGGGGGCACGCCCCGACACCGAGAGCCGCGGTGCCGGGTCGGAGGGCACGCCGCTGTGCGCCGCCGCGTGCTGGGGGCACACCGAGGCGGTCCGGGAGCTGCTGACGCACGGTGCCGACCCGAACCTGCGCGAGGACGACGGCACGGGACGGACCCCGCTGGAGTGGGCGGACGCTGGGCCCCACCCGGAGACGGCCGGCGTGCTCGTCGCGGCGGGCGCGGCCCCGCGGGCGGTCGGGTAGGACGTCGCCCGCAGCCTGCGCGCAGAGGCGAGAGGCGGAGGCCGTCCCGGGGCCGCCCCGTCGGTCACGATTCAGTTTCGGCCACCGGCCACCCCCTTGCCCTTCTCCGTGTAATCGATTCCAATCCCTCGTGTAATCGATTCCACGAGGAGGTGGAACGACGATGGCGAGCATCAAGGACGTCGCCGCCGAGGCCGGCGTGTCCGTGGCCACGGTGTCGCGGGTGCTGAACGGGCACCCCTCGGTCAGCGCGGAGGCCCGGACGCGGGTGACGGCCGCCGTCGAGCGGCTCGGCTACCGGCCGAACGCCGTCGCCCGGTCGCTGCGCACCGACCAGACCCGCACCCTCGGCCTGGTCATCAGCGACGTGATGAACCCGTACTTCACCGAGCTGGCCCGCTCCGTCGAGGAGGAGGCCCGCGCGCTCGGTTACAGCGTGATCATCGGCAACGCCGACGAGCGGCCGGACCTCCAGGACCACCACGTCACCACGCTCCTCGACCGGCGCATCGACGGGCTGCTCGTCTCCCCCACCGACGGCGGGTCGCCCGGGATGCTCGGTGCCGCCCGCGCCGGGACGCCCATGGTCTTCGTCGACCGCTGGATCCCCGGCGTCGACGTGCCCGTCGTCCGGTCGGACGGGCGCGACGCCGTCCGCGACCTCGTCGCCCACCTGTACGGGCTCGGGCACCGGCGGCTCGCGATCATCGCCGGGCCCGCGGCCACCACCACCGGCCGGGAGCGCGTGGACGCCTTCCGGGAGGCGCTCGGCGCCTACGGGCTGGACCTCCCCGACGCCCACATCGGCCAGGGCGACTTCCAGGCCGAGAGCGGACGCCGGGTCACCGAGGGCTTCCTCGCGCTGGCCGAACCGCCCGACGTGCTGTTCGCCGCCGACAACCTGATGGCGCTCGGCGCGCTGGACGCGATCCGGGAGCGCGGACTGCGCGTGCCCGACGACATCGCGCTGGCCGCGTTCGACGACATCCCCTGGTTCGTGCACACCGATCCGCCGGTCACCGCCATCGCCCAGCCGACCCGCGAGCTGGGCCGCGCGGCCGTGCGGGCGCTGGTCGACCGGATCGAGGGGCGGCCCGGTGAGTCGGTCACCCTTCCCGCCCGGCTGGTCGTGCGCCGCTCGTGCGGCGAGCCGGCACCCGCGACGGACCCGCAATCACCGCCCCCGTCCCCGGCGCCGTCCGCGTCCCCGTCCCCGGCGCCGTCCGCGACCCCGTCTCCGGCGCCGTCCGCGGCACCGTCTCCGGCGCCGTCACGGTCGCTGTCGCCGTCGCCGTCGCCGGCCGAGTCCTCCCCCCAGTCCCCCTCCCCCGTACGAAGGAGTACGCCGTGAGCAGCCGCAGTCCGGACGAGTTGCTGCGCATCGAGGGCATCCGCAAGACCTTCCCCGGCGTGGTCGCGCTCGACAGCGTCGACTTCGACCTGCGCCGGGGCGAGGTGCACGTGCTCCTCGGCGAGAACGGAGCCGGCAAGAGCACGCTGATCAAGATGCTCTCCGGTGCCTACACGCCCGACGCCGGGCGGATCGTGGTCGACGGCGAGGAGGTGCGCATCCAGGGTGCGCAGGACTCCGAGCGGCTCGGGATCGCCACCATCTACCAGGAGTTCAACCTGGTGCCCGACCTGACGGTCGCCGAGAACATCTTCCTCGGCCGCCAGCCGCGCCGCTTCGGGATGATCGACCGGAAGACGATGGACGCCGACGCCGAGGTGCTGCTGAAGCGGGTCGGCGTCGACGTGTCGCCCCGGGCGCGGGTGCGTGAACTCGGCATCGCCCGGCTCCAGATGGTCGAGATCGCCAAGGCGCTCAGCCTGGACGCGCGGGTGCTCATCATGGACGAGCCGACCGCCGTACTGACCTCCGAAGAGGTCGACAGGCTGTTCGCGATCGTGCGGCGGCTGCGCGAGGACGGCGTCGGCATCGTCTTCATCACCCACCACCTGGAGGAGATCGCCGCCCTTGGCGACCGGGTCACCGTCATCCGGGACGGCCGCAGCGTCGGACAGGTGTCCGCCACGGCCGGCGAGGAGGAACTGGTCCGGCTGATGGTCGGGCGGTCCATCGAGCAGCAGTACCCGCGCGAGCGCACCGACGCCGGTGACGCCCTGCTCAAGGTCGAAGGACTCACCCGGGACGATGTGTTCCACGACGTGAGCTTCGAGGTGCGGGCCGGTGAGGTCGTCGGCATCGCGGGGCTCGTCGGCGCCGGGCGCACCGAGGTGGCCCGGGCGGTGTTCGGCGCGGATCCGTACGACGCCGGGACGGTGCACATCGGCGGTGCGCCGCTGCGCGGGCACGACGTGAACGCCGCGATGGCGGCCGGGGTCGGGCTGGTGCCCGAGGACCGCAAGGGGCAGGGCCTGGTGCTCGACGCGTCCGTCGAGGAGAACCTCGGTCTGGTCACCCTGCGGTCCACCTCCCGCGCGGGCCTCGTCGACCTCAAGGGGCAGCACGAGGCGGCCGACCGCATCGCGCGGCAGCTCGGCGTGCGGATGGCGGGCCTCGGGCAGCACGTGCGCACCCTGTCCGGCGGCAACCAGCAGAAGGTCGTCATCGGCAAGTGGCTGCTGGCGAACACCAAGGTGCTGATCCTCGACGAGCCGACGCGCGGCATCGACGTCGGCGCGAAGGTCGAGATCTACCAGCTCATCAATGAACTGACGGCCGCGGGTGCCGCGGTGCTCATGATCTCCAGCGACCTGCCCGAGGTGCTGGGCATGAGCGACCGGGTCGTCGTCATGGCGCAGGGCCGGGTCGCCGGCGAACTGGCCGCCGCGGACGCCACCCAGGACGCCGTGATGGCCCTGGCCGTCAGCACCTCGCCCGGCGCCTCGCCCGGCACCTCGCCCGACGCCTCGGACACCGCCGGCAGCGCCGGCCCGCACGACAGCCCCCACAGCAACGGAACGGAGGCCACCGGTGGCCACTGACACGCTCAAGAGCAAGCCGGGCGCGCAGGGTGGCGCCCCGGGCGGCCTGCGCCGCCTGCTCCTCGACAACGGCGCGCTCACCGCGCTCATCGTCCTGGTCATCGCCATGTCGGCGCTGTCCGGTGACTTCCTGACCGCCGACAACCTGCTCAACATCGGCGTCCAGGCGGCGGTCGTCGCGATCCTCGCGTTCGGCGTCACCTTCGTCATCGTCTCCGCGGGCATCGACCTGTCGGTCGGCTCGGTCGCCGCCCTGTCGGCCACCGTGCTCGCCTGGAGCGCCACCTCCGCGGGCGTCCCGGTGGTCCTCGCGGTGCTGCTGGCCATCGCCACCGGCATCGCGTGCGGCCTGGTCAACGGCATCCTCGTGTCGTACGGGAAACTCCCGTCGTTCATCGCCACGCTGGCCATGCTGTCGGTGGCCCGCGGCCTGTCCCTGGTGATCTCCCAGGGCTCCCCGATCGCCTTCCCCGACTCCGTGTCCCACCTCGGCGACACCCTCGGCGGCTGGCTGCCGGTGCCGGTCCTCGTGATGATCGGCATGGGCCTGATCACCGCGTTCATCCTCGGCCGCACCTACATCGGCCGCTCCATGTACGCGATCGGCGGCAACGAGGAGGCGGCCCGCCTGTCCGGGCTGCGGGTGAAGAAGCAGAAGCTGGCCATCTACGCGCTGTCCGGCCTGTTCGCCGCCGCCGCGGGCATCGTGCTCGCCTCCCGGCTGGCCTCCGCGCAGCCGCAGGCCGCGCAGGGCTACGAACTGGACGCCATCGCCGCGGTCGTCATCGGCGGCGCCTCGCTGGCCGGCGGCACCGGCAAGGCGTCCGGCACGCTGATCGGCGCGCTGATCCTGGCGGTGCTGCGCAACGGCCTCAACCTGCTGTCGGTGTCGGCGTTCTGGCAGCAGGTCGTCATCGGTGTCGTGATCGCGCTGGCCGTGCTGCTGGACACGCTGCGCCGCAAGGCGGGCGCCACCCCGGTGACCGGTGCGTCCGGCGGCGGCAACCGGAAGAAGCAGGCGGCGACCTACCTCCTCGCCGCGGTCGTGGCGGCGGCGATCGTCGGCGCCATGTCCTTCCTGCACAATGGTTCCTCCACCGCGAAGAACGAGAAGGTCGGGCTGTCCCTGTCGACGCTCAACAACCCGTTCTTCGTGCAGATCCAGGCCGGCGCGAAGGAGGAGGCGAAGAAGCAGGGGGTGGACCTGACCGTCACCGACGCCCAGAACGACGCCTCCCAGCAGGCCAACCAGCTGCAGAACTTCACCAGCGGCAGCCTCGGCGCGATCATCGTCAACCCGGTGGACTCCGACGCGGCCGGCCCGGCCGTGCGCTCCGCCAACCAGGCCGACATCCCCGTGATCGCCGTGGACCGGGGCGTCAACAAGGCCGAGACGGACGCGCTGGTCGCCTCCGACAACGTGGCCGGCGGCCGGCAGGGCGCCAAGGCGCTCGCCGAGAAGCTGGGCGGCGAGGGCACCATCGTGATCCTCCAGGGCCAGGCCGGCACGTCCGCCAGCCGCGAGCGGGGCGCGGGCTTCGCCGAGGGCCTGAAGGACTACCCGGGCATCAAGGTCGTCGCCAAGCAGCCGGCCGACTTCGACCGCACCAAGGGCCTGGACGTGATGACCAACCTGCTCCAGGCGCACCCCGACATCGACGGCGTGTTCGCCGAGAACGACGAGATGGCGCTCGGCGCGATCAAGGCGCTCGGCTCGAAGGCCGGCACGTCCGTCCAGGTCGTCGGCTTCGACGGCACGCCGGACGGCCTGAAGGCGGTCGAGGCGGGCACGCTGTACGCGTCCGTCGCGCAGCAGCCGAAGGAACTCGGCAGGATCGCGGTGACCAACGCGCTGCGCGCGGCCGACGGCAAGAAGCTCGACGAGACGGTGAAGGTCCCGGTGAAGGTGGTCACGAAGGAGAACGTGGCCGACTTCGGCGGCTGACCACCGCCGGCCGGACCGGACAGGAGAGCCGGTCCGGACAGGACGAGCCGGTCCGGACAACGAACGAGCGACCGGACCCGACCTGACCTGCACGAGCCGGACCGGACAGGACCGGACAGGACCGAGCACGACCGACAGGATCTTCCGGGTCCCGGCCCGAACGGGACGGGACCCGGCAGCCCCGGGGCGGGCGGCCACGACGGCCGTCCGCCCCGCACACGCACGTGGGGAGCACGACATGAACGACGACTACGACCTCCTGGTCGTGGGGTCGGCCAACGCCGACCTGGTGATCGGCGTCGAGCGCCGTCCGGCCGCCGGGGAGACGGTGCTCGGCTCCGACCTCGCCGTCCACCCGGGCGGCAAGGGCGCCAACCAGGCGGTAGCCGCCGCCCGCCTCGGGGCCCGTACGGCCCTGCTGGCCCGGGTCGGCGACGACGCGCACGGGCGGCTGCTGCTGGACTCGCAGCGGTCAGCCGGCGTCGACACGGGAGGCGTGCTGGTGGGCGGGGCACCGACCGGGGTCGCCCTGATCACCGTGGACCCGTCCGGCGACAACAGCATCGTCGTCTCACCGGGCGCCAACGGCCGGCTCACGCCGGAGGACGTGCGCGCCGCCCGGAGCCTGTTCCGGAGCGCCCGGGTCGTCTCCACCCAGCTCGAGATCCCGCTGGAGACGGTGGCGGAGGTGGTGCGCAGCCTCGCGCCCGGCAGCCGGTTCGTCCTCAACCCGTCGCCGCCGCAGCCGCTGCCCGCGGAGGTACTGGCCGCCTGCGACCCGCTCATCGTCAACGAGCACGAGGCGAAGGTCATCCTGGGCGACACCGGCGGTGCGGGCGGCCTCGGCGACGAACCGGAGGACTGGGCACGGGGGTTGCTTGCCGCGGGCCCGCGGTCGGTGGTGGTGACCCTGGGCGGCGAAGGCGCACTGGTGGCCTCCGCGGAGGGCACCGCCCGGGTCCCCTCGGTCCGGGTCCACGCCGTGGACACCACCGGCGCGGGCGACGCGTTCACCGCCGCGCTGGCCTGGCGGCTCGGCACGGGCGAGTCCCTCGCGGAGGCGGCGGCGTACGCGGCCCGGGTCGGCGCGGTGACGGTGACGAAGCAGGGCGCACAGGTGTCCTTCCCGACCGCGGCGGAGGTCGCGGCCCTGTGAAGAAGCACGGAATCCTGAACCGGCACCTCTCCGGCGCTCTCGCCGAACTCGGGCACGGCGACGGGGTGCTGGTGTGCGACGTCGGCATGCCGATCCCCGACGGGCCGCGCGTCGTCGACCTCGCCTTCCGGGCCGGGGTGCCGTCGTTCGCGGAGGTCCTGGACGGACTGCTGGCGGAGCTGGTCGTCGAGGGCGCGACGGCCGCCGCCGAGATCCACGACGCCAACCCGGCCGCCGCCGACCTGCTCACCGGCCACTTCCCCGGGCTGCACCTGGTCCCCCACGAGCAGCTGAAGGCCCTGACGGCGGGCGCGCGTCTCGTCGTCCGCACAGGCGAGGCCCGGCCGTACGCGAACGTACTGCTGCGGTGCGGGGTGTTCTTCTGAGCCGACCGCGTCGGAGCAACCGCGGACGCACTTCGAAGGGGCCCGGTCCGTCGACCGGGCCCCTTCGCTTCCCTCCCCCGTCAGAACCTCTCGATCCCCCCCGGGTCCCCACCCAGAAGTTCTGACAGCACGTACGACCCGCGAGGCGGCAGGAGGGTTGCACGGTTCTGTGAAGCTCCTGCGGCAGGCGAGTTGGAGGGGATGCTCAAGCGTGCCAAGCGGACAGGCTGGTGAATCGCCGGGGTGACGGACCCCGAAACGATCGCCGAGCACGCGTTCCGCGTGGCCCTCATCGGCTCCGTACTCGCTATGACGAAGGGAGTGGACCCTGCGCGGCAGCCCTTCTCGGGCTCTGGCACGACACCCAGGAGACCCGCGTCGGCGACATCCCGTAGTCGGCCGCCGTTACGTCGAAGTCACGAGCTACGAGAAGGTCACCGCGGACCAGGTATCCGCCGCACATCCTGCTGTAAGGGCCGGGGCCCAGCGGATCGTCGAGGAGTACGAGAACGGCGATTCCCTGGAAGGGGTCTACGCGTACGACGCGGACAAACTCGAACGCCTCCTCCAAGCCGTCGAGTACCGTGACCAGGGCTGCCCGGACCTCCAGCCCTGGATCGACAGCAGCGTCGCCAAGCTCCGGACGGCCTCCGCTCAGTCCCTCGCCGATGCGGCACTCACCATGACATCGATCGAATGGCAGCAGATCTCTCTCCGCTGACTTCGACTTACTGCCAGGGGCGGACCGTTGATGTCCGCGTCACCCGTCTGTGGTCGTCGCCGACCTGCCCGGCTTCCGGATCGGTCATCCGGTGATGGAGAAGAAGATGGTGTCCTGGGTGTACCAGTCGATGTTCTTCGTCGAGTACTCCCAGTCCTCGTGCTCGAAATCGAGCTTCTCGATGACTTCTTGCATGTCGTACCGGAATCCCTCACAGCACGTGTTTACAATCCCCCGACCCCGATCACCGACTCGTTCGAAGAAACGGGACCCGGGGGAGCAGCTTCCGGGATCACCAGCCTCCTGAGGAATTGGGAGACCCTGTGTTCGAGGCTTCGCTCGGGATTCCCTCCGCATGGATGGTTTCCAGCAGACCTGTATCGCGAGGACTTGGAGAACCGAGAAAGGCTGGAGGAATCCATGGCGACGCTCACACCGGTGAGCACATTCCACACCGCCAGGAAGGCCGTGGAGCAACTGGATGAGGTATACCGACGTTTCACCCTTGACGATGGCGGTCTGGCCCTGTCCTCCGAGGTGCGCATAGAACCCGCGAACCTGCCGTGGTACTGGCGTCGCCGACCTGTTCTCCTACCTTGGCCCGAGGACGCCGACCAACGGACGGATCCGGGCGACGACGAAACTCACACTCCATGACACGCAGGAGTGTGAATCGACCTCCGGGTCACGCTTCCGCTGCAGCGGCCCGGCTTCTGGAGTGGCACCAGCAGGGTGGGACAGGCGGAGTCGACGTGATCGGCCTCGACCTCAGCGGAGCCGACCTTTCCGGGGGGATGTTCCAGGAATCCTGGTTCAGCGACGCCCGACTGGTCGGCGCAAAACTGATCGGCTTGGATTTTTACCGCGCCGATGCCCAGGGAGCTGATTTCTCCGGGGCCGACTTGACCCGGGCTTCGTTGGTGCGCGCCAATCTGGACGATGCAGTGCTTCGAGGCGCAGTACTCGACGGCGCAGACCTGGTCAAAGCCTCGCTGTACGGGGTCGACGCGTCGTTCGCCTCACTGCGGGGAACCCGCCTCATGGGCTGCTCGTTGATTGATGTCGATTTCCGCGGCTCGGACTTGTCCCAGGCGGTCGTCCGCGAGAACACGTTCAAGGTGACCGTTGATGAGAAGACGAAGTTCACGGGAATGTCGGGCACCCTGTTCGGCCCGGTTCAGCTGATCGGTCAGGGCGGTGAGGAAGAAATCGGCGGGACAGATCTGGAGCAGTGGCTTCGGGCACGCGGCAGCAATGCCGAGGTTCTTGAGAGAAGGAGATGACAGGGGCCAGTCACTGTTATGCGTCCGGCCCTGACAGGCAGTCATCTGCATCCCGACGATGTGAGACAAGAACTCAACGAAGACAGCCGCATCCGCCACCGAGGTCACCGTGTTCTGGGCGTTCTGGGCGTTCCGGGAAGACTGAAGGACCGAACTCGGGCACGCGCTCAGCCGCTTGCACCGGCCACGAGACCGCGGCGGTTGTCGGCGAGGGCTGCGGTCCGTTCGGCGGGGTCGGTGGCGGTGAGGAAGCCGCCCCGGCACGGGGGCGTCACCGCAAGCCGGGTGTCGCGGTGGGCCGGACCGACGTCTCCCGGCCGCCTTCACGGCCTACGCCCGGACGGGTTCCCGCCACGGGCCGATGGCGGGGATGCCCATGTCCCGGCAGGCGTCGCCGAGTTGCGGGAGCGAGAACTGCCTGCCCGTCGTCTGGTGGATGCTGAAGCGGGGGACGTCGGTCACGGCGTCACTCCGTTCGCCTCCTCGCACCCTCAGGGGGACAAGAGCGCCACGAGCCCGGCTTGTTCGAGGGGGCGAACAACGCGGTGTGTGGCCTTATCGTCTGGTCGGTGCCGCGGCCCCCGCGCCGCGGGTTCACGACGGCGTACGACGGCGTACGGCGAGGCGTGCGAGGCGGAGGACGAACATGACGGTGACCCTGGCGGACGTGGCGGCCCGTGCACAGGTCTCCCCGGCGACGGTGTCGCGCGTGCTGAACGGCAACTACCCGGTGGCGGTGTCCACCCGTGAACGCGTCCTCAGAGCGGTCGACGAACTCGACTACGTCCTCAACGGCCCGGCCAGCGCCCTGGCAGCCGCCACGTCCGACCTCGTCGGCATCCTCGTCCACGACATCGCGGACCCCTTCTTCGGGATCATGGCGAGCGCCGTCCAGGCCGAGATCGGCGGGCCGGGCGGGCGCGCGGGCGGGGAACGGCTCGCCGTCGTCTGCAACACCGGCGGCTCCCCCGAGCGGGAGCTGACCTACCTCACCCTGCTCCAACGGCAGCGCGCGGCGGCGGTCGTCCTCACCGGCGGCGCGAGCGAGGACCCGGCTCACACGGCCGCGATGAGCACGAAGCTGCGGAAACTGGTGGACGCCGGGACGCGGGTGGTGCTGTGCGGGCGCCCGCCCGCGCCGGAGACGGGAGCGGTGGCGCTCACCTTCGACAACCGCGAGGGCGCGCGGGAACTCACCGGGCACCTGCTCGGCCTCGGCCACCGACGGCTCGGCTACATCGCCGGCCCGCCGGAGCGCACCACCACCCGGGACCGGCTGGACGGCCACCGGGACGCGCTGGCCGCGCACGGGGTCGCGGAGGACCCGCGGTGGACGGTGCACGGGCAGTACGACCGGCGGTCCGGGTACGAGGGGACGCTGGAGCTGCTGCGGGCGGATCCGTCGCTGACGGCGGTGGTGGCGGCGAACGACTCCGTCGCGCTGGGGGCGTGTGCGGCGCTGCGGGACTCCGGGCGGCGGATCCCGGCGGACGTGTCGGTGGCCGGGTTCGACGATCTGCCGTTCGGCGTGGACGTGGTGCCGGGGCTGACGACGGTGCGGGTGCCGTTGGCGGAGGCGGGGCGCCGGGCGGGACGGATCGCCATGGGGCGCGAGGAGGCGCCGGGGGGTGGGGTGGCTTGTGTGCGGGTGGAGTTGGTGGTGCGGGGATCTGTGGCGGGGCCTCGGGTGTGAGAGGCCCTGCCGGGGTGTTGCGGGTCGGTTCGCGCAGTTCCCCGCGTCCCTTGTGGGGCCGGTCGTCGTCTGCGGGCGCGTGCTTGTTCCGCGCGGTTCCCCGCGCCCCTGGGGAGGACGGTCGCTGCCTGCAGGGCGTGGGGGGAGTTCGCGCAGTTCCCCGCGCCCCTGAGGAGCCCTGCGGGTGCGGTGCGGGGCGGGGTTTGTTTGCGCCGTTCCTCGCGCCCCCGAAACCGTTGCTCGGCGTCTGCGGGGCGTGGGGGAGTTCGCGCAGTTCCCCGCGCCTCTGAGGAGCCCTGCGGGTGCGGGGCGGGGCTGGGGTTTGCGCCGTTCCCCGCGGCCCCGAAACCGTTGCTCGGCGTCTGCGGGGCGTGGAGGGGAGTTCGCGCAGTTCCCCGCGCCCCTGAGGAGCCCTGCGGGTGCGGGGCGGGGCTGGGGTTTGGCGCCGTTTCCCGCGCGCCTGAAGGGGTGTGTTCGGGGCGGATGGTGTTGTGGCGATGAGTTTCCGGGCGGGGGGCGGTCTGTAGGTTCGTCAGTGGTTCCGATCGTTGTGGGAGTGGTCGTCATGCGGATTGTCGTGACCGAGTTCATCAGCCTCGATGGTGTCTCGCAGGCCCCGGGTGGGCCTCAGGAGGACACCGACGGGGGGTTCGCGCACGGTGGGTGGTCGCACCCGTACTTCGACCCGGAGGTGCTCGGCGGGGCCTTCGACGCGGGGCTGAGGAAGGCGGACGCCCTGCTGTTCGGGCGCCGGACGTGGCAGACGATGGCGGCGGCGTGGCCGGGGCGGGCCGGTGACCCGTTCGCCGACCTGATGAACGGTCTGCGCAAGTACGTCGTCTCGGGCACCCTCGGCGAGGCCGACCTGACCTGGAACAACTCGCGGCTGATCCCGGGCGGTGAGGCCCTGGAACGGATCCGTGAGCTGCGGGCGACCGAGGGCGGCGACCTGGCGATGATGGGGAGCCCGACGCTGGTGCGGACCCTGCTGGCCGAGGACCTGGTGGACGAGCTCCAGCTGATCGTCATGCCGGTGATGCTCGGCGGCGGCAAGTCGATCTTCCCCGCCGACGGTGCGAAGCGGCCCTTCGAGCTCGTCTCCACCACGGCCGCGAAGACCGGCGCCCAGGTGTGCGTGTACCGGCCGGCGCAGGCGCCGGCGAACGGCTGACGGTCACGGGGTCGGCGGCACGTGGCGACATCGGGGTGTCAGGGAGGAGTCGGCGTCGGGGTCCGCGGGTAGGGTCCGTGGGCATGAAGCTGGCGTTCTCCACCCTCGGCGTTCCCGGCCTGCCCGTCACCGACGTGCTGGAGCTGGCGACCGCGCACGGCTACCACGGCGTCGAACTGCGCGCCCACCCGGAGGAACCGGTGCACCCGGGCCTCGCTCCGGCCGAACGGGCCGATGTCGCCGCCGCGTTCAAGGCGGCCGGTGTCGAGATCCTGAGTGCCGCCGGATACGTCCGGGTGGCCGCTCCCGGTGACGACGACCCGGTGCTGGCCGAGTTGCGCGCCCTGCTGGAACTGGCCCGCGACCTCGGTGCCCCCTATGTCCGGGTCTTCCCCGGCGGCACCCCGGAGCAGAGCCCCGAGGACGCCGACGCGACGGCCGCCCGCCGGCTCGGCACGGCCGCCGAGTACGCGGGCGACCTCGGGGTCCGGATCCTGCTGGAGACGCACGACTCGCACCGCACGGCCGCCGACGCGATGCGCGTCCTCGGCCTGGTGGGGCACCGCCGCGTGGGCGCGCTGTGGGACGTGATGCACACCTGGCTCGGTGGTGAGCAGCCCGTGGACAGCTTCGCCGCCCTCTCCCCCCACCTGGGATACGTGCAGGTCAAGGACATCGCCTCCGCCGACGACACGACCCCGCTGGCCCTCGGTGACGGCATCCTGCCGCTGGCGGACTGCGTGGAGGTCCTGTCCCGGCACGGCTGGGACGGCTGGCTGTGCTGGGAGTACGAGAAGCGGTGGTACCCGGAGGTGCCGGAGCTGAGCGGACTGCTCGCCCCCGGGCGGGAGCACCTGGCGCGGCTGTTGAACGAGTCGGCGTGACGCGGCGGACGAGGCGGGCCGCCGCCTGACGCGGGCCGACGGGAGGGCGGCCGGTCAGGGCCTCCCTCGGGTCTCTGAGGTATGTGAGGTCTCCCGGGTCTCCAGGGGCTCCCGGGTCTCCCGAAAGTCCTCCGGGCTTCTCCCGGGGCGCCCGCATCTCCCGAAAGTCCTCCGGGTTTCTCCCAGGTCGCCCGCGTCCCCCGGACGTCCTCCCGGCTTCTCCCGGAGGATGTCCGGGTCGCCTCCGGGCCTTCCTCGGCGGTCACAGCGCGCGTCCGGTTTCCCGGGTCGTCCCGGTGCCCGTCCAGGTGTCCCTCGTCCGGAACCCTCCGTCCCGACCTCGGTGCGCCGCGCCCGGCCGTGGAACCCGCGGCCCGTGCCGCCCGTCCCCTACGCAGGCTGCCGGGAGAGTCTGGCGTGGCACGGTGTCGGCCCTCGCTGCCGGCTGCGATCGCCGACCCACCCTCTCCGCCGTGCCACGGCCGGCAGCACGCCGTCATCGGCGCGCCCCCTCCCTTGCGCCGGTGGCGGCCCCCGCGTTGGTTACTGTGCACTCCCTTGACTGGCAGAAACTTCCCGGATATTGCTGACTCCCTGGAAGTTTCCTTCAGCAGATCCGCGCGGATCACCTCCGGAAGGAGCGCACGTGCCCGACAGCAGCACGGCAAGCACGGGAAGCACGGAAAGCACAGGAAGCACAGGAAGCGACAGCGGTACCGGAAGCACGGGGCGGGCCGCACGGCCGTCCAGACGCGCGGTGCTCGCCGCCACGGCGGGGGTCGGCACCGCCCTCGCCGCCGGGGGTTCCGTGCACGCCGCCGCCGGCCGCTCCGCCGCCGAGGACCGCAGGCTGCGCGGCCTGATCTCCCGCATGACGCTGGAGGAGAAGGTCGGCCAGCTGTTCGTGATGCGGGTCTACGGTCACTCCGCGACCGAGCCCGACCAGGCCGACATCGACGCCAACCTGAAGGAGATCGGCGTCCGCACCGCCGCGGAGCTGCTGGAGCGGTACCGGGTCGGCGGCATCATCTACTTCTCCTGGGCCCACAACACGCGGGACCCGCACCAGATCGCGGACCTGTCCAACGGCATCCAGAAGGCGTCCCTGGGCCTGCCGCGCGGGCTGCCGGTGCTCGTCTCCACCGATCAGGAGCACGGCATCGTGGCCCGGGTCGGTGAGCCGGCCACCCTGTTCCCGGGCGCGATGGCCGTCGGGGCGGGCGGGTCCCGGTCGGACGCCCGCACCCTCGGCAGGATCGCCGGGCGCGAACTGCGGGCCCTGGGCATCCGTCAGGACTACGCGCCGGTAGCCGACGTGAACGTCAACCCGGCCAACCCGGTGATCGGCGTGCGGTCCTTCGGTTCGTCGCCGGAGGCGGTGGCGCGCCTGGTGGCGGCCGAGGTGTCCGGGTTCCAGCAGGCGGGGGTGGCGGCGACCGCCAAGCACTTCCCCGGGCACGGCGACACCGTCGACGACAGCCACGACAAGCTGCCCTACATCCACCACACCCGGGAGCAGTGGCAGCAGCTCGACGCCCCGCCGTTCCGCGCCGCGATCGCCGCCGGCATCGACTCGATCATGACCGCCCACATCGTCGTCCCGGCCCTCGACCCCTCCGAGGACCCCGCCACCCTCTCCCGGCCCATCCTCACCGGCATCCTGCGCGAGGAACTGGGCTACGACGGGGTCGTGGTGACCGACTCCCTCGGCATGGAGGGCGTGCGCACCAAGTACGGCGACGACCGGGTGCCCGTGCTCGCCCTGAAGGCGGGCGTGGACCAGCTGCTCAACCCGCCCTCCCTGGACGTCGCCTGGAACGCCGTCCTGCGGGCGGTGCGGGACGGCGAGCTCACCGAGGAACGCCTCGACGCGTCGATCCTGCGCATCCTGCGGCTGAAGGCGAAGCTGGACCTGTTCGAGGACCCGTACGTCTCCCACGGCGGCGTGGACCGCACCGTCGGCACCCGCGCGCACCTGGCCGCGGCCGACCGGATCGCCGAGCGGACCACGACGCTGCTGGTCAACGAGGGCGGACTGCTGCCGCTGTCGAGGCGCAGGCACCCGAAGGTGCTCGTCGTGGGCGCCGATCCGGCCTCCCCGTCCGGCACCACGGGCCCGCCGACGGGCGTGCTCGCGGACGCGCTGACCGAGCTGGGCTTCACCGCCACCGCCCTGTCCACGGGCACGGCACCCTCCGCGGCGGTCATCGACCGCGCGGTCACCGCGGCCGGGGAGGCGGACGCGGTGGTCGTGGGCACGTACAACGTCTCGGCGGGCAGCAGCCAGCGGACGCTGGTCGAGCGGCTGCTGGCCACCGGACGGCCGGTGGTGGCGGTGGCGATCCGCAACCCGTACGACGTGGCCCACCTGCCCGGCGTGCCGGCGTACCTGGCGGCCTACTCCTGGACGGACGTCGAACTGCGGGCGGCGGCCCGCGTCATCGCCGGCCGGGTGCGGCCCCGCGGGACGCTGCCGGTGCCCGTGCAGCGCGCCGACGATCCGGCGGCGGTGCTCTACCCGGTCGGGCACGGGCTGCGGTACTGACGCGCCGCCCGGCCCGCCGCGCCCACCACGCCGTACGGCGGGTGGGCGCGGCGGGGTGCGTACGCGCGCCGGCCCGCCGGGCGTAGATCCCGTACGCCTCCGATCCGGCACACTCCCCCCAATGTGCGCAAAGCACCCCAGATCCCTGGCGTGGCCCGGCGACGCCGGTCACGCTGGTCGGGGGGGTTCGGGGGGATGACGATGCACGTGAGCAGTTCTCCGGGTGCGGTCCGCGCCCTCGTCGTGCTCGGGGCGCTGGGCGCGCTGCTGCTGACCGGCTGCCAGGGCGCGCCGGGCGGCGGGAGCGGGGCGGCGGACCCGACGGGCGGGCGGGCGGCGACCTCACCGGCGCCGGTCCGCACGTCCGGGTACGGGGCGGTGTTCCTGGCGGTCGACGAGTGCAGTTCCTTCGGCCGGACCAGTTTCACGGAGGTGCCGTGCACCGGTGAGCGGGCCGCGGCCCGGGTCGTCGCCCGGCACGACGGCACCGTGCGCGACGGGCCGCGCTGCCCGGCGACGACCGACTTCGTGCTGCACATCAGCGAGCAGCGCCCCTCCGCCGACGAGGACGGTGACGGCACGGTGCCGCGGGGCTACGCCTGCATGCGCAACCTCCAGCCGCCGCACCCCGGCGACCCGGGCGGCGGGGGCGGGCCGCGCACCATCGTCGGCGACTGCGTCCACGACCTGGGCGACGGCAGGGTCCGTGAGACCCGGTGCGACGGCGAGGGCGAACACGCGCCGCAGTACCGGGTGACGAAGGCCGTGGACGCCCGGTCGAAGTGCCCGGCGTCCACGGCCCTCTACGTGCGGCTCGGCGGGACGTCACCGGTGGGCTGCGCCCGTCCGGTGTAGGTCCGCGCCGGTCCGGTCACGGACGCAGCGTCCGCTCCTGCTCCACGTCGTACCGGTCCAGCCCGGCGTGGAACTCCGCCAGCGGCTTGGCCGCCGCCGGGTTCTCACGGACCGCGCTCGGCGCGACTCCCGCCCAGTCGAGGATGCGGGCCGTGGCGAGGGCCCGCTCCTTCTCCTTCAGCCCGGCCACGTTCGCGCCGTGGTTCATGCCGGGCGCGGTGAACACGTAGGAGTCCTTCGCGCCGCGCCCCAGGCGGAACGGCTCGGCACCCCACGGGTCGTTCTCGCCGTAGACGAACAGCATGTTGCGGGCGTTGTGGCGCACCCAGGTGTCGACGTCCCGCATCGCCCACGGCTCGAACCGCATCGGGATCGAGCGCGGCACGAAGTTGCGCGGCGGCTGGTAGCCGTAGCGGAGGTACTTCTTCTCGATGTGCGGGAAGCGGATCGTCGGCGCCCCCAGCTGCGTACCGGCCTGGTAGTAGTACGGCGTGTACGGGCTGAGGCCCTGGTCGGTGTAGAACGAGAAGCCGGAGATGGTGTCGACCGAGGTCCAGATCTCGTCGTCGGTGGCGTTGCGGGCGTCCGCCGGGATCTGCTCGCAGTCCTTGACGGTGCTGTACTGCCAGAAGCCCCACACGTAGTCGAGGACGACGGCCTCGTAGGCACGGTCGAGGCTGCCGATGGTGTCGAAGGTGTAGCCGTTCTCGGCGGCGAGGGCCCGGTACTTCTCCTTGAGCGGTGCCCGGCGGACCAGCGCCTCGCGCTGCACGCCGTTCAGCCGGTCCCGGCACTCCTTGGTGCCCACCGTGCGGAAGAACCGGTCGTAGGCCGAATCCTCCTTGTCCACCACGTCGTTGGGGGCGACGTAGGCGACCACGCCGTCCATGTCCCGCGGGTAGAAGCGCTCGTAGTAGGTGGCGGTCATGCCGCCCTTGGAGCCGCCGGTGGAGATCCAGTTCTCGCGGTAGATCCTCTTCAGCGCCGTGAAGATGCGGTGCTGGTCGCTGGCGGCCTGCCAGATGTCCAGCTTGGACCAGTCGGCCGGTTCGGGCCGGGACGGCGTGAAGTAGCGGTACTCCATGGAGACCTGGTTGCCGTCCACGATCTGGGTCGGCTCGCTGCGGCGCGGGGTGGTGGAGACGTGGTACCCGCCGGTGTGGAAGACGGTCGGCCGCGCGGTGTCCTTGTGCAGCACGGTGATCCGCTGCTGGAAGGTGCCCTTCCGGGGCCTGCGGTGGTCGACCGGCTGAGTGTACTCCAGGACGAAGAAGCGGTATCCGGCGTACGGCTTCTCCTCGACCAGGCTCATGCCCGGAATGGACAGCAGCCGTTCCTCGATGTCGGTGACGCCGTCGGCCCCCGGCTCGGCGGCGGTGGCCGCGCTCGCCGCGCTCACCGTGCCTATGAGCATCGTGAGCGTCAGAAGCCATCTGAGCGCTTTGCGCATGCGCACTCCCCTGTGTGACAGATGTGCGCCGGAAGCTAGCGGACCAACTCCCCGCAGCACCAGGGGACATAGGGAAAACCCTGCGGGTGCGGGAGGCGGCACCACCGCGCCGGGAGCGGGGTCAACACAGGATCCAGCCGGAGTCGGCCGAGCCGCCGCCCACCCGGCCCTTCACCCACACGCAGCGCTGTCCCGCGTACACGGTCACCGGCCCGGCGTGGCGCCGGTAGCGGCCCGTGTCGGCGACCGCCCGGCCGCCGCGGGCCCGGATGCTGACCGACATCGTCCGCTTCGTGCCGGGCTTCTTGGCGAGGGTGGCGGCGCAGCGGTACCCGCCGCGCTTGTACACGGCGACGACGCCGGTGGAGAACGACACGGTGCGGACCTTGCGTCCGGGGCAGTGCGCCGCCGCCTGCGCGTCGCCGGGAGACGCCACCACGAGCATCCCCGACGCGGTCAACAGGGCCAGGCCGAGCGCGAGCCGCCGGAATATCGGTCCACTGTCCACGGTCGTTCCTCCCCGCGCCTGCCGCGTCGTCCTGCCTTCGGCGTACGGCTGTGTCGTCCTGCCTTCGGCGTACGGCTGTACGGACGCGCGGCGCGGGCCGGATGGTTGCCCGGGCCGGGCCGCGCGCCCCCTCCCGGTGCCGCGGGGCGGGGCCCCAGGGCCGGGCCTCGTCCCGTCCGCGCGGGACCGGTGCGGGCCCCCGTCAGGCCACCGCCGGGAGGTCCTCGCCGACGAAGGTGCGCCACAGGGCGGCGTACGTGCCGTCGAGGCGGAGCAGTTCCTCGTGCGTGCCGTCCTCGGCGACCCGGCCCTGGTCCATCACGATCACCCGGTCGGCGCGCGCGGCCGTGGTCAGCCGGTGGGCGACGACCAGGGTGGTGCGCCGGCCCGCCAGCCGGTCCGTCGCCCGGTTGACCTGGGCCTCGGTGGCCAGGTCCAGCGCGGCGGTGGCCTCGTCGAGCAACAGCACGTCGGGGTCGACGAGTTCGGCGCGGGCCAGCGCGATCAGCTGCCGCTGCCCGGCGGACAGGTTGCGGCCCCGTTCGGCGACCTCGTGCAGGTAGCCGCCCTCCAGGGTGGCGATCATCTCGTGCGCGCCGACCGCCCGGGCCGCCGCCTCGACCTCCGCGTCGGTGGCGTCGGGCCGGCCGTAGGCGATCGCGTCGCGGACGGTGCCCGGGAACAGGTACGCCTCCTGCGGCACGACGCCGAGCCGGTGCCGGTACGCGGTGAGGTCGAGGTCCCTCAGGTCGGTGCCGTCGGCGGTGACCCGGCCGCTCGTCGGGTCGTAGAAGCGGGCGACCAGCTTGACCAGGGTGGACTTGCCCGCACCGGTCTCGCCGACGAAGGCGACGGTCTGCCCGGCGGGGATGGTGAGGTCGATGCCGCTCAGCGCCTCCTCGCCGTCCCCGTAGGAGAAGTGCACGTTCTCGAAGGCGATCTCACCGCGCAGGGACGGCACGTCGAGCGGCTCGTCGGCCTGCACGGTCGAGGTCGGCTCGCGCAGCAGTTCCTGGATGCGGCCCAGCGAGACGGACGCCTGCTGGTAGCCGTCGAACACCTGGGACAGCTGCTGCACCGGCGCGAAGAACAGGTCGATGTACAGCAGGTACGCCACCAGCGAGCCGATCGCGAGCGTCCCCGCGTCGACCCGGGCGCCGCCGACGACCAGGACCGCCGCGGCCGCCACCGAGGACAGGAGCTGCACGAACGGGAAGTACACCGAGATCAGCCACTGGCCCCGGATGCGGGCGCTGCGGTAGCTCGCGCTGCGCGCGGTGAACCGGGCCTCGCCGTCCCGCTCGCGGCGGAACGCCTGCACGATGCGCAGCCCCGACACCGACTCCTGGAGGTCGGCGTTGACCGCCGACACCCGCTCGCGGGCCAGTTCGTACGCCTTGACGCTGGCCCGGCGGAAGAAGTACGTGGCGATGATCAGCGGGGGCAGGGTGGCGAACACGACCAGGGCGAGCCCGACGTCGATCACCAGCAGGGCGACCATGATGCCGAAGAAGGTGACCACCGAGACGAACGCGGTGACCAGGCCCGTCTGGAGGAACGTGGACAGGGCGTCCACGTCGGTCGTCATCCGGGTCATGATCCGGCCGGTCAGCTCGCGCTCGTAGTAGTCCAGGCCGAGCCGCTGGAGCTGGGCGAAGATCTTCAGGCGCAGCGTGTACAGGACGCGTTCGCCGGTGCGGCCGGTCATCCGGATCTCGCCGGTCTGCGCCGCCCACTGGGCGAGCACGGTGACCAGGCCCAGCAGGGCCGCCGCCCACACCGCGCCCAGGGCGGCCTGGGTGACGCCCTGGTCGATGCCGTGCCGGATCAGCACGGGCAGCAGCAGGCCCATCCCGGCGTCCACGGCGACCAGGCCGAGGCTGATCAGCAGCGGGGTGCGGAAGCCGCGCAGCAGCCGGCGCAGGCCGTAGGAGTCCTCGGGGCGGACCGCGGCTTCCTCGTCGACGTCGGGCACCCCGTCGGCCGGGGGCAGGGCCTCCACCTGGGCGAGGAGTTCCGGGGTGGCCGGGGCTTCGGCGAGAGCGGTGTCGCGGGGCTCGCGGTCGCCCGTCCACAGCCGGGGGGTGACCCCGCGTTCGGCGTCGAACTCGGCGTCCAGCTCGGCGCGGACGGAGGTGTCCTCGGCCGGCTCCTGCTCCCGGGCGGGCGGGGTGTGGCCCGGGGAGACGCCGCCGAGTTCGTCGGGGTCGGTGAGCAGCCTGCGGTAGAGGGCGCAACGCTGCTGGAGTTCGTCGTGGGTGCCGATGTCGGCGAGCCGGCCGCCGTCGAGGACGGCGATGCGGTCGGCGAGGTTGAGGGTGGAGCGGCGGTGGGCGATCAGCAGGGTGGTGCGGCCCCGCATGACGCTCTGGAGCGCCTCGTGGATCTCGTGCTCGACGCGGGCGTCCACGGCGGAGGTCGCGTCGTCGAGGACCAGCAGGCGCGGGTCGCTGAGGATGGCGCGGGCCAGGGCGATGCGCTGGCGCTGGCCTCCGGAGAGGGTCAGTCCGTGCTCGCCGACGGTGGTGTCGTAGCCGTCGGGGAGTTCGCCGATGAAGCCGTCGGCCTGGGCGGCGCGGGCGGCGGCGGTGATCTGCTCGTCGGTGGCGTCGGGGCGGCCGTACGCGATGTTGTGGCGCACGGTGTCGGAGAAGAGGAAGGAGTCCTCGGGGACCAGTCCGATCGCGGCGCGCAGGGAGCTGGTGGTCAGGTCCCGCACGTCGTGGCCGCCGACGCGGACGGCGCCCCGGGTCACGTCGTAGAAGCGCGGCAGGAGCAGGGAGACGGTGGACTTGCCGGAGCCGGAGGAGCCGACGACGGCGAGGGTCTCGCCGGGCCGGATGTCGAAGGACAGGCCGTCCAGGACCGGCCGGTCGGGGTCGTAGCCGAAGGCGACGTCGTCGAACTCGACGGTGGCGGGCGCGTCGGCGGGCAGGTCCTTGGTGCCGTCGGTGAGGGACGGCTCGGTGTCGATCAGTTCCAGGACGCGTTCGGTGCCGGCGCGGGCCTGCTGTCCGACGGTGAGCACCACGGCCAGCATCCTGACGGGGCCGACCAGCTGGGCGAGGTAGGTGGAGAAGGCGACGAAGGTGCCCAGGGTGATGTTGCCGCGCACGGCCAGCCAGCCGCCCAGCGCCAGCATCGCCACCTGGCCGAGGGCGGGGACGGCCTGGAGCGCCGGGGTGTAGCGGGAGTTCAGCCGGACGGTGCGCAGCCGCCCCGCGTACAGCCGTCGGCCGACCGCGCGCAGCTTGGCGGTCTCCTGGTCCTCCTGCCCGAAGCCCTTGACGACGCGGACGCCGCTGACGGCCCCGTCGACGACCCCGGCGACGGCTCCGGCCTGGGCCTGCGCGTACCAGGTGGAGGGGTGCAGCCGGGTGCGGCTCCGCTTGGCGATCCACCACAGGGCGGGCGCCACGGCGAGGGCGATGCCGGTCAGCGGCAGCGACAGCGTCGCCATGATCACCAGGGAGATGGCGAAGAGCAGCAGGTTGCCGATGGTCATGGGCAGCATGAACAGCAGGCCCTGGATCAGCTGGAGGTCGCTGGTGGCGCGGCCGACGACCTGCCCGGTGGACAGCTCGTCCTGGCGTCTGCCGTCGAGCCGGGTGATCGTCGAGTACATGTCGGTGCGCAGGTCGTGCTGCACGTCCAGGGCGAGCCGTCCGCCGTAGTAGCGGCGGATGTAGGTGAGCACGTAGACGACGAGCGCGGCGCCGACGAGGAGTCCGGCCCAGGTGGTCATGGACCGGGTCTTGTCGCCGATGACGTCGTCGATGATCACCTTGGTGATCAGCGGGACCAGTGCCATCACGGCCATCCCGCCGAGGGAGGCCCCGAGGGCGAGGACGACGTCCTTCGGATGACGCCAGGCGTACCCGGTCAGTCGTCGTGCCCATCCCCGTTGCGGTGTCACGCGGGTGCCCTCCGGTCGTCCTGATCTTCCGCAAGCACCAACGCGGGCCGCCGCGGATTTCATCCCTCCGTCACGGTCGGGGGCGGGGTGACGACGGTTCGCGGCCGGGCGGTGGGGTGGGGCGACGGGTCATGGCGACCGTCCGGGGCCGGGCGGGTGCCGTGGGCGGAGCGACGATGTCCCGTCACGCAATCGCCACGTTCCCTCCACTCGTCGGCTCGCATGTGCATGTCACTGTCACGGGTATCACCCCAGTGCAACCCGCGTAGATGGGACCCCCACATGCTCACGACACGCATACGTCGCCGGAGGGCCGTCGCCCTCGCCACGGCCACCGTTCTCGCCGGCCTCACCGCTCCCGCCCTGACCGCGTCCACCGCCACGGCCACCCCGGCCGCCGCGTCGGCCTCCTACGGCACCGCGGACTACGACCCGGCGTACTACGAGGCCGCGGCCGGCAAGACCGGCGAGGCCCTCAAGGACGCCCTGCACACGATCATCAGTGACCAGACGAAGCTGTCGTACTCGGCGGTCTGGGACGCGCTGAAGACCACCGACGAGGACCCCGCCGACAGCGGGAACGTGATCCTGTTGTACTCCGGCATCTCCCGCAGCAAGTCCCTGAACGGCGGGGACACCGGTGACTGGAACCGCGAGCACGTGTGGGCCAAGTCCCACGGAGGTTTCGGCACCTCCATCGGTCCGGGCACCGACATCCACCATCTGCGCCCGTCCGACGTCCGCGTCAACAGCGTCCGCGGGAACAAGGACTTCGACAACGGCGGCAGCGCCTTCACCGACAGCGGCGGCAGCCTCACCGACTCCGACTCCTTCGAGCCCCGTGACGCCGTGAAGGGCGATGTGGCCCGCATGATCTTCTACATGGCGGTCCGCTACGAGGGCACCGACGGCTGGCCCGACCTGGAGGTCAACGGCCAGGTGAACAACGGCAGCACCCCCTACATGGGCAAGCTCTCCGTGCTCAAGGACTGGCACCAGCAGGACCCGCCGGACGCCTTCGAGAAGCGCCGCAACGACGTCATCCACGACTCGTTCCAGCACAATCGCAACCCGTTCATCGACCACCCGGAGTGGGTCGAGTCGATCTGGTAGCCGGCCGTCCGCCCCTGCTCTCCGCGACCCGGCACACGTCGGTCAGCGCCTCGCGCATGCGGGCGAGCAGGAACCGCAGCTGCTCGGGGGTCGCACGGCGGTCCTCCAGCAGGTCCGCCGCGTGACCGAGCAGCTCGGCGGCCATCGCGAGCCGGGTCTCCTCGATCACGTCGGCCCGGCGGGAGAGGGGGCCCGTCCCGTCGGTGATCAGGTAGCAGGGCCTGCCCTCCGGCCCCGTCCAGGGCAGCAGCCGCACCTCGCGCCGCTCGTCGTACCCGTCGTATCCGTCGCACCCGTCGCACCCGTCGAACGTCACGCCGTCACCCCCGCGCCGTGCAGCACGCGTGGCACGTTGTCGCTGCCGACGCCGTGCACGGTGTACGACGGCACCCGGCGCCGGGCGCGCTGCCGCCGGGCCTCCTCCTCGCGCTCGTGGACGATCAGGTAGGGGCGGACGAGGGCGTTGTCCTCTCCCCGCAGCGGTGGGGGCCCCGGCGGTCGGGCGGTCACCGCGCCGGGGACCGGGACGGTGATCCGCCGGCCGCCGCCGGGGACGGCCGTACGTCGGCGCCGCCCCCGGCCCGGGAGGAGCAGCCGCAGCAGCGGCTCCAGGAGAAGGGCAGTGACCTGCGTCATGTCGTTCGCACCTCGGAGCACGTCGAGTGTCGTGCCCGCGGCCGTCACACGGCCGTCGGACGGACTCGCTTTCTGTAGCGATCCGCTCACAGCGTGAGACCGCGGCGATTAGGCTCGCCAGAGGTGTGCTGGTGACAGAGCGGTTGTCACAGAGGCGGGCGGTGCGATGGGCACGATGTACGGGGACTGGCTGAAGGACCGGCGCGAGGCGGCGGGCCTCACGCAACAGCAACTGGCCGACGTGGCGATCATGACGCGTTCGCACATCGCGCACATCGAGGCGGGCCGCCGGGTGCCGTCGAAGGAGGACGCGCGCCGCCTCGACACGGCGCTGAACACGGGGAACGTGCTGAGCAGTTTCCTGCCGCGGGAGGACGTAGCAGCAGCCGACTATTTCGAGGCGGTGCGACTGCTCGAACAACAAGCCGTCACCATCCGCGAGTTCGCGCTGTCGTACCTGCCCGGCATCCTCCAGACGGAAAGGTACGCACGTGCGGTTCTGAGGTCGGCGTTCCCTCCGGTGAGTGACGAGGAATGTGACAGGCGCCTTGTCACACGCCTGGAACGTGCGAACGTGCTGGCGGACCCCGTCACTCCGGTGGTGTGGGCGTTGCTCGACGAAGCGGTGCTGCGGCGCCCGGTGGGAGGCGCGGACGTCATGGCGGAGCAGGTCCGTCACGTGATCCAGCTGGCCGACGCCGGACGCATCCGGGTCCACGTGATGCCGTTCGGGGTGGGACTTCATCCACTGTTGGACAGCATGCTCACGCTCATGTGGTTCGAGGACCAGCCGCCGGTGGCATACAGCGAGGGCCTGAGGATGGGGCGGCTGCATGACGCGCCGTCAGTGGTACGGGACTTGCAGCATCGCTACGATCTCGCGCTGAGCGACGCCCTGTCGCTGCAGGACTCACTCGCCCTCCTCAGGGCCGTTGCGAAGGACTATGGAGATGAAGGCTGAGCGCGTCCCGTCCCGAGCCGCGGCATCGAGCCGCTGGCGCAAGTCCTCGTACAGCGACCCCAACGGGGGCAGTTGCCTCGAAGTGCTCGACGGGTGCCGTGCGGTGATACCCGTACGGGATTCGAAGGTTCCGCACGGGCCGGTGCTGGTTTTCCCGGGCGGTGTCTGGGCGTCGTTCGTCGCCCACCTCAAGAACTGACACCCCTCCCCGGAAAGCGTGAGCAACACCGGCCCCGTCGCCGGTTCCCCGCTCATCCGAGTCGCCTCACGACACTCCCCCGCCGCATGCTCACGGCGTCCGGCACGCACCCTTCACGGGCAGGCGCCCGCTTCCGTCGGCCACCGGCGGACCACGGTCCGGCCACTTGATCTCAGCCCGCGGGATCGGCCACCCCATCCCTTGATCACTCCCGAGGCGGCATGCTCTGCTGTCCGGGACCCTCGAGCGACATCCGACCTGTCGTTCCACCGGTACTCCTCCGGAGGAGTCCGTACACCCTGCGGCAACCGGCACGGAACGCGTCCCGCACCCCTGCACACAGGCGGTCCGCACGGCGCCCGTCCGGAAGGCGCCTCCGGCGGACGACCGCATCGGCGGCGGGAGCCGTAGCCCGCACGGCTCCGGGGCCCGGGGCCGACACCCGGCACAACGCACCGTGATGGCAAAGGACCTCGTGATGACGACGCACAGCCGCAGGCCCACCCTCGTCCTCGTGTACCAACGCACCACCCTCCCCTGGGTCTTCGAGAGCGCCGAGCGGGCCGGGATCGACCTCGTGCTGGTTCCCCGGCCCGACGAGGACGTGTCCGAGCACCGGTTGCCGACCGCCGTGGTGGACGTGGTGCGGCTGGACGTCGAAACCGACCCCGCCGGCGCGCTGGCCGCCCTGCGGCGCCGGTACGAGGAGGACCCCTTCCAGGGCATCGTGACCCTCTACGACCCCGCCGTTCCGTTCGTCGCCGAGGCGGCCGAGCTGCTGGGGCTGCCCGGTATCGGACGCGAGGCGGCTCGCAGCGCGCAGGACAAGCGCGTCATGCGGGAACGACTGGCCGCGGCGGGCCTCCACACCCCCGGCTTCGTCCGGCTGGACGACCCGGCGGACTGGGAGGCGGCGGCCCACCTCGCCTTCCCCGTGGTGGTGAAGCCGGCGCAGGGCTTCTCCAGCCTCGGCGTCACCAAGGCGGACACCCCGCAGAGCCTGAAGGGCGTCGTGGACGAGGTGTGGCGGACCTGCGCGAGCAAGCTCGGACGGGTCGACGGCCTGGTGGTCGAGGAGTACCTGGACGGCCCCGAGTTCGCCGTCGAGTCCCTCGCCCACGGTGGTGACGTGCGGATCCTGGCCATCGGCTACAAGGGCGACCCCCAGGGACCGCACTTCGAGGAGGGCGTCTACCGCGCTCCGGCCGCGCTGCCCGACGCCGTCCGGGACGACGTCCTGCGCGAGGTGACCGCCGCGCACCGGGCTCTGGGCATCACGGACGGGCCGACCCACACGGAGTTGCGGCTGCGCGGTGGTGTGACGCCGTACCTCCTGGAGATGGGGGCCCGCATCGGAGGGTCCGGGGTGTCCCAGTACATCGCCTCCACGGTGACCGGCATCGACTTCGCCGCGCAGGCCCTGCGCATCGCCGCCGGGATCACCCCCGAGCCGCTGGGCCCCGGCCCGATGCCGACGCCGGTGGCGGCCGCGGCCAACTACATCGTCCCGTGCCAGGGTTCCGGGCTGATCACCGCGATCCGCGGCCTGGACGAGCTGAGGGACGACCCCCGGGTCGACCACGTCGTGCAGATGCTCTTCCCGGGCGACGTGGTGCGGCCCTACCCGGACTTCACCGGCTACCCGGCGTTCGTGCTGTCCCGGCACACGGACACCACCGAGGCCGAGGCGTTCCACCGGTATCTGGACCGTGCCGTTCGCGTCGACTACGCCGACGACACGGGCCCCCGGGAGCAGGCGTGACCTCCGCTCCCTCCGACGCCCGCGGGACGTGACCCTGCCGGGCGGGTCATCCGTGCCGTACCACGCGACGCCCACCCGCACGCCCCCTCACACGGTCCGCGCGCCGGTGGGGCGGTGGGGCGATGCCCCTTCGGTGGCATCCGGTGCCCGACGGGCGACCGTCTCCACCCCGTCGAGCACATCCGACGCGCGCCACCCACACCTCGGTACCGAGGTAGCCAAGTAGCGAGGTGTGGCCAACGGGATCCCGGGCGTCGCCGTCAACCCCACGCAACCGGTCGCCACCCAGCGGGACAAGGACCGGCACCACGGCACCTCGGACGGCTGCGACACGCCGGTTTTCGGCCGGCCGGAAGGCCACTCGGCGTGTCGGGAGGGGCGCGTCTCTCCCGGCCCCGAGCATCACCCTCACCCACCGAAGCCTCCCTCCGGAAAACGCGAACACGTCCGCCCCGACTGCCTTCACCTCACTCATTCGAGTGCCCCCACGACATTCCCCCGCCGCCTGCGCACGATTTCCGGTACGCACCCGTCATGAGCCAGGAAACGGCCTACGGCCGCAACCCCCACAGCACGGGTCACGTCATCACGACCGTGCGCCGCCTCATGCGCACCGCCGGCCTCGACGTGTCCCTGGCCTCCGTCGCCCGCGAGTGCGGTGTCACGCGCAACTTCCTCTACGCCAACTGGAAGTGCCTGTCCGTCCTGCACGCGCGGGCGTTGGGCGTCGAGTTGTCCGCCGCCTTCGACGAGGCGGCCCGCGACCGTCCCAGTGACGGAACGGTGCCGGGGATCACGGCGCACCTGACCGAGGTGGTGCGACGGGTGCGCCGTCATCCGACCACCGCCGCCGTGGCCCGGTCCTCCCCCGAGGCAGTCCGGGCGGCGCACGGTGCGACCGCGGTCGACGGTCCGCTGATGCGCATCGCGGTCGAACGCATCAGCGACCTGCTGCACCCGCTCTGTCCGCACGGCGGAGTCTGGGGCGATTCACGGCTGGTGTCCCGGCCGTGGAAGATCCTGTGGGTCGCCCGCCCGGCCGCCCTCAGCGCCGAAACGGTCGGTGACCCGGCCCGCGAGGATCCGCTGGACGCCGGCTTCCACGACCTGACGCTCGACCTCCTGTCCCCCTGGCACCCCGACCGCTGAGGCTCGCGCCGGCCACCGAGGCACACCTCCGCCGGTGACCCACCGCGTCCGGCACTCCGTTGCGCGGGCCGACGCGTACTCCTCGTGCACGGCACCCGGACGCGCGGACCGCCCCGGAGCTGTCCTTCCGGCCGGCCGCACGGGCCGAGACGGCCGACCGGGACGAGTACCGGTTCGAGCGGCACGACCTGCCGACCGTCTCGCCACCCTGCCTGGGATCCCCTGGCCACAGTGAACGTCGGGCCATGGCGGTCGTCCGGCCACGGTGCACGGTGACCGTCGGGCCGGGAACGGCGACTCGTGCCACGCTCCGGTCGAAGGCCCGGTACCGCCGCACCGCCACGGGCGGGATCCGCGTCGCGCCGCCACAGGCGGGGGCCCGTGTCGCGGCCGGCCACACCGACCACCTCACGAGGCGCCCCCGGCAACACCCCACAGGCACCGGACCACCTCCCGCCCCGGCCCCCGGTCCCGGTCCGGCCCCCGGCCCGGGGCCGCTCGCCTCAGCCCAGGTGCGTCGGCGCGAACATGCGCAGGAGCGCCGGGAGGACGACCACCGAGGGCCCCGGGGTCGACAGGGCCTCGGCGAGGTCCCGCTCCAGGGTCTCGGGCGTCGTCCGGGTGCCGGGGACGCCGAAGGACTCCGCGAGGGCGACGTAGTCGGGGCGGGTCAGCTCCGTCGCCGTGGGCTCGCCGAACGCGTCGGTCATGTACTCGCGGAGGATGCCGTAGCCGCCGTCGTCGACGATCAGCCAGGTCACGTCCAGGTCGTACTGGCGCGCCGTGGCCAGTTCCGCGACGGAGTACAGGGCGCCGCCGTCGCCGGAGACCGCCAGCACCGGCTGGGTGGGGTCCGCGACGGCCGCGCCGAGGGCGGCGGGGAAGCCGTAACCGAGGCCGCCGGCGCCCTGGGCGGAGTGCAGCCGGTTGGGGCCCATGGCGTCGAACGCGGACCAGGCCCAGTACGCCAGGATCGTCATGTCCCAGAAGGACGGCGACTGCCGGGGCAGGGCGCGGCGCACGGCCGTGAGGACCTGCTGCTCCAGGGTGAGGTCCTGGGCGGCGATGCGGGCGCGGACCCGTTCCAGCAGGGCGCGGACCCGCTCCGGGGCGGTCGCGTCCTCGCGGGGTTCCACGGTCTCCAGGAGCGCCTGGAGGGCGAGGCGGGCGTCGGCGTGGATGCCGATGCCGGGGTGGTTGGACTCCAGCTTGCCGAGGTCCGCCTCGATCTGGACGACCCGGCCGCGGGGCCTGAACGTGTGGTAGTTCGAGGAGAGTTCGCCGAGGCCGGAGCCGACCACGAGGAGGACGTCGGCGTCCTCCAGGAGGTCGGTGGTGTGCCGGTCCTCGATCCAGGACTGGAGCGAGAGCGGATGGGTCCACGGGAAGGCGCCCTTGCCGCCCGGGGTGGTGACCACGGGGGCCTGGACGCGTTCGGCGAGCTGCCGCAGCTTGCCGGAGGCGTCGGAGCGGATCACCCCGCCGCCCGCGATGATCGCCGGGCGTTCCGCGGTGGCGAGCAGGTGCGCGGCGAGCGCGGTCAGTTCGGGGCGCGGGGGAAGCTCGTCGGGGGTGGCGTCCATCGCCGTCACCGCCGGCAGGACCGTCTCGGCGAGCAGGACGTCCTGCGGGACCTCCACCCAGACGGGGCCGTGCGGGACGGTCAGGGCCGACTTCCACGCCTCGGTGATCGCCGACGGGATCTGGGAGGCCGTCCGCACGGTGTGGACGGACTTGACGACGCCGCGGAACGAGGCCGACTGGTCGGGGAGTTCGTGCAGGTAGCCGTGGCGGCCACCGCCCAGCCCGGCCGTCGGGACCTGGCTGCTGATGGCGAGGACGGGGGCGGAGGCCGCCGCCGCCTCCTGGAGCGCGGGCAGCGCGGTCAGCGCGCCGGGGCCGGTGGACAGCAGCAGCGGGGCCGCCTCGCCGGTGATCCGGCCGTACGCGTCGGCCGCGAACCCGGCGTTGTTCTCCACGCGCAGGCCGACGTAGCGCAGGTCGGAGCGGCGCAGGGCGTCGAACATGCCGAGGGCGTGCTGGCCGGGCAGGCCGAAGACGGTGGTCGCGCCGAGCCCGGCCAGGGTCTCCACGACCAGGTCTCCGCCCGTGCGGCCGGGCGGCGGGTTCAGTGCCGCCTCCGTCTGCGCGGCGGTCGGGCGGAGCACCAGGTCGTGGTCGTGAGTCACTTCGCGCGGGCCTCTGCAATCTGGCGGGACATGATCGTGGTCAGCTCGTAGGCGGTGTGCGACGCGGCGACCGAGGTGATCTCCGCGTGGTCGTAGGCGGGCGCCACCTCGACGACGTCCGCCGAGACCAGGTTGCAGGACGCCAGGCCGCGCAGGATCTCCAGCAGCTCGCGGGAGGTCATGCCGCCGGCCTCGGGCGTGCCGGTGCCGGGGGCGTGCGCCGGGTCGAGGCAGTCGATGTCGATGGAGATGTACAGCGGGCGGTCGCCGATGCGCTGACGGAGCTGGTCGGCGACCTCGTCGGCGCCGCGCCGGTAGACGTCGGCGGAGGTGACGATGCCGAAGCCCATCTTCTCGTCGTCGGTGAGGTCCTGCTTGCCGTAGAGCGGGCCGCGGATGCCGACGTGGGACAGGGCGGAGGTGTCGAGGATGCCCTCCTCCACGGCGCGGCGGAACGGGGTGCCGTGGGTGTACTCGGCGCCGAAGTAGGTGTCCCAGGTGTCCAGGTGGGCGTCGAAGTGGAGCAGCGCGACCGGGCCGTGCTTCTTGGCGACCGCGCGCAGCAGCGGCAGCGCGACGGTGTGGTCGCCGCCCAGGGTCATCAGGCGGGCGCCGGTGCCGAGCAGGTCGTCGGCGGCGGCCTCCATGGTCTCCACCGCCTCGTTGATGTTGAACGGGTTCACGGCGATGTCGCCGCCGTCCGCGACCTGGGCGAGGGCGAAGGGGGAGGCGTCCTGGGCCGGGTTGTAGGGGCGCAGCAGCCGGGACGCCTCGCGGATGGCGTTGCCGCCGAAGCGGGCGCCCGGCCGGTAGGAGACACCCGAGTCGAACGGTATGCCCACCACGGCGACGTCGGCGCGGCCGACCTCGTCCAGGCGGGGCAGCCGCGCGAAGGTCGCCGGCCCGGCGTACCGCGGGACTCGGGACGAGTCGACGGGCCCGCGGGGTGTCTCGTTGCTGCTCATGGAACTGCCTTCTTTCCTACGCTTCGTCGCGTATGTGATGTCTGCCCGCACGACTCTACTGGCCGGCGGGGACCCGTTCGGACACGGATTCGGTTTCGGGGGCGCGTCCGGCGACGCGTTCGCGCCAGGCGGCGAGCACGGCCGCGTCGGTCGGCGGGGTCGCCAGGGAGACGACGACGTAGACGGCGAGGGAGGACAGCAGGCCGTAGAGGATCGGCTCGTTGGCGAGGATGCCGTACGCCGCCATCAGGACGACGACGGTGAGCCCGCCGACAGCGACGGCGGCGAGGGCGCCCTGGGCGGTGCCGCGCCGCCACAGCAGTCCGCCGAGGATCGGCACCAGCAGCCCGCCGACGAGCAGGTTGTAGGCGACGGTCAGGGCCTGCACGACGTCGTTCAGCGCGATCGCGGTGAGGATCACGGCGACGCCCATGAGCAGGATGAACAGGCGGTTGCCGCGGACCTCGTCGTGGTCGTCGCCCTGCGGTGCGCGGGCGAGGCCGCGCAACCGGGCCCAGATGTCGTTGTTGGCGACGGTGGCGCAGGCGATCAGCGCGCCGGAGGACGTGGACATCACCGCGGCGAGGGCGGCGGCCAGCACCAGACCGCGCACGCCGAGGGGGAGTTCGTCCTTGACGACGGTGGCGAAGGCGTCGTCGGCGTTGGCCAGGTTCGGGTAGAGCACCTTGGCGGCGGTGCCGATGACGGCGCCGGCGAGGGCGTAGGCGAGGCAGTAGGTGCCCGCGACGGTGCCGCCCCAGCGGGCGGTGCGGTCGCTGCGGGCGGTGAACACGCGCTGCCAGATGTCCTGGCCGATGAGCATGCCGAAGGTGTAGATCAGCACGTAGGTGAAGATCGTCTCGCCGCCGATGCCCAGCGGGTCGAAGTACTCGGTGGGCAGTTGCGCCTTCATCTCGGCGAAGCCGCCGGCCTTGACGACGGCGATGGGCAGCAGCAGGAGCAGCACGCCGATGGTCTTGACGACGAACTGCACCATGTCGGTGAGGGTGATCGACCACATGCCGCCGAGCGTGGAGTAGGCGACGACGATGGAGCCGCCGAGGACGATCGCGAGGGTGCGGTCGAGGTCGAAGAGGACGTCGAAGATCGTGGCGTAGGCGATGGTCGAGGTCACCGCGAGCATGAGGGTGTACGCCCACATGACGAGCCCGGAGATGACGCCCGCCCGGCCGCCGTAGCGCAGGTCGAGCATCTCGGAGACGGTGTAGACCTTCAGCCGGGCGATGCGGGCGGAGAAGAAGATGGACAGGGCGAGCAGGCCGAGGCCGATGGTGAAGACCATCCAGGCGCCGGACAGCCCGTACTGGTAGCCGAGGCCCACGCCGCCGATGGTGGAGGCGCCGCCGAGGACGATGGCGGCCATGGTGCCGGAGTACATGGCGGGGCCGAGCCGGCGGCCCGCGACCAGGAACTCGCTCTTGGACTTGGCGCGGCGCATGCCCCACCAGCCCATGGCCAGCATGCCGACCAGATAGACGACGATGACCAGGTAGTCCACGGCCATGCGGGGCCTCCTTCACGCGGTTGCTCGGTGGCGTGTCGTGCTGGGGGGAGTGGCCCGGCCGCTCGTCGCGGGGACATCCGCCCGTACCCGCGGGCCGCCGGTCTGACCTGACCCTAGGTGGCCGGAAAGCGACTGCGAAGTGTACGTTTCATCCATTCGCAGCGAACGGGATGGAGGAAGCGTCCACCATGCCGGACCCCACGGTTCCGCCCACCCCGCCCGTCCCCCTGGACGCGCTGCTGGCCCGCGCGGACCTGGGCCTGCGCCGGATCGCCGGTCCGGACGACCCGGGGCTGGTGGTGCACTGGGTGCACACCTCGGAGATGGCGGACCCGTATCCGTACCTGCTGGGCGGTGAGCTGCTGCTGTCGGCGGGCGTCCACGTCCCGGACGGGGCGGGCGCGGGCTACTTCGACGCGTACGTCTCCCGGATCGTCGCGGCGGGCGGGGCGGCGCTCGGCTTCGGCGTCGCGCCGGTGCACGACACGGTGCCCGGGGCGCTGGTGGAGGCGTGCGAGATGCACGGCCTGCCGCTGCTGGAGGTGCCGCCCCGGACCACCTTCTCCGGGGTGGCCCGCGCGGTGTGGCGGCTGATGGCGCAGGCCCGGCTGGCGGAGCTGCGCCGGGTGACCGAGGCCCAGCAGGCCCTCGCCGCCGCGGCGGCCCGCCCGGACCCCGTGCCGTCGGTGGTGCGTCGGCTCGCGGGCCGGCTGGACGGGTGGGCGGTGCTGTACGGCCCGGAGGGCACCCGGCTCGCGGCGGCCGGCCGGGAACCGGGCGAGGAGGTCCGCCTCGCACTGGCCGGACTGGCGGACGTGGTCCGGCCCGACGTCTCCCCCGCCACCGGGCGCGACCGGCCGGGCACGGCCCCCGGCGGTGCGGGGCGGCCCGCCTCGGCCGCCGACACGGTCGCCGGGACGCGGCTGACCGCGTACGCGCTCGGGGCCGGCCAGGGCTTCGTGCTCGGGGTCGCCGCACCCCGGCAGGAACCGGGCGACCACACCGTCGCGTCCGTGGCCGCCGTGCTGCTGTCGCTGCTCACCGGCGAGCACCAGAGCGGCCGGGGCACCGCCCGCTCGTCCGCGCTCGTCCGGCTGCTGCTGGGCAGCACGCCCGAGGACGTGGCCGCCCTGCTCGGCGGGGAGGAATGGCGGGTGGTGCACGCGCGGCCGGACGGGCCGGCCCCGGACCACGTGGCCGCCTCGGCCCTGGGCGCGGCGCTCGGCTCGGCGCTGGTGGACCCGGACGGACGCACGGTCCGGGTGCTGGTGCCGGGCGACCGGACCGTGGAGGCGCTGCCCGGCTGGACCCTCGGCGTCAGCGCCGCCGTCGGCCCGCGCGAGTGGCCCGCCGCCGACACCCAGGCGGCCCGCGCACTGGCCCGGGCCCGCGCCACCCGCGCGCCCCTGGTCCGGCACGGCGGGCGGCCCGCGCTGACCGACCTGGTCGCGGGCCCCGACGCGGAGGCCCACGCCCGGGCGCTGCTCGCGCCGCTCACCGCGGTCCCCGCCCTCCCGGAGACCCTGCGCACCTGGCTGTCGCTGCACGGCAGTTGGGACCGCACGGCGGTGGCCCTGTCCGTCCACCGCAACACCGTCCGCCAGCGCATCGCCCGCTGCGCGGCCCTGCTGGACGCGGACCTGGACGACCCGGACGTCCGCATGGAGCTGTGGTTCGCGCTGCGCCGGGGCTGAGTACCGGCCTGAGTACCTGTACGCAGTCGTCCGAGTACTTGACATCCTCCCCGCTCTAAAGGACGGGGATTCCTGGCTCACGTTGGCTGGGGACCAGCGGTCCGCCGGCTCTTACACGATCAGCACCAGCCGGGTTGAGACCAGCCCGGACCAGCATCACGCGGGCGGAGTTCTTGTCCCGAGGGGATACGACTCCGCACGCGGTGCAGGTGTAGGTACGTTCCGAAAGAGGAAGTGCGTGCTTGGTTCTCGCTCCGCACGACGCGCAGTCCATGGTGGTGTGCGCGGGATGCACCAGACGCACATCGCGTCCGTGCTTGCGGCCCATCTCGGTCAGGGCCGTCTTGGTGGCGCCGATTGCCGCGTCAGCGGCTTTGCGGGCCATGGTGGTCCTGGCGAGGAATTTCGGCCGGAAGTCCTCGACGGCGATCGCGTCGTGGTCGCGGACCACGGACTTGGCCCACTTGCGGGCGCTGTCCTGGCGTTGCCGGGCCACCTTCTTGTGCAGCTTCGCGGTCTGCGCCTGGGCGTGCCGGTAACCCTTGGATGCGGTCTGCCCCTTGGCAGGGCGGCGGCGGGCCATCATCCGCTGGTAGCGGGCGAGGCGCTGTGCCGCACGCTTGCCGTGCTCGGCATGGGGGAGGTCGTGTGCGTCGGACGTGGTGGTGGCGGTCTCCTTGACGCCCCAGTCCACGCCGAGCACGCGGCCTGTCTGCGGAAGGGGTTGCACTTCGGTCGCGACGACGAACGACGCGAACCAGTGCCCCACGCTGTCCTGGTGGACGCGCACCGAGGTGGGGGCGGCCGGGAGGTCGCGGGACCACACCACGGTCAGGGCAATGCCGCCCGCGATGTGGAGGCGACCGTCCTTGAGCCGGAATCCACGCCGGGTGTAGTTGAGCGTCGGCAGCGCGTCCCGCTTGCGCTTGATGCGAGGCATTCCGGCGCGCTGCCTGACCGGCAGCTTCGCCTTGATGTCCTTGAGCGCTTTCGCGCGGGATGTGGCGAAGTCGCGGATGGTCTGCTGCTGCGGCACCGAGGCGCCTTCCCGCAGCCACCTCATTGCGGTGCGGGCCTCGGTCAGCATCTTGTCGAGCTGGGCCGGGCCGCACGTCACCTTGTCGTCCGGGTTGGCGCGGTTCGCGGCGTGGACCTTGCGGGACATGGCCACGCACTCGTTCCACACCCACCGGCAGCGCGTCCACTCGGCCATCAGGCCGACGCGGGCGGTCGACGACACGCGGAGCCGGTAGGTGTACCGGACATGACCGATACCCCCCTGCTGCTGCCGTGGTGTCGCCACGGCAGCATTTTAGCGTGGAAGACGAGAAGCGGATCTCTCTCCGCCTGCCAACGGAACTGCATGCACGCCTTGTCGAGGAGGCCCGCGCCGACCGGCGGTCCCTCAACTCCGAGATTATCCACCTGCTTGAGGTCGCGCTCGGCCCGCTGGATGGAGACGACCCATCGCCCTGACGGCGATTGCTCTATTCCGTGCCCCGCTACGCGGGAGCTTCGATTCCTCCCCGGCCTGAAGGCCGGGGCATCCTCGAAGGAGAACCGGTGACGCACATCCCAGCGCGCGATACGGCCGAGACGCCCACCGGCGGCTGCTCCACAATGGGGGGCATGCCGATACCCGGGACCCCCAGCCGCGCCGAACTGCTCGGCCACCTCACCGCCACCCGCATCGCGGGCGATGTCGCCACCCCCCGCGAGAACAACCTCTCCCACTACCGCAAGCTGGCGAACGGTGACCGCCACTACTGGCTCGGGCTGGAGCTCGGCGACCGCTGGAGCGACGAGCAGGACGTGCTCGCGGTGATGGCGGAGCGGGTCGGCGTCAACGACGACCCGGAGTACCGGTACGGGCAGGACACCATCGACCCGGAGCTGACGGTGGCCGGGCTGGAGCGGATGGCGGCCCGGCTGCGCAAGGCGGCGGACGGCGGGCAGCGGGTGCTGCTGGCCACCGGCCACCCCGGCGGGCTGCTCGACGTGCACCGGGCGACCGCCGACGCGCTGCGGGCGGCCGGCTGCGAGATCGTGGTGATCCCGGACGGGCTGACCACGGAGGAGGGGTACGTGATGCAGTTCGCCGACGTGGCGATGCTGGAGCACGGCGCCACCCTGTGGCACACGCACTCCGGGGAACCGATGAAGGCCATCCTGACGGCGCTGGAGCGTGCGGGCCGCCCGCTGCCCGACCTGGTCGTCGCCGACCACGGCTGGGCGGGCGCGGCGGGACAGTACGGCGTGGACTCCGTCGGCTACGCCGACTGCAACGACCCGGCGCTGTTCCTGGCGGAGGCGGAGGGCACCGTGCAGGTGACGGTCCCCCTCGACGACCACGTGGTCAGCCCCCGCCACTACGACCCGATGACGGCGTACCTGCTGTCGGAGGCGGGGCTGAAGAGCGGGAGCTGACGGGCCGGCCGTGCCGGGTGCGAGGGCCGCGACACCAGCGGGTCCGCCCCGGGAACCGGCCGCGGCCCGACCGGCCCCGGGCGACCACCGGGGCGGGCGGCGACCGGGGCGGGCGGCGCTGCGGACGGCCGGCGCCGGTTGCGGATCAGAGGTGGGGATCCACGTGGGCCCCGTCGTGCCCGTCATGCCCTTCCGTCGGGTTGGCTCCGGTGTCCCGGCTCTCGGCGTCGGGGTCTCGGGAGCGCCCGGCGGCCTCGACGGCCTCCTCCATGTCCCTGCGTCGGTGGATCAGGTGCTCGGCGGCCAGTGCCGTGGCAGCGCCTCCCACGGCCGCGGCCGTCGTCCGCCCGACGGACCGCCTGGCCACCGTATGTTCGATGGGCGTTCCCCCGTTCGTCCCCGACGGCGATCCGGGACCGGCGGCCCCGGAGATGACCACACCGGGGTGGTCCGGTCCGGCCGGGGCTGCGGCGGCACCGGTCGGGGGGACCGCGCGCCACGGGAAGTCGGGGGCGGCGAGCAGTTCCACCAGGAGCCGCGACGCGTTGGTGACCGCGTAGCGGCGCCAGGCGTTGGGTCTGCCGTGGACGTCGAGGGCCCGGTCCGTCACCGTCTTGTCCTTCGCCGCGTGATCGGAGATGCCGCGAATGACGAGAACGTCGGCGGTGTCGGACTGGTAGGCGGACAGCGCGGCACCGCCCGCCTCCATCTCCACGGCGGCCAGCGTGCGGTTCTTGTTCCGGATCACGGCCTTGAACTCCTCCGAGCCGACCACCACCTCGCCCGTGGCCACGGGGGCGACCCGCAGTTCGGGTCCCTGGGCGGGCCGGAGGTCACGGGTGAGCGGACAGTGCGCCAGCGCTGCCAGCGACCAGTCCGTGACGATGTCCCGGCTGGCCTTGCGCAGCGGGAAGTTGCGGACGTGGTCGAGCAGCGGCGCGGACGGCTTCCAGCTCGTCCCGGCGAGAGCCAAGGTCGTCCCCGCCGGGCGGTCCGTGTCCTCGACCGCTTTCGCCCGGTGCAGGTAGGAGTCGATCTCCGATGCCACCACGACGTCCCCCAGCGCGACCTCCGGTGACAGTGCCGCCCCCGTCCCGATCACGGCCACCAGCGGGACGTGGAAGACGCGGATCAGGTCCTGCGCGGCCAGTGCGGCGCTCGGCTGCCCCATGTCGTGCAGGACGGTCAGCAGCCCGTGCACATCGGTCCCGGGGACGATGAAGGTGTGGTAGACCCGGCCCTGCTCGCGGAAGTCGCCCAGGAGGTCGAGGACCTCGCTGACGTAGCCGAACTCCTCGCGCAGGGGCACGATGACGCCGACGCGTCGGTGCGTCACGGCGTTCTCCTCTCGGACGTGAGGTCGGCCGCCAGCACGATGCGGACGGCCAGGACGGCGACGGCGGACAGTTCTGCCAGGGAGACGATGAGGAAGCCCCGCCCCGAAGCCCTCGCCGGCCAGTGCAGTGCGACCGCCGCGGCGGCGGGGACGACGAACATGAGCAGGTCCACGGAGAGCTGGAGGATCTTCGTCGAGGTCCTGCCCGGCTCCGTTCGGTGCGCCCTCTCCCAGCGCAGGACCGCATCCGGCGGACTACCGGCCAACTCGGCTATCCGCGGCGCGAGTTCGCGCCTCAGGTAGCGTCCGGCCGCTGAGATCTTCAGGTCGTTGGCCAGGTAGGTCCATCCCAGCACGAGACAGACGGGGGGCAGGAGGAGCAACGTCCCCGGCGGCGCGCCGGCCGTGAGGACGACGGCCAGGACGGACACCAGCCCGGCGAGTGTGGCGTACATGAGGTGGTCACGGGCCACGATCCGCGCCTTCTGCTCCGACTTGAGCGCCTCGTACTCCAGAAGCAGTACCTCCCGCAGGGCGGCCCTGCGCTCCTTGTCGTCCATGACGCCCGGGGTCCCGGTCACAGATCCCACTCCCGGCCGACCGCGGCCGTCCGGCCGGCCAGTTCGTCCAGCCGCCGCAGACACAGCCGGGTGGCTGCGATCCGCTCGGCGCGCTCCTCGGGGCTCACCTCCAGCGCCAGCCGAAGGTCCTGCTGATCCCGTTCGATCACGTCCCGCTGCTCGGCCAGCAGGTCGTCGATCACCGTCGTGACGGCCTCGCAGCCCGCCTTCGCCTCCTTCAACGCCACGGCGACGGCTTCCTCGGTGATCGCCTTGGCGACCCTGTCGAAGAGGGTGACCAGCTGCTCGCGTTCCGCGGACCGGCGCGCGAAGAGTTCCTTGACCGTGCCCAGGGCCAGCGAGGTGAACACCGCCATGGCCGTCGACCGGGCGTCGGACGGGTGCGGCCCGGTGGCGCCGGTGGACCGAGCGAGGTCGTGGGACGGGCTCGTCGCGGAGTCCGGTGCACCGGCCGGCTCCTCGTCCTGCCGCTGGCGGCGGGACCGGCCGATCGCCGCCCTGGCCACGATGAAGGCGTTGAGCATCTGCTCCCAGGCGGCGTCGCTCATCCTCGGCCGGCCGGGGATCCGCACGGATACCTTCGCCGACCCTCCGAGCCGCTCCAGGTGTCCGGCGACCAGGCCCTTGTCGTCCCGCTCGGCGATGCCGCGCACCGCCTCCCGCAGGCGTTCCTGCACCGTCCTCAGCATCTCGTCCAGTACCGCCTGGGGCTGCTGGGGCAGCGTCTTCGCCGCTTCCTTGCGCTCCGCCCGCTTCATGCCGTCGAACTGGTCCCGGTAGTGGGCGCGCAGCGCCGCGACGTCCTCCTTCGCCTGCTGGGGAAGGTCCAGGGCGAGGGACGCGAGAGCAGCGTTGAGGTGCTCGCGCCAGGAGTCGCCGTCGGTCCGTTCCCAGTCGGCGATCCGTCGCTCGCGTTCCTCGATGGCGCGCTGTGCCTCCTCGTCGCCGCGCATGACCTGGCGCGTCTCCTCGGTCCGGCGTCGCACGGCCGCGGTGGTCGACTCCGTCAGATCCACCATCGCCCGGCGGTGGATCCGGTCCACCTCCTCCGCCACACGGATCCGCAGCCACTCCGTCAGCTCGGGCAGCCCGCTCAGCTCCAGGTCCTCGTCCCGCTGCGGCCCGGCCGGAGCCCGCTGTGCGTCGAGGGCGAGCCGCGCGGACACGGAAAGCCCCTCGACCCCGCTCATCAGCCGGGCGAGCCGCTCGGCCGCGGCCTCGTCCTCGGTGACCCCGGCCCAGGTGCTCGGAGCGCGCAGTCGTGCGAGGTCGTCCCGCAGCCTGCGGTCGGCGTCCCAGGCGAGGTCGCTCTGCGTCTGAACCACGAGGCAGCGGTCCACGCGCTGCGCCGCCCGGGCCAGGAAGTCCTGCTCGGTGGCACTGAGCGGTTCACCCGACCGCGCCACGAAGAGCACCGCGTCCGCGTCGGACAGCGCCGCCAGAGCCAGCCTGCGGTGTGCCGGGTTCGCTCCGCCCACGCCCGGGGTGTCCACCAGGCGTAAGCCGCCGGCCAGCAGCTTGGCCGGCACCTGGAGAAAGGCACGCAAGACCTGCGCGCCCCGGCCGTGGCGATCGGTGACGGTGCGTTCTCCCGAGGTGGTCAGGTAGTCGATGATCTCCTGCTCCCCGTCGAGGTCACGTTCGACGAAGGCGTCGCGGATGGTGTCGAACACGGTGGCCGTGCCGGTCAGTTCGGGCCCGTAGGACATCTCCACCGGGACCGAGGAGAGGGACTGCACCGCCGAGGGCAGCAGGTCGTGCTCCAGCAGGGAGTTGATCAGTGTGGACTTCCCGGTGGACACCTCGCCCAGCACCGCCACCCGGGCGAAGGGTTCCTGCCATCGGCCCGCCAAGGACCTCAGGGGAGCGGTTACGCTCCGCGGTATCCCCTGTGCGTCGGCGAGGGTGAGCAGTTCCTCGGCGATGGCGTTCATCTCCTGCTCCGGCGTCCCGGCCCCGCTGCGAGGGCCGTCCTGGCCGTGCGTGTCCGTGTCGTCGTCGTGGTGCTGGTTCATGGCGTGTCCTCACTCTTCCCGGTCGCGTACACGGCGACCCTCGCGGTGCGGATGAGTTCGTCCTGCGGGCCGAGGAAGCCGGGGGCCAGCAGGGCCGCGACCGTGTCCTCCCGGGCGGGGTCGTCCGTGGACCGGGTCTCGTCCCAGTGGTGCTCGGCCGGCTCGAAGGGGTCGCCGGGTGACGGGCGGACCGTCCGCAGGCCGGGAAGCCGGCCCACCGCGTCGAAGAGGCGGCGGGCGAGCTCCTCGTTGCGCAGCCGGTCGGCGACCGCGAGGACGTCCCGGGCCACGGCGACGCAGTCCCGCGTCGCGGGCGGTACGGCGGGTGTCGGGGCGGTGTGCGTGTCCGGCGTCGCAGGCCGCGGATTCCGGGCGGGGGCGTGCCCGGGCGGGCGCGCGGGCGCTTCCGCCCGGGGACGGGCGGGCGGGGCTACGGGGTTCCCGGCGGCAGCCGGTGGACCGGCGTCCGGCGCCTGGTGCCGCCGTTCCGCATGCAGGGCGGGGTGGGCGGCGGCACGCTCCAGCCGGTCCGCGATCCGCCGCAGTCCCTCGGCGATCCGGCCCGCCGGCAGGGGTGTCCATACCCGTCCGGGTGAACGACCCGGCCGACGGGCCGGTCCGGGGTCGCGGGGTGTGCGTGGGGTCATCGTGCGGTTCCCTTCAGCCGGGGCGGTGCGTCCGCCCGACGGGCCAGTCCGACGATCAGTTCGGCCACGTCGCGGCTCCGGGTCGACCGCAACGGGTGTACGGCGTAGGCGGACCAGCGGGTGGCGAGCGCGGGCGGGTCGGGACACCTGCCGGAGCGCAACAGTTCACAGGCCGCGTCACGGTCGTCCCGAGGGAGATCGGCACCCACCTCACCGTGTCGGACCAGGCGCGCGGCGGCCCGTCTGCGCCACCCGTCGAAAGCGGCCGTGCCGTGGAGCGCCCGCAGCCGTTCCTGGACGGCTGCGCCGTCGTGGGACGCCGGACGCGCTGCCCAGCGCCGCAGCCGCAGTACAGCGGCGGTGGCCGTGAACAGGTCCCCGTCCTCGGCGATGTCCGCCAGCACCGACTCCAGCACCGGCAGGCGTGACATGTCCTCCACCACGCGCAGGACGTCGGCGGCGGTGGCCGACCGAGCCGTCCGGCTGAGCAGCCCCGGCAGCCAGGAAGGTGATCCCAGCGCGGTGACGAGCGCCTGCACGTGGCCCTGGGACAGGTGGTGTGTGAGGTGGTGCCAGTGCAGCACCGTACGGGTCAGGATCTCGGGCTTCGCCCGGATCGCCTCCAGGGCCGACACGAGCGGGGTTCCCACGTCCGCGACGCGAGCCGCCACAGCCATCTTCTGATGGACGGCGACGGCCCGGATCGGCAGCCGGGTTTCGCGGGGTATGCGCTCCTCGATCTCGGCGAAGTCCGAGGCCACCTCGTCGGCCTTGCCCGCCACCGCGACGACGTTGCCGGTGAGGTCATAGGGACCGGCGGTCATCGCCGTCAGATCGGCCAGCGCCTCGGCCTCGCCGTCGGCCCGGCCGCGCAGCAGGAGGAACACGTAGGCGGCCGCCGCACCGGCCAGGTCCCCTCCCGGGAGCATGCGCCGGGTGTGCCTCGCGTTCCCCGAGTGCGTGTTCAGCCCCGGCGCGTCGGCGATCATGAGTCGTCCGGCCAGCGGGAAGTCGGCCGCGATTCCGCGGTGTGAGGGATCGGGCAGGGGCGCGGCCTGCAGGCCGGGGCCGTGGAACCACGTGACCGCAGAGGTCGTCTCCCGATGGTCGGTCTGCGCGTGGTGACCTGCGAGGAGGGCGTTCAGCAGGGTGGACTTGCCCGCCGAGACGTCACCGACGAGCAGGACGCGCAGGGGCTGACCGCACTGGGCGAGGACGTCCCGCAGCACCGGGTCGTCCCGGTGACGGGGATCGCGCAACAGGTCCGCGCAGAAGCCGGCCACGACACCGCGGGCGTCGGGCACGCCGCTCACGTCCGCTCCCGGGCGAGGTGGAGCCGGTCGACCACGGTCCCGCCGGGCGTCCGGCGGCGGGCGTGGACGACACCGGGGTCGGCGCCGGGCAGCAGGGCGACGGGGGGAGGCAGGTGCCATGCGTCCCGGAGTGCGACCTGGCGTCCGCACCGGCCGTCCAACGCGCGGTACACCCGCACCTCCGCGTCGTACGCGACGACCAGGCAGGCGTCCCCCTCACCGATCACGGCCACGGCGCCCGCCGTCCGCAGGGTGCGTCGCCAGAGCCGCTCCAGTCCCCCGGCGGTGACGGACCAGCCCACGATGTCCCCCGGGGACACGGCGCAGCACAGCCCCGAGGGGCCGACGACGAAGGCAACGTCGTCGGGCAGCGGCGTCTCGCCGGTCACGCGGCCGGTGCGGGTGTCGAGGTGCACGATCCGTCCGGCGACACGGGCCAGCAGCGTGTGCTCGCCGGAGAAGGCCAGCTCCCGCACCGGCTCGCGCAGGGGCAGCGGGAGCCAGCCGCGCGCCCCGTCGTCGACGAGGGTGCTGCCGCGACGGCCGGTCTGGGACCAGGCGAACAGCGGTCCCCGACGGGCCAGGGCCGTCACGGTCCCCTCCGGACGTGTCGGCAGCGCCGCCAGTGAGCCGAGGACGTTGCCGAGCCGCAGCCCGCCGGACGCGCTCGTCGTGGTGCAGGTGAACGAGGGCGAGGGGTGGGCCAGCACGACTCGGCCGGTGGTCACATCGGCGGCGACCCGCGTCACGGCCGGGCGGTCCTCCGGGTCGCGAGGACCGCCCCCGCCCCGGCCGTCCCACCCGCTGCGGTGGACGCGCACCCGCTGGTCCGGTCGGCGCTCCAGCACGCCGCCGGGTAACGCCGCCAGCTCGCTGCCGGGGTCGTCCAGCACGATGGCGGCGGGGTGGACAGTGAAGGGTCTGGCCGGCTGCGGCGGCCGGTCCTCGCTGCGCGTACCGGAGTGGGCACCGCACGCGACCGCGCTCCCCTCGACGCCGGTGAGGTCGATCAGTCGCACCTCGTCGGGCCGGTCACCGCGGCTCCCCCGGGTGCGGGACAACGCGCGGACGAGACCGGCGACCCGGTCGCGCACCACACGGCTCCGTGCGGCGCCCCCGCTGAGCACCAGGGCGTGGGGCGGATCCCCGGGGAAGGAGTCGATCGCGGTGCGCGCCGTGGAGATGCAGCCGAGGACGAGGTCGTCGACGGCGTCCTCGAAGTCCTCCCGGTCGATCACCACCTGCGACGCGTCGTCGGTGAGGGTGAAGGTCGCCGTCTCGTGTTCGCAGAGCCGCAGTTTGAGGAGTTCGGCCTCCGACTTGAGCAGTTCGGGGTTCTCCAGCGCGAACCGGTCGAGTGCCCGCCGGGTCTCGTCGTCCGCGCGGTCGCGCACGACGTGCAGTGCCCGGACGTCGAAGTCGTCGCCGCCCACGTGCCGTCCGGCCGAGTACAGCACTTCGGGCACGTCCCCCGGGACGGCACGCAACAGGGCGAAGTCGAACGTGGAGGCTCCGAGGTCGAACACGGCGAAGGTGCGGTCGCCGAGGCTCTCCGGCTGCCGCAGGGCCGCGAACATGCCCACCGCGGCCGCCTCACCGACCAGGGAGAACGACCGGCAGCCCGCCATCGGGGCGGCATCCGCCAGCACGGCGCGCTGTTGCTCGGACCACATCACCGGGTGACTGAGGATCAGGTGGCGGGGTGTTCCGTACGGTTCACGCACCGCGTCGAGCACATGGCTGATCGCGGCGGCGAAACCGCGCACCAGGGGCAGGGAGTCGCCCGAGGGGAACAGCAGCTCCCGGTGCACCGGCTCCGTGCCACCGGTCGCGTTCACCTGCTGTTTGAGGCCGGTCACGTAACGGCCGGCGAACCGGGGCGCCTTGCGGACGTTCTCCGCCTGCTGTCCCGTGGTCAGGCTGCCGTCCGGGTGCAGCAGCAGCCCGGTCGGCCACTCCGCGCGACCCTGTTCCCTGATGGCGACGGCGTCCTCCCCCGGGCCGGGCAGGACGGCGGCCTTCGTCAGCGAGGCACCTATGTCGATGGAGAGCAGCACGCGACCCCCTGTGTGAAGGGCACCCCTGTGCCGCCCGGCCGTGCGCCGGGGCGGTCTCCCCGCACCCTTCTTGTCACAAAGACTTTATGCCCCCGGGTGTTCCTGTCAATCGAACAATTAAGTACTCTCCGCTGAATGACGCACGTGTATCGTGAACGCTTGTTGCTGCATGTAACGGCCGACCTGGTCATCCTGACCATCCGTCACAGCGCGCTGCACGTACTGCTCGTCGAACGGGGGACGGAGCCCTTCCGCGGCCGTCTCGCCCTGCCCGGCGGCTTCATGCGCGGGGACGAGACCATCGAGGAAACCGCGGCCAGGGAGCTCCGCGAAGAGACACGGCTCGACGCGGACGCCCTCCACCTGGAACAGCTCGGCGTCTACTCCGCCCCCGATCGCGACCCCAGGGACCGTCGCGTCGTCACCTGCGCCTTCCTGGCGATCGCCCCCCGCCTCCCCGCACCCACCGCGGGCTCCGACGCGCGGGACGCCACCCTGCGCACGGTCGACCCGTTCCTCACCGACGGCGGGTCCCTGGCCTTCGACCACGGCCGGATCCTGCGCGATGCCGTCGAACGGGCCCGCAGCGCCCTCCAGTTCACCACCGTGGCCACCGGCTTCTGCGGCCCCGAGTTCACGGTCAGCGAGCTGCGCGGGGTGTACGAGGCGGTCTGGGGCGTCCGGCTCGACCCCCCGAACTTCCACCGCAAGGTGACGGAGGCCGACGGCTTCCTCACTCCCACCGGGCGTCGGAGCACCGCGCAGGGAGGCCGGCCCGCGGCGCTCTACCGTGCGGGGCCCGCTACGCGACTGACGCCTCCGATGATGCGTCCCCGGTCCCGCGTTCCCGTCTGATCCGCGTCGGCTGTGCGCCCGGGACGTCGCGCAGGACGGCGCCGACGCGGCGGCGGTGCGCGAGCCTTCCGGGCTCGGTGCGCGAACCGCTGCGCCCGGCACCGGAGTCTCCGTGCGGAACGCGCCTCTGCCCCAGGCGCTCAGGAGACGTCCCGGGGAATCCGGACCACGCCCTCCTGGATGACCGACACCGCCAGCCGGCCGTCCTGGGTGTAGATGCGGCCCTGGCCCAGGCCGCGTCCGCCGTGCGCCGACGGGGACTGCTGGTCGTACAGGAGCCACTCGTCGGCCCGGAAGGGGCGGTGGAACCACATGGCGTGGTCCAGGGACGCGCCGACGACGTCACCGACGGCCCAGCCGCCCCGCCCGTGGGCGAGGAGCACCGAGTCCAGCAGCGTCATGTCGGAGACGTAGGTGGCGAGCACCACGTGCAGCAGCGGGTCGTCGGCCTCGCTGTCCAGCTTGCCGTTGGTGCGGAACCAGACCTGGGAGTGCGCCTCGCGCGGCTCGCCGAAGCGGCCGTAGGGCGGCTCGTCGACGTAGCGCAGGTCGACGGCCGCGTGGGCCTGGAGCGACCGCTCGACGACCCGCGGGTCGAGGTGGCCGTACGCGCGCATCCGCTCCTCGGCGGTGGGCAGCGTGGCCGGGTCGCTGGACGGCGGCATGGGCGCCTGGTGGTCCAGGCCCTCCTCGTACGCCTGGAACGACGCCGAGAGGTGGAAGATCGGCTTGCCGTGCTGCACGGCGACCACCCGGCGGGTGGTGAAGGAGCGGCCGTCGCGGATGCGGTCCACGTCGTAGACGATCGGCGCGTCCGGGTCCCCGGGGCGCAGGAAGTACGCGTGCAGGGAGTGGGCGGGCCGGTCCGCCGGGACGGTGCGCCCGGCGGCGACCAGGGCCTGCGCGGCGACCTGCCCGCCGAAGACCCGGGGGACGACGGCGGAGCGGGAGTGGCCGCGGAAGATGTTCTCCTCGATCTGCTCGAGGTCGAGCAGATCGAGGAGCTGTCGGAGTGCCTGACTCATGGGGTTCGGTCGTTACCCGTACGTGCGGGGGCCGGGAGGGGCCCGACGAGTGCTACAGGCCCATGTCCTTTGCGATGATCGACTTCATGATCTCGCTGGTGCCGCCGTAGATGCGGTTGACGCGGTTGTCCGCGTACAGGCGGGCGATCGGGTACTCGTTCATGTACCCGTAGCCGCCGTGCAGCTGGAGGCAGCGGTCGATGACGCGGTGGGCGACCTCGGTGCAGAACAGCTTCGCGGAGGCGGCCTCGGCGGGGGTCAGCTCACCGGCGTCCAGGGCCTCGGTCGCGCGGTCGGCGACGGCCTCGGCGGCGTCCACCTCGGCCTGGCAGGCGGCCAGCTCGAACTTGGTGTTCTGGAAGTGGGCGACCGGCTTGCCGAAGACGGTGCGCTCCTGCACGTACTGCTTGGCGAACCGGACGGCGGCCTTGGCCTGGGCGTAGGCGCCGAAGGCGATGCCCCAGCGCTCGGAGGCCAGGTTGTGGCCGAGGTAGTAGAAGCCCTTGTTCTCCTCGCCGAGCAGGTCCTCGACGGGGACCTTGACGTCGACGAAGGCCAGCTCGGCCGTGTCGGAGGTGCGCAGGCCCAGCTTGTCCAGCTTGCGGCCCACCGAGTAGCCCTCGGACTTGGTGTCCACGGCGAACAGGGAGATGCCATGGCGGCGGTCCTCGGCGGTCGGCGCGGCGGTGCGGGCGCAGACGATGACCTTGTCGGCGTGGACACCGCCGGTGATGAAGGTCTTGGCGCCGTTGAGGACGTAGTGGGAGCCGTCCTCGGAGAGCTTGGCGGTGGTCTTCATGCCCGCGAGGTCGGAGCCGGTGCCCGGCTCCGTCATCGCGATGGCCCACATCTCCTCACCGGTGACGAACTTCGGGAGGTAGCGCTTCTTCTGCTCGTCGGTGGCGAGCATCTTGATGTAGGGCAGGGCCAGCAGGACGTGCACGCCGGAGCCGCCGAACTGGACGCCCGCGCGGGCGGTCTCCTCGTAGAGGACGGCCTCGAACTTGTGGGTGTCCATGCCCGCGCCGCCGTACTCCTCCGGCACGCTGATGCCGAAGACGCCGAGCTCGCCGAGCTGGTAGTAGAAGTCGCGGGGGGCCTGGCCGGCCGCGAACCAGTCGTCGTAGACCGGGACGACCTCGGCCTCGATGAAGGCGCGGATGGTCTCCCGGAACGCCTCGTGGTCCTCGTTGAACAGCGTACGGCGCACGAACGCCCACCGCCCTTCCTCGCGCCCTGCCGGCGCCGCTCTCGCGTACGGGGTTGCTCGCCGCGGATTCCCCGACGGGGACACCGCATGGCTAAGCGCTTGCTCAGATTCCAAGATACCGGCGGGTATCGGCGATCGTCCAGAGCGGGGCGGGCGTAACGCTCGTCACGCGCGGGCCCCGCCGGGCGTCCGGGGCGGACGTTCCGGAAGGGTGCGCGGACCCCTCACTCCCCCGGCTCCCCCGCCCCCGCCGCCTCGAAGGCGCCGCGGGCCATGCGGTGCAGGAGCGCGGCGGTGGCCGCGCGGCCGGGCAGGGCGCCGGGGCGGCCGAGGTGCGGGGTGGAGTTGAGCAGCCCGAACACCGAGTGCACGGCGGACCGGGCGGCGGGCTCGCCGAGGTCCGGGTGGAGGGCCCGGACCACGCCCACCCACAGCTCCACGTACCGGCGCTGGAGCCGGCGCACCAGCTTGCGGTCGGCCTCCCGCAGGCGGTCCAGCTCGCGGTCGTGCAGGGTGATCAGGGGGCGGTCGTCCAGCGCGAAGTCGATGTGCCCCTCGATGAGGGAGTCGAGGACCTCCTCGGCGGGCACCCCGTCGGCCTCCGCGAGGCGCCGCTCGGCGCCGGTGAGCAGCGAGCCGCTGATCCCCACCAGCAGCTCGGCGAGCATCGCGTCCTTGCCCGGGAAGTGGCGGTACAGCCCGGGTCCGCTGATGCCGACCGCGGCACCTATCTCGTCGACCCCGACGCCGTGGAAACCGCGCTCGGCGAACAGCCGCGCGGCCTCCTTGAGGATCTGCTCGCGGCGGGTCGGGGCGTCGGTTCTGGTGGCCATGAGGACGATTCTAGACAGCGAGGTTAGCGGTCGTTAACCTGAGGGAAATGCGTTAACGCTCATTAACAAGGTGAGGGGACCCGCAGGATGCATGAGGCACCGGAGCTTCACAGCGCGGCCGATCCCGCGTCCGAGGCCTTTCGGGCCAACGAGGAGGCGCACCGCGCCCTCGTGGCGGAGCTGCGCGCCAAGCTGGCCGCCGCCGAGCTCGGGGGCGGCGAGCGGGCCCGCGCGCGGCACACCGCGCGCGGCAAGCTGCTGCCGCGTGAGCGCGTGGACACGCTCCTCGACCCCGGCTCGCCCTTCCTGGAGCTGGCCCCGCTGGCCGCCGACGGGATGTACGAGGGGCAGGCCCCGGCCGCCGGGGTGATCGCCGGCATCGGCAGGATCAGCGGCCGTGAGTGCGTGGTGGTGGCCAACGACGCCACCGTCAAGGGCGGCACGTACTACCCGATGACGGTGAAGAAGCACCTGCGGGCGCAGGAGGTGGCGCTCGACAACCGCCTGCCCTGCGTCTACCTGGTCGACTCCGGCGGGGCGTTCCTGCCGATGCAGGACGAGGTGTTCCCCGACCGGGACCACTTCGGGCGGATCTTCTACAACCAGGCCCGGATGTCCGGCGCCGGGATCCCGCAGATCGCGGCGGTGCTCGGCTCCTGCACGGCGGGCGGGGCGTACGTCCCGGCGATGAGCGACGAGGCGGTGATCGTGCGCAACCAGGGCACGATCTTCCTCGGCGGCCCGCCGCTGGTGAAGGCGGCCACCGGTGAGGTCGTCACGGCGGAGGAGCTGGGCGGCGGCGAGGTGCACTCCCGGGTGTCCGGCGTGACGGACCACCTCGCGGAGGACGACGCGCACGCGCTGCGGACGGTGCGCACCATCGTCTCCACGCTGCCCGCGCGCGGCCCGCTGCCGTGGAGCGTCGGGGCGCCGGTGGAGCCGAAGGTGGACCCGGCGGGCCTGTACGGGGCGGTGCCGGTGGACTCCCGCACCCCCTACGACGTGCGGGAGATCATCGCGCGGGTGGTGGACGGCTCCCGGTTCGCGGAGTTCAAGGCGGAGTTCGGGCAGACCCTGGTGACCGGCTTCGCCCGGATCCACGGCCACCCGGTGGGGATCGTCGCCAACAACGGCATCCTGTTCTCCGAGTCCGCCCAGAAGGGCGCCCACTTCATCGAGCTGTGCGACCAGCGCGGGATCCCGCTGGTGTTCCTGCAGAACATCTCCGGCTTCATGGTCGGCCGGGACTACGAGGCGGGCGGCATCGCCAAGCACGGCGCCAAGATGGTCACGGCGGTCGCGTGCACGCGGGTGCCGAAGCTGACGGTGGTGGTCGGCGGGTCGTACGGCGCGGGCAACTACTCGATGTGCGGCCGGGCGTACTCGCCCCGCTTCCTGTGGATGTGGCCCAACGCCAAGATCTCGGTGATGGGCGGCGAGCAGGCCGCCTCGGTGCTGGCCACCGTCAAGCGGGACCAGCTGGAGGGCCGCGGCGAGGAGTGGTCGGCCGAGGAGGAGGACGCCTTCAAGGCCCCGATCCGCGCCCAGTACGAGCAGCAGGGCAACGCCTACTACGCGACGGCCCGGCTGTGGGACGACGGGGTGATCGACCCGATGGAGACCCGGCAGGTCCTGGGCCTGGCCCTGACCGCGTGCGCCAACGCGCCACTGAGTGACCCTCAGTTCGGCGTCTTCCGGATGTGAGGGGACCGATGACGATGACAGCTCTGACGACAGACCCGGCCGCGGGCGGGACGGCGCCGCGGATGTTCGACACGGTCCTGGTGGCCAACCGGGGCGAGATCGCGGTCCGCGTCATCCGCACCCTGCGGGCGATGGGCGTGCGCGCGGTGGCGGTGTACTCCGACGCGGACGCCGACGCCCGGCACGTGCGGGAGGCCGACACGGCCGTCCGGATCGGAGCGGCGCCGGCGGCGGAGAGCTACCTGTCGGTGGAGCGGCTGCTGGAGGCCGCCGCCCGCACCGGCGCGCAGGCGGTGCACCCGGGGTACGGCTTCCTCGCCGAGAACGCCGCCTTCGCGCGGGCCTGCGCCGAGGCCGGCCTGGTGTTCGTCGGCCCGCCGGCCGAGGCGATCTCCCTGATGGGCGACAAGATCCGCGCCAAGGAGACGGTGAAGGCGGCCGGGGTGCCGGTGGTGCCCGGGTCCAGTGGCAGCGGCCTGAGCGACGCACAGCTCGTGGAGGCGGCCCGCGGGATCGGCATGCCGGTGCTGCTGAAGCCGTCGGCGGGCGGTGGCGGCAAGGGCATGCGCCGGGTGCGGGACGAGGAGCGGCTGGCCGAGGAGATCGCCGCCGCCCGCCGCGAGGCCCGCGCCTCCTTCGGTGACGACACGCTGCTGGTGGAGCGGTGGATCGACCGCCCCCGGCACATCGAGATCCAGGTGCTGGCGGACGGCCACGGGAACGTGGTGCACCTGGGCGAGCGCGAGTGCTCCCTCCAGCGCCGCCACCAGAAGATCATCGAGGAGGCGCCCAGTGTGCTCCTCGACGAGAAGACCCGCGCGGCGATGGGCGAGGCGGCCGTCCAGGCGGCCCGCTCCTGCGGCTACCGGGGCGCGGGCACGGTGGAGTTCATCGTCCCGGGCGACGACCCGGCCTCCTACTACTTCATGGAGATGAACACCCGCCTCCAGGTGGAGCACCCGGTCACCGAGCTGATCACCGGCCTGGACCTGGTCGAGTGGCAGCTGCGGGTGGCGGCGGGCGAACCGCTGGCGTTCGGGCAGGACGGCGTCCGGCTCACCGGCCACGCGGTGGAGGCCCGGATCTGCGCCGAGGACCCGGCCCGCGGCTTCCTGCCCTCCGGCGGCACGGTGCTCTCGCTCCACGAGCCGCAGGGCGACGGCGTGCGCACCGATTCCGGGCTCGGTGAGGGCACCGAGGTCGGCAGCCTGTACGACCCGATGCTGTCCAAGGTGATCGCCTACGGCCCGGACCGGGCGAGCGCGCTGCGCACCCTGCGGGCGGCCCTGGCCCGGACGGTCACCCTGGGCGTGCAGACCAACGCCGGGTTCCTGCGGCGGCTGCTCGCGCACCCCGCGGTGGTGGCCGGCGACCTGGACACCGGGCTGGTGGAGCGCGAGGCGGGCGCACTGGTGACGGACGAGGTGCCGGCCGAGGCGTACGCGGCGGCGGCCCTGCTGCGGCAGCGCGCCCTCGCGGCCCCGGCGGACGGCTCCGGTTGGGCCGACCCGTTCGCCGCCACGAGCGGCTGGCGGCTGGGCGGGCGGCGGGCGTGGGCCGCGCACCACCTGCGCGTCCCGGGCCGCGACCCGGTGACCGTGCGGGTCCGCGAGACGGCCGACGGCGGCACGGAACTGCTGCTGCCGGGCGCCGACGCCCCCGTGCGGGGCTCCGCGGGCGTGCTGGACAGCAGCGGGTTCACCTTCGCGCTGGACGGCGTCACCCACACCTTCGCCGCGCTGCCGGACGGCACCTGGCTGGGCCGGGACGGCGACGCCTGGCAGGTGCGGGACCACGACCCGGTCGAGGAGTCCCTCAGCCGGGCCGGCCGGGCCGGCGCCGACTCGCTGACCGCGCCCATGCCGGGCACGGTGACGGTGGTGAAGGTCGCCGTCGGCGACACCGTGGACGCCGGTCAGAGCCTGCTGGTGGTGGAGGCCATGAAGATGGAGCACGTCGTCTCCGCCCCGCACGCGGGCACGGTCACCGAGCTGGACGTGGCCCCCGGCACCACGGTCGCCATGGACCAGGTGCTGGCGGTCATCGCCCCGGCGGAGGAGGAGACGGCATGAACGCGCACGACCTGGGGCTGCCGATGGCCGTACCGGCCGAGGGCCTGCCCGCCCGGGTCCGCATCCACGAGGTGGGCGCCCGCGACGGGCTCCAGAACGAGCAGGGCGTCGTCCCGGTGGAGGTGAAGGCGGAGTTCATCCGCCGCCTCGCCGGGGCGGGCCTGACCACGATCGAGGCGACCAGCTTCGTGCACCCCAAGTGGGTCCCCCAGCTGGCGGACGCCGAGGAGCTGTTCCCGCGGGTGAGCGACCTCGCCGTGGATCTGCCCGTGCTGGTGCCCAACGAGCGCGGGCTGGACCGCGCGCTGGCGCTCGGCGCCCGCCGGGTGGCGGTGTTCGCCAGTGCCACGGAGTCCTTCGCCCGCGCCAACCTCAACCGCTCGCTGGACGAGGCGCTCGCCATGTTCGAGCCGGTGGTCCGGCGGGCCAAGGCGGACGACGTGCACGTGCGGGGCTATCTGTCGATGTGCTTCGGCGACCCCTGGGAGGGCGCGGTCGAGGTCGGGCAGGTGGTCCGGGTCTGCCGGGCCCTGCTGGACATGGGCTGCGACGAACTCAGCCTCGGCGACACCATCGGCGTGGCGACCCCGGGCCATGTGAGCGCGCTGCTCGACGCCCTGGCAGCCGAGGGCGTGCCGGTCGGCGTGGTGGGCGTGCACTTCCACGACACCTACGGCCAGGCCCTGTCCAACACCCTGACCGCGCTGCGGCACGGCGTCACCACCGTGGACGCCTCGGCCGGCGGGCTCGGCGGCTGCCCGTACGCGAAGTCCGCCACCGGAAACCTCGCCACCGAAGACCTGGTGTGGATGCTGCGCGGTCTCGGCATCGACACCGGCGTCGACCTCGGCCGCCTCGTCGCCACCAGCGCGTGGATGGCCGGACACCTGGGCCGACCCAGCCCGTCCCGCACCGTACGAGCCCTCTCCCACCAGGAGCAGTGACGACCATGGACCACAAGCTCTCCCCCGAACTGGAAGAACTCCGCCGCACCGTGGAGGAGTTCGCGCACGACGTGGTGGCGCCGAAGATCGGCGACTTCTACGAGCGGCACGAGTTCCCGTACGAGATCGTGCGGGAGATGGGCCGCATGGGCCTGTTCGGCCTGCCGTTCCCGGAGGAGTACGGCGGCATGGGCGGCGACTACTTCGCGCTCGGGGTGGCCCTGGAGGAACTGGCCCGGGTGGACTCGTCGGTGGCCATCACGCTGGAGGCGGGGGTGTCGCTGGGCGCGATGCCGCTGCACCTGTTCGGCACCGAGGAGCAGAAGCGGACCTGGCTGCCGCGCCTGTGCTCGGGCGAGATACTGGGCGCGTTCGGGCTGACCGAGCCGGACGGCGGCAGCGACGCGGGCGCGACCCGCACCACGGCGCGGCTGGACGAGGCGACGAACGAGTGGGTGATCAACGGCACCAAGTGCTTCATCACCAACTCGGGCACCGACATCACGGGTCTGGTGACGGTCACCGCGGTCACCGGCCGCAAGCCGGACGGCAAGCCGCTGATCTCGGCGATCATCGTCCCGTCGGGCACCCCGGGCTTCACGGTGGCCGCCCCGTACTCGAAGGTCGGCTGGAACGCCTCGGACACCCGGGAGCTGTCCTTCCAGGACGTGCGGGTCCCGGCGGCGAACCTGCTGGGCGAGGAGGGGCGCGGCTACGCGCAGTTCCTGCGGATCCTCGACGAGGGCCGGATCGCCATCGCGGCGCTGGGCACGGGCCTGGCGCAGGGCTGCGTGGACGAGTCGGTGAAGTACGCCAAGGAGCGGCACGCCTTCGGCCGGCCGATCGGCGCCAACCAGGCGATCCAGTTCAAGATCGCGGACATGGAGATGAAGGCCCACACGGCCCGGCTGGCGTGGCGGGACGCGGCGAGCCGGCTGGTCGCCGGGGATCCGTTCAAGAAGGAGGCGGCGCTGGCGAAGCTGTACTCCTCGACGGTCGCGGTGGACAACGCCCGGGAGGCCACGCAGATCCACGGCGGGTACGGCTTCATGAACGAGTACCCGGTGGCGCGGATGTGGCGCGACTCGAAGATCCTGGAGATCGGCGAGGGCACGAGCGAGGTGCAGCGGATGCTCATCGCGCGGGAGTTGGGGCTGACGGGCTGATCCCCGCCCTTCCGCCGGTCCGGCGGGCGGTCCACCACGGCCCGCCCGCCGACCTCCGACCTGCCCGCCGCTGTGCTCACCGCCGTGATTACCGCCGTGCTCACCGCCGTGTTCAGCCCTCGACGACGTAGAACAGCGTCGTCAGGAACACCATGGGGGTGAGCACCAGGGCCGCGCCGACGGCCCAGTAGCGGCATCGGGAGACCCCCTTGACGGTCCCGCGGGCGAGGGAGCCGAGGGGCAGCCACAGGGCCAGGAAGACGGCCCACACCGGCACGAGGAGCACCAGCCAGGGCAACGCGCCGTCATTGTCGGTGGGTTCGCGGGACGTCAGGCCCCATGCGGCCAGCGGGTGGCTCACCAGGAACATCATCGACAGCCACAGCGGCACCAGAGCCACCACGCCGAGGATCAGGTGCACGGCCACGGGCGGGCCCCATCGGCGTATCGCGTCCATCGTCTCCCCCTCGGCGTGACCGGGATCACGGTACCGGGACGGCATGTCCGGGTTCCTGCGGGGGGATGCATCCGGCGGCCCCCTGGACAAGCTCTGAGGTTAGGCTAACCTAAGGCTGTTTCCGGCCCGGGGGCCCGCGATCGCGCACCCTCCGGCTCCCGTACGCACGAAAGCAGACCGCCCCATGTCGCATTCCACAACCGCCCGCCTCTCCCGTCGCGGACTGCTCACCGCCGGCGGTGTCCTCGGACTCGGCGCCGTGCTCGCGGCCTGTGGGAACGACGACGCGAAAAGCGGCGGCTCGGAGTCGAAGAAGGACACCGGGTCCGGCCCCTGGAGCTTCAAGGACGACCGCGGCACCACGGTGAAGCTGGACAAGGTGCCCGCGAACATCGTCGCGTTCACCGGTGTCGCCGCCGCGCTGTACGACTACGGCATCCAGGTCAAGGGCGTGTTCGGCCCGACCGAGACCAAGGACGGCAAGGCCGACGTCCAGGCCGGCGACATGGACATCAGCAAGGTGACCATCCTGGGCAACGTCTGGGACCAGTTCAACGTCGAGAAGTACGCGACCCTGGCGCCCGACGTGCTCATCTCCACGATGTTCGACGACACCGGCACCCTCTGGTACGTCCCCGAGGCGTCCAAGGACAAGATCGCCAAGCTGGCCCCGAGCGTCGGCATCTCCGTCTACGACCGTCAGCTGACCGGCCCGCTCGAGCGCATGTGGGAGCTGGCCGAGTCGCTCGGCGGCGACATGAAGGCGGCGAAGGCGACCGACGCCAAGAAGCGCTTCGAGGCGGCCTCGGAGCGGCTGCGCAAGGCCGTCAAGGCGAACCCCGGCATCAAGGTGATGGCCGGCTCCGCGAGCCAGGAGATCTTCTACGTCTCCGGCACCAACCTCTCCATCGACCTGGAGTACTTCAAGGCCCTCGGCGTGGACTTCGTCGAGCCGCCGGAGAAGGCCAAGGCCGAGGGCGGCGGCTGGTTCGAGAGCCTGAGCTGGGAGAACGTCGACAAGTACCCGGCCGACATCATCATGATGGACGACCGCACCTCGGCCATCCAGCCCGCCGACATCACCGAGGCGACCTGGAAGAAGCTGCCCGCCGTCAAGGCCGGCCAGGTCATCCCGCGCGCCGCCGAGCCGATCCTGTCGTACGACAAGTGCGTGCCAATCGTGGAGCGTCTCGCCGAGGCCATCGAGAAGGCCAAGAAGGTCAGCTGACCCCACGTCCGGAGCGCCCCCGCCCCGCACCCGCCCGCGAGGCCGCCCCCGTGCCCCCTGCCGCAGCCGCCCCGTCCCGCCTCTCCGCCCCGCGGGAGGTACGGACGAGGCGGCTCGGCCCGTCCCGGGTGCGGACCTCCGCACCGCCCGGCGCACCGCCCGGAGCACCGCCCGGAGCCCGGTCCCCGGCCGCGCTCGCCGCGCCCGGGGACCGGGCGCTCCTCGGGCCCACCGTCGCCGACGACGGCGCCCTCCACTGCCTCCACTGCCGGCCGCCCGAGGACACCGCTGCGGTGCCGCTGCGGGCCGACGGGACGGGACCGCGCCGCCCGCGGTGACGGATCCCTGAGCCACTGCCGGCCGGGCCCCCCGGGCCGCGCCTGGCTCGACGTGCCGTACGCCCGTGACGTGGTGGACGTAAGGCACCTGGCACCCCGGCCGGGACCGGGCCGAGGCCGAGATCAGCCGGATCGGGCGGGACGACCCGCCTCCGGGCCAGGACGCCCCCGGTGGACTGGACGCCCGCCTCCGGGCCAGGACGCCCGCCCGGTGGACTGGACGCCCGCCTCCGGGCCAGGACGCTCCCGGGGGCCTGGCGCGCCCCGGGAGACCGGACGCCCCGCGCGCCGAACCCCGTGCCGGCCAACCCCGTTCCCCGTCGACGCTGGACGGCGTCCGCCGCGCCACACACCTCCGCACGGAACGGGCCTCCGCAGGGCCGCCGGTGAGCCGGCGGTGTGCAGCGCCCGCGGCGGCACCGCGCCGGGCGACGCGGCACGACCGGCGCCGCGTGACGTCCGCGGCGTACCGGCGGTACGGGACGACCGAGGGGCCGGCGCGCGAACAGGGCGGATTCTGGACGCAGTTGGTGCGGAACCGGCCCTTCGGCCGTGACCGCGGTCACGATGGACACCCGAAGGTCCCCAACAGCCTGAGGTTAGGCTAACCTAAGTCGCGCTTCGGCCTCGCGCCGTGCGCCGCCCCGGACCGCTCCCCGACCCGCGCCGTACCGTGCCCCGGCCCGCTCTTCCCACGCACCGGACCGTCCCCACCGGAGGACCCCCACATGCGCTCGCACCTGCTCAACGACACCACCGCGGAGCAGTACCGCAGGTCCGTCACCCTAGGAGTCGAGCGGGTGGCCGCCAGACTGGCCGCCACCGAACGGCCGTTCACCGGCGTCACGGCCGACAACCTCTCCCCCCTCATCGAGCGGATCGACCTCGACCGCCCCCTGCTCGACACCACGGCCGCGCTCGACGAACTGGAGGACGTCTACCTCCGGGACGCCGTCTACTTCCACCACCCCCGCTACCTCGCCCACCTCAACTGCCCGGTCGTCATCCCGGCCGTGCTCGGCGAGGCGGTGATCTCCGCCCTCAACTCCTCGCTGGACACCTGGGACCAGTCCGCCGGCGGCACCCTGATCGAGCGCAAGCTGATCGACTGGACCGCCGCCCGCATCGGTCTGGGGCCCGCCGCCGACGGGGTGTTCACCTCCGGCGGCACCCAGTCCAACCTCCAGGCGCTGCTGCTGGCCCGCGAGGAGGCCAAGACCGACGCCCCCGCGCGGCTGCGCGTCTTCACCTCCGAGGTCAGCCACTTCAGCGTGCAGAAGTCCGCGAAGCTGCTGGGCCTCGGACCGGACGCGGTGGTGTCCCTCCCCGTGGACCAGGACAAGCGCCTGCAGACCGTCGCCCTGGCCCGGGAGTTGGAGCGCTGCGCCGCCGAGGGCCTGGTCCCGATGGCGGTCGTCGCCACCGCGGGCACCACCGACTTCGGCTCCATCGACCCGCTGCCGGAGATCGCCGAGCTGTGCGAGCGGTACGGCACGTGGCTGCACGTGGACGCCGCCTACGGCTGCGGCCTGCTCACCTCGCTGAGGAACCGGGACCGCCTGGCGGGCATCGAGTGCGCCGACTCGGTGACCGTGGACTACCACAAGTCCTTCTTCCAGCCGGTCAGTTCGTCCGCCGTGCTGGTGCGCGACGCGGCCACCCTGCGGCACGCCACCTACCACGCGGAATACCTCAATCCGCGCCGGACGGTGACCGAGCGGATCCCCAACCAGGTCGACAAGTCCCTGCAGACCACCCGCCGCTTCGACGCGCTCAAGCTGTGGATGACGCTGCGGGTGATGGGCGCCGACGGCATCGGCGCCCTGTTCGACGAGGTCTGCGACCTGGCCGCCGAGGGCTGGAAGCTGCTCGACGCCGACCCCCGCTACGACGTGGTCGTCGAACCCTCGCTGTCCACCCTCGTCTTCCGCTACGTCCCGGCCGCCGTCACCGACCCGGCCGAGATCGACCGGGCCAACCTCTACGCCCGCAAAGCGCTGTTCGCCTCCGGGGACGCCGTCGTCGCCGGCACCAAGGTCGCCGGGCGGCACTACCTGAAGTTCACCCTGCTGAACCCCGAGACCACGACGGCCGACATCACCGCCGTCCTCGACCTGATCGCCGGCCACGCCGAGCAGTACCTGGGAGAGTCCCTTGACCGCGCTTCCTGACGCCGAAGCCACCACCGGCACCGTCCACGACTTCGTGGGGATCGGGCTGGGCCCCTTCAACCTGGGCCTGGCCTGCCTCACCGAGCCGATCGGCGAACTGAACGGGGTGTTCCTGGAGTCCAAGCCGGACTTCGAGTGGCACGCCGGGATGTTCCTCGACGGCGCCCACCTGCAGACGCCGTTCATGTCGGACCTGGTCACGCTCGCGGACCCGACGTCCCCGTACTCCTTCCTCAACTACCTGAAGGAGAAGGGCCGGCTGTACTCGTTCTACATCCGGGAGAACTTCTACCCGCTGCGCGTGGAGTACGACGACTACTGCCGCTGGGCCGCCGCGCAGCTGAGCAGCATCCGCTTCGGCACCACGGTCACCGAGGTGACCTACGAGGAGGCCGACGGGGTGTACGCGGTCCGCACCGGCGCCGGGGACACCTACCGGGCACGGCACCTGGTGCTGGGCACCGGCACCGTCCCGTACGTGCCCGAGCCGTGCCGCGGGCTGGAGGGCGGCCTGTTCCACAACGCGCAGTACGTGCACCGGCGGGACGAGCTGTTCGACAAGGAGTCGATCACGATCGTCGGCAGCGGGCAGAGCGCCGCCGAGATCTACCACGAGCTGCTGTCCGGGATCGACGAGCACGGCTACCGGCTCAACTGGGTCACCCGCTCCCCGCGGTTCTTCCCGCTGGAGTACACCAAGCTGACCCTGGAGATGACCTCCCCGGACTACATCGACTACTTCCGCGCGCTGCCGGAGGAGACCCGCTACCGGCTGGAGAAGCAGCAGAAGGGCCTCTTCAAGGGCATCAACTCCGAGCTCGTCGACGCGATCTTCGACCTGCTGTACCAGAAGAACGTGGAGAGCCGCGGCCGGGGCGTCCCCACCCGCCTGCTCACCAACTCCTCGCTGGTCTCGGCGCGTTACCAGGACGGCGGCTACACGCTCGGCTTCCACCAGGACGAGCAGGACAAGGACTTCGAGATCCGCACCGAGGGCCTGGTGCTGGCCACCGGCTACCACTACGAGCCGCCCGCCTTCCTGGAACCCGTCCGCGACCGGCTGCGGCTGGACGGCCACGGCCGCTTCGACGTGGCCCGCAACTACGCCATCGACGTGACCGGCCGCGGCGTGTTCCTGCAGAACGCCGGGGTGCACACGCACAGCGTGACCAGCCCCGACCTGGGGATGGGCCCGTACCGCAACAGCTCCATCATCCGCGAGCTGCTGGGCCGCGAGGTCTACCCGGTCGAGAAGTCCATCGCGTTCCAGGAGTTCTCCGTATGACCATCGGCACCTTCACCTTCCGCCCGCTGGACCCGCTGCGCGACGCGGAGCTGCTGCACGGCTGGGTGACGCACCCCAAGGCCGCGTTCTGGATGATGCAGGACGCGACCCGGCAGGACGTCGAGCGCGAGTACCTGCGCATCGCCGCCCACCAGCACCACCACGCCCACCTGGGCCTGCACGACGGCGAACCGGCGTTCCTGATGGAGCGCTACGACCCCCGGTACGTCGAACTCACCGGCCTGTACGACCCCGAGCCGGGGGACGTCGGCATGCACTTCCTGGTCGCCCCCACGGACCGGCCGGTGCACGGGTTCACCCGGGCCGTCATCACCGCCGTGATGGAGGAGCTGTTCGCCGACCCGGCCACCCGCAGGGTCGTGGTGGAGCCGGACGTCGGCAACAAGGCCGTGCACGCGCTGAACGAGGCCGTCGGCTTCGTCCCCGAGCGTGAGATCGACAAGCCGGAGAAGCGCGCGCTGCTGAGCTTCTGCACGCGCGAGCAGTTCGAGGCCGCCCGAGGAGCAACCGCATGACCCCGTCCGACGCCGTGGCGCACCTGTCCCCCGAGCTGTGGGCGCGGGCCAACCGCCTGCTGGTCCGCAAGGCGCTCGCCGAGTTCGCGCACGAGCGGCTCATCACCCCCGAGGCCGCCGGCGACGGCGGCTACGTCGTGCGGAGCGACGACGGCCTGACGGAGTACCGCTTCACCGCCGTCCGCCGGGCCCTGGACCACTGGCAGGTGGACGCCGGGTCGATATCCCGGCACCGGGGCGAGGCCGAACTCCCGCTGGAGGCGCTGGACCTCGTCATCGAGCTGCAGAAGTCGCTGGGGCTGAGCGACGAGGTGCTGCCGGTGTACCTGGAGGAGATCTCCTCCACCCTCTCCGGCACCTGCTACAAGCTGACCAAGCCGCAGGTCACCTCGGCCGAGCTGGCCGGCGCCGGGTTCCAGGCCATCGAGACCGGCATGACCGAGGGCCACCCCTGCTTCGTCGCCAACAACGGGCGGCTCGGCTTCGGCGTCGACGAGTACCGGGCGTACGCGCCGGAGGCGGCGGCCCCGGTGAGGCTGGTGTGGCTGGCCGCGCACCGCTCGCGGGCCGCGTTCACGGCGGGCGTCGGCATCGAGTACGAGTCGTTCGTCCGCCAAGAGCTGGGCGCCGGCACCGTGGCCCGCTTCGAGGGCGTGCTGCGCGGGCAGGGCCTGGACCCGGCCGACTACCTGCTGATCCCGGTCCACCCCTGGCAGTGGTGGAACAAGCTCACCGTCACCTTCGCCGCCGAGGTCGCCCGCCGTCACCTGGTGTGCCTCGGGGAGGGCGACGACGAGTACCTGGCGCAGCAGTCCATCCGGACCTTCTTCAACACCTCGCACCCCGAGAAGCACTACGTGAAGACGGCCCTGTCGGTGCTGAACATGGGGTTCATGCGCGGCCTGTCCGCCGCCTACATGGAGGCCACCCCGGCCATCAACGACTGGCTGGCCCGGCTCATCGAGGGCGACCCGGTGCTGCGGTCGACGGGCCTGTCGATCATCCGGGAGCGGGCCGCGGTCGGGTACCGGCACCTGGAGTACGAGCGGGCGACGGACCGCTCCTCGCCGTACCGCAAGATGCTGGCCGCGCTGTGGCGGGAGAGCCCGGTGGCCTCGCTGGGCGAGGGCGAGTCACTGGCCACCATGGCGTCCCTGGTCCACGTGGACCACGAGGGCTCCTCCTTCGCGGGCGCCCTCATCGAGCGGTCGGGACTCGCCCCGGCCGAGTGGCTGCGGCACTACCTGGACGCCTACTACACCCCGCTGCTGCACTGCTTCTACGCCTACGACCTGGCGTTCATGCCGCACGGCGAGAACGTGATCCTGGTGCTGCGCGACGGGGTCGTGCGGCGGGCGGTCTACAAGGACATCGCCGAGGAGATCGTGGTGATGGACCCGGACGCGGTGCTGCCGCCGGAGGTGACCCGGATCCGCGTGGAGGTCCCCGAGGACCAGAAGCTGCTGTCCGTCTTCACCGACGTCTTCGACTGCTTCTTCCGGTTCCTGGCCTCCGACCTGGCCGCCGAGGGCATCCTCAGCGAGGACGACTTCTGGCGGACGGTCGCCGAGGTCACCCGCGCCTACCAGGCGTCGGTGCCCGAACTGGCCGACAAGTTCGCCCAGTACGACCTGTTCGCGCCCGAGTTCGCGCTGTCCTGCCTCAACCGGCTGCAACTGCGCAACAACCGGCAGATGGTGGACCTCGCGGATCCGTCCGGCGCGCTCCAGCTGGTCGGCACCCTGGAGAACCCGCTCGCGGGGCGCTGACCCCACCGGCCCGGCGGGCACCCCGGAGTACGGTCCTCCGGGGTGCCCGTCACCGGGCCGGGGCCCGGGGCGCCGCTCGGGTGAAAGAATCTCTCCATGGTGGAAATCATCCAGAAGGACGGCACCTGGACGTTCGACGGGGAGACCCTGCGGCTGACGCCCGGCCATGACAAGAGCGTCGGCCTGCTGCGTCGCACGCTCGGTGAACTTCAGGTACCACTGCGGGCGTTGGCGGGCATCTCGTTCGAGCACGGCAAGAAGGCGGGACGTCTCAGACTGCGGCTGCGGGACGGTGCCGACCCCCTGCTGCAGGTGTCCGGGGGCCGGCTGACCGAGCCGCACGACCCCTACCAGCTGGTCGTCGAACCCGACCGGTACGGCGTCGCCGAGTACGTCACCGAAGAGGTCCGCAACGCCCTGCTGCTGGACCGGGTTCCCACCGACCCGGTCGACGCCTACCTGCTGCCCGGGCCGTCCCTGCCGCTGTCGGTGTCCGCCGGAGACGGCACGGTGAGCTTCGACGGCGAGCAGGTCCGCCTGGAGTGGAACTGGAAGACCGAGGACGCCAAGGCCGCCTCCGGGGCCCGCACGCTCGCCCTCACCGACATAGCCGCCGTGGAGTGGCTGCCCGCGGCCGGACTGGAGAACGGCCACCTCCGGTTCGTGGTGCGCCACGCCCCCACCAAGACGCCGGCCAAGTACGACCCGAACGCGGTGGAGCTGTGGGGCTTCAAGAAGGACCCGCTGATGGCGCTGGTCGCCGCCGCCGTGCAGGTCCGGCTGCCGCATCCGGCGGCCCGGGACACCGAGGGCGCCCGCACGGAGCGGGACGGTGTCCCGGCCCTGACCGGCGCGGGCGCCGCACCGGCCGTCCCGGCCCCCGCCGCACCGGCCGAGGACGGGCACGACGCCCTGCTGCGCCGGCTGCGCGAGCTGGGTGAGCTGCACCGGTCCGGGGTGCTGACGGACGAGGAGTTCGCCCTGGCGAAGCAGGCGATCCTCAAGCGGATGTAGGCCCTCAACGGCCAATCGGACGCAGTCCTGCCCGATATCGGGCAGATTTCTTGCGCAGGGCCCCGCCATACTTCAGGATCGTCGGGTGCACGACGAACTTGTTGACCACCTGGCGCGGTCCACGCCCCTCAGCCGGGGCGAGGCGCTGCGTGTGGTCCAGGACGTGCTCGCCTACTTCGACGAGACGACCGAGCAGTTCGTCCGTCGCCGCCACCGGGAGCTCCAGGCCCAGGGCCTGGTCAACGCGGCGATCTTCGAGCGGATCGCGGCGGACCTCGGACACCGGGCGGTGGCCCCGCCGGAGCTCTCGCTCCGGCAACTGCGCCGCATCGTCTACGGCTGAACCCTGCGGCATCGTCCACCTCCGACCTCTACGACTAGGAACAACCCATATGTGCGGAATTGTCGGATACATCGGGAGGCGCGAGGTCGCGCCGCTGCTGCTGGAGGGCCTCCAGCGCCTGGAGTACCGGGGCTACGACTCGGCGGGCATCGTGGTCACGTCCCCCAAGGCGTCCGGCCTGAAGATGGTCAAGGCCAAGGGCCGGGTCCGCGACCTGGAGGCGAAGGTACCGGCGCGCTTCAAGGGCACCACCGGCATCGCCCACACCCGCTGGGCCACCCACGGCGCCCCGTCCGACGTCAACGCCCACCCCCACCTGGACGCCGAGGGCAAGGTCGCCGTCGTCCACAACGGCATCATCGACAACGCCGCCGACCTGCGCCGCAAGCTGGAGGCCGACGGGGTCGAGTTCCTCTCCGAGACGGACACCGAGGTCCTCACCCACCTCATCGCCCGCTCGCAGGCGGTGGAGCTGGAGGACAAGGTCCGCGACACGCTGCGCCTCGTCGAGGGCACCTACGGCATCGCCGTGCTGCACGCCGACTTCCCCGACCGCATCGTCGTGGCCCGCAACGGCTCGCCGGTCGTGCTCGGCATCGGCGAGAAGGAGATGTTCGTCGCCTCCGACATCGCCGCCCTGGTCGCCCACACCCGGCAGATCGTCACCCTCGACGACGGCGAGATGGCCACCCTCAAGGCGGACGACTTCCGCACGTACACCACCGAGGGCACCCGCACCACCGCCGAGCCGACCACCGTGGAGTGGGAGGCCGCCTCCTACGACATGGGCGGCCACGACACCTACATGCACAAGGAGATCCACGAGCAGGCCGAGGCCGTGGACCGGGTGCTGCGCGGCCGGATCGAGGACCGCTTCGCCACCGTGCGCCTGGGCGGCCTGAACCTGGACGCCCGCGAGGCCCGCCGGATCCGCCGGGTGAAGATCCTCGGCTGCGGCACCTCGTACCACGCGGGCATGATCGGCGCCCAGATGATCGAGGAGCTGGCCCGCATCCCCGCCGACGCCGAGCCGGCCTCCGAGTTCCGCTACCGTGACGCGGTCGTCGACCCGGACACCCTGTACATCGCCGTCTCCCAGTCGGGCGAGACCTACGACGTGCTGGCGGCCGTGCAGGAGCTCAAGCGCAAGGGCGCGCGGGTGCTCGGCGTGGTCAACGTCGTCGGTTCCGCGATCGCCCGGGAGGCCGACGGCGGCGTCTACGTGCACGCCGGCCCCGAGGTGTGCGTGGTGTCCACCAAGTGCTTCACCAACACCACCGTGGCGTTCGCCCTGCTGGCCCTGCACCTGGGCCGCACCCGTGACCTGTCGGTGCGCGACGGCAAGCGGATCATCGAGGGCCTGCGCCGGCTGCCGGAGCAGATCGCCGAGATCATGGAGCAGGAGGGGGAGATCGAGAAGCTGGCCCAGCAGTACGCCGAGGCCCGCTCGATGCTCTTCATCGGCCGGGTCCGGGGCTACCCGGTGGCCCGCGAGGCGTCCCTCAAGCTCAAGGAGGTCTCCTACATCCACGCCGAGGCCTACCCCGCCTCCGAGCTCAAGCACGGCCCGCTGGCCCTGATCGAGCCGGCGCTGCCCACGGTCGCGATCGTGCCGGACGACGACCTGCTGGAGAAGAACCGCGCGGCCATGGAGGAGATCAAGGCCCGCAGCGGCCAGATCCTCGCCGTCGCCCACCAGGAGCAGGAGAAGGCCGACCACACGATCGTGGTGCCGAAGAACGAGGACGAGCTGGACCCCATCCTCATGGGCATCCCGCTGCAACTCCTCGCCTACCACACGGCGTTGGCCCTGGGCCGGGACATCGACAAGCCGCGCAACCTCGCTAAGTCGGTCACCGTCGAGTAGGACGGCCGGCCCCCTCCGCCCCACGGCGCGAGGGGGCCGATCGGTTGGGAGGCAATCCGCTTCGGGGCCGATCCGTCTCGGGGCCGATCCATCTCGGGGCCGATCCATCTCGGGGCCGATCCGTCTCGGGGGCGCCCGGTCTCGGGTGCCGCCCGGGCTGCCGCACCGGCCCGGCCCGGCCGGGGCGGCGGGCCCGGGTTTGCACCGGGGCGGGCCGGGGACCCGACGGCCGCGGAGAACACGGGGTACGGGCCCCGCCGGCGGGGACACCGGCGGGGTCCCTCGGGCAAGGCGTCACGGACGGGCAGCGGGACGGGCGGCAGGCGCTGTGGCAGGCGTCAGCGGACGGACACCGGGAGCAGGACGACCGGCACGCAGGGCCACACGGCGGCACGGCCGCAAGGCCTCAAGGCCGCAAGGCCGCGGGGCAGCAGGTCGGCGCGGTCTCCAAGCCGCGGGGTCGCACCGTCGGCGGCCGGCGGGCAGCCGGAGGGCCGGCGGCGGCAGCCGGGACGTACCCAGACGTGCACCGTGCGGAGACGTACGCAGTGCTGGGTGCGGCTGCGGTGCGGGGAGCCGGGTGCGGGGAGCCGGGTGTCAGGGGATGACGACGACCGGGCGCCGGGCGCGCTTGGCGAGGCGGCCGGCGACGGAGCCGAACAGCCGCCCCACGAGCCCGTGGGTGGAGCCGACGACGATCGCGTCGGCCTCGTACTCCTGCCCCACTTCCTCCAGTTCGTGGCAGATGTCCCCGCCGCGCTCCACCAGGATCCAGGGCACCTCGGCGAGGTACTCCGCGCAGGCGAGCTCGAGCCCGAGCACCTCGGTGCGGTGGTCCGGGACGTCCACGAAGACCGGCGGTTCGCACCCCGCCCACACCGTGGTGGGCAGCCGGTTGGCGACGTGCACGATGATCAGGCCGGAACTCAGGCGCCGCGCCATGCCGATCGCGTAGGCGAGGGCGCGCTCGCTGGAGGTGGAGCCGTCGAAGCCCACCACCACGCCGTGCCGGAAGGCGGGATCGCACGGATGGCGCGCCTCGTCGGCCGCCGGGGACTCGGCCGCCGTGGGGTCGGCGACCGGTCGCTTGCGGTCCGCGGGTTCGAAGAAATCGTGACCGGCCATGGCTGTCTCGGCGTCGGGATCCTTTGACGGGGGACGACGGGGTGCGGCGGAGCTGTGTCCGGGAATCATCTTCCCCACCCCATACCCTCAAGGGTACGGCGGCACTCCTCCACGGCCCAGCCCTCGCCCCGCCGACGGGCGGGTTTCCCGGAGCATGCCCGAGCGGGCGCCCGTGACGCAACGGTTAGTGCGTCGTACAGCTGCTTTGCACAGGATTCAACCAGTGCCGTTCGGCCAGGGCCCGGAACCGTTGCGCCGGGGCGGGTGCGCGGCCGTGCGGTGACCGAGCGCCGGGCGGTGCGTTGAACCCCGTGAACCGCGCCCCGAGGGAGCACGCCATGACCGGACCCGTCCCCGCCCGCACCCCGGCCCGCCCGACCACGCCGGGCCCGGACGCGGCCGGCGAGCTGGCCCGCTGGTCGGCCTTCGGCTCCGTCCTGACCTGCACGGTCCTGCTGTGGTGCGGTTTCCCCGCGGCCGACGCGGTGGGCACCGCGGCGGGCCTGGGGGCCGTGGCGGGCGCCGCCCACCTGCTGATCCGCCGCTCCGGGCGGGTGGCCGCGACCGGCCGCCCGGGACGTCGTGGCCGACGTCACCGGCACGGCGGCGGAGCCCACCGGGGGTGACGCCGGGGCGGCGTGGAATCACCGGTCGGCTGACCGGTTTCCATGCACGCGGCCGTAGCTTTTCAGCCAACTTCCGGTACCGGCGCACCCCTCGCCCCGACCACCCCCCAACCCCCGTTTGACCTGCACGGAAGGGGTCCGGGGGGACACGCGCACCCCACAGGGATTGGCCACCGCGACGAGGCGCACTTCCCGACACCCTCCCCGAGTGCAACGCTTCGTGATCGAATGCTTCACGCCAAGTTGCCAAGTCGACAATGCACCGGGTGCCGAACCGGCCACCGGCGCACGACCGGACACAGTAGATTCGATCTTGACTGTCTACGGCGGGGGACTCGTGCAGGACCGAGGGGAAACGTGCAGGAGCGACACGACCGAGGAGCCGCGACCACCGAGGGGGGCTTAGCAGTATGAGCCACGACTCCACTGCCACGCAGGACACTGCGGGCCGGAAACTCGCCGGACGCCGCCGCAAGGAGATCGTCGCGGTGCTGCTGTTCAGCGGCGGCCCCATCTTCGAGAGTTCCATTCCGTTGTCGGTGTTCGGGGTTGACCGCCAGGACGCCGGCGTACCGCGCTACCGCCTGTTGGTGTGCGGAGGCGAGGACGGCCCGCTGCGGACCACAGGGGGCATGGAACTCACCGCGCCACATGGCCTGGAGGCGATCTCCCGGGCGGGCACCGTCGTGGTGCCGGCCTGGCGTTCGATCACCTCACCACCGCCCGACGCGGCGCTCGACGCGCTGCGCCGGGCCCACGAGGAGGGCGCCAGGATCGTCGGGCTGTGCACCGGCGCCTTCGTGCTCGCGGCGGCGGGCCTGCTGGACAGCAGGCCCGCGACCACGCATTGGATGTACGCGCCGACGCTGGCGAAACGCTATCCGTCGGTGCACGTCGACCCGCGGGAACTCTTCGTGGACGACGGGGACGTGCTGACGTCGGCGGGCACCGCGGCCGGCATCGACCTGTGCCTGCACATCGTGCGCACGGACCACGGAAACGAGGCGGCCGGGGCCCTGGCCCGCCGCCTGGTGGTCCCGCCGCGCCGGACCGGCGGTCAGGAGCGCTACCTCGACAGGTCTTTACCGGAGGAGATCGGCGCCGACCCGCTCGCCGAGGTCGTCGCCTGGGCGCTGGAGCACCTCCACGAGCAGTTCGACGTGGAGACGCTGGCGGCCCGCGCGTACATGAGCCGCCGTACGTTCGACCGCCGCTTCCGTTCGCTGACCGGGAGCGCGCCGCTGCAGTGGCTGATCACCCAGCGGGTGCTGCAGGCGCAGCGGCTGCTGGAGACGTCGGACTACTCGGTGGACGAGGTCGCCGGCCGTTGCGGCTTCCGTTCGCCGGTCGCGCTGCGCGGTCACTTCCGGCGCCAGCTGGGTTCCTCCCCAGCCGCGTACCGGGCGGCGTACCGGGCCCGGCGGCCGCAGGCCGAGCGGGACCGCGGCCAGGACACCGGCGCGCACGTGCCGGGCGGTGTGCCGCCGGGGCAGGCGAGCCACCCCGGCCACCATCCGGGCCAGCCGGCCTCCGTCGGCCTGCCTCCGGAGGGGTCGGTGCCCCACCAGTCCCGGCGGACCGCGGCGGCCGGCGCCCTCGGGCTGGCGGCCTCGGCGGAGGGCGCCCGGGAGGCGTACGTGCCGACCCGGGCGAGCGTGCCCGGGCAGCGGAGCGCGACGTGAGCGGCAGGAGCCGCGCGCGGGGCGGCCGGGCGTGACATGAGGCAGGGGCCCGGCGCCCCGGGGAGGGGTCGGAGGCATCGCGCCTCCGGCCCCTCCCGCGTGTCCGGGCGGGACACCCGGCCGGTGGTGACCACTCCCGGTGAGACCCCCGCAGCGGTGCGCCACCGGGCGGTGCGGGCGCGGCCGGTCTCCCCGCGACGGAGGCGGAACCGGCCGGTCCCCCGGGCCCGCGCTGCCCGTAGGGTTGGGGCATGAACGATCGCATGGTGTGGATCGACTGCGAGATGACCGGCCTCTCGCTGTCGGACGACGCGCTCATCGAGGTGGCCGCCCTCGTGACCGACTCCGAGCTGAACATCCTCGGCGAGGGCGTCGACATCGTCATCCGCCCGCCGGAACGGGCCCTGGAGACGATGCCGGAGGTGGTGCGCACCATGCACACCGCGTCGGGGCTGCTCGACGAACTGTCCGGCGGCACGACCCTGCAGGACGCCGAGGAGCAGGTCCTCGCCTACGTCCGGGAACACGTCAAGGAACCCGGCAAGGCACCGCTGTGCGGCAACTCCGTGGGCACCGACCGGGGGTTCCTGCTGCGCGACATGCCGACGCTGGAGGACTACCTGCACTACCGGATCGTCGACGTGTCCAGCGTCAAGGAGCTGGCCCGGCGCTGGTACCCGCGGGCGTACTTCAACAGCCCCGAGAAGAACGGCAACCACCGCGCCCTCGCCGACATCCGCGAGTCCATCGCGGAACTGCGCTACTACCGCGAGGCCGTGTTCGTCCCCCAGCCCGGCCCGGACTCGGAGACCTCGCGGAAGATCGCGGCGAAGCACGTCCTGCCTGGTCAGTAGCGTGTGAGGGGCGTTACCCGGCCCCGGAGCGAACCCTGGCGCGAGCACCCCCGAAGACCCTGTAGACTCTTTCTCGGCCGGTCGGGAAGGACACCACTTCCGACCGACAGCCGTGGTGGGTGTAGCTCAGCTGGTAGAGCACCTGGTTGTGGTCCAGGATGTCGCGGGTTCAAGTCCCGTCACTCACCCTGAACGATCAAGGGCCGACCTGGAGGAACGGGTCGGCCCTTGATCGTGTGCGGATCCCGTGGGATCGCGGATCGGCCATTGCGGATCGGCTGGGGAACACGGGCCCTGACCGGGACACGGACCGGGTGACGTCGCGTCACCGGCTGACCGTGCTTCAGGGGCCGTCCGCGGACCGGCGCACGGCCGGCCCGGAGCCGCCCCGGCGGAGCCGCTTCACGTTTCAGGTGGAGGAGCGCGGCACCAGTTCGGTGGCGAGCACCACGTGGCGCCGTTCCGCACCGCGGGCGACGGCAGGACGCCGGTCGGCTATCTCGGCCAGCAGCAGATCGATCATGGCGCGGCCCATCTCCTCGATGGGCTGGCGCACACTGGTGAGCGGCGGGTGCAGATGGCGGGCGATGGCGGAGTCGTCGTAGCCGACCAGGGCCACGTCGTCCGGGATGCGGCGGCCGGCCTCGCGCAGGGCCTGGCGGGCGCCCGCCGCGGTCACGTCGGAGGCCGCGAACACCGCGTCCAGGTCGGGACGGCGTTCCAGCAGCGCCGCCATGGCGCGCCGGCCGCCGTCCTCGGAGAAGTCACCCGCCTCCACCAGCAGCTCGTCCGCCGGGTGGCCCGCCTCGCGCAGCGCGTCCCGGTAGCCGTCGATGCGGCGCTGGGCGCCGTAGACGTCGAGGCGGCCGGTGATGTGGGCTATGGTCCGCCGGCCCCGGCCGATCAGGTGCTCCACGGCCTGCCGGGCGCCGCCGTAGTTGTCGGAGTCCACCGAGGTCAGCGTCTCGGCGGCGGACCGCGGGCCGCTGATCACGGCCGGGATCTCCAGCTGGGACAGCATGTCGGGCAGCGGGTCGTCGGCGTGCACCGACACCAGCAGCACCCCGTCGACCCGGTGGGCGGCCAGGTACTGGGCGAGCCGCTGCCGCTCCCGGTCGCTGCCCGCGAAGATCAGCAGCAGCTGCAGCTCGGTGTCCGCGAGGGCGGCGCCGACCCCGCGCAGCATGTCGGAGAAGTACGGCTCGGCGAAGAACCGCGTCTCCGGTTCGGGCACCACGAGCGCGATGGCGTCGGTGCGGTTGGCGGCCAGGGCGCGGGCCGCGGTGTTCGGCACGTAGCCCAGTTCCGCGACGGCGGCCTCGACGGCGGCGCGGGTGGCGTCGCTGACCCGGGGCGAGCCGTTGATCACCCGGGAGACCGTGCCCCGGCCGACACCGGCGCGCGCCGCCACCTCTTCGAGGGTGGGCCGGCCGCCGCTCCGGCCCCGCGCTCCGTGGCTTGCCATCGGGCCCCGCCTTCCGTCGTGTGTCTCCCCGGCCTGGAATCTAACAGCCCCGTAGGCGGGCGAAGCCGCTGCGTGACCGTCGTCGCGGGACCCCCCGGGGGCCGGCGGGACCCTCAACGGGGTCCCGGGCCGCTCCAGTTAACAGCCCGATAACTGAACGCGTCTCACCGCGTCCGCTCCCTTGACACCCCCGTCCCGAGCCGGGACTCTTCAACACATCACTTGTGGGAGCGCTCCCACACTACCTGACACATACACAACCCGCACGTTCCCCGCCCGAGCCGCAGCACGCAACAACGGGACCGACAACGCCGTCGGCCGGGGGGTCGGCACGTCAGGGCAACAGGAGGACGCAATGCGAGCACGTACCCTCCCCCACACTCGGCTGCGCTCGAGCGGGGGCAGGCCCGGGGTCCGCCGGGCCGTGACCGTCGCGGCCGTGGTGTCGCTCGGCGCCGGGCTGCTGGCCGGCTGCGCCGACGACGGCGGAGACGGCGACTCCGGCTCCTCGTCGGGCAAGGGCAAGACCACGATCACCCTGGGCCTGTTCGGCACCATGGGCTTCAAGGAAGCCGGCCTGTACGCCGAGTACGAGAAGCAGAACCCCGGCATCAAGATCGCGGAGAACGTGATCGAGCGGAACGAGAACTACTACCCCGCGCTGCTCAACCACCTCACCACCAACAGCGGTCTGCAGGACGTCCAGGCCGTCGAGGTCGGCAACATCGCGGAGATCGTCGCCACCCAGGCGGACAAGCTGGAGGACCTCTCCAAGGCGCCGGGCGTGAAGAAGGCCGACTGGCTCGAGTGGAAGTGGGAGCAGGCCACCACCAAGGACGGCGCGACCATCGGCCTCGGCACCGACATCGGCCCGATGGCGATCTGCTACCGCAAGGACCTCTTCGAAAAGGCGGGCCTGCCCACCGACCGCGAGGAGGTCGGCAAGCTGTGGGCCGGCGACTGGGCGAAGCTGGTCGAGGTCGGCGAGGACTACCAGAAGAAGGCGCCCAAGGGCACCACCTTCATGGACTCCCCCGGCGGCCTGCTCAACGCCATCCTCAGCAGTGAGGAGGAGCGCTTCTACGACAAGTCCGGCGAGATCATCTACAAGACCAACCCGGCCGTGAAGAACGCCTTCGACCTGACCGCGAAGGCCGCCGAGGAGGGACTGGTCGGCGCCCAGACCCAGTTCCAGCCCGCCTGGGACCAGACGATCGCCAACAACAAGTTCGCCGCGATCTCCTGCCCGCCGTGGATGCTCGGTTACATCAAGGGCAAGTCGCAGCCCGACGCGGCCGGCAAGTGGGACGTCGCCGTGGCGCCCAAGTCCGGCAACTGGGGCGGCTCCTTCCTGACCGTGCCCAAGAGCGGCAAGAACGTCGACGAGGCCAAGAAGCTCGTCGCCTGGCTGACCGCGCCGGAGCAGCAGGCCAAGCTGTTCGAGGTGCAGGGCAGCTTCCCGAGCGCGCAGAGCGCCTACGACAGCCCGGCGGTCACCGGCGCCAAGAACGACATGACGGGTGACGCCCCCATCGGTGAGATCTTCGCCGAGGCCGCGAAGCAGATCCCGGTCCAGGTCATCGGCCCGAAGGACCAGATCATCGGCCAGGGCCTGGGTGACAACGGCGTGATCCTCGTGACCAAGGGCAAGTCCGCCGAGGAGGCCTGGGAGACGGCCACCAAGACCATCGACAACAACCTGGACAAGTGACCGGCATGGCCACCCGCTCCGACACCGCCGCGTCCCCCGTCAAGGGGGGCGCGGCCCCGGGCCGTCCGCGCAAGCGCAAGCCCTCCGCGCCGGTCGACAAGGAACAACGGCGCCGCAACCGGCTCTCCCGGCGCTGGCAGCGCGACCAGCGCTGGAGCCCGTACGCGTTCGTCGCCCCGTTCTTCCTGCTGTTCGCCGCCTTCGGCCTGTTCCCGCTGATCTACACCGGCTGGGCCTCGCTGCACCAGGTGGAGCTGACCGCCCCCACCGACATGAACTGGGTGGGCCTGCGCAACTACACCCGGATCTTCGACGACGACTTCTTCTGGAACGCGGCGCGGAACACGCTGACCATCGGCATCATCTCCACCGTCCCGCAGCTGATGATGGCCATGGGCATCGCCCACATCCTCAACTACAAGCTGCGCGCCTCGACCTTCTACCGGGTCGCGATGCTCGCCCCGTACGCCACCTCGATCGCCGCCGCCTCCCTGGTGTTCGTGCTCCTCTTCGGGCGTGACTACGGCATGATCAACTGGGGCCTGGACCTCGTCGGGATCGACCCGGTGGACTGGCAGGGCGACAAGTGGCCCTCGCAGTTCGCCGTCTCCACGATCATCATCTGGCGCTGGACCGGCTACAACGCGCTGATCTACCTGGCCGCGATGCAGGCGATCCCGCAGGACCTGTACGAGTCGGCGGCGCTGGACGGCGCCAACCGGTGGCAGCAGTTCTTCCACGTGACGCTGCCCTCGCTGCGCCCGACGATTCTGTTCACCGTGGTCGTCTCCACGATCGGCGCCAGCCAGGTCTTCGGCGAGCCGCTGCTGTTCGACGCCAACAAGGGCGCGTCCGGCGGCGCGGAGCACCAGTTCCAGACGCTCGGCCTGTACCTCTACGAGCAGGGCTGGGTGAACCAGCACCTGGGCCGGGCCTCGGCGATCGCCTGGACGATGTTCGCGATCCTGATCGTCATCGGCATCATCAACTACGTCATCTCGCGCCGGCTGCGCGCCAGCAGTTAAGGAGGTGTGGCCGTGACGACGACTGTGACGCCCCCCGAGACCTCACCCGTGGCGAAGGAGCAGAAGCGCTCGCGCCTGCCGAAGTCCGCCCGTGCCGGCGGCACGCTGCACGGCGGTCCGATCGCCTACGCGATCCTGGTCGTGTTCACCCTGGTGTCGCTGTTCCCCCTGGTGTGGACGGCGATCGCCGCCTCGCGGGACAACCAGCGGCTGGCGCAGACCCCGCCGCCCTTCTGGTTCGGCTCCAACCTGTTCAAGAACCTGGAGATCGCCTGGACCGAGGCCAACCTGGGTGAGGCCTTCCTCAACACCACGATCGTGGCGGGCATCTCGGCGGTGACCATCGTCGTGCTGTCGACGATCGCCGGGTTCGCCTTCGCCAAGCTGCGCTTCCGGGGCCGGGGCGCGATGATGCTGATCGTCATCGGCACGATGATGGTGCCGCCGCAGCTCAGCATCATCCCGCTGTACATGATGGTCGCCAAGCTGGACTGGACCGACCAGCTGCAGGCCGTCATCTTCCCGTCGCTGGTCAGCGCGTTCGGTGTGTTCTTCATGCGGCAGTACCTGATCCAGGCGCTGCCGGACGAGATCATCGAGGCGGCCCGGGTGGACGGCGCGAGCAGCTGGCGCGTGGTGTGGCACGTGGTGTTCCCGGCGGCGCGGCCCGCGATGGCGGTGCTGGGCATGCTGATGTTCGTGCAGACGTGGAACGACTTCCTGTGGCCGTTCCTGGTGCTGACCCAGCACGGCAACCCGACCGTGCAGGTCGCGGTGGCGGCCCTCGGCCGCGGCTACACCCCGGACCAGTCCCTGATCATGGCGGGTGCGCTGCTGGGCACGCTGCCGCTGCTGATCGTCTTCGCGATCTTCGGCAAGCAGATCGTGGGCGGCATCATGCAGGGCGCCGTGAAGGGCTGACGGCGCCGCCGGCAACGGCCCCGTCTCCCCTTCCCTGTCCCGCTTCCCCGTCCCCCTTCCCGCCGGTCCTCCGTCCTTCGCCCCCGTACCGCCTCTCCACGTTCTCGTCCGTTTTCCCCGTCCGCTGACTCGTCGGTCCTCCACGACCACCAATGGGAGCGCTTCCATGCCTGACCCCGCAACGCCGGTGACCCCGGCTGCCTTTCCTTCCGTCTTCCTCTGGGGCGCCGCGACCTCCGCGTACCAGATCGAGGGTGCGGTGCGCGAGGACGGACGGACCCCGTCCATCTGGGACACCTTCAGTCACACCCCGGGCCGGGTCGCCGGCGGCGACACCGGTGACGTCGCCGTCGACCACTACCACCGCTACCGCGAGGACGTCGCGCTGATGGCGGAGCTGGGGCTGACCGCCTACCGCTTCTCCGTCTCCTGGCCCCGGGTGCAGCCGACCGGGCGCGGTCCGGCCGTGCAGCGCGGGCTGGACTTCTACCGCCGGCTCGTCGACGAGCTGCTGGAGCACGACATCGCACCGGCGGTCACCCTCTACCACTGGGACCTCCCGCAGGAGCTGGAGGACGCGGGCGGCTGGCCCGCGCGCGACACGGCCTACCGGTTCGCCGAGTACGCGCAGATCGTCGGCGAGGCGCTCGGTGACCGCGTCGAGCAGTGGATCACGCTCAACGAGCCGTGGTGCAGCGCCTTCCTCGGCTACGCCTCCGGCGTGCACGCGCCCGGCCGCACCGACGCCGCGGCCTCGCTGCGGGCCGCCCATCACCTCAACCTGGCGCACGGCCTGGGCACCAAGGCCCTGCGCGCGGTGATGCCGGCCCGCAACTCGGTCGCGATCAGCCTCAACAGCGCCGCCGTCCGGCCGCTGACCCAGCGGCCCGCGGACCTGGCGGCGGCCCGCAAGATCGACGATCTGGCCAGTGGGATCTTCCACGGCCCGATCCTGCACGGCGCGTACCCGGAGACGCTGCTCGAGGAGACGTCCTCGCTCACCGACTGGTCCTGCATCGAGGACGGCGACCTCGACACGATCCACCAGCCGCTGGACGCGCTGTGCCTCAACTACTACACGCCCACCCTGGTGTCGGCGGCCGACCCGTCCTCCCCCGCCCCGCGCGCCGACGGGCACGGCGCGAGCGAGCACTCGCCGTGGCCGGGGGCCGGGGACGTGACCTTCCACCAGCCGCCGGGCGAGCGCACCGAGATGGGCTGGACCGTCGACCCGACCGGCCTGCACGAGCTGATCATGCGCTACACCCGGGAGGCTCCCGGCCTGCCGCTCTACATCAGCGAGAACGGCGCCGCCTACCCCGACAAGCCCGGGGCGGACGGTACGGTCCACGACCCGGAGCGGGTGGCCTACCTGCACGGCCACCTCTCGGCGGTCCACCGCGCCCTCGCCGACGGCGCGGACGTGCGGGGCTACTACCTGTGGTCGCTGCTGGACAACTTCGAGTGGGCGTACGGCTACGAGAAGCGCTTCGGGGCGGTGTACGTCGACTACGCGACGCTTCAGCGCACCCCGAAGTCGAGTGCGCTCTGGTACGGCCGGGCGGCCCGGACGGGTGTCCTGCCGGACCCGGAGCAGCTCTGACCACTCCGGGACGGGGGCGTGCGGTCGCGGTGGCCTAGGGTCCTTCGTTCGGATCGGGCCGGATCAGGGAGCGGGGTCCGGTGCCGTGCGTCGCACGGCGGAGGAGGGCGGCGGGGTGGAGCCCTGCCGCCCGACGACAACGCGGCGAGGCGCGGTGCCGGGCCCGCGAGCCCGGCCTGATCCGCACGAGAGGCCCTTGGGGAGCGCCGCGCCCCGCGTGCGTGCCCGCGGTCCGCCTTCCTGCCGGGCGGACCGCGGGCACGGGTGTGCCGGGGTGTGCGGAAAGGGGAGCCCGTTGTCCGTTGCCGCCGGTGGCGGACCGGGACCCCGCCTCACCGTCCCTTCTCAGGGCGCCTCACCGTCCGCGCGCAGGGCGTCTCACCGTCGGCGCGCAGGACGCCTCACCGTCCCTTCGCCGTGCGCCTCGCCGTCCCCTCGCAGGACTCCTCACCGTCCCTTCGCGGCCGGTGCGGGCGAGCGGTTGAGGGAGGGCAGCAGGCGTCCGGGGCCCCGGCGGCGGACGCCTCCGCGGTGGCCCTTCCGCCGTGGGGCCGCGTCGCGGCCGTCGAGCTGGATCCAGACGCGCACCTCGGTGCCGCCGAGCACCGACGAGCCGATCCGCACGTCTCCGCCGGTGGACTCCGCGAGGCGGCGCACGATGTCCAGGCCGAGCCCGGTGGAGCCGTCGGTGCCCGAGCCCCGGCCGCGGGCCATCGCCGCCTCGGGGTCCGGTATGCCGGGGCCGGCGTCGGAGACCAGCACGATCACGGCGTCCTCCCCGTTGTGCAGGTCGACGGCGAAGGCGGTGCCCTCCGCGGTGTGCCGGAAGACGTTGCCGAGCAGGGCGTCGAGGGCGGCGGCCAGGTCGGAGCGGGCGACGGGGATGCGCACCGGCCGGTCGGCCCCGGCGACGCGCCACTTGCGGCCCTCGTCCTCGGCGAGCGCGGACCAGAATCCCATCCGCTCCCGGACCACCTCGGCGGCGTCGCAGCCGGCGCCCGGGCCTGCCGCCGCGGTCTGCGGCTTGGCGTCCCGGGCGGTGCGGATGATGGTGTCCACCTCGCGTTCCAGCTGCTCGACCGCGGCGCGGGTCTGGTCGGCGGCCGGACCGTCGCCGAGGGAGGCGGCGTTGAGCCGCAGCACGGTCAGCGGGGTGCGCAGCCGGTGGGACAGGTCGGCGGCCAGTTCCCGCTCGTTGGCGAGGAGCTGGACGACCTGGTCGGCCATGGAGTTGAACGCGACGGCGGCCAGCCGCAGTTCGGTCGGCCCTTCCTCGGGGACACGTGCGCCGAGCTTGCCCTCCCCGAGTTCGTGGGCGCCTTCGACCAGCCGCTGCGCGGGCCGCACCATCCGGACGCCGAGCCGGTCGGCCACGGCCACCGAGCCGAGGATCAGGGCGACGCCGACGGCCGCGAGCACCGCCCAGGCGGTGGCCACGCCGTTGGTGACCTCCGCCTCCGGGACGTAGACCTCGACCACGGCGATCTCGCCGGAGCTGAGGGCGACCGGCTGGAGCAGGGCGAATCCGCCGTCCACCGTGGTGGTGGAGGCCCGGCCCATGTCCCGTACCGCGGCGATGTCCGCCCCGGCGGCGCGCTGCCGCCCGATGTGCAGCGCGGCCCCCTCGCCGTCGTCGCCCCCGCCCTCGCCCGCGTCCCGTCCTCCGCCGCCTTCGCCGTCTCCGCCGCCGAGGGGGACGTGCACGGCCATCGCGGCGTCCGTGCCGGCGGAGGCGACGACGCGTTCGAGCTGTTCGCGGTCGGTCGTGATGGACAGGGCGGGGGCGACCGCGGCGGCCTCCCGCTCCGCCCGGGAGAAGGCCCGGTCGGCGGCGAGTTCCCGGATGACGAGGCCGAGGGGCACGGCGAAGGCGATGACGACCATCGCGGTCACCGCCAACGACACCTTCACCAGGGCCCATCTCATCGTGGCGGCTCCGCCCCGGGGACACCGCCCACCGGCCTTTCGGCGGCCGGCGGTTCGAGCTTCACGCCGACGCCCCGCAGGGTGTGCAGGTAACGCGGCCGGGCCGCCGTCTCCCCCAGTTTGCGGCGCAGCCACGACAGGTGGACGTCGATGGTCTGGTCGTCGCCGTAGGACTGCTGCCACACCTCGGCGAGCAGCTCTTTACGGGGCACGACGACTCCGGGCCGCCCGGCGAGGAAGGCGAGCAGGTCGAACTCACGCCGGGTCAGGTCGAGTCGCACCCCGTCCAGTTCGGCCTGGCGGCGCAGCGGGTCGACGGTCAGGCCGCCGACCCGGATGACCGTGGAGGAGGGCGCCTCTCCGGCGGTGGACCGGGCTCTGCGCAGCACGGCGGCCATCCGCGCGGAGAGGTGCTCCACGGAGAAGGGCTTGGTGAGGTAGTCGTCCGCCCCGGCGTTCAACAGCCGTACGATCTCCGACTCGTCGTCCCGGGCGGTGGCGACGATGACCGGCACGTCCGTGATCCCGCGCAGCATCTTCAGGGCCTCGGAGCCGTCCAGATCGGGCAGTCCGAGGTCCAGGATGACCACGTCGAACCGGAAGTGGGCGACCTCGCGCAGCGCTTCCAGCGCCGTGCCCACACTGCGCACCAGGTGCGCGGCATCGGTCAGGTGCCGGATGAGCGCCGAGCGTACGAACTGGTCGTCCTCGACCACGAGAACACTTGCCATGGGCGGCACCGTACGCCATGCGAGCAGGCCCGGTGCGGGCCTGTGGACAACTCCGGATCCGCCCCGCGGGCGGGACACCCGTGGGGCGCGTGGGGCAGTATGGACCGACGATGCGCAGAGGACTCGTACACGTACTGGCCTGGCTGCTCGCCACGGGCGCGGCGGTCACGTTGTCGTGGTGGGGTGTCCACACGGTGATGGCGGGCACGGTCTACGACCCGCCACGCGCCCTGCCCGTCGCGGTCGCGGGCGCCTCGGAGCAGGACACGAACCCGGTGTCGTCCTCCACCCGGCGACCGTCCGACCCGCCGGCTCCGCGAACTCCCGAGGCGGACGATGCCGACGGGGCCGACGGGGCGAAGCCGTCGGCGACCCCGCGGGAGAGCTCCCGCCCCTCTTCGCCGCACCCCGACCGCACGACGCCGCCACCGCCGGCCGGCGACCCGGCGCCGGCCACCTCCGGTCAGGTCCGGGGCTACGACACCGACGGCGGCCGGGCGGTCTTCGACCTGGGCCCCGCCTCGGCGTCCCTGGTGTCGGCGACGCCCGGGCCCGGCTGGTCGATGCAGGTGTGGAAGACGGAGTCGTGGATCCGGGTGGAGTTCAGTTCGGGCGCGGACCGGGTGTCGGTGTTCTGCACCTGGCACGACGGCCCGCCACGCGTGGAGATCGGCACGTACTGACCGGACGGCGGGCGGGGGCCCGGCGGCCGTCGGCCGTGCGCCGCGACGAGGAGGCCGGCGCTCACCGGCCGTACGGCGCGGTGGGGATGGATCCGCCGACCACTTCTCGATCGCTCTACGAGGCCCGCTCCGACGCGCCCTCCGACCGCCATTCGACCGCGATTCGGTACCGTGCCCGCCACCCGTACCGCGGCACGGCCCGCATGGCCCGCATGAGCCGCATGAGCCGCAAGACCCGCAGGCCGGTCAGTGGAACACGGACGGGGGCGGGGCGGGCGACGCGACGGCCGCGAGGTCGGTCACGACGGGGGCCCCGCCGGTGAAGTCCCTGAGTTCCCTGCCGTGCTGGACCCGGGCGGGGTGCGGGTCCGACGCGGCACGGCGGGTGAGTTCGGCGATCGGCAGCGGCGCGTCGGAGGCGACCAGGACGGCGTTGCCGAAACGCTTGCCCCGCAGCACGGCCGGGTCGGCGATCAGGGCGAGTTCGGCGAACCGGGCGGCGGCCGTGGCGATCTGGCCGCGCAGGTGGGCCAGCGGCGGCCCGTCGGCGAGGTTGACGGCGTAGGTCCCGCCGGGGGCGAGGGCGCGGCGGACCTCGTCGAGGAACTCGACCGAGGTGAGGTGGGCGGGCGTGCGGGTCCCGCTGAACACGTCGGTGACGACGAGCCCGGCCCAGCCGTCGGGCACCTTGGCGAGCCCTTCCCGGGCGTCCACCGAGCGCACCCGGATGCGGGCCCCGGGGTCCAGGGGCAGGTCCCGGCGCACCAGCCGGACGAGGGCGGCGTCCCGTTCCACGACCTGCTGGGTGGAGCGTGGCCGGGTGGCCGCGACGTAGCGGGCGAGGGTGAAGGCGCCGCCGCCGAGGTGCACGGCGCGCAGCGGCTTGCCGGGCGGGGCGGCGAGGTCGACGACGTGTCCGAAGCGGCGCTGGTACTCGAAGGAGAGGTGCTCCGGGTCGTCCAGGTCGACGTGCGACTGCGGGGCCCCGTCGATCAGCAGCGTCCAGGCCCTCGGCCGCTCACGGTCGGGGACGAGCCGGGCGAGCCCGCCGTCGACGCTCTCGCTGACGGCCTCGCTCGCGGTCTGCCGCCGCCCCGGGTTCCTGGACCTCGCCATTCCGGCATTGTCCCAAGGGCCCGTCGCCGACGCCCGTCAGGTCCGCCGCGCCCGCCCGCCCCGGGGACGACCAGGGCCCGCGGCCGAGGAAGCGCCCCGGCGGGCAGGCGGCGCGAGGTAGCGAGGTAGCGAGATACGGCAGGCGGCGGACCCACGGGGCGGCTCGCGTCGCCCCGTCGGCCCGCCGCCTAACGGCAGCTGTCCGCCGCCTCGATCAGGCGCTGGGCCTCGCCCAGGGCGGCCCGCAGCAGCGCCGGGTCCGTGGCGGGGTCCGTCGACGGGTCGTCACCGGGCGGCAGCAGCCAGTCGGAGCCCTCCACCGGGGGTTCCGGCGCGAGCCGCAGTCCGTGGCCGTCCGTCTGCGTGCAGGTGCTGCCGGGGACGTCCCACCCGGCCGCCGTGCCCGGGGGCACCAGGAAGCCCAACGTGCCGCCGCCGTCGTCGTGCAGCACCGGTCCCACCGCGTCCCGGGCCCCGCGGCGCAGGATGTCCACCGCCTCCAGGCCCTGCCGGGCCGGTACCGTCACCACGTCGCACGACGGGTCCGGCGCACTCGCCGCGCCGCCCGCGCCGGGCGCCGTACCGAGCGGGTCCGGTCCTCTTCGAGGATCGCTGCTCCGGCTGGTCGCCATCCCACGCCTCCACCACACGAAATCCCTGTCGGACGAGCGGGTCGGGAGTCGGCGGTCTCCCGTTCCACGCGGTTCAACGCGCCACGCCGTCAACGGCAACGGCGGAAGTTGGCCGCAAAGGATGGCAGTTCATGGCGGATCGCGGATGAGATATCCGGTTTGTAGCCAAACCCTGCGTACCGGCTCCGTCACAGCAGGTACGTTCTTGCCCGCCGGAAACAGGACGGAACACCCATCGATTCCGCCCGGTGTCCGGCATGGTTCGACGGTTCGCAGAGAGGACCCGGCCATGGCGTCGTCATCGGTGCCCTCGTCCAACTCCGACCGGCCGGCACGGCCGAACCTCGTCTTCCGGCAACTGCGCGGAGCGCGCTCGCCGGGCGAGTTCGCCGCGGCGGTACGGCGTGCCGCCCACGAGATCGGCGAGCGCGTCAGCTGTGACGCGCGGTACGTGCACCGGGTCGAGACGGGCGAGATCCGCTGTCCCAACTACGCCTATGAACGGGTCTTCCTGCACATGTTCCCCGGCCGCACGCTGACCGATCTGGGCTTCGCGCCCCGGTCGTCGGTGCGCGGTCGCGGGGCCCGGCAGGCCGAGTGCGGGGACCCGTCCCCGACGGCGCACCTCCCGGGCCCGGCGGACGCCACGAGTGACACCGGTGAGACCGGCGGGGCCCCGGATCCGTATAGGGAGCCGCGGGACCCGTACGACACGCACGACAACTACGAGGAGAGCGACGTGCTGCGTCGCGCATTCATGACCGGCGGCGCCACGGTGGCCGCCGCCTCGCTGGGCCCTCTCGGGTTCGCCCGGGACGCCTCGGCCGCACAGCGCTCGGTGCGCCGTGCCGGGGCCAGTGACGCGGGTGCCCTGGAGGAAGCCGTCCGCAGGATCCGCCTGCTCGACGACCGGCACGGGGCGGACGGCCTCTACCGGCGGGCCGCGGCGCCCCTGCGTGCCGCCTACGCCCTGCTCGACGCCGGGACGTCCCGGCAGCGGACGGCCGAGCGGCTGTACTCGGGCGCCGGCGAACTGGCCATCTCGGTCGGCTGGCTGGCGCACGACTCGGGCCGCTTCGACGACGCGCGCTCGCACTACGCGGAGGCGCTGGCGACCGCCCGGGTCACCGGCGACGCGGGTCTGGAGGCCCACGCGTTCTGCAACACGGCGTTCCTCGCCCGGGACGCGGGCCGGCCCCGGGAGGCGGTCCGCGCGGCGCAGGCGGCGCAGCGGGCCGCGCGTCCGCTCGGCTCACCGCGGCTGATGTCGCTGCTCGCGCTGCGGGAGGCGGGCGGCTGGGCCGGACTGGCCGACCGGGCGGGCTGCGAGCAGGCGCTGGCCCGCGCCCAGGCGTACTTCGAGCGCGGCCCCTCGGAGGCCGACCCGGAGTGGATGACCTTCTACGGCGAGGCGGAGCTGGAGGGTCTGGAGGCGCAGTGCTGGTCGATGCTGGGCGACTGGCCGCGCGCCGCCCGCCACGCCCGCCGCGCGGCCGAGCTGCAGGATCCGCACTTCACCCGCAACATCGCGCTCTACACGGCGGAGCTGGCGGACGACCTGGCCCGCGGCGGACGCCCCGACGAGGCGGCCACGGCCGGGATGCGCGTGCTGGACCTGCTGAACGAGGTGCAGTCGTCGCGGGTGCAGAGCATGCTGGCCGGCACGGCGCGCGTCCTGCTCCCGCACCGCCGCGCCTCGGGCGTCTCGGCCTTCCTGGACCGCCACGCCTCCCTGCCGCGCGGGGTGTGACGGGGGCCGGCCCCACGTCGTACCCACCCTGCCGGGCCTTCCCCCACGTGTCTCCCGCCACGGACGCCGACACCGTCGCGGAGCACACCGGGACCCGGCCCCGCCGGGGGCGCGGGCACCGGCTCCCCCGCGCCCCCGGCCCGCCGAGACCGGCGCGTGCGGACGCCGACCCGGCCCGCGGAAGCCGGCGCGTGCGGACGCCGGCCCAGTGCGGGTACCGGGCGGCCCCGCGACGGCTCCCGGCGGCTCCCGGACTGCCGGCGGTCCCGCGAGGGTTCGCGACGCCTCCCGGGCGACCGCCGGCCCCGCGGCGGCTCCCGAAGCCGCCGGGCGGGCCCCGCGACGCTCAGGCCACCAGGTGCCCCTGATCGTTCCAGCTCTCCACGGCCGGTTCCCCGTAGGCCCAGCCCAGGACGGACAGGGACGTCGGGTTGAGCCGGATGCGGGCCGCGAACTCCAGGGGCAGCCCCAGCCAGCGCGCGCCGATCGAGCGCAGGATGTGGCCGTGGGCGAAGACCATGACGTCCCGGTCGGCGGACCGCGCCCAGGCCACCACCTCGTCCGCGCGGGCGGTCACCTCCGCCAGGCTCTCCCCGCCCTCGGGGACGCCGTCGCGCCAGATGAGCCAGCCGGGGCGGCGCGCCTGTATCTCGCCCGGGGTCAGCCCCTCGTAGGCGCCGTAGTCCCACTCCATGAGTGTGTCCCAGGTCTCGGCGCGCTCCCCGAACCCGGCCAGTTCGCAGGTCTCCCGCGCGCGGGACAGCGGGCTGGTGCGCACCTCCACGCCGGGCAGCCCGTCGTACGGGGCGCGGCGCAGGCGTTCGCCGAGCAGCTCGGCGCCCCGCCGCCCCTCGTCCAGGAGCGGCACGTCGGTCCGCCCGGTGTGCTTTCCGGACAGCGACCAGGCGGTCTGTCCGTGCCGGGCCAGCAGAATGCGGGGTGCCATGGGGGAGACCTTCCGGTGAAACGCAGGTGGATCCCGCCCATCATCGCGCACCCCGACCGGGCGCAACCCCGGGCCCGATCTCCGCGTCTATCAGGGCCGAGGGCGCCTCACGGGGGGCGTGGGCCCACGCCGTAGAGTGGCTGACCGCCGTTGGCGTGAGCGAGGACGAAGGGGGAGGGCGAGCGGATGCCGCACAGCGAGAAACCGGGCATGGAGGAGGCCCCGGTGACCCGGCTGCGCTGGTGGACCGAGCTGCCGCTGATCGTCCTGGTGTACGCCTGCTACTCGCTGGGGCGCCTGGTCGTCCGGGGCGACGTCTCGGACGCCGTGGACCACGGCCTGGCCATCCTGCGCATCGAGAAGGCGCTGTACCTGAACGCGGAGAGCCCGCTGAACCGCTGGTTCACCGAGGAGCCCTGGCTGGGGATACCCGCCGACTTCTGGTACGCCTCCCTGCACTACCTGGTCACCCCGGCCGTCCTGGTCTGGCTGTTCCGGTCCCGCACGGTGCACTACCGGGCGGCCCGCACCTGGCTGATGGTGTCCACGTTCATCGGCCTCATCGGCTTCACCCTGCTGCCCACCTGCCCGCCCCGGCTGCTCGACGCGAGCCACGGGTTCGTCGACACGATGGCCCACTACAGCTCCTGGGGCTGGTGGGGCGGCGAGGCCAGCGCCCCGCGCGGCCTGGGCGGCATGACGAACCAGTACGCGGCGATGCCGAGCCTGCACGTGGGCTGGGCGCTGTGGTGCGGCGTGATCCTCTGGCGGCACGGCCGGACGCGCACCACGAAGACGTTCGCCGTCGTCTATCCGCTGGTCACCACCATCGTGGTGATGGGCACCGCCAACCACTACCTCCTGGACGCCGTCGCGGGCGCCGCCGTGATGGGCGCCGGACTGCTGCTGGCCGCCCCGGCGATGCGGTACGCGGACCGGGTCAAGGCCCGGCTCCTGCCGCGCCTGGCGCTGCCCGCAGCGGTCGCCGCCCGCACCGGTGCGGCCTCCGGTTCCGCCCCCGTCTCCGCCGCCGGTTCCGCGAATGTCAGTGACGGATGCCAGACTTCCGCGGGTGAGCGAATTCCACGGCAGCGGCACCACGAGCCGCGGTACGGGCCCGGAGCCGAACCGAGTGCCGCCCCCGCGGACACAGGGGAAGGCGCTCCGGCACCGGCTCGCTGAGCTGCGCGGCGGCCCACAGGTGCCGCCGAAGGCGCTGGACGCGCGCGCCCTGGCCGCCCTGGCCGCCAACCCGGGCTGCGGCCGGCGCGCGATCCTCGACGGCGCCGGGGTGGACAAGGCGGCGCTGGCCCGGGCCCTGGGCTCCCCGTCGGCCTTCGGGCAGTCCCAGTTCGCGCTCGTGCGGGGCAACGCCTTCGAGGCCAAGGTCAAGGGCGACGGCGGTACGGAGCTGCTGCGCCTGGCGCACGAGCACCTGGACCGCGCCGCCGAACCGCCCACCGGGGCCCTGGTGCCCGACCTGACCGCGGCCGGTCCCTCGGGCCGCACGGCCCGTACTGAGTTGGCGCTGCGCGAGGCCGCCGGCTCCCCCGGTTCCTGGACGCTGCTGGACCACCCGATGCTGGCCCTCGACGTCGCGGGGTCGGTCGCCTTCCTGGAGCCGGACGCGGTGATCGTGCACCCGGACGGCAGCTGGACGGTCGTGGAGATCAAGTCGTTCCCCCTGCTGGACGGCGCCGCCGACCCCGCGAAGGTCGGCGCGGCGGCCCGGCAGGCCGCGGTGTACGTGCTGGCTCTGGAGGAGGTCGCCGCGCGGCTCGACCCGGCCCCCCGGGTGCGGCACCGGATCCTGCTGGTCTGCCCGAAGGACTTCTCCAACCTGCCCACCGCCTCCGCCGTGGACGTGCGCAAGCAGCGCGCGGTGACCGCCCGCCAGCTGGCCCGGCTCACCCGCGTCGAGGACATCGCCGCGGCGCTTCCCGAGGGCGTCAGCTTCTCGCCGGAGCTGCCCGCCGAGGAGCTGACCGCGGCCGTGGAGGCGGTCCCGGCGACGTACGCGCCGGAGTGCCTGTCCTCCTGCGAGCTGGCGTTCCACTGCCGGGACCGTTCCCGCGAGGCCGGCGCGGTCACCTCCCTGGGCCGCCCGGTGCGGGCGGAGCTGGGCGGTCTGACGACCGTGGAGGACGTGCTGGCCGCGGCCCGCGGTGAGGCGGGCGACGCCGACGACCCGGCGGTGGCCGCGCTGCGCCGGGCGGCGGCCCTGCGGGCCGAGGCCCTGGAAGCGGCCCGGGCGGAGGTCGCCCCGTGTCCCTGATCACCACCCTGGCCCGCCTGGAGGCCGTGGGCACCGGCCGCGCCCAGCCCGCCGCGACCGTCCGGCACCGGCACCTGTCCGACCGTCCGCTGGTGTTCGTGCCGCTCACCACCGCCGGTGAGGCCGGGGCGCCGCTCGGCGCGCTCGTCGGCACCGACCGGGACGCGCCCCGACTGCTGGTGGTGCCGCAGCCGCGCGACCGGGACCAGCGGTTCGCGTTCCTCGCCGACCTCGCCGACGTGGTGCTCCCCTACGTGGACGCGTACGCGGACGGGGTGGAGGCCGCGGAGCGTTCCGAGACGGACCCGGAGACCGGCAAGCGGGTCAAGGTCGAGGTGGAGCTGTGCGCGGACGCGCCGCAGCTGATCGTGCCCAGCCGGGGCGGTGTCGATCTGGTGCGCCTCCTGGGCCGTTCCACGCGGTTCCGGCGCACGGCGGAGCAGGACCCGGAGGCGCCGTTCCCGGCGCCGCCCCGCGTGCCGCTGCTCGGGCGGTGGCTGACCCACTTCGGGGAGCGGGCGCGGGTCCCCGGCTCGTCGCTGCTGCTCGCCCTGACCGACGTGCTGTCCCGGCACTGGGCCACCGGCCAGTCCACCCTGGAGGACCAGCACCTGGGGGCGCTGCTCGCCTGGATCGACCCGCCCGGGGGCCGCTCGGGCGCCGAGGCCGCCGAGGAGGCGGAGCTGGCCCGCGACGACCGGGGGCAGCTGCTGCATCCGCCCGCCGGCCCGGCGACCGACCCGGCCTTCGACAACAAGCTGCTCGCCCCGGCCATCGAACGCTACGACCGCGCCCGCACCGCCCTGGCGGCGGCCCAGGACGGCCTGGAGGCCGACGGCCGCCTCGGCGACCTGACGGCGGCCGAGCAGCGCATCCGCGACCTGGTCGAAAGCCGCACGCGCCCCACCTGGGACGCGGTGTGGCGGGGCCTGGACCTGCTGCGGACGCTGCCCGAGGGCGCCCACGTCGAGGAGCGCTGGACGCGCGACCGGTGGTCCTTCACCGGGCACCGGGACCGCGTGGCGGCCGGCGAGCCGCCCCAGCCCCGCCGCGACGACGCCGTCACCGCCGCCAACAAGCTGGCCACCCGCGAGCGCGAACAGGCCCGGCTCCAGGCGCAGGAGGCCCTGGACGACCCGCTGGAGATGGCGGCCCGCCGGCTGTCCGGGGAGGCGTTCGCCGGCGAGGTCACGGACGTGGTGATGGCGTACAGCGAGAGCAAGCGCCCGAGCCCGCGCCCCCTGGTCACCGTCCGCACCGACGACCGGCCGCACCTCGCCGAGCGGGCCCGGGTGTACCGCTCGCTGGACGGCAAGCCGCAGTCCGCGGAGTTCGTGGCGGCCGAGGAGGACGGGGCGCTGCTGGTGCTGCGGATCATGGACCGGATGGGCCGGGGCAAGGAACCCGCCCCGGGGTCCGTGCCGGAGAAGGGCGACCGGCTCTGCTTCACGCTGTTCGAGCACGAGCCGCGGGGCGGGGCCACGCTGCCCGACCCGGAGGAGACGCCCTGGACGCACGGCGGGCCGCCCGGCCAGGACCGGGCGCCGGAGCCCGCCGACCCGGTGACCGAGGAGGACGTGCTGTGACCGCCCCCGCCGAGGAGACGGTGTTCCACCCCGGAGCGGAGGCCACCCGCGCCACCGACGCGATCCTCCACGACACCCTGCACGGCACCGCGCGCGGCGTCGTCGTGGACTCCCCGCCCGGCGCCGGCAAGTCCACCCTGGTGGTGCGGGCCGCGCTGGAGCTGGCCGCGGCCGGCCGCCCCCTGATGGTGGTCGCGCAGACGAACGCCCAGGTCGACGACCTCGTCCTCCGCCTCGCCGAGAAGGACCCCGACCTGCCGGTCGGCCGCCTGCACAGCAGCGACACCGACCCCTACGACAAGGCCCTCGACGCCCTGGACAACGTACGGACCTCGGCGAAGGCGGCCGACCTGGCCGGCCTGGACGTGGTGATCTCCACGGCCGCGAAGTGGGCGCACGTCAAGGGCGTCGAGCCGTGGGGGCACGCGATCGTCGACGAGGCGTACCAGATGCGCTCGGACGCCCTGCTCGCCGTGGCCAACCTGTTCGAACGGGCGCTGTTCGTGGGCGACCCCGGCCAGCTCGACCCGTTCTCCATCGTGGGCGGCGACCAGTGGGCGGGCCTGTCGTACGACCCGTCGGCGTCGGCGGTGACCACGCTCCTCGCGCACAACCCCGACCTCCCCCAGCACCGCCTCCCGGTCTCCTGGCGCCTCCCCGCCTCCGCCGCCCCGCTGGTCTCCGACGCCTTCTACCCCTACACCCCGTTCCGCTCCGGCACCGGCCACGGCGACCGCACCCTCGCCTTCACCGTCCCGTCCGACGGTTCGGGCCCGGACCGGGTGATCGACGAGGCGGCCGCCTCCGGCTGGGGCCTGCTGGAACTCCCGGCCGCCCACACCCCACGCACCGACCCGGAGGCGGTGCGCGCCGTCGCCCAGGTGGTCCGCCGCCTCCTGGACCGCGAGGGCGCGGCCACCTCCGAACGCTCCCCGGACCCGGCCCCGTTGACCGCCGACCGCATCGCCGTCGGCACCGCCCACCGCGACCAGGCGGCGGCGGTCCGCTCCGCCCTCGCCGCCCTCGGTGTCCGGGACGTCGTCGTCGACACCGCCAACCGCCTCCAGGGTCGCGAGTACGACGTCACCGTCGTCCTCCACCCGCTCTCCGGCCGCCCCGACGCCACCGCCTTCCACCTGGAGACCGGCCGCCTCTGCGTCCTCGCCTCCCGCCACCGGCACGCCTGCATCGTCGTCTGCCGCGAAGGCGTCGACGACCTCCTGGACGCCTACCCGTCCACGGAACCGGTCCAGCTCGGAACGCTGGTGAAGTTCCCCGACGGCTGGGAGGCCAACCACGCGGTCCTGGCGCACCTGCGGGAACACCGGGTGGGGTGGCGGGGGTGAACGTCGGGGCGAGCCGTTGGCCCCGACGCCCCCTTGCGGCGGCGCGGGACAATGGACGGTGGCCCGCTTGCCCAGGGGTGTCCCCGCTCGCGGGGAGAACGACTGCGACGACGTACGAGAAGGAGACGCACATGGCGGAGCCCAGGCCGCGTCAGGACCCACCGCGGCTACGCCCCGCGCCCCTGCTGTTCGAGCCGGCGGCGTCGGCCGCCGATCCGGAGCACTTCTTCGACCTGGAGTCGATCGACGACCCGCGCGCCCTGCTGGAGCGCGCGACGGAGCTGACGCTGGCCTTCCGGGCGGCGGCGGACCGGGCGGTGGAGTTCCAGGCGCTGGCGGCCGCCCAGCTGGCCGACCCCCGGCGCTTCGACCGGCTGACGACGGCCGACATCGCGGAGCGCGCCCAGTGGACCGAGGACTACGCGAAGAAGATGGTCGAGTTCGGCCGTGACCTGCTGCGCGCCGGGGAGGGCCCGGGGGCCGTCGACACCCTGTGACGCGACCGATGCGGCACGCCGGACGCCACCGGCCCAGGGGGAGGCGGCGCGCCGCGAGCCGCACCGGGAGGACGAAGGTCGGCACGAGCCAGTCCGAGCCGACCGGAGTCGGTGCGGTCCGAGCCGACCGGACCGGGTCGAACAGGCGTGGCATATGCCAGGTGGGCAAGATACCCCGCCACCCGGCGCCCTGTCCCCGTTTCCGGCAACTCTGGAGAACCGTTCCCTCACGGCGGGTAGACCTGGTGTCCATGAGCAGGACACGCAAGGTCTCCGACGTCAGCGGTATCACCCCGGACGGTGCCGCCTGGCTCGCCTCGGCGGGGGCGTATCCGCGCAGCACGCTCGCCCTGTGGGAGGAGCGCCCGGAGGCCCCCCTGGTTCTGCCCTGCGGTGCCGTCTTCGACGTGGTGAGCGCGCCCGCCCTGTTCGGCCGCCGGATGCTGGACCGGATGTGGGACGAGGGACCGGGGTCGGGGCCGGTCGCGCAGTACCGGGGCCGGATCCAGCTGTTCGCCGCGCCCGGCACCGCCCAGCGGCTGCCCGCGCTGCTGGAGTGGGAGGAGTGGGGCACCCCCGGGCCGGATCACGCCCTCGGCACCGGCCGTGCGGACGCCTGCGCCACGCCGGTCCGCGACATGGCCGGGGCCTCCGGCGCGTCCCGGGCACCCGGCACCTCCGCCCGGGGCGCCCGCCAGGCGGGCCGGGCGGGCGCGGTGCCGCCGCTGCTGTGCCACGGGACGGGGGACGCGGTGACCGTTCCGCCCGCCGTGGGGGCCGCCGCGCAGGGCGGTCACGGGGCGCGCTGGCTGGTGGCCCCCGACACGCGTCATCCCTGGTTGCCGGGGCCGGAGGTGCTGCTCTGGGCGGCCGTCCGGGCGGCCCGTGCGGCCGTGCGGATATCGATTTTTCCTCCCGCCGATCAGGATGCTAATGTCTACGACGTCAGCAGGCGCCGCTAGCTCAGTTGGTTAGAGCAGCTGACTCTTAATCAGCGGGTCCGGGGTTCGAGTCCCTGGCGGCGCACGACATGGAAAGGCCCCTCGCGAAAGCGGGGGGCCTTTCCATATGCCCGTCAGCGGCCTCCACCCCCCGCCCGGCGCGGCGCCCCTCCGCGGGTGCCTCCGGTCAGGTCTTCCGCGGAGGTGTCGCCAGGGTGATGCGGACCGTCCACGCCCCCGACGCGGTCCGCCCCTCGACCTCCACCCGGACGTTCTCCCCCGGCACCGTGAAGCTCTCGCCGACGGCGACCGGGGCGTCCGCGAGGGGCGGGTACACCGATTCGGCCGCGCAGGCCTCGGTGTGCGGGTGGGCGTCGATCACCTCGACGGGGCCGCCGCCCGAGCGGGTGGCGCTGCGCACCCGGTAGACCAGCACCCCCGGCCGGCAGGCCGCCGCGTCGTTGCCCAGCCGGTCGCGCACCTCGAAGGCGAGGACGCTGTCGGGCCCGGTGCGCACGACCGCCAGCTTGGTGCCGCGGCCCAGCCCGAAGGCCGGGGCGCCGCCCGCTCCCGCCGCCTGTACGCCCGGGCCCGCGCCCAGCGGCTCCAGGGTCAGCCGCACCGGCTCCGTGCCCCGTACGCACCGCACCTGCCGGGGCTCCAGCCAGCCCAGCTTCCACTTGTGCCAGCCGAACAGGTCCGGCGCGAGCGCGAACTGGCTGCCCATCAGGTCCCAGTCGCCCACGTAGGTGTCCCAGTCGCCCTTGCCGTCGACGGGGCGGTTGTAGAGGTCGGGCAGGTCGAAGACGTGCCCCGTCTCGTGGGCGAGGACCAGCCGGTCCGGGGGGTGGTTCTCGAACACGGTGACGACGCGCCGGATGTCGGTGCCGTCGGCGCGCAGCGGGGTGTCCAGGTTGACGACCTTGGTGGCGTCGGAGTCCACGCCGGGCGCGTCCGGATCGGCGACGAGGTACACGATGTCGTACTGCGAGAAGTCGACCTCGGGGTCGGCCGCGGCGAGCGCGTCCCGCAGGTAGGCGGCCCGGTGAGCGAGGGTCCAGTCGCGCTGCACGGCGTACGCGGTGGACGGCTTCGGCATCCGGATCCAGTGCTTCAGGGCGTGCGGGCGGAGCGTGAACCTGCCGTAGGAGGACCGCTCGAAGAAGTCGGTGGTGGCCGGGAAGTGGTCGGCGGTGAGGTCGGCGGGCGTGGTCAGGGGGTGGGAGTCCGGGAAGGACAGGAACACCATCACCGCGTCCAGCCGGCGGGTGGGGCGGGGGTAGGCCGCGTTCCAGGTGTCCAGGCCCTCGGAGTGGTGGGCGTCGGTGCGGGTCAGCGCGCAGGCCGCCGGGGAGAAGGGCTCGGCCGCCGAGGGGGCGGAGAGGGTCGAGGTCGCGGCGAGGGCCGACATGGTGGTGAACACCGCGGCCGTGCTGCGCAGTCGGGGCCGTACCCCCGATCGGCCCACCGCCCGGAGGGCCTGCCGACCGAGTCCTCGCAGCGGGAGCCGACGCGGCACGGGAGACCTCCGGAAGACGGTTCACGGGACACCGCACCCAGCCTGTGGGGGTTTGTCGTACTACGCCCTGTTCGGCTGCACCGGACGGGTGAGCGAGCGCCGCTGTGCGCGCCCGAGCGACACCCCCGGCGTGTTCACGGAACGTCACAACCGGTCGATGGGCCCCGCAAGGCCGCCACCTGCGAGCAGAAACGATCTGGCAGAGATGCGGACCATGCCCGAGACTGAACACCGGCTGGAAGGGTGTGGTGCCGAGCTCTATGATCGGCACACTTTCTGAGACTTCCTGAGAGTTTCCTGCACGAACGGCAATCGAGTGCACGGCGGGAGCGAGCGGTGAGCGGAACCTCCGAAGGACCGGCGTCCGCAGTGGGTCTGGACCGACCGGGCGTCACGGAGAGTGAGATCGTGGCGTCCACCCGTACCGGCCCCTCCCCCACGACCGCAGCCGCCGCCGACCGGGCCCCCGCCCCCTCCGGTACGGCCCCCGCCCCCTCGGTCTCCCCCACCGGCCGGCCGTCGCCCCCGTCGTTCACGCGCTCCTCCCCGCCCCCCTCCGTGCCGTCCTACCGCTCGGTCTTCACCGCCGCGCCGCTGGCGATGGCGGTGGTGGACCGCGAGGGCACGGTGACCGGCGTCAACCCGACCCTCGCCGCCCTGCTGGACAGCACCCCGGACGCACTGACCGGCGCGGTCGCCGCCGATCTGGTGGACCTCTCCTCCGACGCCCATACCTGGCACGCCTACCTCGAGGTCCTGCGCGGGCGCCGACCGGAGCTGAGCTGCGCCCGCCGGCTCAAGCACCCGACAGCCGGGGCCCTGTGGGTGCAGGTGACCGTGACCCGGCTGCCCCCCGGCGAGGACGGCGCCGACGGCGTGCTGCTGGCCGTCGCCGACATCAGCGCCCGCCGCGAACTGCAGGAGCGGCTGCGCCACCTGGAGATGCACGACCCGGTGACCCGGCTGCCCAACCGCACCCTGTTCTTCGAACGGCTGACGGCCGCCCTGGAGGAGGACTCCTCCGCACGCGGCGGCAGCGGCCGGATCGGCCTGTGCTACCTGGACCTGGACGGCTTCAAGGCCGTCAACGACACCCTCGGCCACCGCATCGGCGACCGGCTGCTGACCGCCGTCGCCGAACGCCTCACGCGCTGCGCCGAGGAGGCGGGCCGCACGAGGACGGCCACCCCGCTGGTGGCGCGGCTCGGCGGCGACGAGTTCGCCGTCCTGGTGGAGGACTCCACCGGCACCGAACAGCTCGCCGAACTGGCCGAGTCGGTGCTCGCCTCGGTCCAGGAGCCCTTCGACCTCGGCGGGCGGCGGCTGTCGGTCTCCGCGTCCATCGGGGTGGTCGAGCGGCACGCCGCCGGCACCACTCCGACCGCGCTGATGCAGGCCGCCGACACGACGCTGTACTGGGCGAAGGCCGACGGCAAGTCCCGCTGGACCCTCTTCGACCCGGAGCGCAACGCCCACCGCATGACCCGGCAGGCCCTCGCCTCCACCCTCCGCCCGGCCATCGAGCGGGGCGAGTTCGCGCTGGAGTACCAGCCGCTCGTCGGCATGGAGGACGACCGGGTGCACGGGGTCGAGGCCCTGATCCGCTGGCACCACCCGCAGTTCGGCACGCTGACGCCGAATCGGTTCATCCACCTGGCGGAGGAGGACGGCTCGATCGTGCCGCTCGGCCGCTGGGTGCTGCGCACCGCCTGCGAGCAGGCCCGCCGGTGGCAGGTGGAGCATCCCGACGACCCGCCGATCTTCGTCAGCGTGAACGTGGCGGTCCGCCAGGTCTGGGACTCCGACCTGGTGGCCGACGTCGCCGAGACCCTCGACGAGACGGGCCTGCCCCCGCACCTGCTGCAACTGGAGCTGACCGAGTCGGCGGTGATGGGGTCCTCGGGCCGCCCGCTGCAGGCGCTGAAGGCGCTCAGCGACATGGGGGTGCGGATCGCCATCGACGACTTCGGCACCGGCTACTCCAACCTGGCCTACCTCAGCAGGCTGCCGGTGTCGGTGCTCAAGCTGGACGGCTCCTTCGTCCGGGGCTTCCAGTACGAGGAGCGGGCCGCCGCCCCGCCCAACCCGGCGGACGAGGTCATCGTCGAGGCGATGGTGCAGCTCGCCCACCGGCTGGGCCTGACCGTCACCGCCGAGTGCGTGGAGACCTCGGCGCAGGCGACCCGGCTGCGACGGATCGGGTGCGACACCGGGCAGGGCTGGCTGTACTCGCGCCCGGTGTCCCCGGACCGCATCTCCGAGCTGCTGGCCACGCCCGGGGTCCAGGCGGACGTCGCGGTCAAACCGTAGACGCCGGTGACGCGGTCAACCCGTGGACGCTGGTGACGCGGTCACCCCGTGGACGCCGGCGAGGTGGGCAACCCGTAGGCGTCGGCGAGGAGTTCGTACGAGCGCAGGCGCACCTCCCTGCCGTGCGCGTTCGCGGTGATCATCAGCTCGTCGGCGCCGGTGCGCTTCTGCAGGTCGTCGAGACCGGCGCGGACCTCGTCCGGGGTGCCGAAGACGACGTTGGCGTTCCAGGAGTCGACGAAGTCCCGCTCCGTCGGGCTGAAGGGGTACGCCTCGGCCTCCTCCGGGGTGGGGACGAGTCCGGGGCGGCCGGTGCGCAGCCGCACCATGTTGAGCGCGGCGGCCAGCACCTGCCGGCGGGCCTCCTTCTCGTCCTCGGTCGCGAGCGCGGAGACGCCGATGAGCGCGTAGGGCGCGTCGAGCACCTCGCTGGGGCGGAAGGACTCGCGGTACAGGTCCAGCGCCGGGATCGTGTTCTGCGCGGAGAAGTGGTGGGCAAAGGCGAAGGGCAGACCCAGCATGCCGGCCAGCCGGGCGCTGAAGCCGGACGAACCGAGCAGCCAGATCGGCGGCCGGTGCGGGGACTGCACCCCGCCGGGCGAGGTGGCCTGCACCGGGCCGGGCACGGCGTGGATGCGGCGGTAGGGGTGGCCGTCGGGGAAGTCGTCGTCCAGGAACCGGGTCAGCTCGGCGAGCTGCTGGGGGAACTCGTCGGCGCCCTCGTGGAGCCGGTCGGTGCGGCGCAGGGCGGCGGCGGTGGCGCCGTCCGTGCCGGGGGCCCGGCCGAGGCCGAGGTCGATCCGTCCCGGCGCCATGGCCTCCAGCGTGCCGAACTGCTCGGCGATGACGAGCGGCGCGTGGTTGGGCAGCATCACGCCGCCCGAGCCGAGGCGGATGCGGGTGGTGTGGGCGGCGAGGTGGGCCAGGATCACGGCCGGGGAGGAGGACGCCACCCCCGGCATGGAGTGGTGCTCGGCGACCCAGTGGCGGTGGAAACCGCGGGACTCCGCGAGCCGGGCCAGCTCGACACTGGTGCGCAGGGCGTCGGTGGCGGTGCTCCCGGCGCCCACGGTGACCAGGTCCAGGACGGACAGGGGGACGGGGGCGCTCCCCCGCGCCGTGCCGCGGATCTCGTCGGCTGCGGTGTCGTCTGCGGCCACGGTGGGGTGCCTCCTGAGTGCTCGGCCGTTCGGTTCGCCGGGTCCCGGCAGGTACCCGGCGGTAGTGGTACCGCTGCGCGGCTGCGCCGGAAGGGCGCGCGCATGCGGTGCGGTGCCTTCAGGGCAGAACAGGGGACTGTCCCCGGTTATTCCCGGGTGCGCGGGGGCCGCGGGCGCCTGGGCCCCGGGGTGGCCGCCGCCGGGCCTCCGTGACCGACTGTCGGGCCGGCCGACGCGTGGGGGCGGCCGGCGGCCGGCCCGTGCTTGACCTCAAGCGGGCTTGAGCTCCTAGCGTCGTGACCGGTTCCGCAGCGACGGTCCGAGCCGATCGCACGGACCTCCGCACTGGCCTCCGCACGGGCCCTCGCCCCACCCGCCCCGTTCCGTTCCGTGCGCTCGCCCCGCCCGACACCGACACCGACACCCACCCCGGAGGTTCCCGATGACGACCGTCTACCGCGTGGACAAGTTCGCGGTGCCCGACGCCGCCCGCGAGGAGTTCTGGCGCCAGGTCCGCCGCACACACGCGCTGCTGCGGGAGCAGCCGGGCTTCCTGGACGACGTGCTGCTGGAGCAGCGGTCCGGGCCCGGCCGGTTCAACGTGGTCACCCTGGTCCGGTGGCGTTCCGCCGACGACCTGGCGGCGGCCCGGCCGGTGGTCGAGGCGTCGCACCGGGCCGCCGGGTTCAGTCCGGCCGACTTCCTGGCACGGGCCGGTGTCGAGGCGGACGTGGCCGACTACGTCGAGGCCGGAACGCCCACTACGGCGACCGCCACGGCGACCGGCCCGGCGGCGCCGAGCACCTGAGAACCGAAGCCCCGCTCCCTCCCGTTCCCCGCAGCCCCCGGCCGCCCGCCCCGCCCCGGCGGCATCGGCACCCCCGGCCGCACGCACGCCCGACCGCTCTCACGCCCGGACGAGCTGTCCCCTCACGCCCGGATGAGCCGTCCCCTGACGCGCGGATGAGCCGTCCCTTCACGCCTGGACGATCGGCTCCCGGGTGAACAGGGCGCCCAGGGACGGGGCGTTGACCCGGCGGTCGGCCAGGCGCAGGCCCTCCCAGACGGTGACCTGGTTGGCGGTGAGGACCGGCTTGCCCAGCTCCTTCTCCAGGGCCGGGATGTGGGCGGCCGTGTGCAGGGCGGTGTCCGGGAGCAGCAGAAGTTCCGCGTCGGGGTGGTCGGCGGCGCGGGCCAGGGCGAGCACCTCCGTCTCCTCCCAGGTGCCGACCTCCGCCGCCGTGACGATGCCGGAGCTGCGCACGCCGGTGACCTCGATGCCGCCGGTGCGCAGGAAGTCGGCGAACAGTCCGGCCACGTCGTCCGGGTAGGTCGCCCCGACGGCCACGCGCCGGGCCCCCATCTCGCGGACCGCGTGCACGAAGGCGAAGGAGGTCGAGGAGGCGGGCATGCCGGCGGCCAGGGCCAGGGAGCGCACCTGCTGCTGGGCCCCGTCCCAGCCGTGCACGAAGCTGCCGCTGGTGCAGGCCCACACCACGGCGTCCGCGCCGGTGAGCCGCAGGTGCTCCACCCCCGCCGCGAGCCGCTCCGGGGAGCCCATCTCGCGCAGGGCGTCGACCCGGTGCGCGTCCTCACCGATGTCGGTGTGCACCAGGTCCACCCGTACGTCGCTGCCCAGCAACTGCTCCATGCGCGGGTAGTCGTCCTCGGCGGAGTGTCCCGGGTAGAGGAATCCCAGTGCGGTCATGTCCAGCCTTCCTGCTGTTTCTTCTCCGGCACGTCCGGCAGTACGGGGCCGGACGCCTGGTCCGGCAGTACGGGCCCGGAGCGCGCCGACACGTCGATCAGCGCCTGATACGGTCCCACCGCCCGGGTACCCAATCGGCGCAACGCCGCCCACATGGTCACCTGGTTGGCCGAGATGACCGGGATGCGCAGTTCGGCTTCGAGCTGCGGGATGACGTCGTAGGTCGGCAGGTTGGTGCAGGACAGGAACAGCGCGTCGGCCGGGCCGAGGGGCCCGCGCACCGCCGCCTGCCGGGCCATGTCGACCACCTCGCGGTAGGTGACCGTCCAGATGTGCCGGGTCAGGCCCATGAAGGCGCAGCCGGTGACCGCGACGCCCGCCTGGCCGACGTACCGTTCCAGCGCCCGGGTCACCGACACGGTGTAGGGGGTCACCAGCGCGACCCGGCGCACGTCGAGTTCCACCAGCGCCTCCAGCAGGGCGCCCGAGGTGGTGATCGCCGGGACCCGGCCGGTGCGGCTCATGGCCTCGCACATGGCGCGTTCGCCCATCACGCCGCCGACGAAGCTGCCGGAGGTGCAGGCGTAGGTGACGACCTCGGGGGCGACGGCGGTGAGGGTGCGCACCGCGTTGCCGAGGGTCTCGTGCTCGCTGATGAGGCGGGCGAGGTCCAGGCTCACCTCGACCGGCACGTAGGGCGTGCGGGTCAGGTGCAGGGACACCTCGTCGGGGACCCAGCGCCACAGCTCCCGGTCCAGGGCGAAGTCGAAGGGGGCCACGACCCCGACCCCGCGCTGCGGCCCCGGTCCACCGAGAAGGGAGACGTCCATGTCAGCACCGGCCTCACGCTGGGGGACGAGCCCACGACGGACCGTCGAACGGCCCGTGAGGAGCACGCAAGGAGCACGCAACGGATCGTCGGAACGCCCGTGTTGACGACGGTAGGTTCGGGTGCCAGCGTGGTCAATCCGCGCATCTGAGACTTTCGGCCACAGCGCAGAAACGGCGGTCATGACCACCCCCCGCACCCCTTCCGTCCCTCCCGTACCGGCCGTCCCCACGGTCCTCGTGCTGGACGCGGAGCCCCCGCCCCGGCTCGGCCGGCTGACCGGGCGGGCCCGGATCGAGCACGCGGACGCCTCGACGCTCGACCAGCGGCTGCCGGAGGCGGACGTCCTGCTGGTCTGGGACTTCACCTCGCACGCGGTGCGCGCCGCCTGGCCCGGCGAGGGGCCCCGGCCGCGCTGGGTGCACACGGCGAGCGCGGGCGTGGACCATCTGCTCGGTCCGGAACTGGCCGGCTCCGACACGGTCGTCACCAACGCGCGGGGCGTCTTCGACGGGGCGATCGCCGAGTACGTCGCCGCGCTGGTGCTGGCGCACGCGAAGGACCTGCCGCGGACGCTGGAGCTCCAGCGCGGGCGGACCTGGCGGCACCGGGAGACCCGCAGGGTCGCCGGGACGCGCGCCTGCGTGGTCGGCTCCGGGCCGATCGGCCGGGCGATCGCGGGCACGCTGCGCGCGCTCGGGGTGACGACGGCCCTGGTCGGGCGGACCGCGCGCCCGGGGGTGTACGGGCCCGGGGAGCTGGACCGGCTGCTGTCCCGCGCGGACTGGGTGGTCGCCGCGGCGCCCCTGACGGACGCCACCCGGGGCATGTTCGACGCACGCCGGTTCGGCGTGATGCAGCCCTCCGCGTACTTCGTGAACGTCGGGCGGGGGCAGCTCGTCGTGGAGGACGCTCTGGCCGAGGCGTTGCGGCGGCGCTGGATCGCGGGGGCGGCCCTGGACGTGTTCGAGAGCGAGCCGCTCGCCCCCGACAGCCCGCTGTGGGAGGTGCCGGGGCTGGTCGTGTCCCCGCACATGAGTGGTGACACGGTCGGCTGGCGGGACGAACTGGCCGCCCAGTTCGTGGAGTTCTTCGAGTTGTGGGCGGCGGGCGAGCCGCTGCCGAACGTGGTCGACAAGCAGCGCGGGTACGTACCCGGCCACTGACGTCCCCGGGAGGGCGGATGACCGAGTTCACCGAGTCGAGCAGGCCCAGCGGATCCGGCGCGCCCCGCGAACGGACCGGCCCCGCCCGCCCCGCCCGTCCGACGGACCCGGCCGGCGCCGCGCATCCGGCCGACCGTACCGACCCGGTCGACCCGGCCGCCCCCGCCGACCCGACGGGCCTCACGGCCCTGCGGCTCCTGGCCGCCTACCGCGCCGGGGAGACCGGCCCGGTGGCGGCGACCCGGGCGGCGCTCGCGCGGGCCGAGGAGATCCAGCCGGAGCTGAGCGCCTTCGTGCGGCTGATGCCCGAGGAGGCGCTGGAGCAGGCCGCCCGGTCGGAGGAACGGTGGCGGCGCGGTGAGCCGTGCGGGCTGCTGGACGGGGTGCCGGTCACGGTGAAGGACATCCTGCTGCTGCGCGGCGCCCCGACGCTGAAGGGCTCGCTGACCGTCGACCCGGCGGGGCCCTGGGACGAGGACGCCCCCTCGGTGGCCCGGCTGCGGGAGCACGGGGCGGTGTTCCTGGGCAAGACGACGACCCCGGAGTTCGGCTGGAAGGGCGTGACGGACTCCCCGCTCAGCGGCGTCACCCGCAACCCGCACGACCCGGCGCGCACCGCGGGCGGCTCCAGCGGGGGCGCGGCGGTGGCGGTGGCGCGGGGCGCGGGGCCGCTGGCGCTGGGCACGGACGGCGGGGGCAGCGTGCGCATCCCGGCGTCGTTCTGCGGCATCTTCGCGCTGAAGCCGACGTACGGCAGGGTGCCGCTGTATCCGGCGAGCGCGTTCGGCACGCTGGCGCACGTCGGTCCGATGACCCGGGACGCGGCGGACGCGGCGCTGCTGATGGACGTGATCGGCGGCGCGGACTCGCGGGACTGGTCGGCGCTCGCCCCGCCCGCCGGTTCCTTCTCGGCGGAGCTGGACGGCGGGGTGCGCGGCCTGCGGGTGGCGTTCTCGCCGGCGCTGGGCGGGCAGGTGGCGGTGCGGCCGGAGGTGGCGGCGGCGGTGCGGCGGGCGGTCGAGGCGCTGGCCGGGCTCGGCGCGTACGTGGAGGAGACCGACCCGGACCTCGCCGACCCGGTGGACGCCTTCCACACGCTGTGGTTCGCCGGGGCGGCCCGGGTGACCCAGCACCTGGGGCGGGAGCAGCGGGCCCGGTTGGATCCGGGGCTGCGGGAGGTGTGCGCGACCGGTGCGCGGCTGTCGGCGCTGGACTACCTGGCCGCGGTGGACGTGCGCATGGACCTGGGCCGCCGGATGGGTCTGTTCCACGACACCTACGACCTGCTGGTCACCCCGACGATGCCGGTCACGGCGTTCGAGGCGGGGGCGGAGGTGCCCCGGGGCTCCGGGCTGGGCCGCTGGACGGGCTGGACGCCGTTCACGTACCCGTTCAACATGACCCAGCAGCCGGCGGCGACCGTACCGGTGGGGACGGACGCGGACGGGCTGCCGATCGGGCTGCAGCTGGTGGCCGCCCGCCACCGGGACGCGCTGGTGCTGCGCGCCGCGCACGCGCTGTACGCGGCGGGCGTGGCCCGCGCGGCCGGCGCGGGCAGCGCGGTCACGCCCGGCGGAAGCTGAGCGTCTCCCCCGCCGCCCCGGTGCGCCACAGGTCGTTGCACGCCTCGGCCAGCCCGGCCAGCCCGTCCACCACCTGCCCCCAGACGATGCCGGGCACCCAGCCGACGTCGCCGTTGAGCAGCAGGTTGTTGCGCTCGTAGAAGAGGGCGAGGTCCACCACGGTGGCGCCGGGGCGGACCTCGCGGTCGTAGCCGTACGCCGTGGTGCCCAGCTCGGCACCGGCGAAGGAGAAGTAGCACAGGTCACCGGGGATGGGCGTGACCGTCGGGTTCTCCAGGGGCGGCTCGGCCGGCGCGAACGGCTCGAACAGCGCATAGATCTCATTCCGGGCATACTTGGCGTGGTAGACGTCGCCGCTCAGGGGCAGCGCGTCCCAGACGGCCGCGCACGTGACCGGCGCCCGGTCGTCCAGCAGCCGGGCGGTCGCGGTGACGCCGCGCGTGACCAGCGAGACCTCGATGTATCGGTCGACCATGTGTCCCATGGTCCCGTGCCGGTCAAGACCGCCCGACCGCCGAACGGGGCTGAAATTGGCCGGAATAAGTGTCATCCCATCGGGTAGCTGCGCCGCCATGGCTCCACCACTGGGACAACCACTGAGACGTAACGGAGTTGCCTCCGGGCCCTCGCGCCGGTCGCTGCTCGCGGGGGTCGCGGCGCTCGGCGCACTGGGCGCCGTCGGCTGCTCGCGGGTGCCGACGGAGTCGAGCGCGGACGGCGGTGACCTGCTGGAACGGCTCCGGGCGGCAGGCGTCGCCCGGCTCGGCATCGCCGGCGAGATACCCTTCGGCTACATCAACAAGGACGGCGAGCTGACCGGCGAGGCGCCGGAGCTCGCCCAGGTCATCTTCAAACGGCTGGGCGTGGACCGGGTGCAGCCCGTCCCCACCGAGTTCGGCTCCCTGATCCCGGGACTGAACTCGCAGCAGTTCGACATCGTGGCCGCGGGGATGTACGTCAACCCCGACCGCTGCGAGCAGGTCATCTTCTCCGACCCCGACTACCAGATGCTCGACTCCTTCATCGTCCGCAAGGGCAACCCGAAGGGGCTGCACAACTACCAGGACGTCGTCGAGAAGAAGGCGAAGTTCGCCACCGGCACCGGCTACGCGGAGATCGCGTACGCCGTGGAGGCCGGGTACAAGGAGAGCGACATCCTGATCGTCCCCGACCAGGTGGCCGGCCTGAACGCCGTCGAGGCCGGGCGGGTCGACGTGTTCGCGGGGACCGCGCTCACCACCCGTGAGGTGGTGAAGAAGTCGACGAAGGCGGAGGTCACCCAGCCGTTCAAGCCGATCGTCAACGGCAAGCCGCACGTCGACGGGGGCGCGTTCGCCTTCCGGCCGACGGAGACGAAGCTGCGGGACGCCTTCAACGAGGAGCTGCACAAACTGAAGAAGAGCGGTGAGCTGCTCCGCATCCTCAAGCCCTTCGGTTTCACCGAGGACGAGATGACGGATCTGACCGCGAAGGAGTTGTGCGGCGGATGACCTCAGGACTCTGGGAACGCGTACTGGAGGGCGTCTGGGTCACGATCCAGCTGCTCGTCCTCAGCGCGCTGCTCGCGACGGCCGTGTCGTTCGTCGTCGGCATCGCGCGCACGCACCGGCTGAAGTTCGTCCGCTTCCTGGCGGGCTTCTACACCGAGGTGTTCCGCGGCACCTCGGCCCTGGTGATGATCTTCTGGGTGTTCTTCGTGCTGCCCCCGGCGTTCGGCTGGCAGCTGGTGCCGCTGTGGGCGGGCACGCTGGCGCTCGGCCTGACCTACGGGGCGTACGGCTCGGAGATCGTGCGCGGCGCGCTCGCCGCGGTCGACCCGGCCCAGCGTGAGGGCGGCATCGCCCTCAGCTTCACGCCCGCCCAGCGGATGCGGCTGATCCTGCTGCCGCAGGCGGTGCCGGAGATGATCCCGCCGTTCTCCAACCTGCTGATCGAGCTGCTCAAGGGCACCGCCCTGGTGTCGATCATGGGCATGGGCGACCTGGCGTTCAGCGCCAACCTGGTGCGCCTGGCGCTCCAGGAGAGCGCGGAGATCTACACCTACATCCTGCTGATCTACTTCGTGATCGCCTTCCTGCTGACCCGCCTCATGCGCGGGCTGGAGAAGAAGCTGAAGGCCGGGGTCGGCCGGACCCCGACGAAGAAGACCGCCGTGCGCGTGCCCGAGGGAAGTGGTGTCTCGTGAAGTGGGACTGGGGCGCGGTCGCCGATTTCATGCCGTACTTCTGGGACGGTCTGCTGGTCACCCTGCAGATCCTGGTCCTGGGCTCGCTGATCTCGTTCGCGCTGGGACTGGTGTGGGCGCTGCTGATGCGGGTGCCGACGCGCTGGGTGACCTGGCCGGTGGGGGCGGTGACGGAGTTCGTCCGCAACACCCCGCTGCTGGTGCAGCTGTTCTTCCTCTACTACGTGATGCCCGAGTGGGGGGTCACCTTCTCGGCCCTGACCACCGGCGTCTTCGCCATCGGGCTGCACTACTCGACGTACACGATGCAGGTCTACCGGGCCGGCATCGAGGCCGTGCCGGTGGGCCAGTGGGAGGCGGCGACGGCGCTGAACCTGCCGCTGCGCCGGACGTGGACCGTGGTGATCCTGCCGCAGGCCGTGCGCCGGGTGGTGCCCGCCCTCGGCAACTACGTCATCTCGATGCTGAAGGACACGCCGCTGCTGATGGCCATCACCGTGCTGGAGATGCTCGGCCAGGCGCGGCTGTTCTCCCAGCAGAACTTCCAGTTCACCGAGCCGCTGACGGTGATCGGCGTCGCCTTCATCGTCATCTCCTACCTGGCATCCCTTGCCCTGCGAGCCCTGGAGCGACGCCTTGTCCACTGACACCCACGTACCGTTCGAGAAGAAGCCCGGGACCCCGCGCAGCACCGGAGAGCTGATCCGGCTGGAGCAGGTCACCAAGCGGTTCGGCGACCACACGGTCCTGGACCACCTGGACTTCTCCGTCGACGCCGGCAAGCACGTGACGCTGATCGGCCCGTCGGGGTCCGGCAAGACCACGATCCTGCGGCTGCTGATGACCCTGCTGAAGCCGGACGAGGGCACCATCACCGTCGACGGTGACCAGCTCTTCCCCGCGCCGGAGAAGCAGGTCCGCGAGGTCCGCAAGAAGATCGGGATGGTGTTCCAGCAGTTCAACCTGTTCCCGAACATGACCGTGCTGCGGAACATCACCGAGGCCCCGGTCACCGTCCTCGGCCTGTCGAAGGACGAGGCGGAGGAGCGGGCGCGGGACCTGCTGGAGCTGGTCGGCCTCACCGACCAGACCGACAAGCACCCCGCGCAGCTGTCCGGCGGCCAGCAGCAGCGGGTGGCCATCGCCCGGGCGCTCGCCATGCGGCCGCAGGTGCTGCTGCTGGACGAGGTGACCTCGGCGCTGGACCCGGAGCTGGTCGCGGGCGTGCTGGACGTGCTGCGGGACATCGCCCGCTCCACGGACATCACGATGCTGTGCGTGACCCACGAGATGAACTTCGCGCGGGACATCTCCGACCAGGTCCTGATGTTCGACTCGGGCCGGGTCATCGAGTCCGGGCCGCCGGAGAAGATCTTCAGCGAACCGGAGCACGACCGGACCCGGGAGTTCCTCAGCGCGGTCCTCTGACCACGGGGTGTGTGCGGGCGAAGAGCCGAGGTCCACGCCTTGGCTCATGTCGCCCGCATATGCCAGAGGGTCTGCGCCGCAGTTCGGAGGTGCCGCAATCTTGTCAACACCCCCTCTGCGACGGCCGCTCGGCGGCTATCGTGGACGGGATTCGCCGACCGGATCGCGGCCCACCGAGCGAGCGCAGGGGGAAACCGTGGCGCTGAAGCACGAGCCGACCGCGCCGTACCACTCGGCCCAGGACGCCCTGCGCGTCCTGGAGACGGTGGCGCGGCACACCACCGGAGTCACCGACCACGACCTGGCCCGCGAGAGCGGCCTCGGCGGGCAGCGGCTGACCACCCTGCTGCGGATGCTGCGCCGCGAGGCGTACGTCGAGCAGGTCGCCGACGGCGCCTACGTCACCGGGGAGGCGTTCGCCCGCCTCGGTGCCGCCGAGGGCCACGACGAGGCGGTGCGGGACACCCTCCAGCGCACCCTGGACCGGCTGCGCGACCGCGTCGGCGCCGCCGTCTACGTGAGCCGGTACGAGGACGGCGAGGTCAAGGTCACCCAGTACGCCGACAGCCCGGCCACCCCGAAGGTCAACGAGTGGGTGGACTTCCGCAGCTCCGCGCACGCCACGGCGGTCGGCAAGAGCCTGCTCACCCAGCTGGACCACAGCGGACGGCGCGACCACCTCGCCCGGCACCGGATGGCCCGGCTCACCTCGCGCACCATCACCAGCGACAAGCTGCTGCTGTCCCAGCTGGCCACCCAGCCGCCCTCGGTCCCGGTGCTGGACCTCCAGGAGTACGCGGTCGGCACCGTGTGCGCGGCCGTCCCGATCACGGCGGGCTCCTCGGTGGGCTGCCTGGCCCTGTCGCTTCCGGTCGAGCACGCCCACCGGCTGCGCCGGGCCGCCGAGACCCTGAACCGCAGCGCCGCCCCCGTGCTGCTGTCGCTGACGATCTGAGCGGCACGAGGCCCGCAGCGGCGCCCGGTGCGAGACCCGCAGCGGCGCCCGGTGCGAGGCCCCGCGGCGGGCCCGGCTCGGTGGTCCGGGCGGTGGCGGGCGGTGGTCGGGAGCACCCCTGGGCAGCGGGTATTATTTTTCGCGTCGCCGACCGCGGGAAGCGGACGGCGGGAGTCATGCGCCGCTAGCTCAGTTGGTTAGAGCAGCTGACTCTTAATCAGCGGGTCCGGGGTTCGAGTCCCTGGCGGCGCACGGTGAAGGGCCTCTCGTGGGAGCGGGAGGCCCTTCGGTGTTCTCCGGCCCGGGGTCGGGCGCCGACCCGGGCTCGAGCGCCGGCCCGGACTCAGGCCCGGGCTCCGGCTCCGGCTCGCGCTCGGGGCTCGGGGCTCGGGGCTCGAGGCCCGCTCGGCCGGTACGGTCCCGGCGGTTCGCTCCGGCGGGGCGGCCGGGTTCCGGGGCTGCCCCGCCGGGCCGGCTCAGAAGGTGACGTCCGAGCAGGCGTAGAACGCGTTGTTCGTGTCGGCGACCGTCCAGACGGCCACGATCACGTGGTGTCCGCTCAGCCCCGAGGGCAGCCTTCCGGTGTGCGAGAGGGTCTGCGGGGGCCGCTGCCCGTTGTAGGGCACCGTGAAGAACGGGGTGAGGTTGAGGTCGGACCGGGTCAGGGCGTGGTTCTGGTTCCAGCCCGGCTTGGTCACGTAGTACTTGAAGTCGGTCGTGGCGTGCATGGCCGTGAACTGCCACCGGAAGGTGTAGTTCTGGCCGCCGCTGACCCGGGTCGTGGGCCAGGCGCCGCCCGAGGGCGTGCGCGGGGCGTCGAGCTGGGAGAACCGGGTGTTGTTGCCCGAGCAGATCCGCCCGTCGGCGGGCCCGGAGGAGGGGAAGCCCTTCGGTCCCTCGACGCTCTGCGGCTCCCACTGGATGGCGCCGCAGTTGGTGACCGTGCCGTTCTGGCAGAGCTTCTGCCGGCTGACCGGCAGGTCGGTGTAGCCGTGGCCGCTGGCCCCGCCGGAGGAGAACGCGAGTGCTCCGGTCGTGGCCAGTCCCACCGCGGCTGCGTACAGCTTGGTCCGTGTGCGCATGCTGCCGCTCCTGGTGAACGTGGGGGTGTCAGTGAGCCGTGCAGGGTGGTGCGAGTAGGTCTAGACCAAGTCTGAGCGTAGGACTGCGGCATGGACATGTCCAGACCAGATGCACGACGCTTTCAACCACCCACGGAGGACGGCCCTCACGCGGGTCAGGGCACCGCCTCGCCCCGCCCCGCGCAGAACGCCACCGTGAGGTCCTTCACCAGCGCCTTGCGCTCGTAGTCGTCCAGCTCGACCAGCCCGCGCACGGTCAGCCGGGTCACCGTGTCCTCCACCGAGTCCACGACCGAACTGAGCACGCTCGCCCGGTGCCGGGCGTCCAGCGCCGCCATCCGGCGCCGGTGCATCGCCGCGGCCACCTCCGGCGCGTACTCCACCCGGACCGGCCGCACCGCGAACACCTCCACCCCCACCGGCGCGGTGTCCGTCGCGACCTGACGGGTCAGCGCGTCACGCAGCGCGTCCATCGCCCCCTGGCCCGCGCCCGGCGCCTCCACCGGCAGCCGCAGCAGCGCCGCCTCGACGCACTCGCGCAGGTACGTCTCGTGGTCCTCCACCCCGAGCGTGGCCCGCGCGGTGTCCCGCACCCGCCACACCACCGTGACCACCACCCGCAGGGCGACCCCGCCCCGGTCCGCCGCCGGCATCGGCTCGCTGCGCCAGTGCCGCAGCCGCACGTCGACCCGCCGGCGCAGCAGCAGCGGATTCACCCACAGCAGCCCGGTCCGGCGCACCGTCCCCCGGTAGCGACCGAACAGGCCGAGCACCCAGGCCCGGCCGGTCCGCCCGCGGGCCAGTCCGCCGAAGCCGAACAGTCCGGCCGCCCCCGCGACCGCGTACGCCGCCCACTGCGCGGGGCCGGCCCCGGCCACAGGCGAGGACGGCAGCCCCAGCGCCCCGGCCGCGAGCGGCGGGAGCGCCCCGCTCCACCACGCGGTGGCCAGGCAGCCGGCCGCCCCGCACACACCGGCCAGCACCCCCACGGCTCCCGGCAGCACCCGCGCGGGCCGCTCCACCAGGTCGGGGTCGACCCGGGGCAGCGCCTCGGGCCTCTCGGGGGCCGGGCGCCGCAGCCGCGGTTGCTCCCCGGTGCCCTGCCGGCGCGCCACCACGGCGGGCCGCAGCGGCACCGGCGCCGGGTCGGGGTCGTCGCGGAACAGCAGGTGGACGGGGATCTCGGTGGTGGACTCGGTGTGGATGAGCCGGGCCGGACGAGCGGCCGGCCCGCCCTCCGCGGGCTGCTCGGACTCCGGGGTGTGGGACGTGGTCGTGGTCATGCGTGCCTCCAGCCTCCGCGCCAGATGCGTCACATCGGATGGGTCCGGCCGGCCGGGCCGGGCGGCCGGGTGCCGCCCGCGTCACCGGCGGGCGCACGGACGGGCCGGGGGCTCCCCGGCCGTCAGGAGAACAGCCGCCGCCAGGTCTCCGGACCCGGGTAGCCGTCGGCGGCCCCGCCCCGCCAGCCCTGGGCCCGCTGGAAATCCTCGACGTTGCGGCGGTCGGCCTCGCTCCAGCGGGGGCCCGGTCCTGTCGTGTAGTGCCGGCCGAAGCCCTTCTTCACCAGCTGCCGCCCCAGGACGGTGACGTGGTCGTGGTGCGCGCCGGGCCGGAAGAAGGCCCGCCCGGGGTAGCCGGGCACCCCGGGCGAGGCGGGTGTCCCGGCGCCGGGGGCCGCGGCCCGGACGTCCTTGCCGCGGCCGGTCACCAGCAGCTCCCACGTCACCGGCCCCGGCAGCCCGTCCGCCTCGGCCCCCCGCCAGCCCTGGGCCTCCTGGAACGCCCGGGTCGCCCTGCGGTCCGCCTCCGTCCAGCGCGGGCCGGGGCCGACGGTGTAGAAGCGGGCGCCGCCGCGCTCGACCAGCATCCGGCCGAGCCGGGTGACGTGGGCGTTGTTCGCCCCCGGCCCGAAGTACGCGGCCCCCGGGAAGGGCGTGGCCACCGGGGTGGCCGGTTTCGCGGTGTCCGGCTCGGAGCCGGCCGTGCCGCTCGTCACCCCCTTGTACCGGTACGGGACGTAGCGGGAGGAGTCGCTCCAGTAGGCGTACGGGGTGTTCAGCCGGCGGGTGTGCGGGCGGGTCTGCTCGTAGGCCACGTAGGCGGTGCGCGTGTGGTCCGTCCAGCCGCCGAACAGGACGACGTGGGATCCCGCGTGCGGGTCGGACTGGTTGTGGAAGAGCAGCATGTCGCCGGGCTGCAATTCGTCCTTGGTGATTTTGTCGGCGTACTTTCCGAGGCTTCCGGTCCATTCGTTTCCGGCGAGGTTCCAGGCCATCGAGACATAACCCGAACAGTCCTGCCGGTATCCGTCGGACCAGTACGCGGTCATGCTGTACGGGACCTTCGCGGCGACCCAGGTCTTCGCCCGGTTGATGATCTCCGCCCGGGTGGTCGCCGGGGTGCTCGTGGGGGCCGCGGGCAGGGCCGTCTGGGCGCTCGGGCCGTGCAGCGGGGCCCGCTGCCCCTGGGGAGTGTCGGGCTCGTCAGCTGCGGAAACGTCCGGGGAGCCGGGCCGCTGGGCGGACTGCGGGGCGGCGAGGGCCGGTACCGCGGCGCCCCCGATCACCGTCGAGGCGGCGGCCGCCACGACCACCGTCCGGTGGGCGGCCGGACGGCCGGCCGGCCCCTGCGGCAGAATTCGACGCCCGTGAACACAGCCGGGGCACTCGCAATCGCTCGCGGGATCGAATTCCTCGAATACCGGGGACTCCATGCGATACCCCTCACACTTCCGGTGAACATCTCCACACCTGTGCACGGTGATCAGTTTCTCAACTGTCGTCGTGATGCGCATGTTGACGGTCCGAATGATGTAAGCGGGGAGGCGGCCGGGGTGCTCCGGGCGGGATGTGTGGCGGTCCGGACCACCCGGCGGGGTCCTGTAGAGTGTCTCCGTCAGCGCGCGCCGCTAGCTCAGTTGGTTAGAGCAGCTGACTCTTAATCAGCGGGTCCGGGGTTCGAGTCCCTGGCGGCGCACCGACTGGACGGGCTCCTCGTGACCGGGGGGCCCGTCCGCATTTGGCCGCGTTCCACCACGCGGTGAGCGGTCGGCGCCCGCCGTCCGTACAGGACTGCGGTCCGTCGTCCGCCCAGGACTGTGGTTCGTGGTCCGTGCAGGACTGCGGTCCGTGGTCCGTGCAGGACCGTGGTCCGTCGCCCCTACCGGATCGCGGGTCGTTCCGTACAGGACTGCGGTCCATCGGACGCAACCGTCCTCCGCGGCCCCCTCCCGGGGGTCACAATGGGCGCGAATGACCGGTGAACACCTGTATCGCACCTTGCGATCATGATGGGCACCGTACAACCTGAGTCCTTCGACATTCTGCGGGTTCGCGGTTGTCGGGGGCGGGAAACCGGTTGCCGCCGGACGGGTCCGGCGGACCGGTCCGGGGGGCGATGCCAAGGGGGGCGTCGTGCAACCGGAAGGGCGCTGTGCCGTGTCTATAAGGTGTGCGGGACGTGGTGACAGCGGTCTACCACTGATACGTCCGTGAAGGTCGAGGGGGACCGGACGCGGGCGGAAGGAAGCGACGAAACACGCGGGTGACCCGCGTGTGGGGGGATGACTCATGACGTCGACGCCGACGGGCGCCCATAGGGACGACGACCCGTCCCAGACAACCCAGCTCAGGGTGCCTGCCCACCGGACAGGCAACACGGGCGCGTTCCGGCGCATCAAGAAGACGCTGCCGCGATACGACTACGAGCACTACAGCCGGCTCGCGGGGCCCCTCACCCAGCCGGATCCGACCAAGCCGTACAAGGTCCAGTACCGCTCGCTGATCGGCCAGGAACCGCACCGCATCCGCATCGCGCTGATGCTGGCCGCGGCCCCGGTGCTGTCGCTGGTGCTGCTGGTGTGGCTGCTCCAGCCGTCGCACTGGACCGAGCGCGACCACCCGGCGTTCGACTGGCTGCCGGCCCTCGACATCGTGATGCTCGTCTCGATCGGCCTGATCGAGTTCTTCCGCTGCATGAACGTGCTGTCGAACGCGCACGCCACCCTCGTCGCCCGCGACCCGATCCCGGTGGTGCCGGAGACCGGCACCCGCGTGGCCTTCCTCACCTCCTTCGTGCCCGGCAAGGAGCCGCTGGAGATGGTGACGAAGACCCTGGAGGCGGCCGTCAAGATCCGCCACCGGGGCCTGATGCACGTCTGGCTGCTCGACGAGGGCGACGACCCCGAGGTCAAAGAGGTCTGCGCGCGCCTGGGGGTGCACCACTTCTCCCGCAAAGGGGTCGCGAAGTGGAACATGCCCAAAGGGCCGCACCGCGCCAAGACCAAGCACGGCAACTACAACGCCTGGCTCGAGGCGCACGGCGACGACTACGACTACTTCGCCTCGGTCGACACCGACCACGTCCCGCTGCCGAACTACCTGGAGCGGATGCTCGGCTTCTTCCGTGACCCGGACGTCGGCTTCGTCATCGGCCCGCAGGTGTACGGCAACTACGACAACTTCGTCACCAAGGCCGCGGAGTCGCAGCAGTTCCTCTTCCACGCCCTGATCCAGCGGGCGGGCAACCGCTACGGCTCGCCGATGTTCGTCGGCACGTCGAACGCCGTGCGCATCAAGGCGCTGAAGCAGATCGGCGGTCTGTACGACTCGATCACCGAGGACATGGCGACCGGCTTCGAGATGCACCGTCACAAGAACCCGGAGACGGGCCGGAAGTGGCGCTCGGTCTACACCCCGGACGTGCTCGCCGTCGGTGAGGGCCCCAACGCCTGGACGGACTTCTTCACCCAGCAGATGCGCTGGTCGCGCGGTACGTACGAGACGATCATCGGGCAGTACTGGAAGGGCTTCTACTCGCTCCCGCCGAGCAAGCTCTTCAACTACACGATGATGATCATCTTCTACCCGATGGCGGCCATGAACTGGATCCTGGCGGCGCTGAGCTGTGCGCTGTTCCTGGGTCTGGGCGCCTCGGGTGTGAACATCGACCCGACGATCTGGCTGATGCTCTACGGCAACGCCTCCGCGCTGCAGATCGGGCTGTACATCTGGAACCGCCGCCACAACGTCTCGCCGCACGAGCCCGAGGGCTCCGGCGGTGTGGCCGGCATGGTGATGTCCGCGCTGTCCGCCCCGCTCTACGCGAAGGCCCTCATCGACTCGGTGCTGCGCCGCAAGAGCAAGTTCGTGGTCACCCCGAAGGGCGACTCGGCCAGCCCGGACACCTGGTTCGGCACGTTCCGCTACCACTGGTACTTCATCGCGATCTTCGGTGGCTCCATCGCGGCGGGCTTCGTCTTCGGACACGACCACCCGGCGATGGTCATCTGGGCCACGTTCGCCCTGCTGATCACCGCGGCGCCCATGTTCGCCTGGCGCCACGGCATGCGGCAGGACAGGAAGAAGCCCGGCGCGCACGCCGCGGGGCAGCCGGCCGCCGCCCATCCCTCGGACCCGGCGCCGGCCGTGCCGCAGCAGCAGCACGCACCGGACGCGCCGCGGACCGGCGGTCCCAGCTGGGCCGGCTCGCACGGCGCACCGGGCGGAACAGGGGGCCCCGAAGGCCCGGGCGGGACCGGGGGCGGCAACCCCGGCAACGACCAGACCATGCAGATCGCCCTTGGTGGACTTGGGGGACGTAAGAAATGAAGGACCGTGCTGGCCGTCGTCGCGCACGTCGCATCGCGATAGGCACGACGGTGGTACTCGCGCTGGCCGGGATGAACGGGCCGTGGCTCTACCGCTTCGGTACGGAGAAGTACCACGCGTACAAGATCAATCAGCCGGAGTACAAGGCCGAGAACGGCCGCTGGGAGATCATCGAGTTCCCGGAGAAGTACCGGCAGAACACGATCCACGCGGCGCTGCTGCGCACCGGGAAGGTGCTGCTCGTCGCGGGGTCGGGCAACGACAAGGACAACTTCGACGCGAAGAAGTACGACACGCGGATCTGGGACCCGGTCAAGGGGACCATCAAGAAGGTGCCGACCCCGAGCGACCTGTTCTGCACGGGGCACACCCAGCTCGCCAACGGCAACCTGCTGATCGCGGGCGGCACCAAGCGGTACGAGAAGCTCAAGGGTGACGTGAAGAAGGCGGGCGGCCTGATGGTCGTCCACAACGAGAACCCGGACAAGCCGATCACCCTCCCGGCGGGCACCAAGTTCGTCGGCAAGAAGAACGGCAAGACCTTCGTCTCGAAGGACCCGGTGCTCGTCCCGCGCGCCAAGAAGAACTTCGACAAGGAGACCGGCGAGTTCCTGGGCAACACCCCCGGGTACGGCCGGACCTACGTCGAGGCGCAGAAGGAGGGCGCCAAGTACGAGACCGGCACCCAGGACAACTACACCGTGCAGGGTCTCACCGGCGAGGACAAGCAGAACACGTACGGCATCGCCGAGAAGCTCGCCCTGGACAAGAAGGACTTCCAGGGCATCGACGACGCCTTCGAGTTCGACCCGGTCGCCGAGAAGTACATCAAGGTCGACCCGATGAAGGAGGCACGCTGGTACCCGACGCTCACCACCCTGAGCGACGGCAAGATCCTCAGCGTCTCCGGCCTCGACGACATCGGCCAGCTGGTCCCGGGCAAGAACGAGATCTACGACCCCGAGACCAAGAAGTGGACCTACACCGACAAGGTCCGCCAGTTCCCGACCTACCCGGCGCTGTTCCTCATGCAGAACGGCAAGGTCTTCTACTCGGGTTCGAACGCGGGCTACGGGCCGGCCGACGAGGGCCGTGACCCGGGCGTCTGGGACGTGGAGAGCAACAAGTTCACCAAGATCCCCGGGCTCAGCGACCCCGACATGATGGAGACGTCCAACACGGTGCTGCTGCCGCCCGCCCAGGACGAGCGCTACATGGTGATCGGCGGCGGCGGCGTCGGCGAGTCCCGCAAGGCCAGCGAGAAGACCCGGATCGTGGACCTCAAGGCCGACGACCCGAAGTTCGTCGACGGCCCGTCGCTGGACAAGGGCACCCGCTACCCGCAGGCGTCCATCCTGCCCAACGACGACATCCTCGTCTCGGGCGGCTCGGAGGACTACCGCGGCCGGAGCGACTCCAACATCCTGGAGGCGCGGATCTACGACACCGAGAAGAACGAGTTCCGGCAGGTCGCCGACCCGCTGGTGGGCCGCAACTACCACGCCGGCTCGATCCTGCTGCCCGACGGCCGGGTGATGTTCTTCGGCTCCGACTCGCTCTACGCGGACAAGGCCAACACCAAGCCGGGCGAGTTCGAGCAGCGCATCGAGATCTACACCCCGCCGTACCTGTACGGCGAGCGTGAGCAGCCCCAGCTGGCCGACGGTCCGGAGACCATCGAGCGCGGCGGGTCCGGCACGTACACCTCGAAGGACGCCTCGAAGATCAAGAACGTCCGGCTGATCCGCCCGAGCGCCTCGACCCACGTCACCGACGTGGACCAGCGCTCGATCGCGCTGGACTTCGAGGCCGACGGCGACAAGCTGACGGTCACCGTGCCGAAGAACCGCAACCTGGTCCAGGCGGGCTGGTACATGCTGTTCGCCACGGACTCCGACGGCACGCCGAGCAAGGCCCGGTGGGTCCAGGTGCCGTAGGCCCATTCGGCGTTCGGTGGCCCCGGGGCCGGTCCCGGGCCGGTGACGGTTCCGGGGCCGGTGACGGTTCCGGGGCCGTCGCGCTGACGGGATACGTCACGCCGACGGGAAAGGGGCGCCCTTCTTGGGGGGCGCCCCTTTGTCGTGTCTGCGGTGGTTGCTCGCGTCCGCTGTGCTCCGATAGTTCCCGTGCAGGGCCGTCGGGTGACGGCCCGTCGCTCGCGTCCCGTCAGTCGGCGGACCGGGCGAGGCCGAGGGCGTAGTCCTCCCACCACTCGCCCGCCTTCGGGCCGCCCTTGCACTCGCCGTCCGACTCTCCGGGCCGCTTGATCCACAGGTACGCGTCGACCAGCGGGTCGTCGGTCTTCACCGTCGGGGTCTCGCCGAGGGCGCGGCCGGGCGGGTTGCACCAGCGTTCGTCCGCGGCGCCCTCGGTGTAGGGGCCGTTGCCGTTGCGGCTGGTGTCGATGACGAAGGGCTTGTCGCCGACCTTGGCGGAGAGCTGCTTGCCGTAGGCGATGGAGTCCTCGGTGGAGTAGAAGTTGGAGACGTTCACCGAGAAGCCGTCGGCCTGGTCGATCCCGGCCCGCTTCAGCGGGTCGAAGATCTGGTCGGGGTTGCCCCAGCCCGCGTTGCCCGCGTCGATGTAGACCTTGGTGTCCTTCAGGCCCTTCAGCTTGGCGACGGCACCCTTGAGGAGGTCGTAGCGCTCCTCGTGGAACTGCTGCGGGGTGCAGCCGTCGACCAGGTGGAGCACCGCGTCGGGCTCCAGGATCACGGTGGCCGGGCGGTCGCCGATGCCCTTGGCGACGCCGTCGACGAAGTCGCGGTAGGCGTCGCCGTCGGCGGCACCGCCCTGCGAGTACTGCCCGCAGTCGCGGTGCGGGATGTTGTAGAGGACGAGCAGCGCCGTGCGGTCCGCCTCGGCGGCGGCCTCGGTGAAGCCGCGGGTCTGCTCCTCCGGATTCTCCGGGCTGATCCACTCGGCCACGGGCTGCTCGGCGATCTTGCGGACCTGCGCCGCCTCGTCCTTCTTGCCGGCCTCGGTCAGCGCGGCGACCTCGCGGGCCGCGGTGCCGTTCGGATTGACCCAGTAGGGGTCGGCCTCCTTCGGCTGCTGCGCGATCCCCGTGCCGGCCGACTCCGGGTCGTCCCCCTTGCCGTCGCCGTCGGAGGAGCACCCCGTGATCAGCAGTGCCGCCCCCAGCACCGCTGCGGACGCCCGCCTCCCGGCGAACGCCCCGACCCCCCTGCTGCCGTACATCCAACCCCCCTTGGGTGCACTTGGTTCCCGGTGTCCGGGTGTGCTGTTCCGGACCGGTCCGCTCCAGGACCGCCGCGGGGGACTGCTCCCCGGCCGCCGTCCGTGGACCGCTGCTCCCGGTCCTCTGTTCCGATGTTCGGGTCCCAATCCTGACATACGTGCCGGGACACCCACGAGGGCCGACCGAACCGGCTCGGCTGCCGGGTGCGGAGTGGTACGGCGGCCGGGCCGCAGGGAGGGGGGTGGGCCGGGCCGGCGCCCGTGCGAGAGGGAGGTAGGGAGGGTCCCCGCGCCCGGGCAGTGCGGGGCGCGCGTGCATCGTGCGTCGTGCGTGCGTCGTGCCTGCGTCGTGCGTCAGCGCGAAGGGTCCGGGCGGGCCGCACGGCCGGCCCGGACCTCTCGTGCTCGCGACGGGAGCGTCAGGCGGCTCCACGGGCGACGGTGCTCGTGCCCGGGCCGCTGTCGGTGTCGGTGTCGGAACCGGTGCCGGTGTCGGTGTCGGTTTCGGCTTCGGTGCTCGTTCCGGTCAGGTAGGCCGAGACGACCACGTTGGCGGTGTAGCTGTCGGTGGCCTCGTCGAAGGTGCCGCCGCAGGTGATCAGGCGCAGTTCGGCCCGGCCGTCCCGGCGGGGCCCGTACGCCTGCCGGGCGTCGAAGCCGTCCCGTTCCAGGACCTGGACGCCCTCGATGGTGAACTCGGCGACCTCGTCGTCCGCGCGGACCACCTGGATCTTCTGGCCCGCCTGCAGCGCGCTCACCTTGTAGAAGACGGCGGGACGGGTCTCGGTGTCGACGTGACCCACCATCAGGGCGGTGCCGGGCGCCCCCGGGGTCACCCCGTCCGCGTACCAGCCGACCACCTCGGGGCGGTCGAAGGGCGGCGGGTCGAGGGCGCCCCGCTCGTCGAGGCCGCGGGAGACCACCGGAGCCCGGACGTCGAGGCCGGGGATGACCAGGCGCTCGGGCAGCGACTCACCCAACGGCCGGTGGGCCGGGGGCAGTTCGACCTGCGGTGGGCGCCCGGCCGCCGCCATGTCACCGGTGGCGGGCCCGGTCGCCCCGGGGCGCGCGTCGGTCGCGTCGCGGCCCCACAGCCACAGGCCGAGCAGCAACACCACCCAGGCGACCCCGGTGAGCAGCCGGCCCGAACCGGGCCGGACGGATCCTTGATCGGACATGGTCAGGCCGTCCCGCCGCTCCGGCGGACGCGACCGCGGGCGACGGCCACCGCCGCGGCTCCCGCGAGCGCCAGGCCGGTCACCACCTGCGCCGTGCCGGGGCCGTCCTCGGCCTCGGCGGACGCCAGCCGCGCGGTGCCGCCGCCGCCCGCGTCGACCGGTGCGACCGGTGAGGCGGGGGCCGTCGGCCGGTCGCCGGCCGGTTCGTCGTGGCCGCCGGACGGGGTGCGGGCCGGGGCCACGGTGATCGTGCCCCGGCGGTCGGTGCCGCCGCAGTTCACCTTCACGTCGTACACGCCCGCGGTGAGGGAGGACCGGACGCGGCTCTCGCCGACGAGGACGCCGTCGGAGACGCTGAGCCGGACCTCGGAGACGAACGCCGCCGACACGGCCACCGCCGTCCGCTCGGCGCACTCGGCCACCCGGAGGGTGACGTCCGTGCCGGGTGCCGGGGCCGCGGGGGTCACCGCGACACCACCGCCGTCCGCCGCGTACGCCGTCGTCGGGGTGAGCGCGGCCACGGCCAGGGCTCCCGTACAGAGAGTGAGTCTCATGGAACGCATCGTGAACCTCCAGACACACGGAGCCTCCCCCGCGAGAGGGGTGCACGCATCCTCGCGGGTGCCGTGATTACGCCGTCCGGGTGGCGGCCGGGTCGGGTGAGGTTTGAACGCCGCAGGTCGGAGGGGGTGTGCGGGGGCGGGGCCGCTGGGGCTCGGCCGGACCCCGGCCGAGCCCCAGGGTCCGGGTCCGGCTGCGAGGGGCGGGCGGGGTCCGGCCGGGGGCGGACGGGCGGGTGCCGTGGTCCGGGCGGCGGGCGGTTCGCGCCGGGCCAGGGGCGCGGTGCGGCCGTCCGGTCGGATGAGCCGGTCAGATGAGGTCGACGAGGTCCGCGATGGAGTCCAGGACCTTCGAGGGCCGGTAGGGGAAGTCCTCGACCTGGTCGGCCTGGGTCAGTCCGGTGAGCACCAGGAAGGTCCGCATCCCCGCCTCGATACCGGCCAGCACATCGGTGTCCATGCGGTCGCCGATCATGGCGCTGGTCTCCGAGTGCGCGCCGAGCACGTTCAGGCCGGTGCGCATCATCAGCGGGTTCGGCTTGCCCGCGAAGTACGGGTGCTTGCCGGTCGCCTTGGTGATCAGCGCGGCCACCGCGCCGGTCGCCGGGAGCGGGCCCTCGGTGGACGGGCCGGTCTCGTCCGGGTTGGTACCGATGAACCGGGCGCCGTTGTTGATCAGCCGGACGGCCTTGGTCATGGCCTCGAACGAGTAGGTGCGGGTCTCCCCGAGGACGACGTAGTCCGGCTCGTGGTCGGTGAGGACGTAACCGATGTCGTGCAGCGCGGTGGTCAGCCCGGCCTCGCCGATGACGTAGGCGGAACCGTTCGGGCGCTGGTCGTCCAGGAACTGCGCGGTGGCGAGGGCCGAGGTCCAGATGTTCTCGATCGGCACCTCCAGGCCCATGCGGCGCAGGCGGGCGTGCAGGTCGCGCGGGGTGTAGATCGAGTTGTTGGTCAGGACCAGGAACGGCCTCCCCGACTCGCGCAGCTTCTTGATGAAGGCGTCGGCGCCGGGGATCGGGACTCCCTCGTGGATGAGCACCCCGTCCATGTCGGTCAGCCAGGACTCGATGGGCTTGCGGTCTGCCATGTGCCGGATCTCCTGCCGTACGCGGTGCTGCGTCCGCCCCAGCCTAAACAGACCGGGATCTTGTGGGAATGGCGGCGGGGCCCGGTGCGGCCGGCCGGGCCTGCGCCGGGGAGCGGGACGGTGTGGTGTCTGGGGCGGGTCGGCGGGTCGGCGGGGGGCTCGGGCGCCAGCCGCTAAGGGCCCGGGGGCGGCGCAGTGGCGGGGACCCGAGAATGGAGCGGCGGGTGCCCGGGAGGGGCCGGCGGGTGTGCGGGAGCGGGGTCCGTCGGGAGGGGCCACGTCCGTCCCCCGCCCCATCCGTCCGGAGGCCGGGGCTGACGGTCCCCGGGAGCTCCACTCAGGCATGGCGTCCGCCGGTCAGCCGCGCCGACGGGCGAGCAGCACCGCGGCTCCGCCGGTGAGCAGGGCCGCCGCCGCTCCGGCGAGAACACGGGTGCGGGTGCCGATACCGCTGGCGGCCAGTTCGTCGGCGAGGGGGGCCTCGGACGCGGCGGGGGGAGCGGGTGGGTCGGCGGCCACGGTGCCGTCCGGGGTCGTGGCGGGGGGCGGGCCGGTGCTGTCGCCGGGGCGGGGGTGCGGGCCGGGGCTCGGGGCGCGGGTGGTCCCGGTGTCCCGCGTGGTGTCCGGAGCGGGGTCGCGCGTGCCGGTGCCGGAGGGGGCGTCGATGCGGAAACGGTAGTCGTTGGACTGGCCCACCCAGTCGCCGTCGTCCTTGTGCCGCTGGACGACGGCGGCGTTGGCGACGACCTCGTTGGCCACGGCGTCCGAGGTGAACTGGAGCCGCAGCTTCACGGTGAGCGTCCGGCCGGGCGCGACGGTGAAGCCGGGGAAACCCGCCTCGTCGTCGGCGAGGGCCCCGACGAGTTCGTCCTGGTCGGTGAGTTCGAGGCGGACGGGGTGCGGCCGGCCCTCCGCGCCGTCGGCTCGACCGGTTCCGTCGGTGCCGCCGGTCTCCCGGGTGGCATCGGCTCCGTCGGCGGCCCCGGTCTCCACTGTGGCCCCGGACTCCCCGGCTCCGTCGCTCGTCCCGGTCGCGTCGGGGCCGTCGTTCTTCTCGGCTCCGTCGGATCCGTCGGCCTCCTCAGACCCGTTGCCCTCCTCAGGCGCCTCGGACTTCTCCGGCCCGTCGGTCGGTTCGTCCGCGTCCGTGTCCCGCCCGCGGTCGTAGAACTCGAGCGTGGCCTGGCCGGGCTTCAGGGCCCGTTCCGCGTCGACGAGGACGATCACGGGGTGAACGGCGGTGCAGGTGCGGTCGGTGGTGTTGGTGAGGTCGACGTACCAGACGCCGAAGCCGCCCCCGGCGGTGTAGGTGCCGGGGCCGCCGTGGAGGCGGGTGGTGAGCGGGAACTCGCGGTCGCCGGCCGCGGCACAGGCGACGGTGGCGGGGAGGGCGTCCGCGGGCGCGGCGGCGGCCGACGTCCCGGCGACGGGGAGAACGGTGGCCGCCGCCACCAGGCAGCAGGCGGCGGGCAGGCAGGGGCGCATGCCATGACTCCTTGCCGCTACTGCGCCACCGGTTCCCCGACACGCGGGAAGGCCACCCGGACGGGCCCCGTCTTCCGTCCGTCCGGCGCAGGGGCCGCCGTCCCCTGCCCGGGGGCGGGGTGGGTGCTGGGGCGTGTTCCGCAAGGAGCGTCGTCCGCCCGGAGGGCGGGCCCGGCGGCGTCCGGGGCGTGCGATCGCACGGCGGAGCTCGCACGGCGGAACTCGCACGGCGGAACTCGGACGGCGGAGCTCGCACGGCGGAGCGTCGACCCGGCAGTGGGTGTACTGGGCGTCTCGGGACGAGCCCGACGACGCCGCGAGCGTGCCTGCACCAGGCGTCGCCGGGCAGGCGGGGGACTTCCCGAACAGCCGAACAGCCCTAACCGTCGCCCCGGCCGAACATCGGGGCCAGGACCAGCTGGGCGGCTCCCTCCGCGATCCCGGCGGCGCCGTCCCCCGCAGCCGGACCGGCGCCGCTGCCGCCGCCCTCACGGTCGCCGTCCCGGGCGCCACCGCCCGGGGAACCGTTCCCCGTCCGGTCGCCGGAGGCGAGGCGCACCGTGACGGGCGGGTCCCCCGTGCGCCGGGCGCGGGCGTCCAGCACGGCGCGCACACCTCGCACGAAAGTGTCCGGGGCCGCCTCGATGGTGCGCCCGCCGAGCAGAACGCGGTCGATGTCCAGCAGTCCCACGAGGTTCGCCGCTCCCGTGCCGAGCACCCGGGCCGCCTCCTCCGTGTCGCCCCGGGCCACCGCGTCCAGGCACAGCGCCTCGATGCAGCCCCGGTCGCCGCAGGGGCAGCGCGGTCCGTCGAGCTGCACGACCTGGTGGCCGAACTCCCCCGCGCCGGTCCGCGGTCCCCGGTGCACGCTGCCGCCGATCACCAGTCCGGCCCCGAGGCCCGTCCCGAGGTGCAGGTACGCGAAGGAACCGCCCTCACCGGCGACGGCCAGCCCGAGGGCCGCCGCGTTGGTGTCCTTGTCGACGACGACCGGGGCGCCGAGCCGGTCCGCCAGGGCGTCCCGCAGCGGGAAGCCGTCCCAGTCCGGGTAGCCGGTGACCCGGTGCAGCACGCCCCGGGCGTGATCGAGCGGTCCGGGCAGCGCGACGCCGACCCCGAGCAGCGTCCGGACCGGCCCGCCCGCGGTCCCCGTACCGCCCCCGGCCCCGTGCGCGCCGGGCGCGCCCAGTGCCCCGACGACCTCGGCGACCCGGGTCAGCACCGCTTCCGCGCCGGCACCGAGGTGCAGCGGGGCGCGCCGGTCGGCCACCACCCTGCCGTCCAGGTCGGAGAGGACGGCCCGCAGTCCGTCCCGGTCGAGGTGCACGCCGACCGCGTGCCCGGCCTCCGGGACCAGGCGCAGCACGGTCCGCGGCTTGCCGCCGGTGGACGCCCGGCGCCCCGCCTCGACCGCCAGGCCGTCCTCCCGGAGCCGGGTGGTGATCTTGCTGACGGCCTGTGGGGTGAGCCCGGTGCGTTCGGCGAGTTCCAGGCGGCTGATGCCCTCGGCACCCGCGGTCCGCAGCAGGTCCAGCACCAGGGCGGAGTTGTGGCTGCGCAGGGCCAGGAGGTTGACGCCCCCGGCACCGCGCGCCGGGCCTTCGGCCGCCGCCCCGCCGATGACCTGCCGCAGGCCCCGTCCCGGTCCGCCGTTCGTCCTGTTCACCGGGCCATTGTCCCTCCTGCTTGCACTTTGGCAACAGCGTTGCGAAAGTAGGGGCATGACTGGCAACCCCCTCCGCGTCGGCCTCGTCGGCTACGGCCTCGCGGGCTCCGTGTTCCACGCCCCGCTGATCGGTGCCACCGAGGGCCTCGCGCTCGACACGGTGGTCACCTCCCACCCGGAGCGGCAGCAGCAGGCCCGCGCCGCGCACCCGGACGTCCGGATCGCCGCGAGCCCGGACGAGCTGTTCGCCCGCGCCGCCGACCTGGACCTGGTCGTCATCGCGTCCCCGAACCGCACCCACGTCCCGCTCGCCACCACCGCCCTGGAGGCCGGCCTGCCGGTCGTCGTCGACAAGCCCCTGGCCGGTACGGCGGCCGAGGCGCGGGAGCTGGGGGCGCTCGCCGAGGAGCGCGGGCTGCTGCTCTCCGTCTTCCAGAACCGCCGCTGGGACAACGACTTCCTCACCCTGCGCAAGCTGGTCGCCGACGGCGAACTCGGCGACGTGTACCGCTTCGAGTCCCGGTTCGAGCGCTGGCGTCCGCGGCTCAAGGGCGGCTGGCGGGAGTCGGGCGACCCGGCGGAGATCGGCGGCCTGCTCTACGACCTCGGCAGCCACGTCGTCGACCAGGCGCTGGTCCTCTTCGGTCCGGTGACCGCCGTCTACGCCGAGTCGGACCTCCGCCGGGAGGGCGCGATGGCCGACGACGACACGTTCCTCGCGCTCACGCACGCGAACGGGGTCCGCTCCCACCTCTACGTCTCCGCGACGACGGCCCAGCTCGGCCCGCGCTTCCGGGTCCTCGGCTCGAAGGCCGGCTACGTCAAGCACGGCCTGGACCCGCAGGAGGCCGCCCTGCGCGACGGCGCGCGCCCCGGCCCGGACGCCGCCGCCTGGGGCACGGAACCCGAGGAGCTGTGGGGCCGTCTCGGCGCCGGGGAGTCCCCGGTGACCGGGGGCGGACGGGCCGTGGAGACGCTGCCGGGCGACTACCCCGCCTACTACGCGGCCGTGGCGCGGGCCCTGCGCGACGGCGGCCCCAACCCGGTGACCGCCCTGGAGGCGGCCGACGCCCTCGACGTCCTGGAGGCGGCGCGCCGTTCGGCCGCCGAGAAGGTGACGGTGACACTGTGAGCAGGCCCGAGGTGACCCCGACCGTCGAGGAGCTGGAGGCGCAGGAACGGCGCCTGGTCTTCCGCCGGTTCACCCACGAGGACGCCTGGGAGCTGGGTTCCCTCCTGGTGGAGATGGCCCGGGAGCGGCAGGCCCCGGTCGCCGTCGACATCCACCGCGCGGGTCAGCAACTGTTCCACGCCGCCCTGCCCGGCTCCACGCCGGACAACGACGCCTGGATCGCCCGCAAGCGCCGGGTCGTCGAGCGCTACGGCTCCGCGTCCTACCTCGTGGGCGCCCGGCACCGGGCCAAGGGGACGACCTTCGAGGCGTCCTCCCGCCTGGACCCCGATACGTACGCGGCGCACGGCGGTTCGTTCCCGATCACCGTGACGGACGTGGGCGTGATCGGCGCCGTCACCGTCTCGGGGCTGCCCCAGCTCCAGGACCACCGCATGGTGGTGGAGGCGCTGGAGCGGTTCCTGGCCGCCCGCTGAGCCGAGCCGCCGCACCGACGGGCCCGCACCGCCGCACCGCGCGGTGCGGGCCCGTCGTCGTACGTCGTGCGGCTCAGACGCCCGCGACCGACTGGATCCAGGAGCGGTACGCCGTCACGTTGGTGTACGCCGTGGTCGTCTGGCGGTCGCTGGTGGAGGCGACGCCCACCTGGACGCCGTTCGCCATCATCGGACCGCCGGAGTCGCCGCCGGCGGTGATGCCGTCACCGCGCCGGGCGCAGATCGCGGAGCCGCCGTAGGCGTCCGAACAGCCGCCGGTGACCGTGACGTTGGCGACCTTCAGGTACCGGGACTGGCAGTTGGCCTCGGAGCCGCACCGGGAGGTGGCGCCCCAGCCGTACACCTGGACGTTCTGGCCGACGCGGACGGTGCCCGGCTGGCCGAGGCGCGCGTACGTGGCGGACACGGAGCGGTCGAGGCGGACGAGCGCGAGGTCCGAGCCGTGGGTGTAGGTCTGGACGCCGTTGGCGACGGTGCCGCCGCTGTGCTGGTCCAGGCTGCCGATGCGGAAGGACAGCCCGCCGCCGGTGACGCAGTGCTTGGCGGTGAGGATCCAGGTCGGCGCGATGATCGTGGCCGAGCAGGTCTCCCTGCCGTTGGAGAACAGCCGCGCGGCCCAGGGACCGCTGGAGGCGTGACCGCCGCCGATGATGGGCTGCGGCGCCTTGGTGCTCGGGGGCGGCGCCGGGGCCTCGGCCGCGGCGGCGGTGGGGCTGAGGAGTGCGAGGACGGTGACCGCGGCGGCGGCGAGCGCGGGAACGAGCCGGGATATGCGCAAGGTTCCTCGATTCGACGGGCACGCGAGGGGGCGCGTGCTCAGCTGTGGGGGACGCGGCCCGGCGAGGAACACGGGGCCGCACCCCACCCGAACTCCGGCCCGTGACACAGGAGTTCGACGTGGGGCACGGCACAGCTTCCCGAAGATTCGTCCAACGGGGTACTAACGGTTGGCGATAACGCGGTGCTATACCCGGCCGGGGGTGGGCCGGGGACCCCGGCAGGAGACCATCTGAGCCGAACCGTTTCCGGCGAAGGAGAAGTGAGCCGGTGTCCCGACGACGCGTTCCGGCGGCTGCCGCCACGCTGGCTCTGCTGACCTGCCTGCCGGGCTGCTCGTCCGCCGCCGACGGCGTCGAAGGCTGTCCTGGGCGGCAGGCGGTCGGCGCCACCTCCGGGCAACTCGCCGGGACCTACGGCGGTGAGGGCGACGCGGAAGGAGCGGTGCTCACCCTGAAGGCGTCCGGGAGCCGGCCGTCCGGCGGCACGGTCACCGTGCGGGGCCGGCCGACGGGCGACTGGTACGACGGCGAGCTGGGCGGGACGTTCGACGGGTCCGGCACGTGGGCCGTGGTACAGGGCGGCACCACGGCCACCGAGTTCGCGCGCCTGTCCCTCTCGTTCACCGCGCCGCGGCGCTTCCTGGACGGAGACACCCTCGACTCCCTGTCGATCGCCGAGGGCGACGGACACCTGTACGTCTACGCGGACGACGACCCGGACGTCTGCCCGGCCTTCCGGCTGCGACTCCGGAACGGCTGAGCCCGCCGCAACCGCGCGGGCGGGCGGCACGGGACGGGCGGTGAGGGCACCGGGCCGCTGCTCCCTCGCCGCCCGCCCACCGGGCTCACCCCGCCGGAGGTCGCCGCCCTGCCTGGTCAGGCCGCGCGCAGCTCCTGCCGCTGCCGCCCCAGGCCGTCGATCTCCAGCTCCACCACGTCCCCCGCGCGCAGGTACGGTTTCGGCTCGGGACGGCCCATGGCGACGCCGGCCGGTGTGCCGGTGCTGATCACGTCGCCGGGGCGGAGCACCATGAAGTGGCTGACGTAGCGGACGACTTCGCCCACCGGGAAGATCTGCTCGGCGGTCGTGCCGTCCTGCCGCAGCGTGCCGTTGACCCACAGCCGCAGCCGCAGGTCCTGCGGGTCGGGGACCTCGTCGGCGGTCACCAGCCAGGGGCCGAGGGGGTTGAACGTCTCGCAGTTCTTCCCCTTGTCCCAGGTCCCGCCGCGCTCGATCTGGAACTCCCGCTCGGACACGTCGTGCCCGATCGTGTACCCGGCGACGTGGGCCAGCCCCTCCTCCGCCGACTCGAGGTAGCGCGCCGTACGGCCGATGACGACGGCGAGTTCGACCTCCCAGTCCGTCTTGCGCGCACCGCGCGGCACCAGGACCGGGTCGTCCGGCCCGACGACCGTGTCCGGCGCCTTGAGGAAGACGACGGGTTCCGCGGGCGGCTCGGCCCCCGTCTCCCGCGCGTGGTCGTGGTAGTTGAGCCCGATGCAGACGATCTTGCCGATGCGGGCCACCGGCGGGCCGGTCCGCAGCCCGGCTCCGTCCAGCACCGGCAGCTCACCGGCAGCGGCGGCCGTCCGGATCCATGCGAGCGCCTCCGGGTCGGAGAGCAGCGTGCCGTCGATGTCCGTGACGAGGCCCGACAGGTCGCGCAGAGTTCCGCTGTCGTCGAGCAGCGCGGGCCGCTCCCGTCCCGCCGTACCGACTCGCAGCAGCTTCATGGTCACGTCTCCCTCGATCGTGAGCCCGGCGGACGGGCTCGATCGTGAGCCCGCCCGACGGGAGCGACCGGTGCGGCGGGACGCGCCCCCTCGGCGGACTCGGCAAATCCTCCACAGTGCGCGTCCACGCGGCAAGACCCCGTTCACGTACTGGACCCGCCCGGCCCGCGTGCCGGGCCCGCCGTCACCGGTACAGGACGGCCCGCTCCACCACGCTCCAGGTCGTGCTCGTCACCACGTAGAGCGCGGCGGCCAGCGGCACGACGGCCACGGTGACCAGCGTGAAGAAGGACGTGAACGGCAGGAACCGGGTCACCGCGGCCACGCCGGGCGCCGGGACCGGTTCCGCCGCACCGCCGCCCCCGGCCGGCGCGGGGTGGGCGGCCATCGACCGCCGGGTCAGCCGGTAGCCGAACGCGGCGACGACCGCCACGACGGTGAACAGCCCGAGGTACACGAGCCCGGCCGCCCCGAACACCCCGCCGTCGCCCAGCGCGTCGGTCCAGCGCCCGCCGAGCGGCGCCGCGAACAGCTCGTGCCCGAGCAGCGCGTTGGCCCGCCCTCCGACCGTCTCGCTGGAGAACAGGTGGTAGAGCAGGAAGAACGCCGGGAGCTGGAGCAGGCTGGGCAGGCACCCCGACAGCGGGGACACCTTCTCCTCGGCGTGCAGGGCGAGCACGGCCCGCTGAAGCCGTTCCGGATCACGGTGGTGCCGGGCGCGCAGTTCGGCGATGCGCGGCTGGAGGGCGGCCCGCGCCTTCTGGCCGCGCGCGGCGGCCCGGGAGAGGGGGTGGACGAGGAGGCGTACGAGCGCGGTGAACAGGACGATCGCGGCGGCGGCCGAGGCGGCGCCGAACAGCGGCTGGAGCAGGTCGGCCAGATGCTCGACCAGGCTGGCGAAGACGGACATGGGTGAGCCCTCCGGGGGTCTCGTCGTGCCGGACGGCGTCCCGGGCCGCGGGGGCGGGACACCGAGGGAGGAAGGACGGCATGACGACACGACCCCGCACAGGGCCGGCCGGAGAGACGCGCACGGAACGCGCACCGCGGAACACGGAACACGGAACGCGGAACGCGGAACGCGGAAGAACGTGGAGGTCGCCGGAAGGCCCTACGCGGCGGCGGTCGCCGGGAGGGCGGCCGAGGGAGCCCGTGGCCGGGTGCGGCCCCGGGCGTCGGGGTCGCGCTGCGGCAGGAAGGCGGTCCGCAGCTTCCGGTCCCGCATCGCCGTGCGGACCCGCGTGGGCGGCACGGCGGGCGCGCAGCGCGCGGACACCAGCGCGCAGACGGTGAGCGCGGCCCCGGCGGCGGTGGTGGCGGCGAGCGCGACACCGGCGGACAGCCCGCCGGCGGCGTCGGGTGCGACGAGCAGCAGCGCGAAGGGGACGAGGACGAGGAGAACGGCGAGGAGGCGGCCCCCGGCGGGGCGCGGCCGCACACTCCGACGTGACATCACCGCCGTCACCCCCCCCTGGTTCGTCACCGGTCACGGACCTGTCCCGTGCCGCCCGGCGCCGCTCGGCCCTGCCGGGCGCCGCCTGGATCCGGCACACAGGCTGATTTCGTCATACAGGCTGGTCTCGTTATACAGGACAGGCCGCGGACGGGCGCAAGGCCCGGTGAACGCGGTGGGGCGTCCAGGAGCGCGGTGGGGCGTCCAGCGGCCGACCGCTCCCTCACGCCCGTCACCCGTCGGCAGTACGGTGTCCCCCATGCGCCCCGACACGCCTGCCGAGAACGTCGACCACATCGCGGAAGCGGACCGCCTGGAGCGGATCGCGGATCGGTACCCCGAGGACGCGGAAGCCCTGCTGCTGCGGGCCGCGGCCCACCGGGAACTGTCCGGCGACCGTCCCGCCGCCTCCGCCCTCTACGACCGCCTGCTGTCCTCCGGCGAGCCGCTGGAGAGCCCGTTCCTGGTCCGCGCCCTCAAGGCGGCCAACCTGTGGGAGTACGGCCACGAGGCAGAGGCCCGCGCCATCATCGACGGCATCCGCACGGCGTCCCCGCACGACCCGGCGGCCTGGGTGATCATCGCCGAGGCGCTGGAGGCGCACGACGAGCTGGAGGCCGCGCAGGAGACGTTCACCGAGGCGGTGCGCCTGCTGCTGCCCGACGGCACGGAACCGACCCGGGCCGCGCGCCCCCTCCTCTTCGGCCGCCACCGCGTCCGCCGCATGCTGGGCGCCCCGCACGACTCGTGGGACGCCGTGGCCGACTCGGTGCACTCCCTGCCGGTCACCCTGGACGAACTGCACGACCCCAAGCGCGTGTGGTCCCTCGGCTCGGAGAACCCGGCGGAGCTGGAGGCCGAGATCAGCCGCCTGCGCGCCGAACTGGGCGCCTTCCGCGAGGCCCTGTCCCGCCCCTTCCCCGTCGCCGTCCTGCACTGGCAGACCGACGAACTGACCGAACTGCTCGCCGCCTACCCGGCACTGGCCGCCGAATACCCCTCCCCCGAACGCCACCTGGCGACCATAGAGGCGGCCCTGCGCGAACTCGCCGCCTCCGGCACCCCCAACCTGGGCATCGTCACCGGCACCGTCCCCTCCTACGAGGCCTTCGCCGCCTCGGAGGGCACGTCCCCCGACGACGCCGCCCTCCTCCCCCAGTACGCCACCACCCTCGCGGCCCGCGGCCGTGCGGTGGCGTGGCCGCCGGAGCGGGGCGCGGGCTGCTGGTGCGGGTCGGGCCGGACGTACGGGGAGTGCCACGGGACCGCCTGACAGCCCGCGCGGGCCGCGCCCCGTCCGCCGAAGCACCACGGCCGCCGGGGCGGGACGGCAGCCGGGCGGGAGTGCAGCCGCGGCGCACCGCCATCGCGTCCGCCGTGCCGCCCCGGGCACGCGCCCGTCCCTGTCAGCGGGCCGCCCCCGGCTCCGCGGCGGTCGCCCTCAGCAGATCCCGCACCAGCTCGAAGTCGACGTCCGCCGGCTTGCGGAACCGCAGACACCCCTTGCCCATGTCATGGCCCGCCAGACGCTCCTCGAACGCCTCCCGGACATCACCGCGCATGAGATAGAAGGAGATGTACTGCTTCTGACTCGCGAAGGCGATCTCCGCGGTCCCCCCACCCCCGCCCCGCACATAGGCGGGCATCCCGTACGCCATGACCTCGTCGAACCCCACGAGCTCGGCCCGGCACAGCTCGCGCAGCCCGGCCAGAACCTCCCGCCGCTCCTCCGGCACTTCGGCGAGGTAGGCGTCCACGTCCTTTGCGCTGCTTTGCACCATGGGGGAAGTGTAAGACCCAATCGGTAACGCCCCTGCCTCAACGGGGCTTACCCCGACGCGGTAAAGCCCTGAGCCTCCCAATACCGCCGGTGATAATCAAGATAGTCCGGATGAACACCGTGGCCATCTTCCACCGTGAGCCTCGGGAGAAGGGTGCTTCCTGACAGATCAGCTCGGGCAATGATCGTGTGGGCTTCACCCAGAACAACTGCACCGATATCAAGCCGCACATGACAGTTCGGGCACAGGCACAGGATGTTGGGCTCAATGTCAGGCCCGTGGTGTGGCCTGCCCAGGGGCCTTATGTGCGCTCCCTCGGAGTACGGGGTGTCATCGGGGCCCAGGAGTCGCAGTCCGCACATCTGGCACCGACCTCCGTAGAGCCGCTTGATCCGCTGAACCGCTGCAGTGTCACGAATCAGGCGACGCACCCGCATCGTGCGTGACCGTGGGAACCTCTCCTCCCGAGCGTCCGCTTCGTACAGCTCGTCCAACAGGCCCATGAGGCGGCGCTCGACGGAGGTCTGCACTTGGTTCTGGTCGGGCAGGCGTCGCAGGTCAAACTGACAGATGTCAATCTGCGCCCCGTCGGGCGCTGGCTGTTGAGACGCTGCGGTGCGCACGTCCACTATCTCGTATAACCCGTCGTACCTATATGCATTGGAGGGCGAGTACCGCGGATCGCCCTCATATCCTCGGATCACGCGGATCGGGTACCTGCGTTCGTAGCTCAGCAAGAGTGCGGCGTTATCCCGGTAGGACCATGACTGACTGCGCAGGAGCCTGCCTGTGGAGTCTTTATCCTTACCCTCGGACGCTCCCGTGTACTTGATCAGTTCCCATTCGTCTTGATCATCCACATAGCCACCATGTAGGACGATCGCGTCAGCAACCCTGCTGCCGTCCGTGTCCACCAGCCACGAGATCCCCCGCTGGTTCGTTTGATGCAGGTGGGCGCGTTGCACATCCAAGCGCCGATGAAACACCGACCCCACAGGCACGCCCTCTATGTGGCCGATGACGCGTTCGATTCCCATCGCCCCATGGTGGAGCGATGGTGATCATTTAGCATCAACTTCTGCCCAAACCGGCCTACTTGTGACTGGTCAGCGGACCAAACCGGCCATCTCTGCCTCGGACTGTCAGAACGCTCTGTTACACATGATCCGAGACGTCCGGCGTAACCAGAGGAGCCCGTGTGTCCGAGCTGGAGGAAATGACCCAACCCACCGCGGGCCTGTACGAACAGTTGATCACGCTCCGTTTCGAGCAGCAGCTCAAGCAGCTTCCCGAACTTGGCTGGCATCCGATCAGCGAGATGGTGGGTCCTGAGTCCGTCCCACATGTGCTCGCACGACACATCTCAGGCACGGTACGCCGCGTCCTGCAAAATCTGCCCGCCGAGGAGCGCGTCCACGCCGCCAACCACATCCTGGAGTCCATCAGCACGCTGCACGGTGCTCAAGAGTGGGTGGACCTCATCGCAGCGGGCCCCCAGCAGCTTCTGGCCATTGCGAAGCATGAGGCACCGGGGGTCTTCGCTGTGCGGCCGGGTATCCCGCTCTCGGATACCGCGCTCCTCACCAACTCTCCTGAAGACCCGAGCCTCGGATTTGAGCTGCGTGCAGAACTCGCCACTGCGGACCGAGTCGATCTCCTGTGCGCCTTCGTGAAATGGCACGGGCTTCGCGTCATCGAGCGGTCCCTCCAGGCGGCGCGTGAACGAGGGGTCCCCGTGAGAGTCTTGACCACCACCTACATCGGAGCGACGGAGCGCAGAGCGTTGGACCGCCTGGTCCGGGACTTCGATGCCGAAGTCAAGGTCAACTACGAGCTCCGCTCCACGCGGCTACACGCGAAGGCATGGCTATTCCGGCGCGATAGTGGCTATGACACGGCGTACGTTGGAAGTTCGAACTTGTCGAAGGCAGCCCTTTTGGACGGTTTGGAGTGGAACGTTCGCCTATCCTCCGTCGCCACGCCTGATGTAATGCGCAAGTTTGAGGCGACGTTCGAGTCGTACTGGAACGATCCTTCCTTCGAAACGTATGACCCGCAGGCCGACGGAAGTCGCCTCCAGGAAGCACTGGTTGTGGCGGGCGGCACATCCGGCGCACGCCACGCAATCACGCTGTCCGGTCTCGAAGTGCGGCCCTACCCTTACCAGCGAGACATGCTGGAGCGCTTGAATGTCGAACGCGAACTACATGATCGTCACCGCAACCTTCTGGTAGCTGCAACCGGCACAGGAAAGACGATCATGGCGGCGCTGGACTACAAGCAGCTCCGACACGACCACGGCCGCGATCTACGTCTCTTGTTCGTTGCCCATCGCAAAGAGATCTTGCAGCAGTCCATGCGGACTTACCAAGAGGTCCTTCTCGATGCGAACTTCGGCGAGTACCTTCACAGCGGCGAGATCCCCGAGCGTTGGACTCACGTTTTCGCTAGTGTCCAGTCTCTCAACGCACGAGCACTGGATCGTCTCGCGCCCGACCACTTCGACGTCATCGTATTTGACGAGTTCCACCATGGAACCGCACCGACGTATCGCAAGATCGCGGACCACTTTCAACCAGTGGAGCTACTCGGGCTGACGGCAACACCTGAGCGCATGGATGGCAAGAATATTCAAGACGAGTTCTTCGATGGCCGCATCGCCGCCGAGATGCGCCTGTGGGAGGCACTAGATAACAAGCTTCTGTGCCCCTTCCACTACTTCGGCATCAGTGACACGACGGACCTCAGCTCCGTGGAGTGGAAGCGCGGCGCGTACGACCCGGTCGCACTCAGCAACGTCGTCACGGGAAACAAGGTCCGCGCCGCTCTCGTCGTGAAGGCTGTGGAGGAAAAGGTATCCGACCCCAGCCGTATGAGGGCTCTGGGGTTCTGCGTCTCCGTCGCTCATGCCCGCTTCATGGCGGAGTCTTTTCGCTCAGCCGGCTTCGCCGCAATCGCTGTCTCTGGGGAGACTCCGGCAGACCAGCGGCGCCAGGCACTGGCGGACCTCAGGTCGGGTGAGGTCCAGGTGATCTTCTCCGTCGACCTCTACAACGAGGGCGTCGACGTCCCCGATGTGGACACTCTCCTGCTACTTCGCCCCACCTCTAGCGCCACGGTGTTCCTCCAACAGCTCGGTCGGGGGCTTCGCCGCTCGGACACCAAGCCTGTACTCACCGTTCTAGACTTCATTGAGCGTTTTCAGCGCTGCCTCTCCAGGGTGAGGACGGCTTTGGTGACTGACGTCATGCGGTTGGGGCTGATCCGGGACCTTCGGAAGATCCGCCAGGACTTCAGCAGTGCCATGCCCCGTTCGACGGGTGCCCGGGACGTGGCCAGTGCTCGGTTGACCGTCCGCTGTGTCGCAGACAGCTGCCCGCCGGGCGGCCGTCTGCGTCCGGTGGTGACCCAGGGGCCGGCGCCCTGGTAGGCGCGGTCGGCCAGGACGGGGACGCCCTGGCGTTCGCAGATCCGGATGATCCGGTGGGTGCGGGCCGCGGTCAGGTCGTGGCACCGGCCCGGCAAGGCCGGCGACATCCACAGCACATGCCCGGTCGGGTCGGTCACGACCTGCACGTTCACGCCATGGCGACGGTGCTTGTGCGAGTAGTCGGCCCTGCCGTCGCCCACGCGGTCGCACTC